>DYFC01000021.1 GCA_020725385.1 Nitrospira japonica | reverse complement strand
TGCTCAAAAATTTATTTAACTCGATGATTTTTATATCAAAAGATATTTTTTGGTTATACATAAAAAAGTTCATGGCAAATCATCTTTAAACGTACACTAAGGTATCGAAAAATAAATTTTTTCGCAACATCTGCATTACTTCAAATGCATTTTTCGGGTTAACAAAAAACTTCCAATAAGCTCCTGTGATTATGAATTTATAATCAATCTTTACAATGGAGCAAGATGGTAGAAAAACTCCAAATATATTGTTTATTTAATAATTTTAAATTAGCAAAAGCTTGATTATAAATGAGACTTTAGGTTATATTATTGCAAATATGCTTATTCAATTTCTTATTATATGCTAAAGAAGACAAAAATACTGCTATGCGATATTTTACTGGTAATATTTATCAGTGTTGTTTTGTCTTTTATTATAAATTTATTTAGAACTAATAAAATTCAGTTAATACCAAGTTATCTGCATGCAGACTTATATAAAAGCATAAGCTTAAAAGAAATTGAAGGTTTTAGATGCGATTCTTATGATTGTTTTGTTTTTGATGCAAGACCACACGAAATGTTTTTAGAGGATAGACCTGTCAATTCATTCAATTTTCCTGTTGAAGAATTTGATTTTTTCTATGGGTTATATCTTGCAAATGCATCCAAGGATTCCAGAATATTTATCTATGGTAGAACATTAAGTCGCGCTTATGATCTTGAGCTTGCACATAATCTTTTCTTAAAAGGTTTCAATAATATTACTATTGTGATTGTTTCATAGATATTTTTAATGTGGTTTGAAATGTTTGATTATTGTCGAAAAATAAAATTTCATAGGGGGAAAATAATACTTTTATTGAGATGTTTTCTCGGGTTTCTTTTTATATATGCAAGTTTCGATAAAATAATCAATATTGATGATTTTAGAATCAATATTTCAAGATATGAATTAATTGATTTTAAAATAGTTAATTTATTTGCTTTAATCCTTCCTTGGATTGAATTTATAAGCGGGATTTTCCTCTGCACAGGTTTATTTGTGAGATCATGTGCTTTTATACAATTTTGTCTTCTTATTTCGTTTATAATCGCAATAGAAATCAATATAAAACGCAATGTTAATTTTGATTGTGGTTGTTTTGGTAATGAAATCTTATTTACAGGTATAAACCATATTCATGTTTTTTTTAATTTATTCTGTGCTCTTTTATGTCTTTTATTAATTTATCTTGAAAGAAGGCGGTTCAGCCATAGGTTCTTTAATATCAGTTCCTCGGGCCAAAAAAGTGAATCGTAAATTTTTAATAATTTTTATATATCTTCTTTTTATTTGTGTATATACGCCTTGTATCGCAGGGAATGAAAAAATATTAAAAGCAGGTGACTCAATCCCTGAAATCAAATTCGATACCCAGTTTATTAAAGATGAACTTGATTATCTTGGATTCACTGACAATAGCAGATGTTCTCTAAAAAATATAAAAGCTGATTTTGTATTAATAGAGGTTTTCAGCATTTATTGCCCGGTTTGCCAGAGCCGTGCCAATGAATTCGTAGCGCTTTATAAATTGATTCAAGCTGATCCTGTTCTTTGTAAAAAAGTAAAGATGATAGGCATTGGTGCTGGAAACAACTTAAAGGAGATTTCATATTTTAAAAATTATTATAAAATACCTATCCCTCTTATACCGGATCCTTCATTTAAATTACATAAAGCATTTCATGAAACACGAACACCATTAATTATAATTATAGATAAAAAAAGGGAACATTGTAAGGTTCTTTCAATTATAGATTTTAATAAGAAACCTGATGAAATACTTAAAGAAATAAGAAAATTATTAAAATCCCAACTTTAGTATAAAACCATTATATACAAATAAATAAATGTTCTTCTCACAAAAAGTTACTGAATAAAATGTGTGTATTTTCTGGGTTAATTTAATCTAATAGATATTTTATTTCTACAAAATTTAAGGAATTACTGTTTTTCGAGGACAAAGAGTAATTGGTTTTCAACAACAAAGCTATTTAGTTTTACACAAATTTCAACTATCTGTGCGTCAAATGGAGCAACTATTACATTTTCCATTTTCATTGCTTCAAGGTTAGCAATTTCTTCACCTTTGTGGACTATATCTCCGACCTTTAGCGAGCCTCTTTCAGGATTGCCTATTCTCCAGATATTTCCGTTTATCGGAGCTCCAATTTCATTTGCACTCTTTGCCATTCTTATCTCAACTTTTTTGGCGCGTGGTGTTTCTACTGTATATACTCTTGTTTTATTGTTTACCCTCATTACAACATGGACTATACCTTCATGCTCTGAACCTATGGAAACGAGTTCTATGGAATATGGCTTACCCCATAACTCGAAATCCACTTTATCACCGGAATTTTTCAATCCATGTCTCCAGACATCTGTAGGCAAAACCAATGGTGCTTCACCATATTTTTCCCTGAATTCAATCATTGAAATCGCATCTTTAGGATGCATCAGATAAAGAATAAATTCTTCTTCTGTAGGTTCTCTTCCAATACTTTCGGATAATTCCTGTCTTAACTTATCAAGATCATCATCGGGAATTGACTCAAGTGGAGAAAGTTCCATTCTTTCTTTTATCTTTGTTTCCCATTCTTCTCCAAATGTGCTTTGATAAACCCAGTCAGGAGGCCACCCCATAGGTAGTTTGCCATAGTGTCCCAGAATAAGATTCCGAAAATCTCCCGGCGCATTTCTAAAAAGTGTAAGAAGTTCTTCTTTTTCATTTTCATTCATCAAATCAATATTAAGATTTTTCTCATCAACAAATTTTGTAAGAAGTTCTATTAAATGCCTTACGCCTGCGTCTCCTTTTGCTTTTGCATATTTATTAACTATTCCGCTACAGGTAACCCATGTAATCTGTGAACCAGGAGTTACATCAAAATAGTGGATAATTTTGTTGTAGAGAGACATGACCTTTAAAATAGCAGGCATGTAATGAAGAAATCCGCCTTTTTCTGCCTGTTCAAAAGAACTCGGGAAAGCACCGCCCGGCATTTTATGGTATGTTACAGTATGATCAAATCCTTTAAAAGGCGATTCCGCCCAATCATAATAATTTATCCATTCGCGAACTTTTTGTACTGCTGATTCCGCTTCTTTTCTGTCAAGATTTACAGGTATTCCCATTTCTTCAAAATAAGCCTGAACAGCAAGTATAGGCGAATGTCCATAGAATCTAACCAATGAATCTTCTTCAACATCAAATATTTTTGCTCCAGCCTGAGCAGCAGCATAAAGTGCAGGCATTGCAAGACCATCGGTTATATGTCTATGATATTGAATTACAAGATCAGGATATTTTTGTTTTATAGCATCAATCAAACTACTTATTCTTTTGATGCTTCCAACTCCTGCCATGTCCTTAACGCAGAAAATTATTTCTTCAGTACCACCGCAAAGGTCTATTACATCTCGTACAACACTAAGATAATATTCATTAGTAGTCCAGTCAGCATGGGTAAATGATATAGCAGGCTCAAAAAGTTTTCCTCTCTTCATAACAACTTCAGCAACTGCGCGCATATTTCTTACGTCATTTATAAAGGAAAAACATCTCCATACATCTATGTCAACCCTTGATACAACATACTCAATAACATTTTTAGGATAGGGTCTATAACCAAATAAATTAGTCTCCCTGATTAATGTTTGAAGAAGAACATTTGGCATCTGCTGTCTGAGAATTTCTATCTCTTCAAACGGGCTTTCGCGCCTATTCATTACACCAACATGCCAGCGTGCTCCACCATGACACTCTGCGCTAAAGAGTCCCATCCTGTTGTAAAAAGGAGCAAGAGTTGCAAGGTCGTAAATACGATGGCGGTTTTTAAAATCAGATTGACCCGCATCACGCATTCCAACAGAGGTAAAACAAACACCTTGAAGATTGCGAACTGCTTTTACAATATCTTTTGGAGACATTCCTGGTTTAACAAAAATATAATCTTTTACTTTTGAATTTACATCCATGGTTGCGGTCCCAGTGCTGATATTTCAGCTACATATCTTGCTATTTTTAATACTTCATCCTGACTATCTTTTTCTTTGAACATAGAAATAAGCTCATCCATATGTTCTTCAATAAATCTTGTAGAAAATTCTCCGGCAATAAAAGATGGATGCCTTATTATGCTTAAAAGTAATGGAGCAAGTGTTTTAACGCCCTCTACACGTAAATTTCTACTTAGTGCTCTATCCATAACACGTATCGCGTCAAGCCTGTCAGCTCCTGCTGAAATAAGTAACATAAACAAGGAATCATAATATGGAGGTATGTCAGCTCCTTCATAAACACCAGAAGCAATTCTTACACCCGGTCCTTGAGGTATCTGAAGTCTTGTTATGGTTCCAAACGAAGGGCTAAAATTTTTCGGATCTTCTGCATTCAATCTTACTTCCAGAGCCCACCTGTTTGGATGAATATCCGACTGTTTAAAAGGAAGTTTTTTACCCATTGCAACATCTATCATTATGCCTACTATGTCAACACCTGTAATTAATTCAGTTATACCATGCTCAACCTGAAGTCTTGTATTGACTTCAAGAAAATAAAATTTATTTGTATTTGAGTCAAATATGAATTCAACTGTTCCTGCTGAATTATAGCCAATTTCTCTCATTAAACGGGTTGCTGTAAAGCATATTTCTTTACGAAGATCTTCATTAATTGAAGGTGAGGGAGCTTCTTCAATTATTTTTTGGTTTCTCCTTTGAATTGTACATTCTCTTTCAAAAAGATGGACAACATTTCCATGTTCATCAGCAACAACCTGAACTTCTATATGCCTTCCACGTTCTATATATTTCTCTACAAGTACCCTGTCATCTCCAAATGATTTTAAAGCTTCAGAACGAGCCTGTGCAAAAGCATGCTGCAAGTCATTTTTACTCTCAACCTTTACCATACCCTTGCCGCCACCGCCTGCCACTGCTTTGATCATTATAGGAAAAGCTATTTTTTCTTCTTTCATCCATTTTTTAATTTGCTCAATACTATTTACATCCATTATTCCCGGTATTGTTGGTACATTTGCTTTCTGGGCAAGCTTTTTAGCTTCAATTTTATCACCAAGAGCTTCAATAACTTCGGGTCTGGGTCCAATCCAGATCAAACCTGCATCCATAACCATACGTGCAAATTTATGATTTTCGGCAAGAAAACCCCAACCAGGATGGATAGCATCCGACTTGCTCTGAATTGCAGCAGCAATCATTTTTTCCATATTAAGATACGATTCAACAGGTGGTGCTTCGCCAATATGTACTGCAAAATCAGCCATGAAAACATGATGAGCAAGACGATCAGGTGTACTGTAAACAGCAGTAGTAGGTATTTTCCTGTCCCTGCAGGTATGCATAATCCTGACTGCAGTGACTCCTCTGTTGGCGATTAATATTTTGTTTATTTTTTTAGTCATATTATAAATTCCTTACAAGTGTGTTAATTATAATAACATAAAATATTTTTAATTTAAAAACATTTTAATACACTTATTTTTCAGACTGTATTACACAAAAAATTTTTTCAGAGTTATAATATTCAAACAAAATAATATTGGAGGCTTTATATGGCAATGACTATTACTGAAAAAATACTTGCTACACATTCTGGCAAAAAAGAAGTTATCCCTGGAGAATTGATAAACGCAAAAGTTGATCTTATACTCGCAAACGATATAACTGCTCCTATAGCAATTTCTGAATTCAAAAAAATAGGAGCCAAAGAAGTTTTCGATAAAAATAGAATCGCTCTTATCCCGGATCATTTTGCACCGCAGAAAGATATAAGAGCTGCTGAACAATGCAAATTGCTTAGAGAATTCTCAAGAGAATATGACCTGAGTTTGTACTTTGAAGTAGGAAGAATGGGAATAGAACATGCTTTACTTCCTGAAGAAGGACTTGTATTACCCGGAGATTGTATTATTGGTGCTGACAGCCATACATGCACATATGGAGCACTCGGTGCTTTTTCTACAGGAGTTGGTTCTACAGATGTTGCTGCTGCAATGGCAACAGGCGAGTGCTGGTTTAAGGTTCCTGAATCAATGAAATTTATTTATTATGGAAAACCCAATAAATGGGTTGGAGGGAAAGATTTAATTCTTCATACAATAGGGGATATCGGTGTTGATGGTGCACTTTATAAAGCAATGGAATTTGAAGGTGAAACTATAAACAATTTGCCAATGCATGGAAGATTAACCATGTGCAATATGGCGATAGAAGCAGGTGCAAAAAATGGTATTATTGTCCCTGATAAAATTACAAGGGCTTATGTTAAAAATCGTGCAAAAAGAGAATTTATTTATTATAAGTCTGACAAAAAAGCTCTGTATTCAGAAATACGTGAATATAATTGTACAAAAATACCTCTGACAGTTGCCTGCCCTCATCTTCCATCAAATACAAAACCAGCGGCAGAACTATCGAATATAAAAATTGATCAGGTAGTTATAGGTTCATGTACCAATGGTAGGTATGAAGATCTGCTTGAAGCAGCTATGGTCATTAAAGGAAAAAAAGTAAATCCTAATGTAAGAATGATTGTGATTCCTGCAACCCAGAAAATATATCAAAAAGCAATGAAAAAAGGTCTGCTTGATATTTTTATTGAATCAGAAGCTGTTGTTTCTACTCCAACATGTGGCCCGTGTCTTGGAGGATATATGGGAATTCTTGCAAAAGGTGAGCGTGCAATTGCTACAACAAATAGAAATTTTGTCGGGAGAATGGGGCACCCTGAGAGCGAAGTATATCTATCAAACCCTGCCGTAGCTGCTGCCTCTGCGGTTCTTGGAAGAATCGGGATACCCGAAGAGATTGGACTATGATTTCTCCAGAAGAAAAATTAAAAGCCCTGGGAATCGAACTTCCAGATGCACCAAATCCACTGGGTTCATATATTCCTTTAACAAGAACGGGCAATCTTGTTTTTCTAAGCGGGGTGTTACCTTTTAAAAAGGGTAAATTATTAAGACAGGGTAAAGTTGGTGCTGATGTAAACGTAGAAGATGCGATGGAAGATGCAAAAACAGCTGTGATTAATGCTCTTTCAATCCTAAAATCACATATAGGCAATCTTAATAATGTTAAAAAGTGTATAAAAATGACCGGTTTTGTGGCGTCTTCTGATAACTTTACAGAACAACCAAAAGTATTAAATGCCGCATCGGATCTCTTATATGAAATTTTTGGTGAAAAAGGCAAACATGCAAGAGCAGCAATTGGAGTAAATGTCCTTCCCCTTAACTCTCCACTTGAAATTGAGTTCATTTTTGAGGTCTTATAAATTCAAGAATAGATTTTCTATATTTTTATCTTATACTCCTTTATTTTTGAGCGTAGAGTATTTCTATTAATCCCGAGCGTTTTTGCAGTCTTAAGTTGGTTTCCTTCTGTCTCTTTTAATACTATGGTTATCAATGATTTTTCCACTTCTTTCATTACAGTCTCATATAAATTGCAGTTTTCAAGTTTTGTTATTTCCATCAAGTACCTTTTGAGTTTTTCCTCAAGAAATTCCTTTATTGAAAAAGAATTGATGCTATCTAACATAAGCTCTTTTTTGCTAATTACCGGGGAATTCGATAAAATTACCGCCCTCTTGATTGCTGTCTCGAGTTCACGAATATTTCCAGGCCAGTCATATTTTGAAATGAAATCTCTTGCATCCTTTGAGAATTCTTTTGTACCTGTTTCAAATTTTTCACAAGCCTCATCCAGAAAAAATTTTCCGATAATAATAATATCCTCTTTTCTTTCCCTTAAAGGTGGTATTCTTAATACTGTAGAGTTTAAAATTTCATAAAGATCCTGATTAAAACTTCCTTTTTCTACTTCTTCTATTAAATCTTTTCCTGTAGAACATATTATTCTTACATTTAATTTTTTTTCGGTATTTTCAATTTTGGAATCTTTCATTAATCTAATAAGTTCAAGTTGAGCATCAGGACACATTTCGGCAATCTCGAGGAAAAAAATTGAACCGTTTATTGCTTTTTCAATCATACTCTGGAAAGTTTCGGATTTTTGTGTTTTTTTATCTCTTTTAAAAATTATAAAATCCTGTTCATCATGTGGTATAGATGAAAGGTCGACAATGATAAATGGTCCGTCTTTTCTTTGACTTAAATTATGTAATGTTCTTGCCGTGACTTGTCTACCGGTTCCCGGTTCTCCTTTTATGAGGATATTATTGTCATTAGCAGCAAATTTTTTTAAATCTCTTATGAATTTCTGAATTTTTGGACTTTTTCCCATAAATTCAGGGTAGTGAGAAATCAGTTGTCTATTCAAAATACCCCCGTATAATTTTTATAAGAATATGAATTTCAAAAAAATTTCTTAAATTAACCCGAAAATAAAACTGGAGATTCTGAATCAAGTTCAGAATGACAATTTTTGAGGCTTTATGTATAAATAGTGTAATGCTGAATCCTAACCTATCGTCAGGACAAGTTTATATCAGCATCTCCAGTATTCATAAAGGTTTTACTGCAATGTCTGTATTTTTCGGGTTAAGCTTTTATTATTTTTGAATGCTTAAAAATTTATCATAATATATTAATTTTTGCAAGAACTTACATTGACAGGGGAAATAGAAAATTGTTAAAATTAATCTCTATTTTAGAAAAGGGAGGAGGGGTCTATGGATGCCCTATATAAGGGTTCGTGAAAGCGAATCTTTCGAAAATGCACTGAAAAAATTTAAAAAACAGTGCGAAAAAGAAGGAATTCTTTCCGAAATAAAGAAAAGAGAGCATTACGAAAAACCAAGCGTAAAACGGAAAAAAAAGGCATTGGCTGCTCGCAAAAAAGCAATTAAAAAAGTAAAAATGGCGTACAGATAATGTCCCTTCTTAAAAAGCTTGAAGAAGATCTAAAAACAGCTATGAAGGCATCAGACAATTTGAAGGTTTCTGTTTTAAGAATGGCAAAGGCTGCCATTAAAAATAAACAGATTGAAACCGGTCATGAATTATCTGATGATGAGATAATTTCTGTTTTTTCAACACTTGCTAAACAGAGAAGAGAATCTATTGATTTATTTGAAAAAGGTGGTAGAAATGATCTTGCTGAAAAGGAAAGGAATGAATTGTCCATGCTACAGTCATATCTGCCACAACAACTCTCCATAGCTGAGATAGAAAATATTATTTCTAAAGCTATTTTGGATTCCGGAGCATCCGGATTAAAAGATATGGGCAAAGTTATGCGTCTTGTCATGCCAGCTTTAAAGGGTGCTGCTGATGGAAAAATCGTTAATGAAAAAGTAAAAGAACTTTTACAAAAAGGCATCTCTTCTTTATGAAACTAAACGAAATTTATTTAAAAGGTATTCAAGCAGGTATTGAAAATGACCTTAGAGGAAAAGAAAATGTTCTTGAGGAATTAAGTAGAAAAAAAAAGGAATTCGATGATCTGAAGCCTGAAGATAAAGAGTTCTTTGATTTACAATCCCTTGAGAATCCTTATTCTGATTCACGTATTTTGTTTGGAAATGGTGATGAAGAAATAAAAAGCATTCTCGTTGGCATTGACATCGATGTTGGCGAAATATTACTCGCAGATAATCTTAGGACAAAAGGAAAAAATATTGACCTTCTCTTTTCACACCATCCATCGGGCAGGGCTTTTGCAAACCTTTATTCTGTAATGTATTTACAGTCCGATATTTTGAATATATTCGGAGTTCCAATTAATACTGCCGAAGGATTAATGGACAAGAGAATCAAAGAAGTAGAAAGAAAAATCATGCCAGCGAACCATTCAAGAGCAGTTGATACAGCGAGATTGCTGGGCATTCCTTTTATTTGTATGCATACACCTGCTGACAATATGGTTGCAAATTTTTTACATAAGCTTTTTGAGAGCCAAAAGCCGGTTTTTCTCTCCGATATCATTGATATACTTATGACAATTCCGGAATATCGTATAGCAAAATTAAATAATTCGGGTCCAAAAATAATTCTTGGTGATAAAAAAAGAAAAGCCGGGAAGATATTTGTTGATATGACAGGTGGAACAGAAGGTGCAAAAGATATTTTTCAAAGCTTAACAAACAGCGGTGTTAGCACAATTGTTGGAATGCATATGAGTGAAGAACATCTTAAGGAAGCGGAGAAATCCCATTTGAATGTAGTTATTGCCGGACACATTTCAAGTGATACACTTGGATTAAATTTACTTTTGGATAGAATTACCGGAGGTGAAAATATTTTCAATATTATAGAGTGCTCCGGATTTAAAAGATTCAGTCACTAATGCAAAAGCAGGCTGAATGAAGGCTGAAAGACTTCTTGAGGAAATCAAATCAAAGATAGATATTGTAGAATTCATATCCGACTTTGTTAACTTAAAAAAAGCCGGACAGAATTATAAAGGTCTTTGTCCTTTCCATTCCGAAAAAACACCATCATTTATAGTCAGCCCTTCTAAACAAATTTTCCATTGTTTTGGTTGTGGTTCAGGAGGGGACATAGTATCTTTCACAATGAAGCAAGAAAATCTATCTTTTTATGAAGCACTACAATACCTCGCAAAAAAAGCCAGAATAAGGTTTATTGAAAAAGATTTTTCAAAAGACCATTCATATAAAAGAAGACAACAAATTTTTAAGATAAATGAAATTGCCTCACATTTTTTCACTAAAAATCTTTTTGGTTCAGAAAACGCATTAAAATATATTACAGAAAGGGGCATAACAAAAGATTCACTCTTAAGATTTAACATAGGATATGCACCTGATTCAAGAAACAGTCTTTTTGTGTTCCTTAAAAAGCAGAATGTTACCGAAAATCAAATGCTTGAAGCAGGGCTCGTTGCTTTAGATAATCATGGATACAGGGATATTTTCAGAAATAGAATTATTTTTCCCATTATAAATATGAAAAATGATATAGTGGCTTTTGGTGGCAGGGTTATGGATAATACAATGCCAAAATATCTAAATTCTCCCGAGACACCTTTATTCAAGAAAAGTGAAAATCTTTTCGGCATCAATATAGCCAAAGATTATATAAGAAAAAATGACTATGCAATTATAGTTGAAGGATATATGGATACAATTATCTGTCACCAATATGGAATAAATAATGTTGTAGCTCCATTAGGAACTGCTTTGACTTCCGGACATTTACAGAAACTTAAGATACTTACAAGAAATGTTATTCTTATATTTGATGGTGATGAAGCCGGAATTTCTGCTGCAAGAAGATCGCTAAATATTATTTTTGAAAATGATTTCAAGGCAAAAATAATTACTTTACCAGCTGAAGATGACCCTGATAGTTTTTTAAGAAAATATGGTGCACAGAATTTTATAAAAAAAATAGAAAACGCATTTTCAGCAATTGAATTTCTTTTTAATACATCGAAAAAAACGAGAGCGGAAAAAGTGAAGGAAATCATGCCGATGATCGCAAATATAAAAGATTATTTATTAGCCGATGAACTGCTTAGCGAACTTGCTGACAGGTCCGGTATACATGAAAATCTGCTCAGAAATGAAACCGAAAAATTAAGAAATAAAAAATTTACTCAAAATAATACTGGGACTTCAAATTACAGACAAAGAACTACTTATGCAGAAGAAGAATTACTCTTAAGTGCTATATTATCTGAACCGGATAGGATTCCTTATATCCTATCAGAATTAGAAATTGAGGATCTCAAGGACGAAATAATAAAATCTTTATTCTTAAAGATTAAAAAATACGGGAGTGGATTAAATATAGAACAGTTGACCTCTGAAGCAAATGACGTTGAAAAAGTTCTAATCTCGGAACTTTTAATAAATCCGGGATTTGACATTCAACTTATAGATGACAATATAAGGGATTGCCTTCGCAGAATAGAGCAGCGAAAATTTGAGGAACGAAGAATTAATGAGTTGTCAAAAAAACCCGATGATATTTACCTCCACAACCTTATGTTGAAAGAGAAACGAAAACTTGTTAGAGGAACTTCAAAATGAAAAAATATTCAGATTATTTTGATTATTTTGAGAACTACGAGGATTATGAAGATAACCGGGAAAATATTTATCCAGAAGAATATATATCTTCAGATGAGGAAGAAATCAAAGCTTCTGAATTTATTGAAAGCGAAAAAGATCCTATAAGAATTTACCTCAAAGAAATGAGCAGCGTTCCCTTACTTACCCGTCAGGGTGAAATACAGATTGCCCAAAAAATAGAAGAAGGAAAAGAAAAAATTTATAGGGTCATTTTTAGAATGCCATTTGTTCTTAAAAAGATTGTAGAACTTGGGAAAATGTTCAAGAATGGTATAGCACCTATGGAAGAAATAATTCAAAACCATGAAGATCTTACCGAGGAAGAAATAAATGCTGAACGGAAAAATTTCTATAATATTACCATCAAAATTGATCATCTTAATAAAAAAAGAAAAGCATATCTCAAAAGACTTGGTGAAATAAAATCTTTCAGTAAAAAATCATCAAATGCTGAATACAATAAACTAATAAATTTACTCGAAAAAAATCGCGAGCAGATAATAGAAAAAATTAAAGAATTGAAGCTTAAAGATGATGTTATTATCGCATTTTCGGATGAATTGAAAAGATCCATAGGAGATATAGAGACTTTACAGAAGAATCTTTCGACTCTAATGAAAAAATACAAAAAATCTAAATCAAAAATATCCGATGATATAGAATATCTTAGAAATAAAATTGGACAAAAAGAATTATTTTTTGGAATGAAATTTTCAGATATGAAAAAAGCTTTAAGGGAATTATTGATTGGTGAAGAAATAGTAGATGAAGCACGAAAAGCAATGATCGAAGCAAATCTGCGTCTTGTAGTTAGTATTGCAAAGCGCTATCTTGGAAGAGGAATGAGTTTTTCCGATCTGATTCAAGAAGGCAACAGCGGATTAATGAGAGCAGTTGATAAATTCGAATATAAGCGAGGATATAAATTCAGTACATATGCTACATGGTGGATAAGACAGGCAATTACCCGGGCACTTGCTGATCAATCACGAACAATAAGAATACCAGTACATATGGTTGAAACCATGAATAAAATTACAAAGACAGCACGCGAGCTTGTTCAAGAACTTGGGAGAGAACCAACTCCATTTGAAATTTCCGATAAGTTAAAATTGCCTGTTGACAAAGTTCATAGTATTTTAAAAATATCAAAAGAGCCAATTTCTCTTGAAACTCCCATTGGTGAGGAGGATAGTCATTTGATGGATTTCATAGAAGATAAGGGTACCCAATCACCACTTGATGCTGCCATACAGGATGACATGAAAAAGAGGATTGATAAGATCTTGAGTTCATTGCCTGTTAAAGAAGAAAAAATAATAAGAAAACGTTTCGGGATAGGATTTGATGTGCCCCAAACTCTCGAAGAGGTCGGGCTTGAATTTGAAGTTACACGTGAAAGAATCCGTCAGATTGAGGTTAAAGCAATAAGAAAACTAAAACATCCTTCAAGAAGTAAATGGCTCAGAGAATTTATTGAAAAACCTTGACCAAATACTAACAATAAATTTAAAATACAAGTTCATGAATAATTAAATTATTCATCTCTGGGGGCCCATAGCTCAGCTGGTAGAGCTACCGGCTCATAACCGGTTGGTCCCAGGTTCGAGTCCTGGTGGGCCCACCAAAAAAGTAAATCCTCCTTAATTTTAAAAAGGTACAAACTGTGAATGAACAATTAAGACTTCTAATAGAATTACAACAAATTGATACGAAAATACTCACGGCAAAACGTATGATAGACAAAATTCCCCAAAAGATTATTGAAGTAGAAATTCCTTTCAAAGAAGCCTTGAATTCTTTTAATCTTTTCAAACAGCGTCTTGAAAATCTTGACAAAAAAAAGCGAGAAAAAGAACGTCAACTTGATGATATAGGAGAAAAAATAAAGAAACTCAAATTAAGAACTTCAGAAATCAAAACTAATAAAGAATATCAAGCGTTATTAAACGAGATAGAATCTTTTGAAAAAGAACAACGGGTTATAGAAGATCAAATTTTAACTATAATGGAAGAAATTGAATCTGTCTCAAAACAGGTAAATCATGAAGAAATAAAATTAAATACTGACAAGAAAAAACTTGATGAATTGAAACAAAATCTTCAGGAAGAAAAATTATCTTTTGAAAAAGATCTTGAAAATATGAAGGAAATCCGTTCAAAATTCGCCGGATTAATCGAAGTTGATTTATATAAACTTTACATAAATCTTATTGAGAAATATAATGGTCTTGCTGTTGTTGAAGCAAAAGATGAAATATGTTTTGGCTGTGATATGAACATACCTCCCCAACTTTTTGTTGAATTGAAAAAGAACAATGATATTATAACCTGTCCCCAATGCGGAAGAATTCTTTTCTTTAAAAATGAATCATGATACTATTAAATAACGTTCTTCTCCAAAAAATTTGCTGAATAAATATACAAACTGTCATTCCTGCGAAAGCGGGAATCCAGAAAAAAAGAAACGTTGTATATAAAATAGATATTGTTTCTGTATGAACCTCTATCATTTTCTATATATATTTGAGAAAGGAAAAAATTATGTCTGAAATAGTCTTGAAAACAGAAATAAAAGACATCCCATTTTTAAAAAGGGGAAAGGTTAGAGATATTTATGATATGGGAGAAAATCTTTTGATTGTGGCAACAGACAGAATATCGGCTTTTGATGTTGTTCTTCCAAATGGAATACCGGATAAGGGTAAAATATTAACACAAATATCTATTTACTGGTTTGATAAGATGAGGGATTTAATACCAAACCATATCATTGCAACTGATGTAAAGGAATATCCTAAAACTCTCCATAAATATGCCGGTATACTCGAAGGAAGAAGTATGCTCGTAAAAAAAGCAAAACCCCTTGCAGTTGAATGTGTTGTAAGGGGATATCTTTCGGGAAGCGGCTGGAAATCATATCAGAAAGATAAAACAGTATGTGGTATTAAACTTCCTGACGGTCTTCTTGAATCTTCAAAACTTGAAGAGCCAATATATACACCGAGTACCAAAGAAGAAGAAGGGCATGATATTAATATAACCTTTGAGCAGACAGAAGATATTGTTGGTAAAGAGATTGCCGGAAAATTAAAAAATATTAGTCTTGCAATATATAAAAAAGCAAGGGATATTGCCGAAAAAAAAGGAATAATAATTGCCGATACAAAATTTGAATTCGGTTTATATAACAGCACTCTTATTTTGATAGACGAACTTCTTACTCCTGACTCATCACGCTTTTGGTCAATAAAAGACTATTCCCCCGGAAAAAGCCAGGATAGCTATGATAAACAGATTGTTCGGGATTATCTTCTTACGCTTGACTGGAATAAAACTTATCCTGGCCCGGTTTTGCCACAAGATATAGTTCAAAAAGCAGCTCAAAGATATAAAGAGATACTGCAAATAATTACATCCTAATAAATAAAGTAATCAAGCTAAATAAATTTTAAGTTAAATCTTTATTATGCGGTTAAAGATCACTTACTTCATTAAAAACAACAAATGGTATAGAAATGGTGTAAAATATAACAATTATGAATAAACTAGTTGAAAAATTTATAAGGTATCTTGAAGCCGAAAGGGGATTTTCAAATCATACTGTCAGAGCCTACCGTAAAGATATAGAGGATTTCTTAAGACACATTAAAATAGAACCTCAAAAAGCAGATTTAATGGATATAAGAGGGTTTATAGCCTCTCAGATAAAAAAAGGTCTAACCAAAACTTCTGTAAGCAGGCAGATTTCAAGCATAAGAACATTTTTTAAATTTCTTTATAGGGAAGGTTATGTTAAAACAAATCCTGCTAAACTTGTATCAAGTCCTAAGTCAGAACGCCATCTACCAAAGTTTCTATCAGTTGATGATACATTTTCACTTATGGAAAAACCTGATGGTATCGGTTTTATACCCGCAAGAGATAAAGCGGTTCTTGAACTTTTATATTCGAGTGGATTAAGAGTAAGTGAACTGGCCGGACTTAATATTGAAGACCTTAATATCAAAGAAGGACTAATAATAGTTCACGGTAAGGGAAGAAAAGAACGTATTTTGCCAATCGGTTCAAAAGCTATTGATGCGATAAAAACATATCTTGTCGAGAGATTACTTACAAAAAAGAAAGAAAAAGCTTTGTTTCTAAACAGACTCGGCACCAGACTTACCGATAGAGGAGTTAGAAGAATAGTCGTTAAGTATTCAAAAGCAATACAGATTAAAGGTAATGTAGGGCCACATACTCTAAGGCATTCCTTTGCGAGTCATATGCTTCAAGGAGGTGCTGATTTAAGAGTAATACAGGAACTTCTCGGGCATAAATCTTTGTCAACAACTCAAAAATATACTCATCTTGACGTAAAGCATCTTGTTGATGTTTATGATAAAGCACATCCTCTTGCCAGAAATAAATAGAGTCTGTTGTAAATATATTTTTCAATGAGTAATAATTAATATATTAATGTTGTTCAAAGACCAAGTTTCCAAGGAGCTAAAAATGATTAAAAGCACAACTATTTTATGTGTAAGGCGTGATAATAAAGTTGCAATTGGAGGTGATGGACAGGTTACCTTAGGCAACACTGTGCTTAAACATAATGCTGTAAAGATACGTAAAATGTTTGGTGATAAAGTATTAACCGGTTTCGCAGGAGCTACAGCAGATGCAATTACATTATTTGAAAAATTTGAAGGGAAACTCGAATCTTACAGAGGTAACCTTAAAAGGGCTGCTGTAGAGCTTGCGAAAGATTGGAGAACAGACAAAATTTTAAGAAGACTTGAAGCTCTTTTACTTGTAGCTGATCTTGAACATACTTTTATTCTTTCTGGAACAGGTGACGTTATTGAGCCTGAAGATGGTATTGCAGCAATAGGTTCAGGTGGTCCCTATGCTCAAGCTGCTGCACGAGCATTATATGAAAATACAAGCCTGTCAGCAAGGGATATAGTTGAAAAAGCAATGAAAATAGCTGCTGATATTTGTATCTATACAAACAAAAATAATGTCATTGAGGAATTGTAAATCAAATTTATACAGGAGTGATAGATGGAGAATTTAACGCCGAGAAAAATTGTTGAAGAACTCGATAAATATATCATTGGACAAAATAAAGCAAAGAAGGCTGTTGCCATTGCAATGAGAAACAGGTGGAGAAGGCAGAAACTTTCTCCAGAGCTCAAAGATGAGGTACTACCTAAAAATATTATTATGATTGGCCCAACCGGAGTTGGTAAAACAGAAATAGCAAGAAGACTTTCGAGACTTGCAAATGCACCATTTGTTAAAGTTGAGGCATCAAAATTTACAGAAGTTGGATATGTTGGACGTGATGTTGAATCTATGGTCAGAGATCTTGCAGAGATTTCTATTAGCATGGTTAAATCAGAACATATTGAAAAAGTTCAGGAAAAAGCAAAATCACTCGCAGAGGAAAGGCTTCTGGATCTTTTGCTACCTCCTCCGAGAACTCAAAGGGGTACAATAAATGAAGATGAAGAAAGAGAAAAATATAGGGATACAAGAGAAAGACTTCGCTTACAACTTAGAGATGGCAAGCTCGACAATAGATATGTTGATATAGAAGTTAAAGAAAAGATGATTCCCTTTGGTGTAGTATCAAATGTTGGGCTTGAGGAGCTTGAGATTAATCTAAAAGAAATGCTCGGGAATTTTCTACCAGAAAAAGCAAAAAGGAAAAAGGTAAAGATTCCTGAAGCTATTAACATCTTGATTCAAGAAGAAGCTAACAAATTAATTGATATGGACAAAATAACTCGTGAAGCTATTACAAGAGCCGAACAATCAGGAATTATATTTATTGATGAAATTGATAAAATTGCGAGTAAAGGTCATTCGCATGGTCCTGATGTATCAAGAGAAGGTGTACAAAGAGATTTGCTTCCTATTGTAGAAGGTACAACCGTTGCAACTAAACATGGCCCGGTTAAAACAGATCATATACTTTTTATTGCAGCCGGTGCTTTTCATATGTCAAAACCTTCGGATTTAATACCTGAATTACAGGGACGTTTTCCAATAAGAGTTGAACTTGAACATCTCGGAAAAAATGAGTTTATAAGAATTTTGACAGAACCACATAATGCTTTAATTAAACAATATACAGCACTTCTACAAACTGAAAATGTTGAACTCGGATTCTCTAATGAGTCAATAGAAGAGATTGCTGATATAGCTGCATATGTAAACGAAAAAACTGAAAACATTGGTGCAAGAAGATTACATACTGTTCTTGAGAAACTTCTTGAGGATATTTCATTTGAAGCACCTGAAAGAAAAAACGGCAAGCTTGTGATAGACAGAGACTATGTAAAAGAAAAACTCAGTGAAATTGTAAAAGACGAGGATTTAAGCAGATATATACTATAAACTACGTTATCCGTGTCTTTTTACATTAGACTTAATTTTACGTATCCATTTTCTTTGTTCGAAGAAATTGTTTTTATATGGATGTCAGGTTAAGAATGAAGGATATTTGCTATTCATAAATAAATTTTCTTGTAATATCTGCATTAATATATGAAAGTTTCTAAATTAGTGCTAAAATTTATTTATGAAATATTTAAAATTTCTTGCACTTATTTCTTTAAATATTCTAATAATTTCATGTGCTTCTTATTATAGGTCTTCTTCTAATTATGCTGTTGCTTCGTGGTATGGCTCAGAATTTCATGGAAAACCAACATCTTCAGGTGAGATCTTCAATATGTATGCTAATACATGTGCACATAGAGAATACCCTTTCGGCACAAAATTAAAGGTTACAAACATCAATAATAAAAAAAGCATCAACTGTATTGTAAATGATAGAGGACCATTTGTATCAGGAAGGGATATAGACTTATCTTATGCTGCAGCAAAAGAAATCGGCTTAATCTCAACTGGGACATCAAATGTAATGATAGAGTATTTAGGTAGGGATGAATCATATATAAAAGAAGTAAAATACCTTTCTTTATCAGGACCATTTACTATACAAGTTGGTTCTTTTAGAGATAAATCAAATGCTGTAAGTCTTAAAACCGCACTTGAATTAAAATATAAACAGGTATATCTACAGCAAGCAAATATTAATGGTGAAAATTATTTTAGAGTAAGATTGGGAAGATTTCTTGAAATTAATGAAGTTAAGAAATTAGGCAAAATTCTCGCTGATAAAGGATATAATGTTTTTATAACTAAATATGAGGAAAAGGTTTGATTTTATGAATTCAACATATCTTGGAAGACTTGAATATTCTGACCCTTTATATGAAATTCTATTTTCGCATGTATGTGATAATACAAGGTATCCTCTTTTTCATGTAGATAGAATGTCGTCAAGTAATGTTTATAAATATACCGAAGAAAATACACATATTTCTATTGTGGGTAAATTCTTTAAATTAAATGATACAAAGATTGAGAGAGTCCTTAGAATAAAAGGTGAGTATGACAATTTAAATAAAATCAGAAGCTATGGTTTTGACGTTTTCCCTAATTATGTTGTTAAACCAATAAGCAAAGAGGAAAGAATAGGGCTCGCACTCACAGAAGAATTTATAGATGGGAAAAATCTTGATTACTATCTTAAGAAAGCGATATTTAATGGAAAATCAGAACAATTAAAAGATAAGCTTGAGAAACTGGCGGATTTTCTTTATGTTTTTCACAATAGAACCGGTTCAGATGAGAATTTTGAAATTGAACCAATTAATTATTATTTTCAAAAAATCATTAACAAACTCATGAAACAAACAGTAATTTCGGATAATGAAAAAAAATATTTCCTTAAACTAATGGATAAGTGGTTAAATAAAGAACAATTTGCTTATACGAAAAAATCTCTTGTTCATGGAGATGCAACACCAACGAATTTTATATTTACAGAAAGTGGGCATATTGTCGCAATAGATCTTGAACGTATGAAGAACTCTGACCCTGCTTATGATATAGGAATGGTCTGCGGAGAAATAAAACATGCATTTCTATGGAGAACAGGAAATCCTTACTTATCGGAACCTTTTATTAGACATTTTTTAAGCAATTATACTAAACATTTTCATAATCCAAAAAAAGCTTTTAAAGAAATTACACAGCGTAATCCTTTTTATATGGCAATGACTGAATTGCGAATCGCAAGAAATAATTATTTACACTGGGAATATAGAAAACGCCTTGTTTATGAGGCAGAACAATGTCTGAAATGGGGTTTAAAACTTTTATGAAAAAAGGGTTGTTTTTTGATCTTTACGGTACATTAATTAATATCAGAACAGACGAGAATGATCCATGGGTTTATGAAATGCTTTCGCGTTATCTTTCTTATCACTATGTGAACATTCCACCGGATGAATTGAAGAAATCATTTTTTGAGGGAATCCAACAATATCTATCTTCAAGCAAAGAAACTTATCCTGAAGTTGATGTGTATAAAGTCTTTTTTGATATTATGAATAGATATGGAAAAAAGAAATATACAAAAAGTATTGTTGTTGATATAACAATGCTTTTCAGAGCTTTAACAATAAGACAATTTGGTGTATTTGAAGGTTTGTATGATACAATTGCAAATTTGAATACTAAATATTCCACAGCTATCATTTCTGATGCGCAGTGGGTTTTTGCAGAACCTGAAATAGCTATTTTGGGACTTGATCAGTTTTTCAAACTTAGACTGCTATCATCAAGATTTGGTTATAAAAAGCCAGACACAAGACTTTTTCAGCTTGCGATGGAGAAGCTTGGTGTTTCACCACAAGATTCTGTTTATATAGGGGATAATCCTTATAAAGATCTTCCTGCAGCAAAAAAAGCAGGGATGAAATTTATACTTTTTAGTAATGAGTGTAAAGAATATAATGGCTACAAACCGGATGAATGCTTTAATTCTTATTACGAACTTGATAATATCCTAAGAAAAGTCTTGAAATAGAAAAAACAATTCAGATTCTATAAATCTATTATTTCATGGGTTTGAATATTGTTACTGATAATGGAGGTAACGTAATATTTATTGAACATGGCTGTTTATGCCATGGAAGATTTTCAGAAAATACACCACCGGAATTTCCCATATTACTCCCCCAGTAAATTTGGGAATCGCTGTTTAATATCTCTTTATAAAAACATAGAGAAGGAACACCAAAACGATAGTTGTTTCTCGGAACAGGTGTGAAATTACATACTATTACAAGATGATTTTCAGGATCTTTGGCTTTTCTTATAAAAGAAATAATACTACTGTCAGCATCTCTGAAATCAATCCATTCAAATCCTTTGTAACTGTAATCTAATTCATAGAGAGAAGGTTCGGATTTGTAAATCAGGTTCAAATCCATTATATATTTTTGAAGACATTTGTGAGGTGTGAAACCGAGTAAATGCCAGTCAAGACTCTTATCATGATTCCATTCATCCCATTGTCCTATCTCATTACCCATAAACATCAATTTTTTACCCGGATGGGTAAACATAAATCCATAAAGTGCCCTTACATTTGCAAATTTTTGCCACATATCTCCCGGCATTTTATTTAACATGGAGCATTTTCCATGAACAACTTCATCATGTGAGAAAACAAGCACAAAGTTTTCGGAAAATGCATAGAGCAGACTAAATGTGAGATTATTGTGATGGTATTTTCTATAAATAGGGTCTTTGGAAAAGTATTCAAGCATATCATGCATCCATCCCATATTCCATTTCATACTGAATCCAAGACCTCCGAGATAAACAGGTTTTGATACCCCGGGCCATGCAGTTGATTCTTCTGCAATTGTTAATATGCCTTGAAACTTACCATGTGATATTTTATTGAAGTCCTGGATAAAATCTATAGCATCAAGATTTTCTCTACCACCAAACTTATTCGGAATCCATTCGCCTTCTTTTCTTGAGTAATCAAGATAAAGCATTGATGCAACAGCATCAACCCTCAAGCCGTCTATATGGTATTTATCAAACCAGAAAAGTGCATTTGAAATAAGAAAGTTTTTTACTTCTTTCCTTCCATAATTAAATATTTTTGTTCCCCAATCAGGATGATAGCCAAGTCTCGGGTCTTCATGTTCATAAAGGCATGTGCCATCGAAAAAACCGAGTCCATGACCATCTGTAGGAAAATGTCCGGGAGCCCAGTCGAGTATTACTCCTATATTATTTTGATGACATATATCAACAAAATTCATGAACTCTTCGGGTGTCCCAAATCTACTCGTAACAGCATAATATCCTATTGTCTGATAACCCCATGAACCATCAAAAGGATGTTCTGTAACAGGTAAAAGTTCAATATGCGTATATCCCATATCTTTGACGTAATTAACAAGTTTTTCAGAATATTCTCTGTAAGAAAGGTATCTGTTGCCATCTTCCGGTACCCTCATCCATGAGCCAAGATGAACTTCATATATGGAGACAGGTGACTCAAGAAGATTTATTTCTTTGCGTTTGTTCATCCATTCATTATCATTCCATTGATATTTATTAATATTCCAGACAATTGATGCACTCTTTGGTCTAAGTTCAGAATAGAATGCATATGGATCTGACTTTATAAATACATCCTTTCCGTTTTTTGCAAGTATCTCGAATTTATAGATTTCACCTTCTCCCAAACCCGGAATAAAAATCTCCCATATCCCTGAAGAACCGAGAACTCTCATTTGATGTCTTCTACCATCCCAGTTATTAAAATTACCTATTACGCTGACACGTTTTGCATTAGGAGCCCATACTGCGAAATGCGTTCCTTTAATGCCATTGTGTTTTATTATGTGAGCGCCTAACTTTTCATAGGAATTTAAATGTGTGCCTTCACCGATTAAATGTAAATCAAAATCTCCAAGTACAGGTAAAAAACAATATGGGTCGTAAAATTCATATTCTTTACCTTCATGTGTTGTAACTCTTAGAATATACTTGAAAATGTTTTTTCTATCGGTACAGATGACCTCAAAAAACCCAGCTTTATGGATAAGAGTCATTTCAAAAATTTTTTTGGTATTTGTATCTATAACAGATGCTTTTGCTGCGTGAGGTAAAAATGCTCTGACAACAATCATCTTTCTGCCGTTCTCTTCAAGAGGATGCATACCAAGAACCATAAAAGGATCCCAGTGTTTTGCATTTACTATAAGTTTGATATGTTCTTTAAGATTTAATGTTCTCATTTGGAATCTATAAGGATTGTAACAGGACCATTATTTATTAAGTGAATTTGCATAAAAGCAGCAAATTCACCTGTCTGGACATTCAAGCCTTTTTCAGTTAATTTTCTAATAAATTTTATATACATTTCTTTTGCTTTATCAGGTACTTCAGCTTTGTCAAAAGATGGTCTATTTCCTTTTCTGCAGTCAGCAGATAACGTGAACTGTGATACAACAAGTATTTCTCCATTTATATCCTGGAGAGAAAGATTCATTTTTTTGTTTTCATCTTCAAATATTCTTAGTGCAGAAACCTTTTTTACAAGATATTCAATATCAGACTCGGTATCACCTTTTTCAATGCCAAGGAAAAGAAGAATACCTTCGGAAATTTTCCCAACAATTTTTCCTTCTATATCAACATAAGCTTGTTTTACTCTTTGTATTAATGCTTTCATTTTTCAATACCACATTATTGCTTCAAAATCCGGAGATGGTACAGTTATAGATATATAACCTCTCCACGGACACCTTTCAAGTTCTTCGCCATTTCTGGTTAATAATATGAATAAACGCAGTTCATCTGATTCTTTTGAATTAAGATCTTCAAAAGGAATAGAAAATTCAAAAACATCATTAATTGCATAATCTCTTATTTCTTTAACCTTTAACCAATCATTTTCTTTTTTAATAAAAAATTCGCCCGTTAAATCTTTTCTTAAAGGAATGACAGATTTAATATTAGTTTTACCAAGTATATAAATGGTTATTCTTGTATCCTCTGGCATCTCATCAAAAGGGAAAGACGGATCTAATCTTATAAACAATTTATCTTTGTTAAAGCCATAATACAGAGTTGAAAGCATGCTTTCTGATTTATGCATACTTCCCCCGGATTTTTTAATATCGAGTTTTGCGGCCTGATACCATTCATAATAGCTTGTAACCATACCATCTATTTTTGGTTCAATAAATCCTCTTATTGATATGGAAGGTAAAATACTTCTGTCTTCTCTGAGAACAGGTATATAAAGATGCGACGGTATTTCTTTGCCAATCTCTTGATAGACTTTCATAAGATTGAATCGAAAGAGTTCATCAAAATCTTTCTGTGTTTCGGTAGTATGTTCATCACCATACCACCAGTTCCAATCGCTTCCTTCAGCAATATAAATAGCTTTCCATGCTTTTGAGAGGTCTTTATCTGGATTCATTTTCTGAAATAATTCCAGTTCCTCTCTTGCTTCAGTAAGATAATCCCATGCGGTATTGTCTTCTTCATGTCCTATCCAAACAGCATAATTTGAGTATATCCAGGAACCTGCATGAAGTTTTTTTAAAGGCTCTCCAACACCAAAATTCTTTATATATTCGGATGGTGTTATTGTCTTGAGGCGTTTTTCGGATGAAAGAGAAGAATAAAAATAGCGTAAAAAATCATGTCCATCATTTTTATAATATTCCCATGCATTTTCACCATCAAGTATTATTGATACAAGATAAGGTCTATCTTCTGGTAAAGAGTATCTTATATGAAGTAATTTGTTTATAAGATCATCAGCAGCATGTTTGGAATCCCATTTAGAATAAATAAAACCTATTAAATCAGAAATAATATGATCACGAAATATTATTGAAACATCATTAAACTGGTATGGTTTATAAAGCAACGTAGGTTCTGTAACATTACGTGAAGAATCTCTTAATTGTCTACCGAGCGAAATTGCAAGTATATCTTCATCAGTTGCTATCCATTGTATTCCTTCACTTGAAATGATTTTCAATACTTCCTCGCTTACGGAACCTTCAGATGGCCACATCCCGACCGGTCTGTAACCAAATATTTTTTCAAAATATTCTAAGCCCATCTTAATTTGATTTACAGCATCTTCAGAATGTGAAAATCTCTTTTTTGGTAAACGTATATCAGGAATAGCTATCTTGGCAGAATCTGTATCGCATAATAAAGGCAGGATAGGGTGGTAAAAAGGAGATACCGAGATCTCTATCTGTCCTTTTTTGACTGCAGAACTATAACTTGGAATTATGTTTTTGATTATAGAGAGTTGTTTATCGATAAGTAATTTTTTTTCTTCTTCAGAATATCCCCTGCCTTTTATTGACAATTCTTTCAAAAAAGGATCTCTGTTTCTAAATAAAGGATCTATCCAGCATAGATTGAAGAGCACCTGAAGATCGAGATAATCATCTTTTGTGAAATAATTGGCAATACGAGAAAGATCCTTTTTTATAACATGAAATCCCCTTTTTTTAAGTAAATCAAAATATCTGGGAAAGGGCTTAATCATATTATCCCAATTTGCAAGAAAGAAATTTTCAAGAATGAAAACCTTATCTTCTAATGTAAGTTCATCAGCTTTTTTCAAGGTTATTTCAAGATATTGGTCCTTTGCATGATTTTCAGTATAGTCGGAAAGTTGTTCAAGCAGGGAAGGGGTAAAATTAAAGACCTGTTTTATATCCGGGAATTCAAGAAGAATCTCAAGCATGTCAAGGTAATCTTTACATCCGTGAAGCCTTACCCATGGGAGACGGTAATAATTATTGAAAGGGTCTTTATAAAATGGTTGATGCATGTGCCATAATATGCAAATAAAAAGAGGATTATCTGTCATACTGGAAGATGTATTCGTCAGGTTTTGCTAAACCAAATTCTTCTCTTGCATATTTTTCTTTAAAGAAAGGATCTTCCTTCAGTAATTTGATTTGCAACTTAAGGAGCTGGTTTTCTCGCTCTATTTCTTTAATGCCTGTTTCTAGATTACTTTTTTTCTTATGTAGATCTATATATTTAATAAGTCCCATATCTCCAAAAACAAGTGATGTAATTATATATATAAAACTTAAAAACATAAGTGTATAAAAAATAATACGCCGGATACGTATTTCGGTATCTACCTGATGTCTTAATCTATTATGAACTGCCATATTTCTAATTATATAACTGAATTAAATAATTATACAATTCTATAAAATAAATTATATATATTTTTTTAAATTTGCTTCAACTTTATCTACATCGAAGGATATATTTTTTAATTCAGAACGATTAGCAATATTTCTTAATGTTGTTTCTATGTATATCTTAAAACTTTTTGTTAATTTTAATATTTGGTCTTGCTCTAACCATTGAAGATTAAAAATTTTATTAAAAAACTCAGCGAATTCATTATAGTCGTCATAACGTAACAGACTAAATGTAGAATGTTGAAAATCCTTCATATAATTTTTCATTCCTTTAAAGATATCCCTACCAACTTCAGGCACAGCAGCTTGTTCTTCAAGTAACGTTATAAACCTATGAAGTGTAAATATATCTTCTCTGAGTTTTATAGATTGAGATAATTTATCAATAAAGTTGGGAAAAATGTCCTCTCCTTGAATATTTTTGTTAAAGTATTGTGTAATTTGTAGTATGCTTTGCTCTATTAGATTATTCAAAATACCTTTGCTGTTTTCGATTTTACCTCTTAAATTATCCGCATTTTCTTTCTGAAAGATATCTTTTAATTCTTGATTAAAGACCCTTTTGGTTTCCATTGATAGTTGATACGAAATAAGATTTAATAATGATTTTATTTCCTCATTTTTAATTGATAAAGCATTTCTCTTTAAGAAATTCCGGAATAAATCTAATTCGGACTTTAACATGATTAAGATTAAAAGTGATGAATTCAATGAAATAGTGTCATTTGATGAAATATCAATATGTTTGAGAAATCTTAAAAATCTGAAGAAATAAATATATATGAGGGATATATTCTTTTTGATTTCAGGTTCTTTAATTTTTTTGACGATCTCAGTAATTGGAGGATTATTAATAGTATCAAATTCAGGACTTATTTCCTTATGGAAAGGGTTTAAAAATTTATTTCCTCTAATTTCTTTGCTTATAATCTGTCCTATATTAATAAAGCTGTTATATTGTATTTCGCCTGATTTAAGCAATTCAGTAATAATCCCCTTTAAATTTATAAATAGGTCATACATTAAAAAGATGCTTTTTTCCGGAGAGTCCTGACTATAAAGCTTTTCTTTCAAAATATCTCTTGTGTAATAACTAAAGAATTTTGATTCAGCATACTTCTGGAACCAGAAAGCATTTTTTTTATTTTCAGGAATAATTACTTCAAAAATAGCGAGTATTCTGAAGATAACATCACGTAATGAGTTAATTTCATTATAAAAATTTTTCACTGGAAGTTCGTTCTGAGAAATATTAAGATTATCTATATGAAAAAATCTATCAACTGCTCTTAAAAGTACATTAAGTTCAGAATAGAGTTCCCAATGTTTTTTTCTTGATTCGGTTAGCCAGTCTTGCTGAAAATTATTTATCATTTCTTAATAGCATGTATAGCCATGCCATATATATCTTCAGTTGCTTCTATAATTGCCTCTGAAAATGTTGGATGTGCATGGATAGTTTCTATGATGTCTTTAGTTTTTAACCCTTTTCTGATAGCTAAAGCTGCCTCATGAATAATATCAGAGGCATGAGGACCAATAATATGTACCCCGAGTAACTTATCTGAATCAGCATCAGATACTATTTTAACCAGCCCATCAATTTCCCCTATAGTATGGGATCTTGCAAGTGCTCTAAATTGAAAATGTCCTGTCCTTATTTTAATTCCTCTCTCTTGTGCTTGAAATTCCTTTAACCCAACCGATGCAATTTCTGGATATGTAAAAATTACCAAAGGTACAGAATTATAATCAATTGTTGAATTATTGCCAAGAATATTATCCACAGCAGTTATACCTTCTCGGGCTGCAACATGTGCAAGCATCATATTCCCAATAACATCACCTACTGCATAAATACCCTTTATATTTGTCTCAAATTTTTCATTTACAGGTATTTTTCCACTTTGACTTCTAATTATGCCAATATTTTCTAACCCTATATTTTCACTATTGAAAGCTCTGCCTGTAGCTATAAGTAATTTTTTTGAACTAATTATATCTCCATTGTCAATATGGATAATAACTGAATTGTCTTCTACTATAGTCTTTTCGACCTTTACACCGGTGATAAGTCTAATTCCTATTTTCTTAAATTCGCGTTGTAAAATATCGGTTATTTCAATGTCTTCGTTAGATAAAGGTCTTGAAAGCATTTCGAGTAACGTAACCTTAGAGCCAAGTAATCTAAAAATACAGGCAAACTCGCAACCAATTGCCCCTGCTCCTAAAATAGCAATATCATCTGGTATTTCTGGCAAATTCAGGGCATCATCACTTGAAATTATTATTCTGCCGTCATACGGCAAATTTTGAATTTGAAATGGTCTCGAACCCGTAGCAATAATAATTTTGTCAGAAACAATCTTTTCCTGTTCACCATTATTATAAGTTACTAAAAGACTCTGTGGAGAAGATATAAATCCTTTGCCTTTTTTTATATCAATTCTATACGATTTAAAAATATTGTATAATCCTTTAATCTGGGTTTGAACTATTTTATTTTTTCGATTTAATATCTTGGTTAAATTAGGTTTTGAGCCGTTAGGGACATCGATACCATATAGTTCTGATAATTTTATTTTTTTAAAAAGTTCTAATGATGCAATTATGGACTTAGTAGGAATACAACCCTTATTAAGACAGGTACCGCCAACTTCATCTTTTTCAATTAATGTAACATGTATTCCTGATTGTGCAGCTCTTATAGCCGCAACATAACCGCCCGGACCTGCACCAAGAATTGATAGCCTCATTTAATTTCTTCTTCAACATATTTTGAATATTCAGATGCATCCATTAGATCATCGAGCTCTGACTCATCATTCATTTCAATAACAGCTATCCAGGCTTTACCGTAAGGATCTTCATTGATAATTTCAGGTGTTTCAGAAAGCTCTTCGTTGACTTCTATGACTTTGCCACTTACAGGAGAAATGATAGAAGACGTTGCTTTTGTTGATTCAATTTCACCTATTTCAGTATTAGCTTCAACATCTGCATCTAATTCAGGTAGGTCAATATAAACAATGTCGCCTAATGCATCCTGTGCATAATCGGTTATCCCGATTGTAACCTTTCTGCCGGAAACTTTTACCCATGTATGTTCCTTATGATATTTAAGATCATCGGGGGTCATCTTCTCCTCCTTTTTTAAATTATTAACTCAATTTACTTATCATAGATTTAATAATTTGTCAATAAAGTTAATTTTCGTAATGAATTATCACTAACTTTTTAGCCATGAAAGCAGAAGATGAACAAACACTAATAAAAAACTGGAAAAATATTAAAAATATAGAAATAGGTGAGAAAAATATTCAATAGACAGAAATTAATTATGTTTCCATTAGTTTCTCTTCTTCCTCTTGAAGTGTTTTGCAATCAATGCACATTGTAGTCACAGGTCTTGCTTCTAATCTTTTAATGTTTATTTCCTGTCCACATCTATCGCAAATTCCAAATGTGCCCTGTTCAATCCTTTCAATGGCTTCATCAATTTTCTTCAAAAGCTTTTGTTCTCTACCTTTGAGTCTAAGCATGAAATTGCGATCGATTTCAGCTGTTGCCTGATCACCAAGATCAGGAAAAACAGTTTGCCCTGGAAGTTCATTTAATGCCTCTAAAGCTCCGAGAAGCAATTCTTTCCTTTGTGAAAGAAGTTTTTTCTTAATTTCTTGAATTTTCTGTTGTCTGGGCGATAAATTTATTTTTTTCTTATTACTGCTTTTATGCGTACTAACGTGTTTATCTGTCATAAAATCTCCTGAGTTGATTTGATTTAATACGTTAACAAAAATATCTTTGCTTAGTCAATTGTATTAAACCTGAATGTTGTTATTCAAACTAATATGAAAAAAATAAGACATTAGAAAAATTGATAAACTTGTTTGAAATTTGTTTAGTAAAATTGAAAAACAATCTATATTTAATAATCTTTTGATAGAAAAAAGCTATTTTACATATAATTATAATCGATAATAAAATACAAACGAGGGGTATCGGGGCTGGGCCCCGCCTGGTCTGCAAAACCAGTGGATGCTCTGGACAAGAAGCTATGGTGGGTTCGATTCCCACTACCCCTCTCCATAGAATACAGTTTTTATATTCTTATTTCTATAAAAAAATGCATCATATAATTTTAGGTACCGCAGGACATATTGACCATGGAAAAAGCGCTTTAGTTAAAGCATTAACAGGTATTGACCCCGATAGACTAAAAGAAGAAAAAGAACGTGGAATAACAATTGATTTAGGTTTTGCTTACCTTAAATATACTAATGGACTTACAGTTGGAATTGTAGATGTGCCAGGACATGAACGTCTTGTGAGAAATATGTTAGCAGGTGCAGGTGGTATAGATATTGTACTTTTCGTAGTAGCTGCCGATGAGGGAATTATGCCGCAAAGTATTGAACACTTTAATATATGCAATCTCTTAAAAATAAAATCAGGGATTGTGGCAATTACTAAATGCGATCTTGTCGATAAAGATTGGCTTGATCTTGTAACAGAAGATGTCAAAGAATTTCTAAAAGACTCCTTTCTTGAAAATTCAGAAATAATTAATGTTTCGACTATCACAATGAAGAATATTGAATTATTGAAAGAGAAAATTAAACAAGAATCTTTGAAAGTTAATCCAAAATCAACAAAAGGAATTTTTAGGCTGCCTATTGATAGAGTTTTTACACTGAAAGGATTCGGCACAGTAGTAACCGGAACTGTTTTTTCTGGAAAAATAAGTGTTGGAGAAGAAGTTGATATTCTCCCATGTAAAGTAAGAACTAAAATTAGAGGGTTACATTGTCACGGTCAAAGTGTTAACGAAGCTTATGCAGGACAAAGAGTTGCAATAAATCTTCAGGGAGTTGACAGGGATTTATTAAAAAGAGGAGATACTGTTGTGAACATTGATAAATTAGTTCCTGCATATCAAATCGATGCAAAGGTAACATTACTATCTCATGTAAAAAGTCTTAAAAATAGAGAGATTGTACATTTTCACATAGGTACTTCCGAAAAACCTGCAAGGACTATATTATATGGAAAAAATGAATTAAAACCGAGTGAAACTTGTTATTGTCAATTCCGGCTTAACGAACCGGTGATTGCAATGTCGGGTGATAGATTTATAATTAGAAGAGTTACACCTATTGATACAATAGGTGGAGGTGAAATACTTGACCCTTCATCATATAAAATTAGTCATCAAAAAAGCATTAATGAGTTAACTTTTTTCGATGATGGTACTTTAGCTGAAAAAATTGCATTAAGAATTAAAAGAACATCAATAAATGGTATAAGATTATCTACATTAGAGGGCTGGATAAATGCAGATATACCCGAAATATATCAATCTTTAAATGATTTGAGGTCGAAGCAATTGGTTTACCAATATGATGATATTATTTTTCATTCTGAAGCTATTAGAATTTTTCAAGATATAATAATAAAAAAGTTAAAGGAATACCATGAAAATAACCCGATAAAACCCGGAATTCCAAAAGAAGAACTCAGGAATTATATAAAAGTAGATGTTAAGATATTCAACAGCCTTTTATCATCTTTGAAAGATATTTATATAGAAAAAGATATTGTTAGACTTTCTTCTTTTAAACCTTTATTAAATAAGAAGGATGAAATCAATAAAGATTTAATACTTCAAATACTTAATAAAACAGGTACAGAACCACCTAATATAGAGGAATTAAGCAAAATCCTTAACATTGAACAAAAATATATATTAAATATATTGAAATTAATGGAAAAGGAAGGTCTAGTAATAAAAATAAGCAATTCTATTTATGTTAAATCAGATTCTTATAAAAAAGGGCTTGAAAATCTGAGAAACTTTTTCAGGGAAAAACCTTTTATTACAGTCAGAGAATTCAAAGATATTTTTCCAACAAATAGAAAGTGTGCAATTCATTTTCTTGAGTATTTTGATGCTATTAAATTGACTAAAAGAGTGGGAGATACGAGGCAATTAATTAACTAATTCTTATTTTTGATAATAAATGATTTCAAGGCGTTAATTGAGGTATCAACTTCTTCCTTAGTATTAAAATATGACAACGAAAATCTTATTGTACCGTTTGGAAATGTATTTATGGTCTTATGAGCTTCAGGTGCGCAATGGAGCCCGGAACGTACACAGATTCCATGATTTTTGTCTAAATAATCTGCGACTTCTGATGGCTGGAATCCGTTAATATTGAATGAAACAGTGGATACTCTTTCTACATTTGCTGCATATATAGTAATTTCTTCAATTTCTTTTAATTTCTTTATTAAATAATTTGTTAACTGTTTTTCATAGCTGATTATATTTTCAATCTTTTTACCTAAAATAAATTCAATACCTGCGGATAATCCAGCAAAACCGGGCGTATTAAGCGTGCCAGATTCAAATTTGTCCGGTAAAAAACCTGGATGAATAATTTTCTCTGATTGACTTCCAGTTCCACCAAACATTAAAGGTTCAAGTTCTTCATTATTTTTAATAATTAAAGCACCCGTACCCTGCGGTCCAAAAAGATGTTTATGGCCTGTAATTGCAATAAAATCAAATGGGGATTTTTTAAAATCAATTTTTACTGTTCCTGCTCCTTGTGCTGCATCTACAAGAATTTTTATGTTGTTATATTGAGCGATTTCTCTTATTTTTTCTACATCCATTTTAGTCCCTGTAACATTTGATGCAGAAGTAACTACTATAAGTTTTGTTTTATCTGATATTGAATTCAAAATGTCTTTTGGATTTATCTGACCGTTTAAATCTGCATTAATTATCGTTACTTTAATATGCCTTTTTTCCTTTAAATAAGTTAATGGTCTTAATACAGAGTTATGTTCCATTGAAGTCGTAATAACTTCATCTCCTGTATTTAAGATACCGTTGATGACAATATTAAGAGATTCTGTAGCATTTTTAGTGAGAATTATATTTTCAGTCTTATCAAAATTAAATAATTCGCCTATTTTTTCTCGACAACTATAAATTATTTCAGCAGCTTTTACAGAAAGACTATGACCTGATCTACCGGGATTAGCATTTTTTTTCTTAAGACAATCACATATAGCTTTAATTACAGAAGGCGGTTTAATTCCAGATGTTGCTGCATTATCAAAATAAACAACTTTTTTTCTCATTATATAGTAATGACTTTGGAAGATTTTAGCATAGTTTCAGAAATGTCATACATGTTCGAAATTTTTCCGACAGCTAATTTATCTTTGATATTGTAAAAGCTAAGACATGTCCCGCATACAAGAATCTCAATGCCTTTTTCCTCTAAATTCTTAAGATATGGAATAGTTTCAGCCCCATTAACTGTAAGTTTTACCCCGCTATTCATAAAACATAGAGTCTTAGGCTGGACAGACAAATCTTTAATTGTTGTTATGAAAGCTTTCATAAGATTATAGCCAAGTTCGTCATTGCCATGTCCAATACGGTCTTTATTAATAAAAATAGTCGTTCCAAAATTTATTTGTGAGGTTGAACATATATATTCATTTTTTTCAACATTTATAGGTATTCTATTTGTTTTTTCAGTATATATATAAAATGAACCGTTATTTTCTTCAACTTTATTAATATTTATACCTGAATGAGATAAAAATCTAAGAACATTATCCCTTGATTCAGATGTGCTAACAATAATTACTAATTCTTTTCCTTTAGCTTTTTCTAAGCCTTCTTTTGTTTTAATTACAGGTTGAGGGCAGGGTAGCCCTCTTGCATCTATTTCTATAGACATTAAATCCTCCTTCTTTCAAACAAAATTAAATTTCTTGCCTTTTGCTTTATCTTCCCATCTATAAATATTTTCATAAGCAATATTATTTTTCTTTAAAACATTTTCTACTAAGTCTTTATCTTTCCACAAAACTTTACAACAGAAACCACATTCTGAACTTAATTCTCTTGGTACAGGTATAGTTTCTGATTTCAAACGATTATTATCAAAGACTCTTTTTGCTTTTAATGCAAAATGAGAATTATGAAAAGTAATTATAGCGTAACTATTCATTTTATTTAATATATTTTTATTAATCTAAATACTTTTTAACAAATAGATAATAGTGATTGAAAATGAGAAATTAATAGAAAATAACTATATATTATCCGGAAGTAGAACTACTAATTTAAAAACTGAAAGTATAACTTTAAAAAAATATATATTATTAAAGTTAAATGATTTATTAACTAATATTTTTGAGAAAATTTAATTTTTATTGAAAAAGAAAATTATCATATTTAATGCAATATTACATCAATAATATTAATTAGTAATTTAAAAAAATTATGTCTATTTTTAGTTCTTTAAATATTTTCTTAAAGTTAATCAAATTATTTATTAAATTACAATATATTATATTAAATTTTTAAAGTGATTAAATAATATTCCAAAATAAATTGTTCTATTTTAAAAGCATATGCTATAAGAATTTGATACAGGAATTATTAATTTTAAACTAAAAACATGAATAATTACAAAAAAGAGCATCTGTAACATATTAAAAAGATTAAATTCATTATCTGTCTTTTAATAAGTTCATATATAGGAAAAAGGGTAATAGTATAACAAAAAATAAAAAGAACATTCATTATTTTACATAATATATCTTATCAGACATATTAAATTAACAATGATTGTTAATAAACTGTTATTAATTATGTTTAAAAACATATAACGGGCATCTCTATTGCAGAATTAAGCGAATTTGATTATGATTTAGGCAGAAAAAATATACTGAAATTATAATATGTTATATTTTGTTTATGGGGATTCCTATAAGGTTGTTTTTTTCATTTTGTATAATCTTCGATTTTATGCATGATTTTAAAGGCAAATCGCTTGATATGACAGGGATCTTTAGAAAATTCTCTGATGTGCCTGTATATAAATTTTCACTATTCTTTTTTTCAATAATAATATTTAATTCTTTTCCGAGTTGCTTCTCATAATAATTTTTCTTTTTTATTTTATTTATAGATTGTAACTCTAAACACCTTTTTTTCTTTTCCACATTATTTATTTGCTCGTTATAGTTATAAGCAGGAGTTCCTTCTCTAGCTGAGAAAGGGAAAATATGAATGTAAGATATTGGTAAATCAGAAATAAGTTTTTTCGTATTAAAAAACTCTTTTTCAGTCTCACCCGGAAATCCAACAATAATATCAGTTCCAATGTTTATATTGTTAACTTTTTTCGCTATTTTTTCAATTTTTGAAGAATAAAATCTTGTATCGTAATTTCTATTCATAAGTCTAAGTATTTTATCATCTCCGCTTTGCATTGGAATATGTAGATGATTACATATTCTATTGTCATTCATCATGTCTAAAAATTCATCTTCTATCTCGGTAACTTCAAGCGAACTTAATCTAATGCGCATAATATTTGTTTTAACTAAGATAGTTTTGATTAAATCTGAAAGTTTTACTTTAGGTTCAAGATCATGACCATATGAACCAATATGAATACCTGTAAGTACAATTTCATTATAACCTGATTCAGAGAAATTTTTGATTTGCTCTATTATTTTTTCTATAGGAATACTTTTTGATTTTCCACGTACAATTCTTACTATACAATAGGAACATTTATTATTACATCCAACCTGAATTATTAAATATGGACGTGAGTTAAAAGAATAACTTAAACTATTAATTTTAATATTATCATCTATCATTTTGATTATATTATGTTTTAAATTATTAGGCACAACTACAATTTCTTTATTTATTTTTAATATACTCTCTGAATTAAGATGTGTATAACAGCCGGTTACAATTACTTTTGACCCTGTTTTTAAAGCTCTTCTGATAAGTTGTCTTGATTGGTAGTCACTTTTTGAGGTAACCGAGCATGTATTTATAATGCAATAATCTGGTTTATCTTTTAAATCAACTATAGATATTCCATTATTTATTAGATTACCTTCTATAAATGAACTTTCTGCTTGATTTACTCTGCAACCGAGTGTAAGGATTGAAACTTTCATTAAATCAGAGGATTCCCTTCAAGAGAATGTTTTCTCCCCTTTGATATAAAAACATTGATTATATCGCCTTGTTTAAAGTTATATGCATCTATTGTAACTATTTTATTTGTACGGGTTCTGCCTGATAATCTATTAACATTCAATTCGTCATAACCTTCTATTAAAATTTCTTGAATAGTTCCTTCGAGTGATTTATTTTTTTTCTCGGTAATTTTATCTTGCAAACTAAGTATTTCAGAAAGCCTTTCAGATTTTATATTTTCATCTATTTGATTATCCATTTTTTCCGCTTTTGTGCCAGGTCTTGGTGAAAATTTAAAAGCAAATATACCATCAAATTCTATTTCTTTTAAAGCTTTCAAAGTAGCTCTATGGTCACTTTCATTTTCACCGGGAAATCCTGCAATAATATCTGAAGTGATTGATATATCTGGAATCTTTTTTCTTAACATGTTCACTCTTTTCATATAATCTTTCAAAGAATATCTTCTATTCATTCTTACAAGTATCTCATCAGAACCTGATTGCAAAGGCAAATGTATGTGTTCGCAGACCTTATCAAGCTCTTGAATTGCATATATTAAATCTTCTGATAAATCTTTTGGGTGAGATGTCACAAATCGAATTCTTACGATTCCTTCTATTTTATTGATTTTTCTCAATAGCTGCGTGAAATTAATATCACTGTAATATGAATTTACATTTTGTCCAAGAAGTGTTATTTCTTTGTATCCTTTTGCTGCAAGTTCAGTTATTTCTTTATAGATATTTTCACTCGGACGAGACCTTTCTCTGCCCCTTGTATAAGGTACAACACAATAGCTGCAATAATTATTACAACCATACATTATAGTAACCCATGCAGATACATTATTGTTACGTTTTACAGGAAGATCATTTATTGCTATGTCTGCATTTTCTTCAATTAATACTTGTTTTTCATCTTGTATTTTTTCGAGATTATGGATATTTTGTGGTCCTATTATAAAATCGACATGTGGTGCTTTCTTAAAAATATTTTTCCCCTCTTGTTGTGCTATACACCCTGCAACAATAATTTTTAGATTTTTATGTCTTTTTTTATAAGATTTTATTCTGCCAAGTTCGCTGTAAAACTTCTGTTCAGCTTTTTGCCTTATACTGCAAGTATTAAAAATTATTAAATCAGCTTTCGAAGGCTGATCAGTCTCTTGATAGCCCTTCCCTTCCAAGATTCCAAGCATTTTTTCAGAATCATGAACATTCATCTGACAACCAAATGTATGTATATAAACTAATTTCTTCATAAAATCAATTTAGCATGTCGAAATAAATAATCGCAAGATCTCTATAAACTTTTCATGTAATCATTAATTTTTATAAAATAAAAAAGACAGTTAAATAAAATTTTTACACAATTTCTTGAAATAATAGTTTGTGTATTTTATTATAGAAAAATGATAGGAACATTACTTAGTAAATTTTTTGGTACAAAAAACGAAAGAGAACTTAAAAGACTCTGGCCAATTGTTGAGCAAGTTAATTCATTTGAATCCTCTATTTCAGTGCTTTCCGATATACAACTCAAAGAAAAAACTTCAGAGTTTAAGAAAATGCTTGAATCAGGAGTATCTCTTGATGAAATCCTTCCCGAAGCTTTTGCTGTAGTACGTGAGGTTTCAAAAAGAAAACTAAATATGAGGCATTTTGATGTCCAGATATTAGGTGGTATTGTCCTGCATGAAGGTAAAATTGCCGAAATGAAAACAGGTGAAGGTAAAACACTTGTAGCCACACTTCCTGTTTATCTTAACGCACTTGAAGGCCGTGGAGTTCATGTTGTAACTGTAAATGATTATCTTGCAAAACGTGATACTCAATGGATGGGACCTTTATATAATTTCTTGGGACTATCAATTGGTGTAATACAACATGAAGCATCATTTTTATATGATCCTAATTATTTTTCAACAGATAAAAAAATGGATTTTCTTAAGCCCTGCACAAGACAGGAGGCTTATGCTGCAGACATTACTTACGGCACAAATAATGAATTTGGATTCGATTATCTTAGAGATAATATGAAGTATGATATATCTGAATATTGCCAGAGGGAACTAAATTATGCAATAGTGGATGAAGTTGACAGCATTCTAATTGATGAAGCAAGGACTCCTTTAATAATTTCTGGACCATCTGAAGAATCAACAGATAAATATTATAGAATTGATAAAATTATTCCAAAACTTAAAAGAGATATTGATTATACAATTGATGAAAAAGCCCGTACGGCAATTCTAACAGAGGAAGGGAATATAAAGGTTGAACATTTACTCGGAGCGGTAAACTTATACGATCCTGCAAATATTGAATTAGTTCACCATGTTTTACAAGCTTTAAAAGCACATACTCTTTTCAAAAGAGATGTTGATTATGTTATTAAGGATAATGAAGTTATTATAGTTGACGAATTCACTGGCAGGCTTATGCCGGGAAGACGCTGGTCAGATGGGTTACATCAGGCGATTGAAGCAAAAGAAGGTGTAAAAATAGAGAGTGAAAACCAAACACTCGCTTCTATTACTTTTCAGAACTACTTCAGAATGTATAACAAGCTTGCGGGCATGACAGGTACAGCAGATACAGAAGCAGAGGAATTTGCAAAAATTTATAATCTTGATGTCGTAGTAATTCCAACAAACAAAGAGATGATAAGAGTTGATCATCCTGATGTTATTTATAAATCTGAAAAAACAAAATTTAATGCAGTAATAGAAGAAATTGAACAACTTCATAAAAAAGGCCAACCAGTTCTGGTTGGCACTATCTCTATTGAAAAATCAGAGATACTCAGTCATTTACTGAAAAAGAAAGGTATTCCACACAATGTTCTTAATGCTAAATATCATGAAAAAGAAGCAGAAATTATAGCACAGGCAGGAAGAAGCGGTGCTGTCACTATAGCAACAAATATGGCAGGTAGAGGTACTGATATTATACTTGGTGGAAATCCTGAAGGTTTGGCACGCGATTTTTTAAAAGATAAACCACAATATTCAGAAGAAGAGTGGAAAGCAGCTCTTTCTAAAGCAGAGGAAATATGCAAAAAAGATAGAGAAAAAGTTGTTTCACTGGGAGGACTCCATATACTTGGCACCGAAAGACATGAAGCAAGAAGAATAGATAATCAATTAAGAGGGCGTTCAGGAAGACAGGGTGATCCTGGTTCTTCACGTTTTTATCTTTCTCTTGAAGATGATTTAATGAGAATTTTTGGTTCTGATAAAATCTCTGGAATTATGGGTAAGCTTGGCATGGAAGAAGATGTGCCGATTGAGAATAAAATTGTATCAAGAGCAATAGAGAATGCACAAAAACGTGTTGAAACACACAATTTTGAAATTAGAAAACATCTTCTTGAGTATGATGATGTTATGAACAAACAGAGATCCGAAATATATTCTTTCAGAAAAGAAATTCTTTCAGGTCAGAATCTGGAAGAACGTATATATTCAATGATAGAAGATGTTATCGATGAAATTATGGATATATACTGTCCCGAAGATAAGTATTTTGAAGAATGGGATATTAAAGGTTTAAAAGAAGCGATATACGGAGTATTCTCAATTTCGCCTGTAATTGAATCAATGGGAAGAGATGCTCTCAGAGAATATCTTATCTCAACTGTAAAAAATACTTACAAAGCAAAAGAACAGGAATTTGGTAGCGACTTAATGCGCTATCTTGAAAGGGTTATCATGCTTCAGGTTATTGATACCCAATGGAAAGATCACCTTCTTGGCATGGACCATCTTAAAGAAGGCATTGGGTTAAGAGGCTATGGTCAAAAAGATCCATTAGTTGAATATAAAAAAGAAGCCTTTGAAGTATTTGCAGCTATGTCCTCAAGAATATCTACTGAAGTTGTGACAAGACTTTTCAAGATTCAGATACAAAAGAAAGAAACTATTAGAGAACCTGTAAAACAGATTAGAATGCAATACAATAGAGGTGAAAGTTCCGCATCATCACAGCCTGTAAGACGTGCAAAAAAAATAGGAAGGAATGATCCATGTATTTGCGGAAGTGGTAAAAAATACAAAAAATGCTGCGGTATCAATGCATAGAATTTCATTGATAGGAAATATACCTTTAAATTATGATTTTCAGGACTTGCTTATATCAACAGGGTATAATGTAATAAAATATGATTCACTCGAGAAAACACTACAAGAATTAGCTGACAAAAAAGCAGATATATTTATAATCGAAAAAAATATAAATAAAAATATTTCATTTAATAAATTCCTCAACCTAACATCAAATATACCGAAAATCATTATATATGATAACCATGCTCTAAAAGGAATGACTAAATGGCTTAAAATTAACTTGACATTCCCATTATTTCTACCCGGTCCCAAGGAATTAACTTTTTTTATAAAAAAAGCACTGAATGAATCTAAAATCTTAAATGAAAATATAAAACTTAAAAATGATCTGTTTTCATTAAAAAGAGAGTTAGACTTTTATCAGGTAGTAAGTAAAACCCTTACTTCTTCAACTGAACTTAAAGATATTCTTTTCATGATAATGGAAAAAGTGAAGGAGATGATAAAAGCTGAAGCTTGGTCTGTACTCCTTGTTGATCAAGAAACAGGAGATCTTATTTTCGAAAAAACCAATAGAAAGAAATCCTCGAATATACGAAAATTTAGAATAAAATTAGGAGAAGGAATCGCGGGATGGGTTGCAAAAGAAGGTATTCCTGTTGTAGTACCTGATGTCTCAAAAGATCAAAGATTTACAGGCAGAATAGATAGAGCGATTCATTTCAAGACAAAATCACTGATGTGTGTTCCTGTAAAAATTAATGAACAAATTCTTGGTGTTATTGAGCTCGTAAATAAAAAAACAGGGGAGCCTTTTAACAAAGATGATATGGACCTTTTAATGAGATTGGTTGACCATACTGCAATTGCGATTGAAAGGACTTCTTTATACCAGAAAATGACAGAACTTGCTATAACTGATGACTTAACAAAGCTTTTTAATACGCGTTATCTTAACAGAACCATAGAAATCGAAATACAGCGTGCGAGCCGATATAATAGTTCTTTATCATTAGTATTTATGGACATTGACCATTTCAAAAGGATAAATGATACTTATGGACATATTGTAGGAAGCAAGGTATTGGTTGAAATGGGACAGCTTTTACTTAGAAATCTTAGAACTGTTGATATTGTTGCAAGATATGGTGGCGATGAATTTGTAATTGTTCTTCCACAAACAGCTCCAAAAGCTGCTGCACAGATAGCAGAAAGAATGAGAAGAGCTGTTGAACAAAATACTTTTCTTAAAAAAGAAGGTTACGCATTAAAAATAACTGCAAGTTTTGGGGTAGCTTCATATCCGGGCAGTGCAAGTTCAAAGGAGGAACTTATAAAACTCGCTGATGAAGCTATGTATAGGGTTAAACATCAGACAAGAAATGCAGTTTATGCTATAGTATAAAATATGGCTTTATTTAATTATGCAACTAAAGAAATAACTATAAAAATTGTTTATTATGGCCCCGGGTTAAGTGGAAAGACAACTAATCTACAATATCTACATTCAATCTTTGATCCTTCAAGAAGGGGTAAACTACTTTCTCTTGCCACAGAAGCCGACAGAACACTTTTTTTTGATTTTCTTCCTGTTGAAATAGGTAAAATAAGCGATTTTTCTATAAGATTTCAGTTGTACACTGTTCCCGGTCAGGTGAGATATAATGCAACAAGAAAGATAGTTTTGAAAGGTGCTGATGCTGTTGTTTTTGTAGCTGACTCACAAAAAGAGATGAAAGATTCTAATATTGAAAGCCTCAGGAACATGTATGATAACCTTATAGAGAATAATATTAATCCTGATGAAATATCTATTCTCCTTCAATTTAACAAGCGTGACTTGCCAAATATTTTATCTGTTGACGAATTAAATAATGACCTGAATCCAGAAGGCAAATATAGCTACTTTGAATCTATTGCAGTTAGAGGAGAAGGAGTTGAGAAAACATTCAGGGAAATCACAAAACTCGTTATAAAAAATATTTCGCAAAAACATAAAATTAAAATACAGACATCCGAAGAGTATTCGGAAACATTTGCTCAACCTGAAAAGGTTATTACAGAAAAATCATTAACAGAATCAGCTATTTTTGAAGAACCAAAACCAAAAGCTGCTGTAAAACCTATAATTGCTGAAGAGCAAATACCGATTCAGAGAACATCTTTTGAAATGCCGGAAATAGAAATTCCAGAAGTGAGGACAGAACCAGAAAAAATAATTACAAAAATTGAAGAAGAACAAATTTCTGAACCTATTATTAAAGAAGTTCCTGTAATTTCAGATAAGAAAGCTGATGAAATCATCAATGCAATTTCTGAGACAAATAAGATTTTAAAAGAATTAAAAACAGATATAGAAAATGTAAAAAATGAACTGAAAGATAATAAAAAAGAACAAAAAGAAATCAATTCACTCATACGAACGATTTATGGAATAGTTGAAAATCTCAAAGAAAAGAAAAGCTGGTTTAGATTTTTTAGTTCTTAATTTTTATTTTTCAATATCTATAGCATTTCTTCTTAAAAGTTCTCTATATAAAAAAGGTTTGGTACTAATTGGAACATTAGGGTCTTCGTATAACTCTATAAGATCATGTGTCATCATCTTCTCAAAAAAATTTACAATAATTGAAAGCTTTGAATAGTTATTTCTTATCAAAGCTTTTTGAACTTCATAACGGTTTGACCATTTAGGATGACTTGCTATCATATTTATTACATGGGATGGTGTCTTTCTCAAATGAATAGTTTTGCAAATATCACCTTCGGTCAATAATGGATTATCAAGACATACTGGAACAACTTCTTTAACTCCATCTTCGAGCAATTTTAGCAATACATTATTGCTTGCCCTTCTTGCTATTGAGATTTTTATACCCGAAGGTAATGATAGTATTTTTTCAGATATCATTAATTCTGCTTTAGACCTAACTGATATACGAACCTGTTTATTGCGGGTGAGTTCCGCAAGATCAAGTATTCGTAATGATTTTAATATCTGCAAAGCTATTTTTTCAGGAGTTCTTGGATTACGGCACAAAGCTGAGATTATTTTATAATTTTCTTTCCATTTTCTAATGTTATAGATATATTCAAGTAAAGAGGATGATATATTTTTTCTATTTGCAATCACATAAACATGATCTTCATTAAGATTTCTGTTAATAAATATATTTTTTAAAACTTCAACCGAGAAATGATGAACGAGTATTTTTAATTCTTCATCATTAGCAGTAATAGCTTTTTTAATTTCTGATGTTATGTCATTCATTAAGTAAGATTATCATAATATTCATAAAAAATCATGGATATGTCTTATGAATTATAAGTTATTTATATAATTTAAGTATTAGTAAATCAGCAAATGAATTTTGTATTATAAATTCATCAAAAAATTTATTTCCGATATTTATTAATATGCAAGATACCAAAATAGCTCTTATTTTGCCAGCAAGGAATGAAGCTGAAACTCTGCCTTTAGTTCTCAAAGCTATTCCCGAAATTGTAGATAAAGTTATTGTTGTTGATAATGGCTCTATTGATGAGACTGCAAATATTGCACAGAATAATGGAGTATTTGTTGTTTATGAACCTATAGCAGGTTATGGAAGAGCCTGTCTCGCAGGGATAAAGTTTTTATCTCATGAACCACCTGATATAATCGCATTTGCTGATGCTGATGGAAGCGATGATATTTCAAGACTTCATGAGATTCTAAACCCTATTATCTATGGCTCAGCAGATTTTGTAATTGAAAATAGGATTCCAACAAGTAAAGAAGCTCTGTCTTTTCAGCAGCGTTTTGGTAATTTTCTGGCAACATATCTAACCTATTTACTATGGAAATTTAAATATCATGATCTCGGACCAATGAGAGCAATTAAATGGGACTCTTTGATGGATTTAGATATGGGTGATAAAAATTTTGGCTGGACAATAGAGATGCAGATTAGAGCTTTAAAATATAATCTAAGAATAACAGAAGTCCCCCTTCCCTATTATAAAAGAGCAGGAGGCAAGTCAAAGATAAGTAAAACATTGAAAGGAACTCTTAAAGCGGGTATCAAGATTTTATGGGTTGTTTTCCGAGAAGCTTTTTTTTGTAAGGTTTATAGTAAAAGTAATTATTTTAATGATAATAAAGGTAACAATTGGTGATAACCATATCATCGCAGAAAATAATTTTATCTCAATCCATTTTCCTGTGAGAAAATATTCGATTTGAATGTAATAAGAAAGAAAAACAACCCAGCTAAATACAAGACCTTCAGGTTTAGTATAGAATGGCAACAGAAATACAAGTGATAGAACATACCATGGATGTAAAGTAGGATTTAAAAGTAAATACATAAAGATTAACCAGTACATATATTGAAAAATTCTAATATTTAAGTTTTTTCTTCTTAAAAACAAGACAAACATAATACATGAAATAAAGACAAATATTATGAGTAATATTAAACGTGCTAATGTTCCTGATGAAAGTGAATCTTTAAGCAAAATAAAGCCATAATTTGAAAATTCCCAATTGTTTAGATAAACTGCAAGGGTTTTGAATATGTTTATAATATCAGGAAAGAATAGTAAAAATAGGAATACTGTAATAAATATAAAACCTGAAATAAAAAATATTCTATTTTTTTTATTCAAAACAATTAGAAGAAAAGGTAAAAGAATAATTGGAAATAGTTTTGTCATAAAAGAACATCCAAAGGTTATACCAGAAAAAACCATTTTAGAATTTTCTATTAAGATTTCATCTGACTTTTTTGAAAATATTATAAATAAAGTTAACGAAAGGAAAAATATGACTGAAGAATCAATATGGCCTGAACCTGCTATCTCTATAACTGGTAAAGGATGCCATGCATATAAGATAGATTTCCATGATGGAATGTTAATATTTTTCAAAATTTTAATTATGATTATGCATGTAAATATATCTATAACAACAAGTATAAATTTTATGCTTATTATAGTTTTGCTGAAGAATGCACTTATGCCGAACAATATTTGTGCTGCGGGTGGATAAATAGTTATAAGATCCGGATGATTTACTTTCTTTAATATATTGTAAATATGTTTATCGTATACTTTTATAGAATCAGGAGGTAATGAGTATGGATTATTCCCGGAGATTAATTGTATTCCATCTAACAAATACCGGTAAATATCATCGGATAATTCTGGTTGCTTAAAAACAAATAAAATTCTTATTATTACAGCAACTGATATTATGAATAAAGGTGACCATGATATTTGATTTCTCTCAGCATAAAATAATATAAAAGAAAGAATTATTACATTAAATGCAGTTATTCCTAAAAGCAAAGGAATATGTAAACGCAAATCATTTTGTATAGCAATTAATGTAAAGGGGGCAATAATGATAAACGGTGTTATGTTCAAGAAATTTGATATTTTGTTAGATGTCATAATTTGCATAGGTTTATTTTCTTTTTTATTTTCAGATATTGAAGCAGCAATTGCAAGTGAGATTGAATCAATGAGTGTTAAACAATTAAATAATGAATTGAATAAATGGATAATTCTTGATGCAAGACCACAAAAGGAATGGTTAAAAGAACATATCCCGGGTTCAATTTCTTTTTCATGGGAAGATTATACAAAAACAGATAAGAATGGTGTTAAATACAAAATACTCCAACCAGAAGAACTTTCAAAAAAACTTGGAGAGCTTGGGATAGATGAAAATAGTCCTATTGTAATTTATGGTGATGCAGATAAAAGTTGGGGCGGAGAAGGATGGAATTTCTGGATATTGAAATTGCTTGGACATAAAGGAAAAATAAGATTGCTTTTAGGTGGTATCCAGGAATGGAAAGATTTAAAACTTCCTTTGAAAACAGGCGAAGAAAAAAAACCACGGCAGATCGTTAAATATTTTTACAGTATTGATGACACAATAAATATTTCAACTCAAGAACTTGAAAAAAATAAAAACTCTTATACAATTATTGACACCCGCTCGCTTCTTGAATGGATAAAAGGACATATTCCAGGTGCTAAAAGGATTTCATGGGAGAATTTTTACAAGGGAAAAAACAGAAGACCGATAAATTCAACCGAGCTAAAAGATTTGTTAAAGAAGAATAATATAGACCTTAATAAACCCATTGTATATTATTGCACAGGTGGAATAAGATCCGGTTATGCTTGGATGGTTCATACGCTTTCAGGCTTACCTCCAGCAAAAAACTATGAAGGTGGATATGAAGAATGGGAAAAACTTGTGGTAGATAAAAAATAAGGAAAGCTGTTATTACAGCTTTCCTTATGAAAAATACTTCTATTATTTATTGAGGAGTTCCTTTTTCTATAGGATTCTCGGGATAATATGTCCACTCGAACCATCCACCATCATAATTTGCAGCATCCCATCCTAACAAATAGGCATAGAACGTATAAAGTCCTGAACGCCAACCTGTGCCACAATAAAAATAAATTTTTTCCTCTGAAGAAAAACCAGCCTTTTTCCAATTAGATTCTACTTCAGTGTATGTCCTAAGTGACTGCGCATCAGGTCTTACTATTTCAACCCAATCACCTATCCATTTTGATGTTGGAATTCTCCCCAATGCAAAAAAGTAAGGATAATAAGAATTAGAATCGCCTATATATTCTTCCCATGAACGATCATCAGCTATTACTATATTACTTACCGAACCATTTACTATATCTCTAACATTATTCATGGTTGCTAAATATTGAGGGTTGCCGGGGCTATCTCCGAACTCAATAGGGGATAAACTATTTGGAGTTGTTTCAACTGGAAACCCCATTTTTACCCACGCTTGATAACCGCCATTTAAAATACGGACATCAACACCAGCTAATAGCAATGCCCATGCAACTCGACCTGCTGTCATCATTGCAATTTCATCATCAGCATAAACTATTACAGTCTTATTTTTCGAAATTCCAATATTTCCAAGGAATTGTTGTAATTCAGAAATTGGTTTAACATTTCCTTCAGAAGGGTGCATATAACCTTCTCCATATTCGGAGTTAGGACCGTTTTCTATACTATAAGTATCAAGGAAAATTGCTCCGGGTATATGTCCAGTTTCATAATTAGTTCCTATATAATCTGTTCTATTTTCATAGTACCGGGCTGTCCAGGTTGTATATAGAATGACATATCCATTGCCTGGATATGTCGCCGGATTTTTACCATCAATTAGATCTTTAATCCATTCTGGATACACTAAAGCATGATAATTAGCCATTTTCTCCATTGGCAAAGAAGAATCTGCTGCCCATTCAACAATAGAAGCATCGTAATTTGATGCTTTTGAATAACCCATCAACCTTAATAAGAAATAAACAAAACCGCTTCTGATTCCAACTGTACAATAAGCAGTAACTTCTTTTTTCTTTGTAATCCCTCTTGATTCAAACATATTTTTAAGTGAATTATAATTCAGAACTGTTTTGTCAGAATTAAAAAACCATGCATATGGAATTTGTACAGCTCCTGGAATATGTCCGCCTCTTGCCTCACCATATAGTTGCCACCCAATAAATTCTTCATCGGTGCGGGAATCAATTATAGCAAAATTTTTCTTACCGAGCATTTTCTTAATTTTATCTTTTGTGGCTTTTTTCGATGCTTTTATTGATGCTTTGAATTTACTTGCAGGCAATGTGTTTATAGTAGATTCAGTAGGTTTTCCATCAGCAACCCATTTATCCCAGCCGCCGTCAAGTACTTGGACATTATTGCATCCAAGATATTCAAGCATCCAGAAAATTCTTCCTGCAGCACCCCATGAATCGGTAGTATTATCGTAAATCACGAATGTCAAATTTCTTTTCAGTCCAGCTGCACTCAATTTACTGTTTAACTCTGAAACAGGAAGAAGACCTGTGCCGGGATTAAAATAATCTCCAAATTTAATATTAATGGCACCTGGTATATGTGAAATTTCATAGCCTGATGTGCGTGCATCAATGATTACTAAGTTCTTTTTGCCAATCTCAGATTGAAGAGAATCCCCTGAAACTAATAGCTTTGCATTTGGGAATTCTTTTTGCGATGGTAAAAGCTTCGCAAAACTCGATTCAGGAATTAACATAGTAAATAACATTGCTACTGTGAAAAAAATTAATAAACATCTTTTCATACCAAAACCTCCCTTTATATTTTTTTTATAATTATATTGTTTTATTTAAAAAAGAATGTCCAATTAAATATATAGATGAATAATTTAGATTCTATTGATAATTTCTATGATTATCTAACTTTTAAGTTCTGAAAGTTCTTTAAAAATTATTAAGATAAAACCTGCGGGAAAAATTAACAAAAAAGGGATTGCAAAAATTGTATTTCTATTCATAGCAAAAAAAACAGGGAGAAGTGAATAAATAAAGAAAATTATATTTAAAATGATATAACTATATGACTTAGTTTTATATATCAAGACTGATTCAGGTATTTTGTTTTTACCAGTAATGCCATATTTTGGAGTCCTGCAAAAATTACCTCCTTTACTAAAAATACCCTTTAGAACAGAAAGTGATATGCTTGGAGCTATTCCCACGCTTAAAATGGGTAATAAAAAAAGTATATGGTAATCAATCTTATTGTTGTTAATTTTAGAAAAGAAGAGAAAATAAATGAAAATAGCAAATCCAGAAAATATAAATAGAGGCAGATCAATATGAAGTATTTGATATATACCGATCTCTTTACGATACAAAATAGCCGGATACAGTGTTAAGACAGAGATTGCACCTAAAAGCCAGCACAAATTTGCCATGAGATGTGCAACAGCTTCTCTTTTAACAGAAAATGACAGAGGCAGTAGGAGAAGTTGGGGTAATATTTTTTTTGCTGTTTGTATTGAACCTTTTGCCCATCTCTGTTGTTGATTTCTAAAATCTGCGATAGTAATTGGTAATTCTGACGGGACAGAAACATTATCGAGATATATAAATTTCCAGCCAGCTATTTGTGCACGATAACTTAAATCAAGATCCTCTGTAACAGTATCAGATTGCCATCCACCTGATGTCTCAATAGCTTCTTTTCTCCATATGCCGGCAGTTCCATTAAAATTAAAAAATAACCCTTTTTTAAATCTTATTAAATGTTCAATGGAAAAATGCTGGCCAAGAAAAATGGATTGAATCCTTGTTAACCATGAATGACCGCAATTAAGAAAACTCCAGCGAGCCTGTATCATACCTACTTTTTTATCGGTGAAATATGGGATTGTTTTACATAGAAAATCTGGTTCTGGCATAAAGTCTGCGTCGAATATAGCAATAAATTCTCCTTTAGCTTGTTTTAATCCGTTAGATAGAGCACCTGCCTTAAATCCATCTCGATTTTTTCTCCTGATAACATGAATGTTTAATCCTTCTTTTTTCCATAATTCGATATTTTTATCTATAATATTTTTCGTGTCATCGGTTGAATCATCAAGTACATGTATCTCAAATCTATCTTTAGGCCATTTGATTTTTGCTGCAGCATCTATTAATCTTCCTGCTACGAATCTTTCATTATAAATTGGCAATTGGATAGTCACAAAAGGATGATTATTTTTAATAGGTAATATTTTTTCAGAATATTTTTTTCTTTCACTTGCCAATTGTGATAATAACCATATCCTGTGGATTCCATACAATGCAAGACTTCCGAGACAAAGAAAATGTATTAATGTTAGAAAAAATAAAATCGTTCTTAACATGCTATTTATATTATCAGGTTTCAGGTGAAGGATAAAACTTTAAATTTCTTATTTTTATTTTTTATCTAAATATATACGTTTCTTTCTATTGATAATATCAATTTGATTCTATACTTGTTTTAACTTACTCTTAATATTCAATATAAAAAAATGCATTTTTAATTTTAGATTAAAGAGGTTTTTTATGAAAAATACCGTAAAAATCAAAAGTACTATTTTATTTTTATTGATAATGTTTATTTTTATAACATGCGATTTTTCTTTTGCCGGCGCCTGGGGAATGAAAAAAGGTAATTTATATGAAAGGGTTTCTTTTAATTACTATTCTGCTAACAAAGATTATGATAGCAATGGGGAAATAGTTGATTTTGCAAATAACGGAAGTTTTAGTGATTACCATATTAGCAATTATTTCGAGTATGGTTTATACGATAATCTTACAGTCATAAATTCAATTTATATAAAAAGACTTAGAAAGAACGATTATACAGCCGAACAGAAAACATCCGGCATAGGAGATATTGATGTTGGCGCAAAAATGCAGATAATGAAACTGGCAGAAGGTATTTTATCTGCTCAGCTATTGACGAAAATTCCATGGGCATACGAAAAGGACGATGAGCTTCCTCTTGGAAACGGTCAAATTGATTTAGAAATGCGCCTTCTTTACGGTCATACACTATACCCAATAATCCCGGGGTATTGTAATTTTGAAATTGGATATAGATGGCGACTGCAAGAGCCCTCTGATGAAATAAGGTATCTAATTGAAGTCGGGATTGATTTAAGAAAAAATATTTATGGTAGAGTTAAACTTGACGGAATTTTTAGCACCGATAATGGCAAAGATGTAGATTCAAATGGCAATCCAACAGCAACGAATAATTATGATATAGGAAAATTAGATGTAGTTATTGGTTATAAAATTAACAAAAACTGGGGCATAGAAGCTGGCCTTACCCCTTCAATATACGGAAAAAATACTGCAAAAGGAATTAATTACACTTTAGCAATAACATATCAGATTATCAAATAATTACCTCCGACAGCATCATGACCATAATCTGAATCTCCGTTATTCTCTTTTATCTCTAGTTAATTTATTTTGATAAATATTTCCTTTTATACAAAATATCGTGAGAATTTTAAATAGGTTTTATATAGTTTTATGTGAAAAATAACAAAAGCACTAACGATAAGTTCAGTGGCAGTCCGTTTAGGGCTTGTTCTCTGGAACGCCTTGTTATCCTTCCTTTTTAGCAAGAAGATAGATACGATAAAATGTCAATCGTACTTTCTTTGTTTCGTCTGCCTGATTACTAAACGAATTTCTTACAATATTTCTGAAGCTGTCTTTATATTCCTGTGTAAGCTGAGTACTGTAGTAAGCCTGATTCAAATATCCTGCTGCTGCTCCTGACTCGAAAATTCTATATGTCTCCTCAACTGAATGATAGGTGTTAACTTCAACTATATTTGAAGTTTTTACTCTAAAACCGGCTCCGCTAAATAATTCCGTATATTCTTCAGCTGTATTTCTGAAGAACCATGGAGGGTTAAAGCCTGAAAAAATATCTTTCGTAGCCTTATTCTGCATAACTTCTTTTATAGCCGTGAGAAAATTAGGGCAGTAATTATATTTTGACGGAGCCTGTATTGCCATTTTTCCATTCATTTTAAGAGAAGCGTAACACGCTGCAATAGCCTTCACAGGATTGACAAACCACTGAAATGCCGAATTGCAAAAAATTATGTCGAATTCATTTTTATAATCAAGTTGTTCGGCAGAGCAGACCCGAAAAGTGATCCCCAGATTTGAAAATTGTTCCTGTGCTTTTTTAATCATTCCTTCAGATGGATCAACACCAACAACTTTGCCATCTGTTTTACTTTTTATTTCTTTTGTTATATGCCCTGTTCCACACCCTAAATCAAGCACATCGTCTTTTGCCTGAATATCAAGAAGCTCGAAAAGGATTTGACTTGCCGATTTTTGAACCACCGAATTACTTTCATATTGTTTCGATATTTCGCTAAAATCAGACATTATTATTGATTCACCTATTTTTCCGCAGGATAACGACCTAAATCAGCGTTGGATTTAAGTTATCCTCTGGAGTAATTTGGTACGTGTTTTACTCCTTTCTTGCCCAAGCTAGTCCCATGGAAGTAAGTTTCTCAATTGAATGGTCGCCTTCTTGTATGGCTTCAACATCAAGCCTGGTAATAGTGGGGTCAATGCCTGTCATTGATTTGACTCTATACATTGTTCGTATTTCTTCCTCCATCGCTTCTTTGGTTTCCCAAAGATAAATGCCTCCGAATTGTCCTGTTTCTTCATTTGAATACCAGACTTTTTGAATTAGGTTCTTTTTATTCTCGTATCTTTTCCATGATTTATTCGCTATGTATTCTCGTAAGATTTGAAATATATCTTTTGGTTTCTGTGACAAATCCCAATTTAGAATCAACGCATACATTTTCTTGTTCATTTATTTTTTCCCCATAACGCTAAAAATCACTGGTGGCTATCAGCCATCCGCACAAGTGCTTTGTTATGCCTGCTCTCTGGATTCGCGTAATGCTTTCAATATATTCTTTCGGGAAATCTTTTTGCTTAATCCAGGGACATCAAACGGAGAACGTTTGCGTTGCACTTTAGGTACAATAGAAAACAAGTCACCCTTACGGCGGCGTATTACCACTTCTTCTCTCTTTGATTCTTCAAGAATAGCAGCCAGATTTTCTCGTGCTTTAGAATACGTGTATATTTTCATGTTATTCCACCACCTTTATTCCAAGATTTCTTGCTACAGCACACATGCGGTTATCAAGGCTGATAAGCGGTAATTTGTTTTCGACACAACATTGCACATAATAGGCATCATATGCGTAGATATTAAACCGAACAGCAATTTTCATAGCATCGAATATCTTCACCGGAACTAAGCTTACAGGTATTTTTTGTGAGATATCAAATGCCCGAAGGATTTCCTGACCGTTGAGCCGTCCTTTTCTGCTCATTGCAATTAAAGCATTGCCAATCTCATAGGGAAGAATTTCAGGAGAAATTATGTTGCAACCGGCTGTCTTTTCAATAATCCATCCTCGATCATTCTCGTTAAGGACAATTGATAAGAATATACTTGCGTCAGAAACAATTTCCATGATTCAATTGTACAACTCATCTTTATAGTTGTCAATATACCGAATTGCCTCATCAAAAATCTAACTGAAAATGATTCATTGCCTCATTTAAAAATCT
>DYFC01000020.1 GCA_020725385.1 Nitrospira japonica | reverse complement strand
TTCACAACTTACGTTTTATGCTTTACGTACTCTCGTGCACACGTTTTACGCTTTCACATTTTACGCTTTTACAGTTCACATCCTATTCTTTACACTTTACGTTTCACGCACTTTTGTTCGTTGCTCTTTGCTCTCTGCTTTTTAAATAATAGACTATAAGATTGAAAGATTCACGTTGTCGAACCTGAAAATTAAGATTTATATATTCTCCCTTATTATGATACATTAAAGTAATTTTAAATACTTTCAGGGGGCTATTATGAATTTTTCATACATTAAACCTTCTACAGGAATTATCAAAGCAAAATTTTCTTCTATTTTACTCTCATTATTAATTGCATTTCTTTTTTCTCCAACATTTGTATATGCACAGGACCCAAAATTAGTCTTTCCTGAAACATCGGTTAAAGTTAAAAGTCCATTCACAATAAAAGTTGAAAATGCACCTTCTGGAAGCAGAATATTATGGGAAATTGACCCTTTGCTTAAATGTAAAGAAGGCGGTACTGAACTTTCTTGCAAGCTTGAAAATCTCAAAGGAGACATGGTTGATGTAATAGTAGGGGCAACTATCAGAGCCATTGACTGGACAGAAAAAGCAGTCATTACAATTGATAAAACAGGCGGAAGAAGAATAAAGACAGGGGAAAAGCCTGCTCCTCCATTGTCTCCAAAAGCAGAAAAGATTATGTCATTATTTGAAGAATATAAAACAAATAAGAGCGAAATAGATTTTTTCAGAAAAATGGGAGATGGCGATATAAAGATTTCAATAAAAGATCTTGTATCATTCAAAGCTGATGTAATCAATCAAAAGATAAAAGAGACAGGTGATTATAGAAAAGCTATCCAATACTGGAATGATAACTTCAAATCCTTAGAGCAGAATCTTATGAGATTCAGGCGTGATAATGTAATCAAATTGTGGGAGAGTGTTGCCAGACGTTATATGAGCGAGCATCCTGACAGCCCGCCTATCTTTAGAATGGATGTCGGAGGATGGGTATCAGAGCCTCTCGAAAAAATGCGCTTTGAAGGTGATATTGATTTCACTATAATAATGCTTGATGTTGAACAGGCAAAGATAATTAGGGATATGTTTGAGAGCGAAGTTGTTAGATTTTTCAATATGGATATGGTGGCTGTTGATGCTCTTGCAACAGCTCATAGGGCTGCTACCTATGCTGTATATATTGGAGATTACGGCGCTGATTGGGCTGAGATTGATGCTATCAGGCGGGGGAAGATGTATGTAATACAAAGGAATGAAAAAGATGGTTCTTTAAGTTCAAGGGAAGCAAATGAAACAGAGAAAGCAGTAGCATTTGCTGTTTTGAAAAATAATGTTGGAATGAGTAGGGGAGAGCCTGACAGGCTCGCTGAAATATTATCAGAAAAATCAACTCCTGAGCCAAAGTATGATATGGAGCCAGGCATAAGTCTTGAATTTCTGAGACATATAACCTCTGATGCAATTGATTCAAATCTTGCAGTCCATGAAAAAATTATCAAGATGTGTAAATACTTAAATAGAAGCGCAGGCGAACATAATAAAATCATGAAAGCTGCAAATGCTTCTACTGTTACAAAGGATGCTCCAATAATAAATTTTGCAGCTATGATAACCAATCTTAAACAGATGAAAGGTATAAACCCTGAAATTGCCTTATGGCTGACAATGAAAAGAACAGGAGATCTTGTAGGTGATGCAAACTGGTTTACTAATCCAGAGGAAGCCTTAAGTGAAATCGCAAAACGTTCACAGGAAGTGATTATCCATAATATAAATGAAGGAATAAACGCAAGAATAATGCTTGCTGAGAAAAAACTTACACCTGAAGAACAGGATGCTGAAAAACTAAAATTATTGAATGACCTTGAAAATGAATATCGGGCTTTTAAAGGCGGTGATGAATCTGTCCCTTTTCCTGAACGAGCTTATGAAGTTATGAAAAAGCTGGCAGAATATTTCAACCGGAAGAAATCTTCCCTGCCTGCTGAAGAACAGAAACGTCTTGCTGATTTAATGAAGAATATGCTTGACAATCCAAGAGCTGCAAAAACATGGCTTGCGATCGCGTGGATAAGAATTTCTTCAATGTATAACAAGGTTGATCAGCAAATTGATGCATTCAATAATTTCCTTGATGTGCTTGATAACCATACTATTGAACAATTACGTTCAAAGAAAGTTCTTGAATTCGTAAGATCAAAAGATAAAAAATGGCAGATTAATAATCCTTTGCCTGTTCCTGAAATTAATCAAGCATTAAATGATTCTATTCTCGGGAAAATTGGCAACAGCACGATGTATAAAGGAATCAATCTTGCGATGGAGGGTAAAGCATACTGGGATGCAATAATGAATGCCGAAACATGGTCAGAAGGTTTTGTAAATCTTGGCTTTGAATTGATGTCAAGGAGACTTCCAGGATATGCTGCCACTGAAGCCTTAGTCATGGGTAGTTACGGCAGATTACTTATTGAGACAGCATATCTTTTCTGTCCTTTAACAGCAGTGCCTGAGGGCATCTATGGAATGGTTAGGGGAACAGCAGAATGGGGAATTGATAAATACAATAAGTGGCAATATGATGAGATGATCGATGAAATTTTCAAAGGAGCTCAGTTTGAAAGAGAAGGCAAGAAATGGAAAATTGTGAGCTTAAAATATAAATGCCCTTCAGGCGATGAAATATTTCTCAACAAAAAAGAAGATATTTTAAATATACCAAAAACATGCCCCGGAGTTTATCATATAATTATTCCCCAGATAAAAAATCATCCTGTATTAGTACAGCTTCAGGAAATGCTTTCAAATAAATCAATCTCTTCAGGACAGATGGGAGAATTCCCATATAAATATGATACACGCGGGAGTAAATATGGTGAAGAGATATACAATCTTTACAGGAAAAAAGTTGATGATGTTGTTCTTGAATATTTCAGAGGACTCGTGGAAAAGCTTGAAATAGCTAAAGGCTGGGCATCGGGAACAAGCTATGCTGAAATAATTAAAATAGAAAAAGAATTGAACTGTACCTATCATCTTGTTGAATATTCAAAAAGTCCTTCATGGAAAAGTTATGTTCTTGGACCTGATAAATCTACAGAAGATATAAGGGATGATGCTGAGAGATTCCAGACAATAATAAATAATTATAATCAGCTTAAAAAATATAACAGCGGAATCGTAAAAGATATTGTTGATGAATGGAATATTGATTGCATTAATTTAAAGAGAGCAGATTTCAAAGAAGAAGATGAAAATGATTATTACAGATGGATTTCGGACTTCATGCCAAAATGCAGCACAGACTCAATTAATAAATTGTTAGAAAAGATCCAAAAGAAAGACAATGAATTAAGAAGCGCTATCAGTAAAGCATCTAATGAAGCATTAAAAATTATTGGCGGAAAAAATTCAAATAAAGAAATCTTAACTCCATTAATACAGGCTGCAGTTTGTCGGGAATACTATAAGGGCACAAAAAGAGAAAAAGAATACAGTGAAGCGTATGAAAAAGCGCTGAATGATTTAAAGAATAAATCGACCATAATTGCAATAGAGGATATTTTTATCGAGCCTGACACTATATGTGAAGGCTCTCCGGTTATTCTCACAGCAAGATTAGACAGAGAATGCCCTGAATGCTTTACAAAATGGGAAAGTTTTGGCTACATGACAGAAGAGATAAATCCTGTTGGAAATGTAAAAGCTGAATGGGTTCCGAAATATTCAGGACAACACACATTGAGATTTACAGTAAGACCTTCTAAAGATTCTGAATTAGATATTTTCAAGGACAAAAAGATAAATGTTCTACCTTCTGAAAAATGCCCTAAAATAAAACTTATGGTCACGGCTGACCATAAGGAAATTCAGGAAGATGAAATATCAATAATAAAAGTAAAACCCGATGAAAACTATTCAGGCAGGGAAAAAATAAAAGAATATATCTGGTTTATTGACGATAAAAGAGATTCAAAGGAAACCGGAGATACTTACAAATTCTATGGCAAAGGCAGAAAAGGTCAGGATGTAAAAATTGGCGTTAGAGCCAAAACTGACACTGGCTACACAGACATTTCCTATATCTCTATCAAAGTTACAGATAAAAAAGGGTTGACTGTTAAAATACTTCCTGAAGAAAAAGAAGTTATAAAAATTGATGAACAATTAATAACTTTCAAGTCAGATGTAATCAGAAAATCCGATAGTGGCAGAATGCGCTATCAGTGGAATCTTTTTGTTAATGGCAGAGAAAGAGAAATTAAAGGAAAAAGAAATGAATCATCTCTAATTATAGATAGTAGAGAATTTTCTGAAAATGATGAAGTAAAGCTTGTTTTATATGTGCAGGACATTGATGATAATTCTAAAAGCAAGACTTTCAAACAGATGCTTCGTGATGGGCAAGCTGAAAAATATCTGAAAGTTATATCTTCGGATGAAATAAAAATACAATTCGGAGAAATACCTTCATCAATAACAGATGCAGAGAATCTTGTTGTTTGCGTTGAAAATCCTTCAATAAAACCAGGGGAGCCTGTTGATAAATATAAATTTGAATGGTTTGAGAAAGATGACAAATTCTGGAGACCCAATCAAACCTCAAAATGTAGCAGTGTATCAGGAGCAGGAAAATCCGGAAGCTACATCACTCTGAAAGTCATAGTAAGCGATAAATATGGAAGAAAAGCAGAGGCTGAAACTTCTCCTGTAAAAGTCATTTCTGCTGAGGATAGATTGAAACTTGAAGTTACTGTTAAGCCTGAAAGGGACACTATTACCCAGGAAGATATTAGAGAAATCATATGCACTGCAAAGCCTTTTCCTGACAGCGGAAGGCTTACTTTCAATAATGTTACTCAAAAGCCTGGTATTAACAGTATAACTTTGAAATTTTCTGGTAAAGGACGTGAAAACCTTGTTCCTGTTGTCTGTGAAGTTAGAGATGAAAAAGGAAGAACAGGCGAAGCAGTGGCACAGATTTTTGTAAAGGGAAAAGAAAAAGATGGAACCAAACCTGATGATAAAACAGGTGAAAAAACAAAGACAGAAGATTTGAAGACTCTTGCTGAAAAAAAATACAAATGGCTTGAACAAATACCTGATTATCTTGAAGCTCTTATAGAGTTAGATAAAAAGACCCATACTAAGGCTGAAAAAGAAATACGTAAGACAGTACTTAAAAAAGCTGCTTCCGGCGCATATCCACAATGTGATGATACGTGCCAGAAAAAAGTTGAAGAAATAAGAAAATCAATTGGTAATTGCGGGCCGTATGTAGTTAAAGAAAGTAAACCCGACCCTCTCACAGGTGAAATGGTTTTGATTAATGTTATTAAGGAAGATAAACCATGCAGTGCAGCAGATCAGGCACGCGCAGAGGAAGCTGCAAGATTGGCAGATCCTATGTCATATGAAGAATTTAAATGCTATGAGCAGATTTCAAAACCACATAGAGAACACCAGCAGGAACTTAAAGGAAAGTTAAGCGAAGTTAAAGAATCTAAGGTTTTAAAGAATTATCAGGACTATATTACATGGAGCATGTATAAAGAATATGTGAATGAAATTGAAGCATTAAGAACAAAATTGAATCTTCCTGACCCTATTCCATCTCCTCCTGTACTTCCATGGGCTTATTCAAGTTCCTGCGGTTCAGTTGATGGAGTTGTATCTGATCAAACAAAGCTGAGTGTAACTCTCAAAGCAAATAAAACTATATTAAAACGTGAAGAATCAACAAATGTAACTGCTGAAGTGAAAGGTGGTAAAGCACCATTCACTTATGAATGGAAAGGCAATTATTCGGGCAAAGGCGAGACAGTAACATTTATGTCTATGAAGCCCGGAGAACATACACTTTCTGTTGAAGTTACAGATGTAACAGGAAGCAGAGGTCAGGCAAGTATTGTCCTGAAAGTTGGAGGTGTCACAGGAATCATAACAGGTCTTCCAAAGGAAGTTATCTTCGGGACATGGAAGCAGAAGGTTTCTGTTCAGGCAAAAACAGAAGATGGTAAGACAATTAGTTTTACTTCAGGAAAAACAAAAAAAGCCGGTCAATACAGGGTAATATGGCAATCCGAACCAGCAATCAGTTTTTATCCTTCAACGAGTGAAGATGGTAAAACCGATATATTATTCGATCAGATGGGACGTGATAATAAAATCAAAATATGGGCTGAAATTCAGCAGAATGTAAGTGGAAGTATTTATGAAACAGTTGGCGAAGCCGATCAGATAGAGGTAAAAGTGTTACCGCCAAAATTCAAGTGGACATTTGAACCGGAAAAAGGCAAAGGAAGAGTTGGGCAGGAGATTAAGGTTACTTTAATCACAGAGCCAAAAATTAAAGATGAGCTTATTTACTATTATTGGGATTATCCTGAATCTTCCAACCGCATGGAATATGTTGAGAATTCAAGTGTTATTGGTTTTGTTCCTAAGGATGCAAAACCTTTTAAATTGCTCGTACAGCCAAAAAGCAAATCAAACAATGATTTGATTGGCGGTGCGCTAACAGAAGAATATCAGGTTGCACCCTATAAAGTTACTATAACAGAGCCACATTATGCTGCTTCGAAACCAAAATTGTGGAAATGTGACACACAACCTGGCGGAGCACAGAAATGCGGTATGGTTGAAGTAAGCGACCAGTTTGCAGTTCATCATAATATCTATATGGAGGCTCAAATTTCTCCCGAAGTTTCCAAAAGCGATTTGCGCTATAAATGGAGTGTGCAACCCGACGGAATATGTGGAATTCCAGGCTCAGGAGATCAGATTACTTTAAACTGCAGCAGCACAGGAACGTTTAATATTACAGTTCAGATAAATGATTCAAAGGGCATACTTCTCGGTTCTGATTCAAAATCTTTAAATATTACAATATCTGAGAAAACTCTAAAGGACTCGCAGAAAAAAATAGAGGAAGCAGAGAAAAGCAAAAACAATCTTTCAAAAGCTTTCGAATTACTTAATCAGGGGAAAATAGATGAAGCGATTGAACTTGCTGAAGATGCAGCAAAATCTGACCCTGAATCATCTTCTTTACAAAAATTTTCTCAGGAAATTAAAAAACTCGGCTGGGATGCTGTTTATGAAAGAGACTTTGATAAAGGTTTGAAACTATTAAAAGCAGCCGTTAAATTTGCTCCTAAAGACAATGATGCAAAAGAGAAGCTTGAAAAGACTAACAAATTTAAGAAAATCTGGCCTCAAGTTGAAAATAAAGCAAAAGAATTTGAAAATCTTATTGATGAGAAAAAGATTGTCTCAGCATATAAAAAGATACTTGATATACAAGACTTGCAGCAAGAAATGCCAGGACAGATGGCAAATAAATTTTCTCAAGATTTGAATATGCGATGGAATAAAGCAAATGAAGAATATAATCAATTCATACAGGAGTCTCTTAAAAAACATCAAGGATTTTATGATGTGATGGACTGGGATGGCATGCTTACTCATGTTAAAGAAGTCTTAAAGAGAGAACATACTCCTGCCGAACAAAAAATATGGGAAGGAAATCTTGATTTTGCAAAACAAAAAATTGCAGAGCGCAATCAGGCATGGCAATACTATCAGAATGTTAAATCAATATTTGAAAAGGGAGATAAAGAACAGGCATATGGAATGCTTGGTGAACTTAAAAACAAACCACAATACTTTATGAAAACTGATCCACGAAGAGAAAAGATTATAGAGCTAATTTCAGAGCTTGAAAAATGGAATAAGATACGTTCAGCAAAAAATCATGCGATGAATTTGTTTATAGCCGGAGATGAATTCCTGAGGACATATCTATATTCACAGGCTGCTGATGCTTATTTTGAAGGTCTTAAGGCTATACGGGATTATGGAGATATTAATGATCCTATTTATGCGAAATATTACAATAAATACCAGGATTGTGTTGCTAAAGACAAAAGGCTTAAAGAACTGCTTCCAGGTGTAAGAAGCGCTGCAATGGATGAAAAACCATTATCAATAGAAATCATTGAGAACGCATTAAGAGACGCTCAGGAGATGGTTGATCTTCAGCCAAATAATACGGATTCGCAGATATTTAAAGCACGTCTTGAACAAAAATTAAAAAATGCCCGGAAAGCTAAAGAGAACAAAGCTATTGCTGATAATTTATGGACTGAAGGAGATGGTTTATACCGTGAAAGGAAATATTCAGAAGCTCTAAATAAACTCAAAGAAAGTTTAAAATTCTGGTCAAATTCAGAAAGAGAAAAATATGTTAAAGACTTAGAAAAAACACTTTCTAAAAATAAAGAAATAGCAAAAAAGCTTAGAGAAGAAGGAGAAAAATTACAGAACCAAAATAAATTAAAAGATGCAATATCAAAATATCATGAGAGCCTCAAATACTGGCCTGATTCTGCGCTTGAAGAACATATAAGAAAAATTGAAGAAAATATTTTTGACAAAGCTAAAGCTGATGAACTATGGAAAGAAGGAACTAATTTGTTCAATCAGGGACAACCTTCAAAGGCTCTTGATAAATTCAGAGAAAGTATAAAATATTGGACAAACAATGAAAGAGCAAATTATGTAAAAGAGCTTGATAGCAGGAAAGTAAAAGCTCAGAAATTAAGAGATGAAGGAGCAATTTTCCAAAATCAAAAAAGATACCGTGATGCGATATCAAAATATCGTGAAAGCCTTAAATACTGGCCTGACCCTGCGCTTGAAGAGCATATAGCAAAAATAGAATCCATGATTACAGGCACAACGACTGTCACAGAAACTGAAACAGGCACAGGAGCATCTCAAGAAGACATTAATTATGTTAGAGGATTTGAGGGTAAATGGAATACAAACTGGGGTGTGCTTGAATTTACCATTGATGGCATAAAAGTTTATGGTAATTATACTCACGATAAAGGAAGAATTGAAGCAACATTGTCTTCTGATAAAAAGACAATGCATGGAATGTGGCTTGAAGCTCCAAGTTACTCCCCACCCCGTGATGGCGGACGTGTTACTTTTACACTGTCACCCGATGGGAACTCAATCTCGGGCAAATGGGGATATGGAGATAGTCTTAGCGGAGGTGACTGGACCGGAACAAGAATAAAAGAGAAAAAAGACGATGTTATAAAAATCCCGACTGAAGGTACAAGGGAAATAATAAATCTTTCAGGAACATGGATTGCAAAATGTAAAGGTGGAGACACTTATAGTGTCAAAATAATCCAAAATGGTTCGAGTTTTGAAGCAGAAGTGGATGTTGATAAATATAGAGGAACAATAAATGGAAGAAAAATAAGCGGCAAATCTATTGACAATATTGACACAATCAGTGGAGATATTATCTCAAACAATGAGATAAATGTCACGCTTACAGGCTATATTGGCAATTCAACTATAAGCAATAACTGTACACTTACAAGAGGCGGTAACAAAAAATAAAAATATCACGGGCATTCAATTGTTCGGGCGGCATTTAATTTTAATTCTCATATATAGTCATTTATCTATTAACTCTTGACTGTCAATGTTTTTCTTTATATTAGGAATGTCCATATTTTCAGGGTTAACTTTATTTCGTTTTATTAAATATGTAATTCCTAATGAAGAAATCGTGCCCGCTGAATCCACAAACCAATCATATATTGAACCTGTCCTGCTCGGAATAAAAGCCTGTATTATTTCATCAAGCATACCATAACCAACCGAGATTAAACCTGCATATAAAAGATATTCCAGTTTTATTATTTTGTTTTCACCTTTGAATGCTCTGAGCAAAAGAAATGCAAGAAAAGCATAATCAAGGAAATGCATGAATTTTCTTATGAACTTATGAACATCTTCTATAAAAATTTTATCAGCGTGGGGAAATAAAAAATGGATAATAGGATATAAAAAATAAGAGGTATTTTCAGAAGTCAAGGCTTTATTCCATGGGAAAATTATAATCATCCACATAATTGGTGGAAGCCAGTAATTTATAAACTTTTTCATATTTTCTTATTTACGCTTAAATCTAATATAAATAATACAGATGAGGAAAAATTCTCTTATAACAAAGGTTGTTATATGTTATTAGGCCAGAATTTATACGAATATAAAGCAAGTTGCAACCTGTCAGAAACCCCTAATTTTCTGTAAATCCTGTTACAGTGTGATTTTACTGTTTGTTCGCTAATATTAAGTTTTTGAGCAATTTCTTTATTTCTGTAACCCCTACAAATATGAAAAACAATTTCTCTTTCTCTTTTAGCTAAAGTTATATGTTTGTTTTGTTCCTTCATTGCAGAAAATAATTTTAACAATGTATGTCTGTCTATCCATAGTTCTCCATCTTCCAATGATTTTAGAGCTTTTCTGAGAAGATTAATATCTGTTCCTGTAGGAAGAATACCAACAATTCCTCTTGTTATTAGTTCTTTCATATTCCTGTCGGATAAAAACCACATATCCTTATCTCCAACAAGAAGAAGTTTTGGACTTTCATTTGCTATTAACTCTTCAGGAAATCCCGGAATATAGTTATACTTCAAATTTAAATCAGCAATTATCAAATCAGGATTAAGTTTTAGAATTTCCTTTAAATCCGACATTGAATCATTGACAGTATGGAATATACCGACTACTATTGAATCCGTCTCTTCTTCAATAAGCTTTTTTAAACCTTCACTAAAAAGAAAATTAGAAAAACCAATTGCAATCCTTAAACCCATAAAACTCCTGCACTAACAATTAATTTTTGTAAAAAATCTCTATCCTCCTGAGAGGAATCCATAATATTTCACTTAACACCCGGCTTTTACATATTCAATATTTCCTGATATACTTTTTCGAACTTCATAATATTATTCATTATCAGAAAATTTTCCCTCACAAAATTATATGCATTATTTGCAAGAAATTGTCTATATGACTCATCCTGTATTAATTTATCAATTGCATTAAACCACTCTTCATAACTGTTATCTTTAAGAAGAATACCTGTTTCTGCGGTAATCGTATTTTTATAAGGATAAATAGGTGAAGCTACAGAGGCTGTTTTTGTTATCCCGTATTCAAGAAATTTCAGGTTTGACTTGGATTCATTGAATTTAATATCAACACACGGCATGATCCCGATATGGAGGCGAAGTTCATTAAGAAAATACAGATATTGCATTGGAGGCACAGGCTCAAAAAAAGTTACATAACCAACAAGTTTATCCGGAATCCATCCACAGAAAACAAGTTCAACTTTTTCTCTGTATTTTTTCTTAATATCTTTCAAGGCAGCAATAATCTCATCAGTAAAATCCACTTTATGCGAAATGCTTCCTGACCAGCCAATCCTTATCGGACTACTGAATTTCTCGATAGGTGTAATTTCAGGTATATAATTCGGTATGACATAAACTTTATCGTTAAATTGTCTCAATATTTTTGCTAAAGGTTCTGTCGAAGTCGTAATAGCGTCGCAAGCTCTCATTATAGCTTCTGCATTCGAGACTTTTTCAGGCGTCCAGTATGGTTTGCTTATATTACAATCATCCACATTCCAGAGATCATCATCAAGTTCATAAATTATTTTTTTGTTATATGACTGTAGAAATTTTATTGCTTCAACAATACCATTGTGATTCTGTCTCTGAAGAACTATCAAATCATAATTGAGAAGGTTTTCACTTTTATACCTGAATATAACTTTTGTATTATGATGCAAGACAAACTGGAGATAAGCCGCGGGTTGTAAAATACGATAAAAACCACACCCGCCAAAATCAGCCTGAGCAAACAAGATGTTCATACAGAATTTTCCTTTTTATTTTTAATATATCATTTTAAAACTCCTGACTTCAATATATTAAGGTGTAAACAAATTATATTATAAACATAAAAAAGCCAACTTTAATTCAATATTTCTTCAAGATTAAATCACGATTATTTTATTTATTTCTGATTTTCATGCCCATGATATAATAATAAAATCAGCTATATTGGGTTTTCTCTCATAAAATTACTTAATAAGTAGACAAACTGTCATTCCCCGACTTGATCGGGGAATCCAGAAATTAAGGCTTATAACTGGATACCACAATCAAGTTGTGGTATGACAAAGGTGGTATGACAAAGAAAAAAATGGATTTCTGCTTGAATCTGCCAGCGTGAAAAAGGGAGGCAGGAATGATAAACAAGGTTCTCACTAGAATGGCAAAAGAGAGTTTTTAAGCAACTAAATTGGAGAAGAACCAACAAATTATGGAAATAGAAATTAAAAAGGCACTTACATTGCTTCAAGATGGCGATATTTTAAATGCAGAGAATATTTTAAATAAAATTTATGAAACAAATCCTAAAGACTTAAATGTTCTTTTTGCACTCAGTCTTGTTTATCATTATAAAGGAGACCTATCATTTTATTCATATTATTTAAAAAAAATTATTGATCTAGATCCGTCTAATTGGGTCGCTTATTATAATTTAGGGTATGCAGCGCATCAAAAAGGAGATTTTGAAGAAGCTATATCATACTACCTAAAAGCACTCCAAATAAAGCAAAATGAACCAGAAATTTACTTTCATCTTGGAAATACATATAGAAGTAAAGGATTACTTAATGAAGCAATTTTAAGCTATGCAAATGCATTAATTAATAATCCAAATTATAAAGAAGCAGTAAAAAATCTTTCTGATACAAAAATGGATTTAGGGAATAAACTTCTATATGAAAATAATTTTGAGGAAGGCTGGAAAGAAATTTGTGAGTCAAACAAATTAACAAGATATGCTTTCTCACAACCATATTGGGATGGTTCAGATATAAAAGATAAAACATTATTGCTATATACTGAATGGGGATTTGGAGATGCAATACAATTTGCACGTTACATCCCTTTCCTTGTCAATAGAGGATTTAAAATAATCCTATACTGCCAAAAAGAATTAGTAAGACTTTTTCAAAATATAAAAGGCTTAAATAAAACATTCTCCTATGAAGATTTAAAATTACTGCCACATTTTGATTTTCAGTTCCCTTTATTAGATATGCCCTTAATACTTGGAACAAAAAAAGAAAACATCCCGGCAACTACTCCATACCTTTCAGCACCACCCGATTTAATTAAAATTTGGAGCAAAAAAATTTCAAACTATAAATCGGTTTTAAATATAGGGCTTGTATGGTCAGGAAGTCCACAAACACCCTGGGATAATATTCGTTCAATTCCCATAGAACACCTTAAAATACTATCTGAAATTGAAAAATTAAGTATTTTTAGTCTTCAAAAAGGTTTCGCTGTTGAGAAACTAAAGAATTTTCTGAACGATTTAAAGATAATTGATTTTACACACCAGATAAATGACTTTGCAGATACTGCTGCTTTTATTGAAAATCTTGATCTTGTTATATCAGTAGATACTTCAGTAGCTCATCTTGCTGGAGCACTCGGAAAGCCAACATGGACATTACTTCATACACCTCCTGACTGGAGATGGCTTGAGAGAAATGGAAACCGTTCTTTCTGGTATCCAAACATGATTCTTTTTGAACAAAAAACAAGAGGCGATTGGTTAGAAGTATTATTAAGAGTAAGAAAATCTATTACAGAAATTCTTAATAAAATTACCTAAAAATTATTAAAAACAATTTTTTATTTTACTCGGTATTTTTTATGATACATTTATAAATAATGGCTCATCGTGAAAGTGAATGGGTAAAAATGATGAAAATAAACTCCAAACTGACTTGTAATAAGGATAAAAGAAAATGGCAGGAGGTGGAAATATCCAAAAGGGTTAATCTTCTATTTGTCATTATCCGCCTTGACCGAATAATCCAGTATAAATAAAATGGGAATCTTTCTCAAAACCTGCATGTGTAAGCAAATAAAACTGACAAGAAAATTTCTGGATTCCCCGATCAAGTCGGGGAATGACATAATTTATTATCGGTATTACCCACTCGATTACGCGAAGGTCCTAAACAATTTATTCAAAAAATGCAGTTGGAGATTCTAGATCAGGATTATATAACTTGTGACATTAATTTTGAATTAATAAATTCTGTTTTATTTTTTAGTGCCTTTTTAAAGTATAATATACCCAAAGTTCAGTAGGAATAAGACGAGTTATTTTTCTAATAATTATTTTATAAAATGAAACACTGAAAACTTGAGCATTGGGTTAAACAGATTGAAAAGGCAAATAAAACATAAATCGGTTTATACAGGACTCGATATTATAGAGAAGGAGTGGCCTAAAAATCTAAAAGGAACAGATGCCGGCTTGCTTATTCATCCTGCCTCTGTAAACAGAAATTTAAATCACGCTATTGAGATATGCCTGAAATCCAGGAACTTTAATATAACAGCCTTGTTTGGACCTCAACACGGTATTCATGGTGAAACACAGGACAATATGATAGAATGGCAGGGTTTCATAGACAAGAAGACCGGATTGCCGGTTTACAGTCTTTATGGAGATGTTCGTCAACCTACTCCTTCGATGCTAAGCAATATAAATGTGCTTATAATCGATCTTCAGGATATTGGCTCGCGTTATTATACATTTATCTGGACAATGGATTTGTGTTTACAATCATGCAACCGGATAAATAAAGCCGTGGTAGTCCTCGACAGGCCAAATCCCATCGGCGGTCATATAATAGAAGGTAATGTTCTTAAATCTGAATATGCTTCTTTTGTAGGGCTCAAGCCTTTACCGGTTCGTCATGGAATGACTATCGGTGAAATAGCAAATTATTTAAGAAATGAATTTTATCCTGACCTTGATTTATATATTATTCCTGTTAAAAACTGGAAAAGGAATATATGGTTCAATGAAACCGGATTAAAATGGGTTCCTCCTTCTCCGAATATGCCTACACCGGATACTGCTTTAGTATATCCTGGAATGTGCCTGCTTGAAGGAACAAATATCAGTGAAGGTAGAGGAACCACAAGACCTTTTGAAATATTTGGTGCTCCCTTTATTGATCCGGATACTCTGGCCGGACATTTGAAAGAACTACCTCTTCCGGGAGTTGTTTTTAGACCCATGTACTTTGAACCCGCATTTCATAAATATGCCGGCAAACTATGCGGGGGTGCACAAATTCATGTTACTAACAGAGAGAAATTCAAACCTTTCAGGACAGGGGTCGCTATTCTAAAAACAATATATGATCTTTATCCAAAAGAGTTTTCATGGAAGAGGCCACCATATGAATATGAATACATTAAATTGCCAGTTGATATTCTTGCCGGAACAGACAGACTTAGAAATGAAATTGAAACAGGCATGAATCTCAAAGATATGGAAGAATGGTGGCTGGAAGAATGTTTGGATTTTAACAAGAAATACCGTAAAAAATATTTATTATATAAATGAAACTCTCGGCTTTTATTCTTGCTGCGGGACTCGGTGAACGACTCGCACCAATAACAAATTATATTCCCAAGCCATTGCTCCCGATTCTCGGAAAACCCGTTTTGCAGTCAATACTCGAGAAAATTTTAGACCTTCCTGTAAATAAAACCGGTATTAATCTGCATTACAAAAAAGAATCTATTGAAGAATGGATAAAAAGATCCGGCTTTAGTTCAATCAGCCTTTTCCCGGAAAATCCTGTTCTCGGAACCGGCGGAGCATTGAAGAATGCAGAAGAATTTCTAAAAGATGGTGCTTTTTTAGTTCACAACTCTGATATTTATTCAGATATTGATTTGAAAAAATTCATAGAATTTCATCTTTCCTCTGGCAATATCGCAACTCTTGCTGTACATAATCATCCCGAATTCAACAATCTCGTCATCGATAATAATGGCTTATTATGCAGTATTAAAAGGATGGGCTCTCTTTCTTGTCCACCGGGTTCACGTCTTGTAGCTTTTACAGGGATTTCTGTTTATTCACCGGATATACTAAAATTCATTCCCGATGGTGTATCAAGTATAGTTTATACATGGGAAAAAATAATCTCAGCAGGATACAGGATAAATACCTACGATGTGACAGGATGCTCATGGAATGATATCGGCACCCCTGCTTTATATACAAAAACAATAATAGAGGAACTTAAAAAAATTGGAGAAATGGTTTTTATTAACGCCAAAATTGGTACTTGTGACAAACTAAAATTAAATGGATACATAGTTATTGAAACTCCACAAAAAATCCTTGAAAATTTCCATGTCCGGCAAATGTGCTTGAAAAATTGTATTGTACTTCCTGATGCTGATTTTTATTTGCCGTATTATGAAAATTGCATTATCGGGCCGGGGTTTAAGATAGACTTAAAAGCAACAGAAATCCCGGAATTATTCCTGGACAATAATCCGGTATTGATAGGTACCGGCGGATCGGACAGACAATATTACAGAATCAAAGAAGGAGAAAAGTCATTTGTACTTATGAAATGTAAAAATCATGACCGGGATTTTCAACGACATATCGAATATACAGAATTCTTTAGAAAATATGCTGTCCCTGTTCCGGAATTAATTAGAGCAGACTTTGCCAATAAGACAGCTTATTTCGAAGATTTTGGAGACTGCTCTTTGTATAACTGGCTAAAATGTCCACGAAATGAGGAAGCAATTAGAGAAATATATAAGAAAGTTATTGATGTCCTTATTTCAATACATACAACCGTTACCGGACATGTTTCAGAATGTCCTACACTCCAGCATAGAATTTTTGATTATGACTATCTAAGATGGGAAACGGATTATTTTTATGAAAGATTTTTGACTGGAATTATGAAAATAAAGATTAAAAATTTGCAAGCACTTGAAGAAGATTTCCATAGACTTGCTTTAAAAGTTAATTCATTCCCCAAAACAGTTATTCATCGTGATTTTCAATCCCAGAATATCATGATATTGAGCAGTAATTTTCCGGGAATTATAGATTATCAGGGAGCGAGGATTGGTCCTCCAGCCTATGATCTTGCCTCGATTCTATGGGATCCATATTACAGGCTTAATGAAAATATTAGAGATTATTTACTGGATTATTATATCGGACAAACAGGCCAATTTTTAGCCGGCACCGTTATCTACTGTCGTTTACAACGTCATATGCAGGCATTAGGAGCTTACGGGTATTTATCAATGGTAAAAGGCAAGAAATATTTCTTAAAATATATTCCTGAAGCTTTGAGACTACTGAAAAAAGAATCCGCTCTTGCAAAAGATGAATATCCTGAATTATACAGGACTATTTCAGAGCTGTAATATCACAACCACAAAACAGTTGAAATGGCGCACAAGATAGCCAGCAAGTTTGAAAGCTGTAAGGTTTAAAGGTCGAAAGATACTTAATAGCATTTTTAAGTTATAATTATTTATGGCTTATATTATTGCTCTTGCAGGAAAAGGCGGCACCGGAAAAACCACTATTGCCGGGTTAACAATCCGTTATCTCATTGAGAAAAAAAATAAACCCGTACTTGCTGTTGATGCTGATTCCAACAATTGTCTTAATCAGGCACTTGGTGTTGAAGTACACCAAACAATAGGCAAATTAAGGGAAGATTCGCTAAATATTATAAGAAGCGGGTCTGAACGTCCCGGGGGCATGTCTATGGAACAACTTTTTGATTACCAGATTCAACAGTCATTAATAGAATCAAAAGGTTTTGATTTGCTCGTAATGGGAAGACCTGAAGGACCGGGATGTTATTGTGCTGCAAATAATATTATCAGGAAATATACTGATAAACTTTCCGAATCTTATCCTTATGTTGTAATCGATAATGAAGCAGGCATGGAGCATCTCAGCAGAAGGACAACACATAAGGTTAACCTGCTTTTAATTATAAGCGACCCTTCCATAAGAGGATTGGAAACTGCAAAGAGAATTAATTTACTTGTGGATGAACTGGAACTGGATATAGAGAAACGAGTTGTTATTATTAATAGGGTATCAGGTAGTGGAGGAGAAGAAAAATTGATTGAAACAGGTAAAGGATATGGATTGAATATATCCGGAGTTATTCCTCAAGATCAAAATATATTTAATATAGATTTACTTGGCAAACCTGTATTTGATTTGCCCTATTCCTCTATTGCATTACAATCATTATTTAAAATGCTTGATTCTCTTACTGTCCTATAATCTTATTTTTTATTACTTTTTAAAAACAGATAAGGATAACAAATTTTCGGTTAGGGAGTACTATTTCCCAACTTGTTCGCCTGCTGGTTTGGTGGCAGGATTGGAGAATTTCGTTTTCATTTGACAGAAAATTTAGCTATACATAAAATATGAATATGAATACCTATAAAATAGCAGTGGTTCTTTTTTTATTATTCACTTTATTCATTATTGCATGTGATGAAAAGCCTAAAAATCCTGTCTCTGAATACGGAGATGCTTTAATAGATTCATACAAAAAAGGGCAGAAGGCAGGAGAAACTGCAAATCTTGACGCTGTCAAAAGAGCAATTCAGAGTTATTATGCCACAAATGGCAAATATCCCGAGAGTCTTGAGGCAGCAGAAGAATTTATGGGTGCAAAAATTGATATCTCAAAATACGAGTATGACCCATCAACAGGTAGGGTATCATTAAAAAAATAAAAAACTTTTCCATCTTTTAATTTGCCCTGAATAAAATCCTTGTTTTGAACAAGTTAAAAATATTAAAATAAAAAACTTTGAGGTAACTTCTAATTGGAAAAAGAAAAGAGTACTTTAATAGATAAAATCTGGGCTTTTTTTGCCTCTGTAAAATTTGCCATCATTATTTTTGCTCTGATTGCGACTACTTCTATAATTGGTACTATACTTGAGCAAAGGGAAGATCCTGCAAAAAATTTGCAAATATTGTCACGTCTTTTTAGTGAATCCTTAGCTCCCACACTTTATGAGATCTTTGATAAACTCGGCTTTTTCAATATGTACCGCTCATGGTGGTTCATATCTCTTCTTGCGTTATTTGCTTTAAACCTTATTATTTGCTCACTCGACAGACTTCCAAAGATCTGGAAACTTGTCAAAGAACCAATGTTACCTTTACCTGAAGAAACTCTAAAAAAATTTCTTATAAATAGAGAATTCACTATTAAAAATACACCTGACAATATTAAATTTTTTGTTTCGGATACCTTGAAAAAATCCGGGTTCAAATGTAATGAAGTTAAAGAAGATAATGGATTCCAATTTTTCGGACAGAAATGGAATTACAGCAGGTTAGGTGTTTATCTAACACACATGAGCATTCTTCTGATTTTAATTGGTGCGCTTATAGGTATAAAATTAGGATTTAAAGGATATATGGAAGTTGGTGAAGGAACTGTTTCAAACACTGTTATTTCAGGGGATAAAGTCCTAACTTTGGATTTCCTGGTAAAATGCGAAAATTTTGAAACAGAGTTTTACGGCATGTCCGATATGCCAAAAGAATATAGAAGCTGGCTAACCATTATAAAAGACGGGAAAGAAGTGGTTAAAAAATCAATAACAGTAAATGATCCTTTGACATATGAAGGCATAACATTTTATCAGTCAAGCTATGGCATTATTCCAAATGGACTTGGAAGAGGAATATTCATTTTTAATGTTGTGTCAAAAGATGGCAAATCAAACCTGCTCAACCTAAGATTCGGAGATTCTTTCCAGATTCCCGGAACAAACCTTACAGGAAGAATAATTGATTTCAGTCCTGCTTTAAGATACGATGAAAGAGGAAACACTTTTACTTATACTAATATGATGAATAATCCTGCTGTTTTAATTGATTTTACCGAATCAGGTAAACATAAATTTTCGGGGTGGATATTTAAAAGACATCCTGAATCATGGCAACTTCCTGATGGCAATAGAGTCGAATTCTATAATTATTGGGGTGTTGAATACACAGGGCTTCAGGTTAGAAAAGATCCGGGCGTATGGCTTGTTTATCTTGGCTGCATCCTAATAAGCATAGGACTCTTTACAGCATTCTTCTTAAGTCACCGTAGAATATGGGTAAAACTTATAGCAGACAAACAGTATACAAGAATTGTTATTGGTGCAAATACTAATAAAAACAGGGCTGCTTTTGAAAGAAAAATAGACATGATTGTTTCTACCTTATCCAAAAACAAGGAAGGAGCTAAATAAATGGAAAGTCCTCTCCTATTTGGCATCTCGACCATGGCATATTTTATTGCCATGATGATTTATTTTATATATCTTGCTTTCAGAAATAATCCTGTAGGAATTATTGCAACCTCATTTACAATCTTAGGCTTTATTTCCCAAACATTTGCAATAGCACTCAGATGGAAAGAATTTGCTGAATTAAGCGGAATGGGTTTTATAAGATCAGCTCCGCTTACAAATCTATATGAATCCCTTACTTTCTTTGTATGGTGTTTGATTTTAGGATATTTAATAATTGAATTTAAATTTAAGAACCGATCATTCGGAGCTTTCGTAACACCAATCGCAGGACTTGTACTTGCTTTTATTGATTTAACAGGAGTTACAAAGGAAATTCAACCATTGGTTCCAGCACTTAAAAGCAACTGGCTTCTTGCGCACGTAACAATGAGTTTTATTGCTTATGCTGCTTTTGCTATATCTTTTAGTACAGGAATAATGTATCTTATTCTTAACACAGAGAAAAAAAATGAGCCTGCGTATATTTTCTGGACTTTAACATTCGGACTTTTTGCAATACTTATTCTTTCTATGGGAATTGATTTCCTTACATTCAAAGTAAAAGTGCGTCCGGAAATATTTATTAAAAGTTATCTTTTCAAGACTTCTTTTCTCCATCCATCTGCTACTGTCAATATTATTAGCTGGTTAATTTCATTTGCTATAATTTTTATTGTATGGAAATATGGTTTTATTCTTAAAAGAATTTTAATTAAATTCGGCCTTTCCGCTGACATGCTTGATGAAATTACATACAAAAGTATTGCTGTGGGTTTTCCTATTTTTACCTTAGGGGGGCTTATTTTCGGCGCAATATGGGCTGATCAGGCGTGGGGTGTTTACTGGAGCTGGGATCCGAAAGAGACATGGTCATTAATAACTTGGTTTATTTATGCTTTTTATATTCATAGCAGATTTGTTAGAGGATGGAAAGGCAAAAAAGCTGCAATAGTAGCTGTTATAGGATTTATGGCAGTTATATTTACATATCTTGGGGTTAATCTACTATTATCAGGATTACATTCTTATGGCTCGCAGTAATCTTGAAATCATTCTATAATTTACGTTAGTATTAATTAATATCAATGGCAGAAATTTCATCTGCCGTAAACCCTTAAATAGAAAAACGGAGGTAACGTTTCTTATGAATAATATAAAAACCATGGTTTTGCTTGTTGCTTTAACTCTTATACTTGTCTGGGCTGGAGGTGCAATAGGTGGAAAACAAGGTATGACTATCGCACTGATTTTTGCCCTTACAATGAATTTTGTTACATATTGGTTCAGTGATAAGATAGTTCTTAAAATGTACGGGGCAAAAGAAGTAACAGAATCCCAGTCACCTGAATTATATAGTATTGTAAGAAGACTTGCGCAGAAGGCTGAAATTCCAATGCCAAGAGTTTATATAATTGAAGAAGATCAACCAAATGCATTTGCCACAGGTAGAAATCCAAAACACGCTGCAGTAGCTGTAACTACTGGAATTATGCGCATTCTAACCCGCGAAGAACTCGAAGGTGTTATTGGCCACGAACTTGCACATGTGAAGCATAGGGATATTCTTATCAGTACAATCGCTGCTACAATCGCAGGTGCCATAAGTTATCTTGCTCAAATGGCACAATGGGCTATGATATTTGGAGGACATAGAGGAGATGATGAAGAAGGTGGAAATCCTATAGCTGCTTTCGTAATGATGATCGTTGGACCGATTGCAGCAATGATAGTTCAGATGGCTATTTCACGTTCCAGAGAATATGCTGCTGATGAAGGCGGAGCAAAAATAGCGGGCAACCCCAAATATCTTTCCGGTGCATTGAAGAAACTTCACATGGCTTCCCAGAAGATACCTATGGAAGCTAATCCAGCTACCTCTCATATGTTTATCGTAAATCCATTATCAGGAGGCGGCCTTCTTAAACTATTCAGCACACATCCGCCTATTGAAGAAAGAATCGCAAGACTTGAATCCATGAGGATATAAATTAAAGGCTCTCCATCTTGACACTTTTTTATAGTTTAAATAAAAATAGTATCTTATGAAAGCTCTGGTAACAGGGGCGACCGGGTTTATCGGCAGTCACCTTTGTGAGGAACTTATACGAAAAGGCTATGAAGTTGCTTGCCTTTCAAGAAATAACTCTAATATAAAATGGCTGGAAACTTCCGGAGTTAATTTTCTTAAAGGTGATTGTACAATTCCCGAGTCCTTAAATTGCATAATAGATGATTTTGATTATATCTTTCATCTTGCAGGACTCACAAAATCAACTTCAAAAGAAGCTTTTTTTGCTGTCAACACTAAAGGAACCGAAAATCTTTTAAAGAAAATTTCAAATAATTCAAGACTAAAAAGATTTATTTTCATTAGCAGTCTTGCTGCTGTTGGCCCCGGTAAAGATGGAGTTCCTGTTAATGAAATATCATCTCCTGCACCTGTTTCTGATTACGGTAAAAGCAAACTCGAAGCAGAAAAAGCTGTTTTAAGATACAAAGGTAAAATACCTTTTACAATTTTACGGCCACCTGCTATATACGGGCCGAGAGATAAAGACATGCTTGTTATGTTTAAGCTGATAAAAAAAGGTTTTTTCTTTGATCTTGGAAAATGTTATTATTCTTTACTTTATGTTGAAGACCTTATTCATGGTATTATATTATGTGCAGAAAATGAAAAGGCAAAAGATAAGATATATTTTCTTTCAGATAACAAATCATATACAGGTGAACAAATAGCGATGGAAATATCATCAGCATTGAATGTAAAAGCTAATCCAATAAAAGTTCCTAAATTTGTGATGCCTTTCGTAGCTTTTATTAGCGAAAAAATGAATAGACAGAGTATAATTAATAGAGACAGAATAAAGGATTTTCAACATTCATACTGGGTTTGTGATTCTATGAAAATAAAAAATGAAATTGGTTTTACCCCAAAAGTTGGACTAAAGGAAGGAATAAAATGGACAGCAGATTGGTACAGGATTCACAAATGGCTGTAAAAAAATCTTCGGACTTATTCGAAAAATGTTTTAAATTTGATAAGGCAAAAACATTAATGTCACATAATCTATATCCATTTTTCAGAATGATTGAAAGCGCTCAGGAACCCGAAGTTATAATGAATGGCAAAAAAATGATAATGATAGGTTCCAATAATTATCTTGGTCTTACAAATCATCCAAAAGTCAAAGAAGCTGCTATTGAAGCCATAAGAAAATATGGAACAGGTTGCGCAGGCTCAAGATTTTTAAATGGAACCCTTAGCATTCATGTTGAGCTTGAAGAAAAACTTGCAAGATTTATGAGAAAAGAAGCTGCGCTCGTATTTTCTACAGGATTTCAGGTCAATCTTGGAGTAATATCAGCACTGGTCGGAAAAGATGATATTGTGATTATAGACAAAATGGATCATGCAAGTATTATAGATGGTTGCAGACTTTCTTTTGGAGAAGTCAAAAAATTCAAACATAATGATATGGCTGATCTTGAAAGAGTTTTGAAAGAGTATGAAGACAAAGGTAAACTTGTTGTCGTTGACGGTGTTTTTAGTATGGAAGGAGACATAGCCAATCTGCCTGACATAATTGATTTATGTAAAAAATATAATGCCCGTCTCATGGTTGATGATGCTCACGGAATCGGTGTTCTTGGTGCAACAGGAAGAGGAACAGCAGAATATTTCGGAGTTGAAAAAGAAGTTGATTTAATAATGGGAACTTACAGCAAGTCACTTGCATCTATTGGCGGATTTATCTCAGGTGACTCTGATGTAATACATTTTATAAAACATTTTGCTCGCTCTTTGATCTTCAGCGCAAGCCCTCCTCCAGCTTCAGTTGCATCTGTAAGCGCAGCAGTAGATATTATTGAAAATGAACCTGAACGAAGAGAAAAATTATGGAAAAACACTAATAAAATGCTAAATGGATTTAGAGATTTAGGGTTTAAAATCGGCAATAGCCAGACACCGATTATTCCAATTATAGTAGGAGAAGATGAAAAAGCTTTTCTTATGGCAATGATGTTACAGGAAGAAGGTGTTTTTGCAAATGTTGCTGTAACTCCGGCAGTGCCAAACGGAATGGCTTTAATAAGAACAAGTTACATGGCAACTCATACCGAGGAACAGCTTGATTTTGTTCTAAATGCTTTCAAGAAAGTTGGGAAAACACTGGGAATTATATAATAAGACCGTAAAATTATCTAAGCTTTTCTTCACCTTTAATAACAAGCCAGTAAATAAAACCGATTACCAGAATTGATGCGATTAGATAGTACATGATCTCGGTCTGTTCGTGTTTAAGTGTTGCAATCATAGTTTCCCTTATTATTGCCACAAGTGCAACACTAACAAAAATACTTATTCTGAATTTACCGCCTTTCAAGTGAGATATTTCGGTATTCATTAATTCAATCATTACCCAGACGATCAATAAAGAGCCGAGTGAAGATATAATTCCGCTTTCAAGGTCACCATAAAAAAGTTTTTTTAGATCAAAGGCAAATAGACCTATTGCACCAATAGTTAATACAATTAATGCAATCACAAGTACAAGATTTGCGCTCTGCACAAATTTCTCTGAGAAATCTACAAGTACACTTTTTACTCTATAAAGTGGTGAATATGTTCTTATTTCTTCTTCAATATATGAAGAGGTAATAACATCCAGATTAATATCAAGTATTTTATCCAAAGAAATAATATTCTTTGTTGTATCTTCAATATCTTTACATTGTCTATTGATAATATTGATGCAGGAATTTCTAATAATATTAATTGCTCTATTCATAAGATGAGCGTCAATATTATTTTTCACATGCACAATTCCTATTCGAATAAGCCTCTCATAATATCTGCTGTCATATTTTCCTGAAAACAAATCAAGAAACCATTTTTTCTGAGCTTCGTATAGATGTTCACGCTTTGTCGTTTCTCCAAGCAGTCTGACAGCTATTTTAGTGTTCATCATCCATACATTCAATGCACCAATTACTTCCTCGGCACTTTCCTCCATAATATCTTTTAAAGCCATAAGACGATTTTCATCTTCTGCTTTAAATGAATAATCTTCTTTTATTTCTCTGAACGAACGCATATAACAATATTATATAAATTAACAAATTATTTTAAAGGGTTTTTTAATCCATCTAATCCTCAAATTATAACCCGTTTGAGGATTTACCTTGACAAAGAATAACATTTTGATAAAATTTAATTATATTTTATTATTTATCAATAGAAAAATATACCATGTTTTTAAGATCTAATAATTTTATTCATCTTATTTCAATACTTTTACTTTTTTTGATTATCACATTATTTTCGGCTTGCGGCAAATCCGGTATTATAGCAAAAACCGAAAAATCTGAATATTGCGCAAGCTGTCATGTGATGCAAGACGAATATACTGCATGGTTACATTCTGGAGCACACAGGAGAAAAGTCTGTGTTGAATGCCATCTTCCAAATTATAATCAAGCATTACATTACTGGTGGAAAACTATCGATGGTCTAAAAGATGTTATTGTATTTCATTCCGGAAAGATTCCAGAGAGAATAAAATTATCTGAACATGGTATCAGAATAGTCCAATCTAACTGCATACGTTGTCACGAGAACATGGTAATGATGATAAATAAAAACAGAAAATGCTGGGAGTGTCACAGAAGAATAACTCATATGCATACTGGCATAACAGGAACGATTTAAATTTTAAGCAATATTAAAAAGGGGGTTAGAATGAATAAAAACTATATATTAATATTCATATTAATTTTTATATTTTCCTTCACATTACTTTTATATTCTTGTGCACCACCTAAAACCGAACCTATAAGACCTGTAAAGATTGCTGATGGTGAAATTGACCCTGCAAATTGGGGGAAAGCATATCCTTTACACTATGAATTATGGAAAAAAACTGAAGAGCCAACAGAAGCAGGTAAGAGCAAATACAAAAGAGGATTTGATGCAGATAAAATAATTTATGATAAATTATCAGAATTTCCATTTCTTGCACTTTTATTTAATGGATGGGGATTTGGCATAGAATACAATGAACCAAGAGGCCATGCTTATATGGTCATTGACCAGCTTGATATTGATGCTGGCAGAGTAAAAGCCGGGGGTGTTTGCTTAACTTGTAAATCTCCTTATGCTCCAAAACTTGAGAAAGAGATGGGGTTAGATTATTATAAAATGCCTTTCAAAGAAGTTCATAGTAAAATACCGCCTGATTTTCAAAAACTTGGTGTCGCATGTATTGACTGCCACAACAATAAAGATATGTCGCTTAATATCTCAAGAGGGTTTACTTTAACAAATGCGCTAAAAGATATGGGTGTTGACCCCACCAAATTGTCCCATCAAGAAATGAGAAGTATTGTATGTGCTCAATGTCATGTTACATATAATATTATTAAAGATAAAGATATGAAATCAGTTGGTTTATTTTTCCCGTGGCAGGGAAGCACTATGGGAGCAATAACAATTGAAAATATTATAAAAAAGATTACAAGTGATCCATCTTATCTTGAATGGAAACAAAATGTTACCGGTTACAAAATGCCTTTCATACGCCATCCCGAATATGAATTATTTACATATAAAAGCGTTCATTGGAAAGCAGGAGCATCATGTGCAGACTGCCACATGCCCTATACAAGAGTAGGTTCATATAAAATATCAGACCATCGCGTAACAAGTCCTTTAAAGACTGATATGAGAGCATGTATGCAATGCCATTCAGAAACAGCCGAATGGTTAAGAACTCAGGTCGAAGAAATTCAGGATAGGACAGTCTCACTCATGATAAGAGCAGGTTATTTAACAGCCACTGTTGCAAAACTTATTGAAAAAGCTCATGCTGTAGAAGCAGCAGGTAAAACAATTGATAAAAATTTATATGAAAAGGCGAAAGAATATTACATGCAAGCCTTCTTACGTTTGAATTTTATTGGAGCAGAAAATTCAGTTGGATTTCATAATCCTTCAGAAGCGTTAAGGGTACTTGGTGATGCTCTTGCATTTGCTGGCAAATCAGAAGCATTGCTAAGGCAGTTATTAATTAAAGCAGGCGTTGATGTACCTATGAAAGTTGACCTTGAATTAAATAAATACCTTGAAAACAGAGGTGAGAAAAAACTCAAATTCAATAAATCAATGGAAATAAAAGACCCTTTTGGGATACAGGAACAATTTTAACAACTAAGAATAAAACAAAAAAATACTAGACTCTCGGGCACGTTTATCCTCTTCCTTGACCAGATGACCGGAGGATGACAAGTTGACAGATTATTAGTTACTTTTCACATCCAATATTATAAGAGCAACATCTTAACTATTCATGTTAATGTTTTTTCAACCTTTGATAGATAGTAACAATACTTGCTGCAACTTCTTCAATAGCTTTATTGGACACATCTATTACATGCCACTTAGGATGTTTCTTAAAGTAATTATTGCACCAATCAATTTCATTTGAGACCTGAACAGGATCAGCGTATTTTGCTCCAGATTCAAGTCCGAGTTGCTCCAATCTTGCTTCTCTTAATTTTACAAGACTTTCAACACTTATAATTAGAGCGAATATTTTTTTCTGGTCAATCTGAAATAATTCTTCAGGTGTTTCCATATCAGGATGAACAGGCACATTAGCGACTTTCCAGCCTTGATTTGCAAGATATGTTGACAATGGGGTTTTGCCTGTCCTTGACAGGCCAACAAGTACTATATCAGCTATTTTCAACCCATTCGGGTGTTTACCATCATCATGTTTTACAGCAAAATTTATAGCTTCTATTCTTCTAAAATAATCTTCATCAAGAATATACTGTCTTCCGGGTATCTCAAGAGGTTTTTCCTTTAAAAATAAAGATAGTTGAATAATAAAATTTCCAATAACATCTATTGCCTTGATACCTCTTTTATCAGCCTCCTTAATTAAAAAATCTCTCAAGTCAGGCTGAACTATGCTAAAAGCAACAAGAGCATCATCCTCTGAAGCTTGTTTGATTATCCTCGAGATATAATGTTCATCATGAACCATAAAAAATGTTTTAACTTCGGTTCTTTCTTTGTGAAATTGTGCAAGTGCTGCTCTTGCTATTTTGGTTATAGTTTCGCCAGTTCCTTCTCCAACAAGATAAATGATTTTCTTTTCTTCAGAAGATCTACTTATAGTCTCTGACTTTTTCATTTTTAAACCCTTTTTAAGTCACATCTTATAGAAATCCCATAAATAAAAATTTATACTTTTGTTCCTCTTTAATTCTCCATCATGAAATTCAGAAGATAATGATTTGACTATCAGATCAGCTTTAATAGTTTTTGCAAGCTTTTTCATATAAAAAACGAGTTCTGGTGCAGGTCTAATTGAATAAATCAGTCCTGCACCATCATAAATTGATATATCAGGTTCTGTAATATCATCAACAAAGAACTTTACTCCTTTATAATTCAAGGGATAAAGATCAGTGGCAATTACATTAATTCCCTTTAAAACAAGACCATATGCTACATCAGGATAGCGTCCTATTCCTATTTCTGCTACATTCAAATATTTTTCAGCTATATAATTTACCAAAGCATTCATAATAAGCTCTTCCAGAAATAGACTTCCTCTAATGGAATTTTTGCTATTTTTGGTTTTGTCTGTAACCCAAGAGCTTTTTCCATCTGTATTTTCTGTTCAAGAACAGCAACGCTTTTTCTTGTTGATATAACTGTATCAGGATTTACAGAGACTGAAGTTGCTCCATTTCTTATCATAAATTCAAGATAATCAGGATATACACTTGGAGCCTGCCCGCAAATAGAAGTTGTCACTCCATATTTCCTGCAAACCGCCATCGTGTAAGCAATTGCGCGTAAAACTCCGAGATTTCTTTCATCATAAATTTCCTGGACCGATGTGTCATTTCTATCAACACCAAGAACAAGCATAGTCAAATCATTTGTTCCAAAGCTTACTCCATCTATACCTTCTTTACAGAATTCTTCTATCATAAAGACTGCGCTCGGAACTTCAACCATTATCCACAACTGGAAGCTATTGTCTGATTTATGGTCAAGTCCTTCCTGTTTCATGATATTAACTGTTTTTCGGAAAATCTCAACAGTTCTTACAAAGGGTATCATAACCCAGATGTTAGTCAATCCCATACTTTCCCTTGCTTTTCTGATAGCCCTCAATTCAAGCCTGAATATGTCATCTTCTTTTGCGTATCTATATTCTCCTCTGTAGCCTATCATCGGATTTGGTCCGAGATTTTTCCTTTCATACTTTTCACCACCCGGAAGCTCAAGAAATTCATCTGGTTTAAAATCAAGAAATCTATAAACAACTGGTTTAGGGAAAAAAGCTTCTGCTACCTGACCTATTCCAGTGGCAAACTTTTCGATCATTACATTTTCGCCACCTTCTTCTATTAATAGTCTTGGATGTTTGCCAATACTTAACATAAGATGTTCTGCCCTTAATAACCCTACCCCATCAGCATTTGTTTCTTGAGCAATTTTCTGAGCAATTTCAGGGATCGAAAGATTAACATATACTTTTGTAGCTGTAACAAGCTGTGAAGTACTATCTTTAATTACTGTAACTTCTTCGGATTTTATTTCAGGTTTTTCGGTAATAGCCCCGCTGAAAATTATGCCCTTTTGTCCATCAACTGTAATTATTTCACCATCTTTGAGAATATTTGTGGCTTTCTCAGTACCTACAATGCAAGGCACTCCAAGTTCACGGCTAACAATTGCTGCATGGCAGGTCTTTCCGCCAAGATTTGTAATTACTGCTGATGCCATTTTCATTGCAGGAACCCAGTCAGGTGTTGTCATCTCTGTAACAAGTATATCCCCTTTTTCAAAGCGTGAGATGTCTTTTACATTTAAAATAACTTTGACCTTTCCTGAAATAGTTCCAGGACTTACACCAATGCCTTTTAAAATTATTTCGCCTGACATTGCTTTTTCCCTTTCATCTTTTTTAATTTCTGTTTCTTTTCCAAAAACTGTTTCAGGTCTTGCTTGTAATATAAAAAAGTTTCCCTTATCATCAATTGCCCATTCTATATCCTGTGGTACACCATAATGTTTTTCAATTTTCTCTCCATAACTTGCAAGAGTTTTTATTTCATCATCTGTCATAGCAGCAGTGTCCTGCAAATTATGAGGAACATCAATCCATTTAGTACCACCATCTTTATCCGAAACTATCTGCTTTGTTTTTCTTGAAATATTTTTTTCAATGATTTTTAATGTTTCCTTTTCAACAATATATTCATCAGGTGTAACCTGACCGCTCACAACAGCCTCTCCAAGCCCCCATGACGCATTAATAACTATTCTGTCTTTTTGACCGCTTACAGGTTCAATCGTAAACATTACACCTGATATTTTTGAAGAGATTAATTCCTGTACAGCAACGCTTATTAAGACTTCATCATGTGAAAACCCTTTTTCTTTCCTATAGACAATAGCGCGTGGAGTAAATAAAGAACTCCAGCACCTTTTTATGCTTGGGATAAGACTTTTTTCTGTAACATTTAAAAAAGTATCCTGCTGTCCTGCAAAACTTGCTCCGGGCAAATCTTCTGCGGTTGCAGAAGACCTAACAGCAACAGGCAGATTTTTTTTACCCCTTATTTTGCATAATTGCCTGTATTTTTCGATTATATCCTCTTCAAGTTTTTGAGGCATTGGAGAGTCTTCAACAAATTTTCTTATCTTTACCGAAGCCTCATGAAGTTTTTCCATATCAGATGTATCGATATCAGAAAGAAAGCTAAAAACTTTATCTTTAATCTTTGAATTATTCATAAAATCTTTGTAAGCCTCTGCAGTTACAGCAAATCCTTCAGGTACAGGGATACCAACTTTGCTCATAAGTTCTCCGAGATTGGCGCATTTGCCTCCGACTAAAGGTACGTCTTCCTTACCAAGTTCTCTGAACCATAAAACCTGATTGCTTTTTCCCATTAAAATTTCCTCCTTTCTTTTTATGGTTTGCTTAACTATAAAAATCTGGATTCTCTGGTCAAGCCAGAGAATGACAAGATAACAGTTTACGATTTAATTATTACACTTTATGCTATTCGGAAAATGTCTGCATAATTTGGATAAATTAATATTTAAGCTTTAACTAAACTCTGCCTCAATTCAATTATTTTATTAGAAACCTCCTCAATTGAGCTATTAGTAACGTCAATAACATTTATACCATTTATTTTTCTGAATATAATATGACTGTAATCAAGTTCTTTTTTGATACTTGATATGTCAATATAATCTGATGAGCTTGCATATTTCATCCTGCGTTCTCTTATAAATGCAAGCCTTTCCGCTGAAATTGTAAGACCTATAATCTGTATATTTAGGTTAAATATCTTATCAGGTGGTTTAATACCATATATCAAAGGCACGTTAGCAACTTTTAGATTATGATTACACGAAAGATATAAACTTGTTGGTGTCTTTGAAGTTCTTGATACACCGCAAATAACAAGATCAGCCAAATCAAGTGTTTCAATGTTTTGTCCATCATCATGTCTTAAGGTATAATCAATTGACTCAGCAAGTCGAATCGATTCTTCACTTATCCTCCTGAAAAGTCCTGCGCTGAAAGATGGAATAAGATCGAACATTTTGCTTATGCGTTCAATTAGAGGACCAAGAATATCAATTGCATATATCTTTATTTTTCGCTGTTCTTTTTTAAGCCATGCTCTTAATTCCTGTGATACAAGAGAATAAATAACAATGCCTCTTACCTTCTCAGCTTGCTCAAGAATTGTTTTTATCTGTTCTTTGTTTTTTATATATGGGAATTTCTTAAAGATAGGCTCTATTTCTTTGAATTGCACAAGAGCAGCGCTTATAACCATTTCAGCCGTAAGTCCTGTAGCATCAGAAATTATAAAGACATGAACCTTTTTCTTCAAAACCCATGTCCTCCTGTCAACTTATGAGTGGCAGCAAATAAGAAAAGCTTAACAACTATACGCGCTTGAATTTCTTCTTTAATGCTTCTTCAACCTGTAGAGGAACAAAATCTTTAACAGAACCTCCAAATGAGGCGACTTCTTTTACAATGCTTGCTGTAAGAAAACTGTATTCCTCACTTGGCATCATAAAAACCGTCTCTATATCATGACTTATTCTTCTGTTCATTAAAGCAAGCTGAAGTTCATACTCAAAATCAGATACTGCTCTGAGACCTCTTAAAATCGCAACTCCTTTTTTCTTTTTAACATATTCAACGAGCAATGTATCAAATGCTTCAACACTTGCACCTTGAATATCTTTGATGACTTCCGCTATCATTGCCAACCTTTCCTCAAGTGAAAAAAGCGGGGTTTTCTTTATCGAAGGTGCAACAGCGATTATAACTTCGTCGAATATTCCAAGTCCTCTTGTAATTAGATCAAGATGTCCATTTGTTAAAGGATCGAATGTTCCAGGATAAATAGCTATTCTCTTCATGTATCTCCTCTTTCATAAAAAGTAAGCATTGTATCGCCATAACGATATGATTTTTTCAGCCTAAGATTTCCAATCTTTTCAGGTAATACCTTTTTTTTAAAATGTTCGGCAATAACAATTCCATTGTCATGAATTATATTCTTTTCTGCAACTATATTAAGTATATTCTCTATAATATCAGCATGATAAGGCGGGTCAATAAAAATAATGTCAAATAAATCTTTATTTAAGTCAGTTTTTGAAATAAAATTTTCAGCATTTTCCTTAATTATTGAACATTTTTCAGTAAAGCCCAGTTTCTCGGCAATTTTTTTTAACATGTTTGCTCTTTCAGGATTATTTTCAACAAATACTGATTTTTTAGCGCCTCTTGATAAAGCTTCAAAGCCAACAGTTCCTGTTCCTGCATATAAATCAAGGAATACCTGTTGCCTCACATAAAAATCTAAACGAAAAGTTTCTCTGTTGCCTCATTAAAATTATAAACGAAATTACCTTTCTTTTTTATATTGTTTTTTGA
>DYFC01000019.1 GCA_020725385.1 Nitrospira japonica | reverse complement strand
TTTTTCCATTCGCCTACTTTTTCTACATAAACATCAAATACTCCATTTGAATTATTTTCATTGAATGAAGGTAATGACGGATATTGAAATGAATTGTATGAGCCCATCGCTATTGCAGGAATGATTATTAAAGAAAACAACAAAACTATATTGATTGCTTTATTTAACATATCATTCTCCTTTTTAAATTAAAATATCATAAAAATAATAGTATCAGGATAAATATGTAAAGTCAAAAAATTGTATGATTTTAAAGATATTTGATTTTGTTTTCAGAATTGGTATAATTAAAATAAATAAACAATTTTGTTTAAAAAAGAAAGGAGAGTCACTATGGAAAAGGAAACTGCTGCTTTCATAACATCAAGGGACACTCTTGATGGAGCATATCCTGGCTTAATTTTGGGTATAAATGCAAGACGTCTCGGAATGCAGTGCAAAGTCTTTTATACATTTATGGGAATAAATGTAATAAGAAAAGGATGGACTGAAAAGGCAAAATTTTATCCACCCGGATTGATGGCTGCAATTCCCGGCATGTCTGCAATTGCTACATGGATGATGAAAGGTAAAATTGAAAAAGCACAAATACCGGCTTTGCCCGATCTCATCGAAATGGCCCAGCTTGAAGGAGTTGAATTCGTTGCTTGTAAGATGACAGTTGATATGATGGGTCTTAAGCAGGATGATTTCATAGAAGGTGTTGTTATCGAGCCAGCAGAGCAATTTTTAAAGTATGCAAAAGATTGCAAAATATGTCTGTTTACTTAGGAGATTTATGTGAAGACATGGATATATAAAGTATGTATCCATGTCTTTTATAATTTTAGTTAATAAAACAATTAACTTAAAGAATGGAGGGACTAATGAAACATATAAGGAACAGACATATTTCATTGAACATTTTATCAATTTTAGTTCTATTAATTTTTACAGGAACAGCCAATGCAACCAACGGATATTTTTCTAATGGTTACAGCACAGAAAATAAAGGAATGGCAGGTGCAGGCGTGGCATTGCCACAGGGTGCTCTTGATGCATCACTGAACCCTGCTACAATGGCTTTTGTAGGCAATCGCATAGATCTGGGAGTAAGTATTTTCAATCCAAACAGACAATATAAAATTTCAGGGAATCCATCGGGATTTCCGGGCACTTTTGGTCCTACTCCGGGCACAGTAAAAAGTGATTCAAGATGGTTTATTGTCCCTTCGGCAGGAGCTAACTGGCAATATGATGATAAAAATTCCTTTGGAATATCGATTTACGGCAACGGTGGAATGAACACAGACTATGATAAAAAGACTTTTTATGGTTCATCACCCACAGGGGTTGATTTAATGCAACTCTTTGTAGCTCCAACTTATGCAAGAAAGATTGCTTCAAAACATGCTCTTGCAATTTCTCCAATTTTTGCATATCAAAGATTTGAAGCAAAGGGCTTACAAGCATTTTCAGCTTTTTCAAGTAGTCCTGATAATCTGACCAATAACGGACATGATAGTTCTTTTGGATATGGGGCTAAAATAGGTTATATGGGTGAAGTTTTACCTTATTTAAATGTTGGTCTGGTATATCAGACAAAAATCTATATGAGTGAATTTGATGAATACAAAGGGCTTTTCGCAGAAAAAGGAGATTTTGATATTCCTTCAACATGGACAGCAGGAGTTGCTATAAAACCAATGAAAGATCTTGTTTTTCTTATCGATGTCCAGAAGATATATTATAGCGATGTGAAATCAGTGAATAATCCTCTACTACCAAATATACAAAAAAGTCTTCTCGGGAAAGATAACGGAGCAGGATTTGGCTGGGATGATATTACTGTTCTCAAACTCGGAGTTCAATGGAAAAGCAGTAAAGACTGGACATGGCGCGCAGGATATTCAATAGGGGAACAACCAATATCCGACAGTGAAGTTCTTTTCAATATCCTTGCCCCGGGTATTATAAAAGAGCATGCTTCAGTTGGTGTTACAAAAGCAATTGGCAATAATCAGGAAATAAAATTTGCTCTTATGCATGCATTTTCAAATAGTGTGAAAGGACCAAATAAGCTTGAGGCCCCGGGGCAGCAGACAATCGAGCTAAAAATGAATCAATGGGAATTTTCTATTGGTTATGCATGGAAGTTTTAATGAATTTTGATGTAAAAATGATGGCATAATACTGCCTTCAATTTTAAGCGAAGAATTATAATTTTTTGTTCTCCGATTTTCCGGTCAAGCCTGCAAGTTATACAGCTTGCGGGCTTGATAGCTTTCTATAATACATTTAAGGGTTGGAATAATCTGTTGACTCTGATATAAACAGATGATATTCTTTGAATATGCAATCCTTTAAAATCCTTGATATATCGGGCGATGCTGGAATTACTGCTTTTGGAAGAACAATTGAAGAGGCTTTTATAAATGCAGCCACCGGAATGTATAGCCTGATTACTGATCTTGATAAAATTAGAGAGATAAAATCAATTGATATTATTGTTGAAAACCAATCTATTGAGGGGCTATTAGTTTCGTGGTTGAATGAGTTAATTTTTCATTTCGATACATATGGATTTATTGGTAAAAAAATAGCTATAAATGAATTCTCAGAAAATAAATTAAAGGCTTCAGTTTTTGGAGAAGAATTTGATCCCGTGCGCCATAAGGGAAAGCTTTTGATAAAAGCCGCTACATATCATAAGCTTCGAATTGAGGAGAAAAACGGGGTTTGGGAAATAGATGTTATTTTTGATATATAAAAGGAGTTAATATGCTTCCTGAAAAAATTAGAAGAATTGATGAAAACCGGTTAGAAATACCCCTAGATTATAAAGAAGGCATGAGGGTAAAGGGTATCATATATGTTGATAAAATACTTGAACAGGAACTTGAAATAGAGTCAATAGAACAGGTTGCAAACGTTGCAACCTTACCGGGTATTGTAAATGCATCTTTGGCTATGCCTGACATTCACACAGGATATGGTTTTTCTATCGGGGGAGTTGCTGCCTTTGATTTAAAAGAAGGCATCGTGTCCCCCGGTGGTGTCGGATACGATATAAACTGCGGGGTTCGTCTTTTAAGAAGTAACTTAAAAAAACATGACATAGCTGAAAAGATTAAAGACCTTGTTAGTATTCTTTACAATGAAATACCATCAGGTGTTGGTTCAAAGGGTAAGGTAAGGCTCGGACCTGAAGATGAAAAAAAAATATTAACGAAAGGCGCGAAATGGGCTGTAGAACAAGGGTTTGGTGACCCGGATGATCTTGAAAGAATTGAGTCAGGCGGTTGTATTGAAGGAGCAGATCCATCAATCATAAGCAATAAAGCTTACGAACGCGGGAGAGCCCAGCAGGGAACTCTTGGCTCAGGGAATCATTTTCTTGAAGTGCAATATGTTGAAGAAATATATGATGAAAAAGCTGCAAACATTATTGGACTTTATAAGGATCAGGTAACTGTAATGATTCATACAGGTTCACGAGGATTCGGACATCAGGTTTGTACAGATTTTCTTGAAGTAATGGAAAAGGCGTCAAAAAAATATAACATTTTCCTTCCTGACAAAGAACTTGCATGTGCGCCTTTCAACAGTAGTGAAGCACGGGATTACCTTTCGGCAATGAAAGCTGCTGCAAATTATGCGTGGGCAAACAGACAGTGTATTATGCACTGGACAAGGGAAGCATTTATGAAATTGTTCAATATGACGCCAAGAGAACTTGGAATGAGCCTCATTTATGATGTAGCTCATAATATAGCAAAAATTGAAGAACACGAAGTTGAAGGTAAAAAGATAAAACTTATTGTTCATAGAAAAGGAGCAACAAGAGCATTCCCTCCGGGACATCCCGAGTTGCCGGATATTTATAAAAACATAGGTCAACCTGTTCTCATTCCCGGTGATATGGGAAGAGCCTCATATGTGCTTCTTGGAACTGAAAAGGCAATGAAAAATACATTTGGTTCAACATGTCATGGTGCTGGAAGACTTCTATCAAGACATCAGGCAATTAAGAAAGCAAGGGGAAGAAAAATCTGGCGTGAAATGGAAGAACAGGGGATAATTGTTAGATCTGCGGGCAGGGAAACTCTTGCAGAAGAGATGTCAGAGGCATATAAAGATATTTCAAGTGTTGTAGAAGTAGTTCACCATGCTGGAATCTCTACAAAAGTTGCAAAACTCAAACCATTGGGAGTTATAAAAGGTTAATGCGTGATGAAATATTGAAGAATTGAAGCAGCAAAAATTATAAAACAGCCGGGTGCCATCATTTTGTATATACCGCCTATATCAGCTTTGAAATACTCTCTTGTAAGAACAAGACATATATGTACAGGAGATAACAATACCCCGAGAAATCCTGCACAAAATGCAAATGATATAGCGCTAACCGATGGGCCAGCAATACTCAAAACAAACGGGAAAGTACTCCCAACAAATCCTAAAGTTAAACCTGTGAGAATTCCGGTTATGAATGGAAGGATGAAGAGAAGCGGTAAAACAGGGATTCCTTCTTGAAGGAAAAAATTGCTTAAATTTTTAACCGCTCCTGAATTTTCAATCACCTCCTTAAAAAACATAACTCCAAGTATAAGCAAGATCATGTCCAATGAAAAACCATGTTTTATTACTTTGAAAATATTCCGCAGACTGTATCTATAAAAAAGCAATAAAAATATCACAGCAGCAAGTAGGGTATAATGCAATTCAACATGAAAAATTACTACAAGCAATAAAACAGCAGCGAGGGGAAAAAAGCTCCATAGACCTTTTAATGATAATTTTTTCTCTGAAACAGTAGAACCTTTTAAGTCATGCATGGCGAAAAGAAAACCTGTTATAACAATCAGAACAGCATAAATAAGGTTTGCGATTATTAGATTATGCAATTCTATTTTAGTAATAGCTGAAGCAAGCAATATTCCAGGATATAATGGAAGAATATATTCCCATGGATGTCTGAACCAGTAATTTATAAAACCTTTTTCTTCAGCGCTGATATTTGTATTGCGTGTTGCCTCATCAACCATTGGAGCTGAAAAATACGCACCACCTACCGATGGTACAAGCCCTATAAGTAAAGGCATTGATACAGTAACAATTTTTTTATTCCTGAAAATATTTTTTATTGTATCCATCATATCAGAAAGAATATTTTGTTCCCTCAAAATTAATTCAAACATTCTAATAAAAGATAGAGCAAATGTTAACTTTATCAACACCGGTTCAGAAATAAAATTCCATGTGGTTAATTTTATTGAAGGCCAGGACATTCTATAAAGAAAAATTAGAGCAACTGCAGCAATAAGCATAACAATTCCAACATGGATTTTTCTCCTAAGCAAAATTAATATTATGAGAAAAACAGCTGAAACTTTTATTAAGTCGGGCATTTGACATTGTATCATATTATTGAACTTGATAGCCTGTGTTATTCTAAATGCACTCTTACTTTAACTTATACACCGGTGTTGTAAAAAATATACATATAAATAAAATAAATAGAACCAGATAATTGAAGACTTTTTTTCGTAAAATTAAAATTTCACCGAAAATAATTTCTATTTTTCAATTAGTTATTGCGAAAAATTAAAAACCTTATTTTCTCATAGAAGAATGGCCTTTTTTTTGCTAAGCATGACTATAGCTTGACAAAAAAACTCTGGGATGATATAAATTTCTTGACAAATCAGCCAAAGTAATGCTATAAATTTTGCATGTTTATTTCACTATAGATAGAGCTATAAGTATGCTCAAAAAGAGCTTTAGGTGTTAAGGGGTCTTCATTGAAGGCCAGATTTTTATTTATTTAAGAGGAGGTGATAACAAAGACAGAGAAATATTCAAGGTATAGAATCGAGTAATTCCGTCTTTGGCGGAAAGAATTGAAAATTTTTCAATTCAGATTTCTCAAAAGGAGGGTTAGCAAGTGAGAAAATATTTTGCTGTTTTATTAGGCGTACTTCTTATATTAAGTTTCGCAGTAACCGCCTTTGCTGAAGATAAAACCGATATTACAATAGGCGGTAAAATCCTTATTAGAGGGTGGTACTGGAATAATGTATCCGGTGCATCTGGCTCCAATGTTCTTCCGGTTGATGGTGAATCAGCAGCTGCATATTCCACAAATGTAAATCTTACTGTTGACGCAAAAGTAGCTGATAACATTCGTGGTTTGGTAGAACTTGAAACAGCAAGCGCTGGAAGTAAAAATAGCGGTCTTTTCTATTGGGGTGATAAAGGCTACGGTTATGACTCAAAAGCCAATGCTGACATATTAATCAGACAGGCATGGATTCAGTACACAGGCGCTGGTCTTGGTATGCCGGCAGGTATTAAAATAGGTCACATGCCAATTTCTATTGGTGAAAAACAGTTCCTCAATAATGAAAGATTCGGCGACGATGCTATTCTTGTCTGGATTGACCCGACAAAAGAATTACATATCGCAGCAGGAACAGTTAAATTGAACGAAGGGAATGTATTTTCACATACTGATGACCTTGATGGTTATGTATTACTTGCAACTTACGCTCTTGATAAAGACAACACAATCGGTGCAAACTGGGTATGGGCACACAGTGATGGTAACTGCCCATCTTCATTAACAGACTCTGGTGATACAGATGATGATGGCAATCCTATACTTGTTCCTTCAGCATCTCCGAATATAGACAAACTTAATTTCCACAATGTTGGACTTCATGCTAATGGTAAAGTTGCAGGAATCACATATGCAGCAGAAGCAGATTTCCAGTTTGGTAAACTCGAAGCCCTTAAAGATCCGGGCGATATAGTATTCCCTACAAGTGACCTTAAAGCAAAAGGCTGGGCAGTAATGGCAAAACTCGGTTATCAACTCGACCCAGTTAATTTAAGAGCAGCTTTTGCAATGGGTAGCGGTGATGATGACGCAACCGATAAAGATTGCAAAGAATTCCAGACCCTTCAGGGACCTGATTATGGTGCAACTGCAAGACTCGTACACTACACACAGATCTATGAGCGTACAGTAAGAACAGCAGCAGCTTTTGCAGCTCTTACAACAAAACCAGGTGGCAACACAACAAATACAGGTATTGCTAACACAACCTATTACAATCTTGGTTTTGATGTAAATCCGATGAAAGAGCTTTCAATATCTCTTGATGGGTTCTTACTCAGAGCAACTGAAACTGGCGCAATCGAAGATATACTCAGCGAAGCAGCCGGCGAAAAAGTAAGTGTTTCCAAGAGCCTCGGATGGGAACTTGACACAAAAATTTCTTACAAGCTTGGGAAAAATCTAACATATTTCATCGAAGCTGGTATCTTCAAACCGGGTAACTTCTATGAAGATGCATTCGGTACAGAAGATAAGACTGTAACACAGGCAGTACACGGTCTTTCACTCACATTCTAATTATTAAATGTAATTTAAAGGCGGGTCAAGTAATGACCCGCCTTTTTTATTGCCAAAAATTATTTACCCTAACATTTAAATATATGTTTATTCTTGCTCAAAAATAATTATTTAGCTATCATAAAAATATGAAACGTTGTATTATTTTCTTTCTTTTTATTCTTATATTTTTCCAGACTTCCTACGCCGATGAAAGTGCAGGTAAAGAGTATCTTAAAAAAGGAAAAGCCTTCCTTGAGCAAAAGAAGTATTCCGAAGCAATTGAACTTTTAACAAAAGCAGCAGATGAATTTACCTTGCTTGGAGATTACGCTCTCCTATGGCTTTCTGATGCCCTGCATGAATCCGGTGAACATGAAAAATCTCTTACAACAATAAGATTAATGCTTAAAAAATATCCGGATTCTCCTCTTGAGAGAAAAGCGCGCATTAGAGAAATAAAAGAAGCAGATGAAATGTTGGAAAGCAATGTTCAAAAACTTTTTGAATCATATTTAAAAGATTATCAAAATGATTCTGACATCAAATATCTTTATGCCAGATGGTTAAAGAAAAACAATGAACCCGAGATAGCAAAAAAAATTTTTAAAGAACTTTATATTTCCGGGAACTCTTATTCTGATATAGCATACAGTGAACTTCAACCATATGATTTAACCCCTGAAGACCTTTTAAAGCGCTCTAAGAATTTAATGAACAATTATGATTATAAAAGTGCTGAAAAAACGCTTAGAATGGCTTTAACAAAATCTGAAGGCATATTAAGAAGACAGCTATTGACAGAATTAGGTCATTGTCTTTTTAAACAAAAAAGATATTCAGAAGCCGCAGAAGTTTATAGTCAATCACGGGATAAATACTGGGAATTACGGTCAAGATACCGTGCAAGGGAAAAAGAAACAGTTTTATCTTATGTTAATGAAATGCTAAATTCCGATGATAGAAGAATGGCTAATGTGCTGATTGCTATTGCTTCTGATAAAAGAAGAGAGGCCGATTTTGATGGAGCAATAGAATTATTCAGAAAAATTAAAGATAAATATCCATCTGAACGTGAAGAAGCAATCTGGGGAATTGGCTGGACTTACTTTATGTCAGGAGAATATAAAAAATCATCAGAAATATTTAAAGATCTTTATGATAAGTATAATGACTCAAAATATCTTTACTGGTATGCGCGTAGCATTGATATGTCGGGTGAAAATGCATCGGATAAATATAAAAGGCTTGTTGAAAATAAAAAAGATTTTTATAGTCTTATTGCAGGCAGAAGACTTAATTCTTCCATCAATCTTATAACTTCTTCTGAAACAATTAAAATTAAAAAGCCTGTTTTAAGTCCTAAGAGCTATTTATCAAAAAAACTTGAAAGAATCGAATACCTTCTTGAACTCGGATTTCAGAAAGAAGCAGCATCGGAAATGCTTTATATTTCAAGAAAAACAAATTCAACAGATGATATTTATTATATTTGCACAAAGCTTAATGAACTTGGATATTACAATCACTCTGTAAGACTTGCTTCAAAAATGCCAGAAATTCAGAGAATGATAGAATTCCTATATCCCCTTGCTCACTGGGAAATTGTAGAAAAATTTTCTGATAATTACAAGCTCGATCCTTTATTAATACTCGCTGTTATAAGGGAAGAGAGTCGATATGATTCTGACGCAAGATCGCCTGCGGGCGCGCTCGGCTTAATGCAACTTATGCCAAATACTGCTTTTCGTTTTGATAAAAAATTAAAAATCGGCATAAGGAACTCTCATGATATTCTGAATGTTCGAAATAATCTTAATATCGGAATATATTATCTTAGCAACCTTATAAAAGACTTTGACTCATTTGCGCCTGCAATAGCTTCATATAATGCAGGAGAAGACATAGTTAGAAAATGGCTTAAAGAAGGAAGATATAAATCAGCCGATGAATTTATTGAAGATATTCCTTATCAGGAAACAAGGAATTATGTAAAAAAAGTTCTTTCGTCATATTTTGAGTACAAACGCATTTTTTCATCCGACAATTTAATGTCCGGCATCCCGATAGAAAAGTTATAGACATTATCAAATAAAATCTGTTATTTTATGAACGATGGTTTTTATGAGAACCCTCTTTGATGATAATAAAGAAACAGAAAAATCTAAAAGTGTAAAAAAGGAGGTTTTGCCTTTGGATAAATTCAAAAACCTTGAGGATAAAATTTCGGTAGCAATTGAAAGAGTTAAAACACTTAAAGAAGAAAAAATTATTACAGATAGAAGAATTAAGGAACTTGAACAACTCCTTGATGAAAAGAATCAGGAAATTGAAAAGCTTAAAGCTGAAAAAAATCTTGTTAAAAGTCAGCTTGAGACACTTCTTGGTGAAATAGAATCAATAGAAGCAGATTAAAATGGGTAGCACAGAAGTTTATATATTAGGTCAGAAATACACAATAAAAGGCGATGCACCGGAGCAATATATAAAAGACCTTGCTTCATATGTTGATATGAAGCTTAAGGAAGTTTATAATGCTGCTCCGAATCTAACTCCTGTTAAAGCTTCAATTCTTGCAGCTCTTGATATTGCTGATGAACTTTTTAAAATGAGGAATCAGCAGGAAGAACTTGCAAGAAATATCGAAGAAAAAGCTACTACATTAGCCTCATTGTTTGATTAACCCGAAAAATGCATTTTTCGGGTTAAGGTTTTTATTGCTTTACGCTTAATATCCTATACTATTCGCTCTTAGCTTTTTTGTATAAACAGCCATGATTTCATCTTTTGTAATAATTGGATGAAGTTCATAGCCAATAGATTCAATAGCTTCCCTTCCACCTTCCTGGCGGTCAATTAATGCAATTACTTTTTTTATATCAAATCCAGCCTCATTTGCTTTTTCTATTGCTTTAATAGTTGATTGTCCTGTGGTTATAACATCATCTACAATTACAACATTATCTCCTGAAGATATATTTCCTTCAATCCATAACATTGTTCCATGTGTTTTAGGTGTTTTCCTTACAACAAAAGCTTCTATGGGTTTGTTCTTTAAAAAAGAGGTGTATGCAACAGCATTTGCGATTGGATCTGCTCCAAGAGTTAAACCACCAATGCCTTGAATATTAAGTCCTGAAATAATATCAAAAATTATATTTCCTATCAGATACATTCCTTCTGGATGAAGTGTTACAGCTTTACAATTAAAATAGTAATTGCTCATTTTACCTGAAACTAATTTAAAGATTGGCTCATCGCTGTATTTGAAAGCTTTTTTAATGATAAGGTCGATTAGTCTATTTTTCATTGTTTGAAGATACAATATAGACAGAGATAAGTCAAGTTTTTCGGGTTTAACAGGTAAGATGAAGGGCAGCAATAACGTTTGAGTCTTTATGTAATCTATTGTAGAGATCAACAGCTCTGCTTGTACGTTCTATATAAATCTTAATTCCTTTTGTTTCAACATATCCTATTGTTTTTTGTGGAACTTTCATAAGGCCGAGATAGCCTGTCCCGATAACAAGAATCTCTGGTTTTGCATCAAAAACATCTTTTAAATCATCGATATGAAGTTCATGCCCCTTTTTTCTCCACCATGAAGCGTCAACTCTATCAGGATAAATGATAACATCAGAATTATATTGTTTACCTTGAATTAATATTTTACCGAAAGAATAATGCTCTATAGTCATAGTAGCAATTCCTCACCATAAATATGATATTATAAATAATTGTAGCACAAAGGGAGTGTATAGGGCTCTGGTGTCCCTCCCGGACTTCAAATCCGGTGTTGCCTGTTACAAACGGGCAGGGTGGGTTCGATTCCCACACTCTCCCGCCAAATATTTCAATATTCTCAAATTCCGAATAATTCATATTGATTCATTAAAAACCATTCTTGTCTAAGTTTGTATATAACTTATTTTTACCACTCCAATCCACTTGACTAATAATTAGCAAATGCTTATATTATATTAATTCTAATTCTTTAGGATGTGAAATATGTTAAGAATTAAGAATGCGATATTATTCACATGGTTAGAAAATAATGGAAAATCTCTCCTTGAATTAATGATTTCCCTTGCTGTTGTGAGTGTTGTTTTGTTTATTGCAACTATAAGCAATAGCTTTATTAGTGAAGACAAAATAAAAAGTTTTTCAAAAGAATTATACGGGGATTTAATAAAAATAAGGTATTTATCAATGACAAGCGGTCATGACAAAAACATGCCCAATTTGAGAGGATACGGAATAAGATTTCAGGATTCTAATACTTACTATTTATTCAGAGTTAATGATAAAAATCAGGATTTCTTTTATAGCGGAACCAATGAAGAAGCACCTTTAAATGGAGAAAGTGAATCGAAGAAAAAAGAAATCCCCCAAACTTTAAGGATTCAAATCAAAGAAAAAGATGATCTTAATAATCCCCGAGACAATGTTCTCATATACGACAATCACGGACTTCCAAGACAACCTTCCGGAGCTTTTCAAATGATGACATTAGTTGTTGAAAGCATAATTGATAATAATGCCCAGAAAAAATGTATAAGCATCGCATTCAATAGAATTAGAGAGGGGCTATGGAATGGAAAAGATTGTCTTGAACAGTAAAGGTTTTTCACTCGTTGAAATGATGATCGCCTTTGTAATTATTTCAATTTCTTTTCTTGCATTATCAGCAGTTATGGTAAGCGCAATTAATATAAATCTCGAAAATGAGATGCAAAACACTGCGTCAAGATTAAATACACAAACAGCGGAAATATTAATGACCGTACCTTATAATGAAATTTCGACATGTGGAATAACTTTGGATCCTGAAGCACCTAATTATAATAGTTCTTATATTTATGATAATAGCAATAAATGTCTCGGCACAAATGAAAATTCTTATATGCAATATCCTTACCCGGAACAGACGATTAATACAATTAAGAAAAAATTTAATATTGTCTGGGATATACAAGTTTTCAACAATTCAGCAATGCAGATAATTATTACAACTTCTTATATTCACAATGGAATTTCTCATTCAACACAATCTGTAATTTACAGGAGCAGGGTTTGAAAATAAATCATAGAAATGGCTTTTCTCTTACAGAACTTCTTATCACTCTCACAATGTTTTCAGTCGTGATGGGTTCTGTTTTAATAATTTATTCCACACTTGTCAGGCATTCAACGAGACAGTATTGTTTTGCTGAATCCGATTCTGAATTAACAGTTGCCAGAGATATTATCTCAAGGGACATAATGATGGCCGGTTATGGACTTGCCGATGATTATGGAAATTTGAGTTACAATCCTAGACCCGTTGAACTCATCAATGAGAGTTCAAAAAATGATTTTGATATTCTAACGTTAAGAGGAACTGCAATTGGAATATTTTCAAGAGCATCTCAGGCCTGGTCTTACGTAGAAAATGCAAATTTTCTGAAGTTATATAAATGGAATGATGCAAGGGAAAACATAAATAAAAATGATATTGTAATATTTATTGAACCTGTTAGCCGAAAACTCATTGATAAAGATGGAAAGGCTGTTTTCAAATATCCAAAAGAAAGTCCTTCTTCATATGAAGATGGCACTTTAGTTTATGGTATCCATTCTGAAGATGCAAAATTACCTTATTATACAGTTCAATATCTTCTTGGTGGAACTTCTCCTTCAAGATGTGCTCCTAAAACTTACAGTCTTTTAAGAGCAGAAAGCAAAGATAGTGACCCTCCTTCATTTTCTGTTAGAAGACCTTTGCTCAGTTGTGTCAGGGATTTTCAGGTAGTATTAGGACTCGATGAAGATGATGATGGAATAATTGACCATTGGGACCCGAAAGATGGTGAAATCAAATCAAGCGAGTATGGTACAAAAACTCTTAAACAAAGAATCAAACAAGTGAAAGTCTATTTATTAGTACAAAAAGGCAATTATGATCCTGATTATACTTACAAAAATCCCGATAACCCTGATTCTCCAGAGACCATATATGTTGGTAGTAAAGATAGAAAAGTAATCCTTAGAAGTGACCAAAAAAATTACCATTGGAGATTAATTTCTTTCAGTATATCACCAAGAAATCTATAGTATGAATTTTTACAATAAAAACGGTATAGCTCTTGTTACAGCACTTGTTATAAGTCTTGTAGTAATGTTACTTATATCAGGTACTATTTATTTCCTTATAATATCAACAGGAATTGCAGGTGCGGGCAAAAGATATTCTACTGCAGAAGAAGCAGCAGATGGTGCAGTTCAGGTAATGAAAGATGTTATAAACCTTTTAATGATTGGCGATAAAATTGAAGGCATGCCCATTTCCGACAGTTCATCATGTCTTGTTAAATCAATTATAGTAGGGGACAAAGAATGTACTGTTTCTCTAAGGCTGCCTGGTACTGAAATATTCAAATCTTATCATGCTGATATAACAGTTAAACGACTTTATTCAATTCAATCTCCGGGTTCTGATTTAGATTTTACTAAGAACAAAGGTTCATCAGTTTTCTACAAAATAAATACTATTGTTACAGGACCTGATACAGCTAAAGCAGAAACAACAGTTTTATATAGGTATGTTCACTAAGGCAAAAATATATCAAGATTCTCTGGTCAAGTTTACCCTATGGCTTGCTTGTCCGCCATCTGTTTGGCGGAACCGGAGAGCCAGAGAATGACGATTAAGATGATAGTTTTTAGGGTAAAAAAAATGTGTAAGATTAAAATTATATTTGTTATTGTATTAATTGGTTTCATTCCCTCTGTTTTATACACTCAATCAATGAAGGATTATTGTACTTCACCTCCTTATGTAACCCGTTCTGTCCCACCAAATATAATGTTTATTGTTGATAATTCCTCCTCAATGCTTCAACCTTTTTATACTGGAGAGTATATACCAGAAAAAGCTTACAATTATTCTGGTTACTTTGAAGTTGATAAAAAATACTGTGCATCTTCTTCAGGATTTTATGAGGCTAAAGAATGTGAATATCCTGATAAAGGACCATATCCGGGCAGTCTTCTTAACTGGGCAACAATGAGCAGATACGATATTATGATGAAAGTTTTAATAGGGGGATTGGGAACACCGGAGACTGCTTCGAGGAAAAGGTTGAAAGGCCTAAATCAAGCATGGGAGAAAAAAACAACAGTTTTTTCCGGCTGCATTTTTAAAATAACCGATGAAGGTAATTTAATTATTTCAAGTGATGGAAGTTGTAAATTGCCCGAAACATCTCCTCAGGGTGTACCTGTTGAATTATCTTTGCAAGAAGATGTAAAAAGCAAATATACCGGCATCATTCAGAATCTCGGAGATTCTGACCACGATGGAATCTGGGATAATGGAAGCCCGAGAATTGGAATAATAAGCTATTCTTCAAATCAAACAGAAATGCTCGCCTGTTGTACAGAGCATTCAGGAAACATTGCAGAGTTTATTAATAAGAGTATTCCTTTTCCTGACAGGAATGTAATAGAAGCACCGCTTTATAATGCAATTCAAAAATCAATTGATTATTTTAAAAATAAATGCAGTAATTGTTCCTGTAAAAAAGACCCTTCTTCATCCGTGCATTGCAGAAAGAATGTTGTAGTTGTAATAGGAAGTGGCGAAGCAACAGATTACATATATAATCTAAGTAATTTAATAAGAGAAAGCCATGTGGTTGATATAAGAAATGACATTAAAGGCATACAAAATATTACTTTTTACAGTATTCATATTTCCGGAACAGAAAACGGTAAAGATTTTTTGAAAGAAATTGCTAAGAATGGGGGGTTCATAGATATAAACCAAAACAATGCACCTGATGAATCAGAATGGGATATGAATGAAGATAACATACCAGATACATATTTTGAGGCTACCGATGCAGAAGATTTTTTAGCTTCGATTGAAAATATCATTCAGGACATTGCTGCAGGTTTTGCTTCTGGAACAGCGGTTACTATTTTGGCTAATGGAGGAGATAGAGCAGGTGGAATTTATCAGGCTTTTTATTCACCTATTAAGTATGATGGCGCTAATGAAATAAGATGGCTTGGATATTTGCAAAGTCTCTGGCTTGACCCTGATAAAAATATTAGAGAGGATACTTCAAATGATTTTAAATTGATTCTGGACCAGGATAAAATAGTTCGCTATAATTCTGAAGATTTAAACTCATCTGTTTCATTATTTTCTACAGGTACCGGGGGAATGGGTTGTCCTTCAGAGAGCGGGTCTCCAAAAAGTTTAGAAGAAGTTAAAGCTATTTGGGAAGCAGGTGAAAGACTTTTCAAAAAAAGTCCTTCTGAAAGAGTCATTTATACATCCTCAAATATAATAAGCGGCGAGAATAAAATTATCTCAGGTTCAGGCATAGTGTTTTTCAATATTGGAATGAGCAGCAAAATGAAAGAATCTCTAAATTCCGAACGGTTTTACACTGCTGATTCAATCATCAAATATGTTAGAGGTGAATGTCTTGAAACTTTTAATTCTGAAGGTGGAAGCTGTGGAAAGAAAAGAAATCCTTTATTTAGAGATAGAAGAGTCAATATTAATGGAAACAAAGGTGTCTGGAAACTTGGTGATATAGTGAATTCTTCACCAAAAATATTTCATGCTGGACCGGTGAATACATTTCATACAGATTATGGAGATTTTTCATATTATGAATTTATCTCGGATGATAATTATAGTAAAAGTTTCTCCGTTATCTTTGCAGGCTCAAATGATGGAATGCTCCATGCTTTTAGAGCAGGATACCTTCAGAATTCAGGACTCTTAGATAATATCAAAGCAGTATTTAAAAGAGCTTTCAGTTCGGGTGAAGATGATCACGGAGATATTGGTGAAGAGATATGGGCATTTGTTCCTTATAACGCATTCCCCTTCCTGAAATATCTTGCAAATCCATATTATTGTCATATCCCTTATGTTGATCTTTCTGTGAAGATTATTGATGCAAGTATTTATGGAGGTGAATATGCTGAGAAAACGAAGGAAAGCTGGCGTTCAATACTTATAGGTGGTATGAGATTTGGAGGTACAACAGAATGTGATGGTACATTTCCTAATATACAAACCGACAAAAATTTAAATACAGGTCTTTCTTCTTATTTTGCGATAGATATAACAAATTTTGAAAAACCTGTACCTTTATGGGAATTTAGTGATATAGACCTTGGCTATACAACAAGTATGCCCGCGGTTGTAAGAATTGGTGAAATGAACAGAAACGGGAAATGGTTTGTTGTTATCGGCTCCGGGTCGAACATATTGCCAAAAGCAAATATAGATATTGGAAGAAATAAAAAAGGTTACTTATATTTGCTTGATCTTTATTCAGGCGAACTCATAAAAAAAATTTCTTTGAATTATGGAGGAGTAAATCATATTGTAAGCGACATCTCATCAATAGATTCTGATATGAATTATACTTCGGAAAAAATATATTTTGGGACAGCATATAAAACATCAACCAACTGGAAAGGAAATATTTTTAGCCTTAATATCGAAAAAATAATGGAAGTAACAGGTTCTAAAAAGTATATATCATGGAGCGATATTTCTATTAATGGAGCGGGGTCGGTTCTTTTTGAAGGAGATTATCCTTTTACTGCCTCACCTGTTGGTGTTAAAGATGCAAAAGGAGATTTATGGGTCTATGCTGGTTCGGGCAAATATTATAGTGATATTGATGAAATAGATAAATCTCGCCAGATATTTATTGGCTTCAAGAATACTGGAAAGACATTTAATGAAGATGATTTCATTGATACAACTAATGATAAAACACGGGTTGAAGTTTTAAATAAAAAGCTGGTCTGTATTTATGATTCTTCAGCAAAGAAATTCATTTTAAAAGAAATGCCTTCAACAGTAAAACTTGTTTCAGGAAAACATTATGAACCGAAAAATGGATGGAAAATATATCTTCCCTCAGGCCAGCGAATCATCTCACGGCCAATACTCTATGGTGGCCTTGCAGATTTTATAAGTTACGAGCCAGAATCAGACCCTTGTTCATACGGCGGGAGTTCTTATCTTTATGCGATTGAGTATAATACAGGAATTGCTCCTTCAAATATTGCGATACTTTCACCCGATTCAATAGCTGAAACAGGCAGTTCTGAAATTATTATTAAAAGTAATATTAAGATAGGAAGCGGTGCGCCTGCATATGGAGAGGCTATTCTGACAGCAGGAACACAGGAGCGTAAAGAGCAGATTAGAAAGAAGATTCAGCTTACAACAGGAGCTGTGGCAGAAGTAGAAAACAAACCGCTGTTTTCTGTTTATTCCAGAATAATGCACTGGCTTAAGAAGTAATAATTTATATACTTAATAAATTGATATGAACAAGTTCAATGGCCTAATGCGAATCAACTGATATATATTATCACATAACGTCTCGTGGCAATAAATGAAAAGATTTTTCAAATTCTATATCTTTTAATGCAAGAAATTAAAAAATATTTTAAAGCAAAACGTTTCGAACTTTCTGTAGGATCGAGAAGTAGCAAAAACATGCATCTTTATAAAAAATTAAGATATAATATCCGTAAAAAATCAATATAATAATTTTATGATGAACCAGTTAACATTCTTCGAAAAAAAAGATATAAAAATGCTTAATTTAAAAGAAGCCAGCGAATGGGCTTCTCAATATCTGAATCGTAAAGTTACCATTTCAAACATTCTCTATCTTATTCAATATGGAAGAATAAACAAATATGGTAACAACGGCAACCCTCTGTTAAATGTAGAAGAGCTAAAAGACTATTATGACTCGCTTAATAATAAAGAGAAGCGGCTTAAAAAGATATTGGGAGATGACCTCAATTGGCACTTGTCTTTTATAGAATATACAGAATCAGAAAGGACAAAGCATGTACATAGGTTACATCCGTATAAAGGAAAGTTTATCCCTCAGTTAGTAGAATATTTTCTTGACTCTCATACTGATGAATTTAAAAGAGAGATTTATTTTCATGAAGGCGATATAGTATTAGATCCTTTTTGCGGTAGCGGGACAACACTAGTACAGGCAAATGAACTTGGAATGCATGCTATTGGAATAGATATATCTTCCTTCAATGCATTGATTACCAATATCAAAATAAAGAAACATAATCTACCTTTAATCGCAAATGCAATACATAAACTAACATCACGACTAAAGGACTTCCAGAAAACCAGAAACAATATTATTTTTGAAGAGCATCTATTATCAGAACTTGCAAAATTCAATGCTAAATATTTCCCATCACCAGAATATAAGAGAAAAGTTGCAAGAGGTGAAATCAACGAGAGTAAGTATGCCAGTATAAGAGAAAAGGAATTTCTGGATATTTACTATGCTCTAGTAGAAAAATATCAAATTAAAATAAAACAGAATAGAAATGATACTTTTTTGGATAGGTGGTTTTTATTGCCTGTGAGAGAAGAAATTGATTTTTTATCTAACGAATTGAAAACTACTATAGCGAATGAAGATATTAAGAGAGTTTTAGCAGTTATCTTAAGTAGAACAGTTCGTTCTTGCAGAGCGACTACACATGCTGATTTAGCTACTCTAAGAGAGCCCATTACAACTACATATTACTGTAAAAAACATGGAAAAATCTGTAAGCCAATTTTTACTATTGCCAATTGGTGGCAGACTTATACTGTAGATACATTAAATCGCCTCGATGAGTTTAACAAGTTTAGGACAGAGACCTATCAACTTTGCTTAGTGGGGGATAGCAGAACAATTGATATTTTTGAAGAAACTAAGAAATTAAATCTCGAACTTGCAGAAATTTTATCAAAACAAAAAATAAGAGGAATCTTTTCGAGTCCTCCTTATGTTGGGCTAATTGCTTATCATGAACAACATGCCTATGCATATGAAATGTTTGGTCTTAAGCGAAAAGATGAACTGGAAATAGGACATTTATTCAAGGGGCAGGGGAAAGAAGCAAGGGAGTTCTACACACAGGGCATAGCAGAAGTCTTAAAAAATTGTAAAAGATATCTTCAGTCTGACTATGATATTTTCTTAGTTGCTAACGATAAATTCAATCTCTATCCCAAGATAGCAGAATCGGCAGAGATGAAAATAGTTAATAGATTTAAACGGCCTGTTCTTAACAGAGTAGAAAAAGACAGAGATACCGCCTATGCAGAAACAATTTTTCACTTAAAGGAAATATAAAATGGCCCTTTCAAAAGAACAAATAAAGAGAGTTGAAAATACCATCAAGGAGAGCCTAAAAAATAAATTTCTATCTTATAAACCCGAGACCAATAATATGCCGTTCCATTATCGCTTACTCGGGCAGGATAGAATGGCATTATTTTCTTTCATCCATTCTTTGAATACCACTTTCGGCACTTCTATTTTTGAGCCTGTGGCAGAAACTTTGGCAAGCTTAAACTTCCCTGTTGCACAGAAACAATTCGTAGTGGGTAATACAATAAGCGAACAGGCACAGACAGAAATTCAACACATCATGAATGAACTGACTATTGGAAACGTACCTAATAAAGTGGAAGAAATTGCAAGGATAAGAAAAGTCTGCAATAAGGGCACAATGAATAAATTAAAAACTGTAAAGGTTGATTTGTTTGTTAAAGGCAAAGACGGAACTGTCCATTTATTCGATTTAAAAACAGCTAAGCCTAATATCAGTAATTTCAAGGATTTTAAGAGAACATTATTAGAATGGATAGCAATTTATTTATCAGGTCATCCTACTTCAGATGTACATTCTTATATTGCAATTCCATATAATCCTTATGAACCAAAACCCTATGAAAGATGGACATTAAAAGGTATGCTTGATTTGAATAATGAACTAAAAGTTGCGGAAGAATTTTGGGACTTTCTTGGAGGGAAAGGAGCATACTCAGAATTATTAGATTGCTTTGAGAGAGTAGGCTTGGAATTAAGACCTGAGATGGATGAATATTTTTTAAAATTCAAATAGAAGGATACATATAACCGGTATTTTTACAATATTCGATAAAAGTTTGAGCCTTTAAATTTCTATAATTAAGATTTAAGACAAAATTATTTAAAAATTTATTTTATTGAATTAAACATGTTTACACATAAACAAAAAAAGATAAAATAGAGGGTAACTTTTTAATATAATTGAGACCTTCTCTTTTTGTCTCAAATGCTGTGAACAAGCACTTTTAATCAGAAAAAACGGTCAGAAGTATTACTAGCACTGGTTCGGTAATAGGGATTATATATAGTCCAACAGATCTTGCTTAAATAGCATATTGTTGCAACTGTTATATTGTCTCATCTGTTATTGCATGTAGCGCATACTCAAAATGCAATAAATCTGGTGTATAGTTAGTATGCATGATTTTTCCAATAATTATAAGGATTACATTTTGAAAATACATATAATGTAGAGATTGCAATTGTAACAGAAAGTGGATAAAAATATTGTTATACTATGTTAAACAAAAGGAGGTAATTTAAATGAAACTTATTGATTTGCTTCCCGAGAAAGAAATAAAAGAAGCTGTTTTAAGTGAATATGAAAAACGCCTTGCTTTATTTAAGCTGACTGACGAGAAATTTAGAAAGAAATATGGTATGAGTTTTCAGGAATTTGACAAAAAGAATCTCGTAGCAAAAAAGGACTTTGCATGGGATATAGAGTTGGACTCTATGAACTGGGAACATGCCATAGAAAGCATAAGATATCTTGAGGATAAAATAAAAAAGATTCGAGAAATAAACGAATGATAACAATTAGAAAAGTTACTCAAACCATAAAAGATATTCTCGATAGATATAGCTTAAAACTATTAGAATTGGACCATACAAATGTTACCCTGATTGCAAGGATTGGTTTTTCTCGTGAAGTTTTTATACAAATTTATGCCAATGAAACAAAAGAAAAACTCAACATGGCTCTTGTAGTTGCTGGCGAAAGAATATACGGGATAGATAAAGAAGGAGGTTTCTATCATAAACATCCATTCGAAAATCCTTTGCTACATATTGAAGCAGAACCAATGGATATAGAAAACTTTATTATTGAAAGTTTAGAAATTCTCAAAAAGCTTAATCTGCTTTAAATTAAACAATATAATCATAAAATCTTTAATTTCCTTCGTTAACTAACTCCCCTTTACTAACGAAGAACCTGAGATAAATACATCTATAATTGTGCAGACCACATCATTCATTAAGGAATATAACTCTTTGCAATTAAACTTGGCATTATTGATGATTTTTAAATCCTTCTATCGTCTCATATGTTGTGAATGAGTATACATATTTGAGTTTTAAATGCTTTATGGTGTAATATTTTTATATACCGTCATGAAAGAGAAAATTTTTGAAGAAATAAAAAAGACAGCTATTAATAATAAAATACCCTGCAAGGTAGCGAGAAAAATAGCTGAAGACCTTTCGGTTTCCTATCGCGAAGTCGGCAAAGCTGCTGATGAACTGAAAGTCAAAATAATAAATTGTGAGCTTGGTTGTTTCTAATGGATGTAATTCTGTTTGAACTTGCTCTCACTTGCTATTTTGCTTCAGCAATAGTAAGTATTACGGAAATCTTCAAAGAGTCAAAAATTACTCACAGAATAATGCTTTTTTCTGCTGCTGTAGGGTTTTTCATCCATACAGTTAATATTATTTACCGTTATGTTGCAGCAGGCCATATACCAATAACTAATCCCCATGAAGCAACATCTTTTTTCTCGTGGTGTATAGTACTTATTTTTTTTATACTTAACTTTAGATACAAAATAAATCTTCTTCCTTCTTTTATAATGCCTTTTGTTTTATTACTAATGTTATCCTCATCAATGCTGCCAAGAGAAATCAAACCTTTAAGCCCGGTTTTGCAGAGTTATTGGCTTGGTATTCATACTGTTTTTGCTTTTCTTGGAAATGCAGCTTTTGCTCTTGCTTTTGGAATAGGTATTATGTATCTTGTGCAGGAACATTATGTAAAGGCCAAAAAAATATCAGGATTATTTGAAAGACTTCCGAGCTTACAAAGTCTTGATGAAATAAATTATAGACTCATAACTTTTGGTTTTCCGTTACTTACATTTGCAATAATAACAGGGGCATTATGGGCGCAGACTGCGTGGGGAAGTTACTGGAATTGGGATCCAAGAGAGACATGGTCTTTAGTAACATGGTTTATCTATGCGATTATCCTTCACGCCCGTCTTATAGCTGGCTGGCGTGGTAAAAGAGCTGCAATTTTATCAATTGTTGGATTCTTAACAATACTGATAGCTTTCTTTGGTATTAAACTCCTAAAGAAAGGTCTCCACGTTTTTCTATGAAAGTTCTTGTAGTAGGCTTAAATCATAAGGTTGCAGATGTGGATGTGAGAGAGAAGCTCGCCTTTAACGGACCGAAACTTGAAGAAGGTTTATTGCTTTTTCACAAACTTCCGCATATTAAGGAAAGCATTATTTTGTCAACCTGTAATAGGGTTGAGCTCTATGCAAATGTAGATGATGCTGAAAAAGCAGAAGAGGCAATAAGGGTTTTTCTTTCAGACTATCATAAAATCGATAGAACAGCCCTTGACAGGTCTTTATATATACATGCCGGTATGGATGCTGTAAAACATGTCTTTAGAGTTGCTTCAAGTCTTGATTCGATGGTAATTGGCGAACCCCAGATACTTGGACAATTGAAAGATGCCTTTGAACTCGCTCTCGCTAAAAAAACTACAGGCATACTTTTGAACAAATTAATGAAAAAGTCCATTTCAGTTGCGAAAAGGGTGAGGACAGAAACAAAGATAGCAGAAAATGCTGTCTCAATAAGTTTTGCAGCAGTTGAATTAGCGAAAAAAATTTTTACTGATCTTTCAAAAAAAGTTTTCATGTTACTCGGAGCAGGTGAAATGGCAGAACTTGCTGCAAGGCATCTCATAAATAACGGCGTCCGAGAAGTTCTTGTTGCAAATAGAACTTTTGAACGTGCTTGTGACCTTGCAAAAGAATTCAATGGAAGGCCTGTAAAATTTGATAATTTTATAGATGAAATGCACAGGGCTGACATAATAATCTGTTCAACTGGTGCATCACATTATATCCTTTCAAAAAATCAGATGCAAAAAGTAATGAAAGAAAGAAAGCAAAGACAGGTTTTTATAATTGATATTTCTGTCCCGAGAAATATAGACCCTGAAATAAACGAGCTTGATAATGTCTATCTCTATAATGTTGACGACCTTCAGGGAATTGTTGATACAAATCTCTTTGAGAGGAAAAAAGAAGCTGAAAAAGCTGAACAGATTATTGAAGAAGAGATTGAGACTTTTTCAAAATGGCTTCAGTCTCTCGATTCAGTGCCAACTATTATTGCCATCAGAGAAAAAGCTGAAGAGATAAAAAAGGAAGAACTTGAAAAATTAATGCATAAAATACCTGGCTTAGGACAAAAAGAGAAGGAAGCTATTGAGTATATGGCTACTGCTATAGTAAATAAGTTAATTCATCCGCCAACAGCAGCTTTAAAAGAAGATTCTGAAGATAGAGATGTTTTGGTTGCTGCTATAAGAAAATTATATGGAATGGACGGAAAGAAAGGATAAAAGACTTTTTTGATTTATGAGAAATAGGATAATTATTGGCACAAGAAGCAGTAAACTTGCCCTCTGGCAGGCAGAGTTTGTTAAAGCCGAACTTCAGAAACTTTATCCTGAAATCAATATAGAATTAAATAAAATAAAAACCACTGGAGATAAAATTCTTAATGTACCGCTCGCAAAAGTTGGTGGTAAAGGACTTTTTGTCAAAGAAATAGAAGAAGCATTATTAAGAAAAGAAGCTGATATAGCGGTGCATAGCATGAAGGATGTTCCTACAGAATTTCCCGAGGGTCTTCATCTTGCTGTAATCTGTAAGCGGGAAGACCCGAGAGACGTACTTATATCAAGAGTTCAGGGCTCAAAATTCAAGATTCAAAATTTCAAATCAATCCCTCATAAGGCAAAAATCGGGACAAGCAGCCTAAGACGCTCCTGCCAGATTTTAAATATAAGACCTGATTTAATAATCGAACAATTAAGAGGCAATGTTGATACAAGAATTCGTAAACTTGACGAAGGCAAGTATGATGCAATCATACTTGCTGCTGCAGGTGCTAAAAGATTGGGGCTTGGTAACAGAATTACAGAATTCCTGTCATTTGAAGTAAGCCTCCCAGCAATAGGACAGGGCGCTATTGGTATTGAATGTAGAGAAGATGACGAATTTGTTAATAGAATAATATTGCCTTTGAATCATTTTGAAACTGCAATTTGTGTAAAAGCAGAAAGAGCATTCTTAAAAAAACTCGAAGGAGGATGTCAGGTTCCGATTGCAGCCCATGCAGTATTTGTAGAACAGGATAAGATTTCACTTGACGGACTTGTCGGCAGTATAGAAGGTGACAGGATAATTAAAGGGAATAAAAAAGGTCATATTTCCGATGCAGAGAAAATCGGTATTGAACTTGCTGAAGATATCTTATCCAGAGGTGCAAAGTTAATACTCGATGAAGTTTACAAGAGATAGATGGTAGAGCTAAAAGATAAATTTAGCGGTTGCATCATTGGACAGTGTCTTGGTGATGCTGCAGGATTTGTTACAGAGGGCTATTCTCCTCAGGCATCAATCCGTTATGTAGAAGATTATCTGAAAACAGGTCTTGCTACAGAGCTTGGCAGATTACCGTTTTCTTTCGGACAATATTCAGATGATTCACAACTTGCACGTGAACTAATGCAAAGTTACGTTATCTGCAGAAAATTTGACCCTGCTGACTATGCAAGAAGGATTGCAATGACATTTGTAGAGAAAAGAATAGTTGCTTTTGGATACTCTACAAAGGAAGCTGCAAAAAGACTCTGTAGAGGAATTTCATGGGAAGAATCAGGTGCACCTCCACCTGCTGCTGGTAATGGAAGTGCAATGAGAGCAGCGCCAATAGGATTATTTTTTTATGATAATCCAGAAATGCTTGTCAAAGCAGCTCATGATCAAGGAAGAATAACACATCAAGATCCAAGAAGTTCAGCAGGAGCTGTTGCAATTAGCGGAGCTGTTGCTCTTGTATTAACCCAAAAAACTTTTGACCAAAACTACTTTCTCTTGAAACTTGAAGAATGGACAGGAAGAATTTCTAATATATTCTCATCTGAACTTAAAAAACTTTCTTTATGGTTGAACCTATCATATAATGATGCTTTTGAAGAAATATCCAAAGCAGGATATGACAAAGAGTTTATCGATGATGATGAATGGAAAGGAATTTCAGGATACGTTGTAAGCAGTGTTCTTTGGAGTCTATATTCTTTTTTAAAGAATCCATATGATTACATGGAAACAATATGTACTGCAATTTCCGGTGGAGGGGATACTGACACAACTGCTGCCATGGCAGGAGCTATCAGTGGAGCATTTCTCGGCATTGATGCAATACCTTCAAGTCTTACAAAATACCTGACAGACAGGCAAACATGGGGATTAGATGATCTTATAGAACTTGCGCATAAATGCTACGAGATAAAAATGAGCTCAAATTGAAAGCTATATTTACCAATTAAGAAAACTGCCCGGGCTCATTCTTTAAAGAGTTTTAACCAGCTTTTGAAAATCTCCAGCTTCTCATCTCCATATTTTGAAATCCCTTTAAGCACTAATTCAACCGGTTTTTCTTTGAGAAGGAATTCATGATTTTTTGAGAAGAATTTATCTGCAAAACATATAATCTGTTCTTCTATTGTAACAGGTATCATATCTCTTTCAGGCAATGGCAGCCTTTTTTCTTTTATATCCTTAAGTGAAATACCAACACCTATGTGTCTTTCACACACAAGACCATGTTGATGTAATCCTTCATTCTCGAGTATTTCTCTCCCCGAATAACCGTGACACACATAAGGCTTATTTCCAAAGCAACCTATTGACGGTTCATTGGTAACAAGTATCCCAATATCATGTAACATAGAAGCCTCTTCGATAAATTTAAGGTCAGGGGTCAGGTGACTCATTCTTTTGGCAATTGTTAAGGCCTTTTGAGAAACCATCCAGCTATGATGGACAAGAAAATAATATGCTCTCGTATCAGGATGATAATATTTCTTAATTATAGAAATTGGATTCAGATTTCCCGCCACTATACTCCTGTTTCACATTCTTATAGTATTTCTTGCTATTAAACTGGCTCATATATAATTTCGATGTTATAAGCACTCAAAACCTGTTTTATTGTAATTACAGAAATTGCACCAATTGAAACACCATTTATCTTAATATCCTTTATCCTATATCCTGGATCAGGTTTTATTTTAATTACAAGTTTTGAACCATATTCAAATGATCCCGAACATGTGTTTCCTTCACAAGAAAATCCATTGCCTGATATTGTTCCACTTCCACCGGTCTGTTGAATTGTAGCACCAAATGTATCTCCACCAAATTTAGCTTCAACTGTACAGTCGCCTGTAATGTTTCCTGTGGTATATGTATTATCTGAAAGGGTTCCTCCGCAGCCTGTGACAGATGAAATGTGATAGTGAGCATCAGGTGTCAAAGTAAAAGAAACCTTCTCATTGTAATTTACACTTTGGGGTGTTGACGGGCTTATGCTCCCATGTTCGCCTGCTTTCGGGGTTACTGTATATTTATTAATTGCAAATGTTGCTTCAACTGTACAATCACCTGTTATTTTTCCTGTAGTATAAACATATTCGCTTACTGCTTGAAGTTTTTTCTTCTTTTTCTTTTTAGCTTCTGTATAAGCTGTACCATCGCATCCTGATACTGATGATATGTGATAGCCCTCATCTGCTTTTACATTGAAAGTGATTATATCATTATAATTAACTGTCTGGGGTGTTGATGGAGTCATGCTTCCGTGTTCTCCTGCCAGAGGAGTAACTGTGAATGTATTAATCGCAAAAGTCGCTGTGACAGTGCATGTTTCTGTTATTGGAGCTGTTATATATGTCTCGGAAGCTGCCGTAATCTTTGGTTTCTTTTTCTTTTTAGCGCCTGCTGCCTGTCCTGTCTTCTTTGTTACCCCGCATCCTGTGACAGATGAAATATGGTATGTGTCATCAGGTGTAACAATAAATTCAACTGTTTCACCATAATTAACTGTAGCAGAAGTCGGGCTTATGCTACCTCCCGGGCCTGCACTTGCTGAGATATTTATTACATTACTTGCAAAAACAACTCTTACATCGCAATCTGTTGTTACAGGATTTGTTGTATAAGTGTTACCATTAAGAGTGCCACCACATGAGCCACTTACAGATTGTATTCTATAGCCGGAATTTGGTGTTATGGTAAATTGAACTGTTGCACCTGAATTCACAAGTTGTGGTGTTGAAGGATTCATTGTCCCGTGTTCATCGAAAATAGGAGTAACAGTAAACTTGTTTTTTGTAAATATTGCTGTTACTGCTTTGCTTTCATTCATTAATATTGTGCAGGAAGATGTGCCGCTACATCCTGCTCCATCCCAACCGCTAAATTCAGAATTTGTTCCAGGAGTTGCGATTAAAGTTACATTCTCACCTGCATTATATATAGCGCCACATACACTTCCACAATTTATTTTCGGATTTGTTGTCTCATTACTGGTTACAGTGCCTGTACCGGTACCTGTTTTGCTTACTGTAAGCACATAAGTTCTATCCCATTCACATACAAAACTTCTCAAATGCAGCTTGTATAGGTCATTCCATGCTCCGCCTCCTATCATCAAAACGCTGTCTTCGATCCCACCAACATTATTTGGTTCAGATTCTCCCCAGTTTGTAAATCCCCAAGTCTCACCTGTTACCCATTGCCAGCCACATGAAGGCTCCGGTGTACAGGCAGTTTGAAAACCACCTATCCAGCATTCTTGAAACTCCATGTTTATCCCTGAAACCAAATTATTATAAACAAAGCTTTGCTCAGCAGTTGAAGTAATTGTAGCAAGATAACCACCAAGACTTTCACAATAAGACTTTGCACCGTCAAAACTTCTTAATAAATCAAATCTCTGATATTGATGACTATTAGAAGGATTTGTAATTCTTGCGGAATTGACTCCTGTTTGATAAATATCAAAATACTTACCTTCAATATAAATGACACCTTTTCTTACTCTCCCTGAATTGGGAGCAACTGTATAATTTATTGTTCCACTTCCGGTTCCGCTTCCTGATGTTATATTTATCCAGGAATCCTCGGTATAAGCTTCCCATGAACAACCCGATGTGGTTGTAATGTTAATACTGAAATTTCCTCCTCCTGAAGTAATAGTTGTTTCTTCAGAATTGAGTGTATATATGCATGAAGTGCCGACGAGCATACTATCAAATTTTGCAACAAAAGCTTCAAAATTTCCGCTTGCCCTTCCGATTGAATTTAATGTAGTAGGGAAATCTGAAGAATTTGTACTTCCAGCAACATAAATATTATTTGAAGTATCTGCAGCAATTGCAGGCGCAAAATCATCTAACGACCCGCCAAGATATGTTGATGCATCAAAATTCACTAAACTACTGTCATATCTTAATATAAAGCCATCTGAATTTGTTCCATGAGTCCCGCCGAATGTTTGATCAAAAGCATTTATGGTTGTTGGAAAATCATTCGAATAGGTTACTCCTGAAACATAAACCATACCTCCGTTTAAAATCAATGATTTCGGGTAATCAGAACTTGTGCCGCCAAGTTTTGTAAATACAGGTGTAGGACTATTTGAAAGAAAACTTTCAAAACGAGCTATAAAAGCATCCATCCCGCCACAACTGCCGTGATCGCATGTACCTGGGAAATTAGAAGAATCTGTATTGCCAGTTACATATACATAATAGTCAGGTGAGCCACTTACCATAAGTCCGTGAATTTCATCCGTACCATTTCCTCCAAGAAAAGTGGAAGAAACAAGAGATTGAAGAGGGCTATATCCCAGATTCATTATCCTTGATATAAAAGCATCACTGCTCCCACCATTATAAGATGTATCATATGCGCTACCGGTTGTTGGGAAATTACTTGAAGTTGTATAACCCGCAACATAATATTCATTATATCCCTGTCTTACAGATAAACCATATGGTCTTTCGTTACCCGAACCACCTAAGAAAGTTGAGCTTATTAAATTTTCAAGGCCGCTTGTAGGCGGGTCTCCTTCAAGACCTGTATTTAATATTGCAATAAAGACGTCTTCACCTCCATTATGTGTTCTATCATATGCATAAATGTCAGGAGTTGGAAAATCTGTAGAATTTGTATAACCTGCTACCACAATATCATATCCATTTATTAGAAGTGAATCTGTATTAACAGCATCAAGTGAAACTCCACCGAGATATGTAAGAGATATTAGGTCATCAAGATCATAAGAAAGTTTTGCAATAAAAGCATCTGTTCCATTACTTTCCTGATCATAAGCATTGGCATTAGGTAGAGGAAGATTGGAAGAATTTGTAGTTCCTGCTATATAAACATTTTGAGCGCTGTCCATTGCAATTGAGTATGCAAAATCATCTGCAGTGCCTCCTATAAAAACAATGTTTTGAGCCCAACTGAGATCATAAGAAAGTTTTGCTACAAAAGCATCGGCATCATTTATACCCGGTATTCCATAAAATCCATTTACCGGGAAGTCAAACGAATAAGAATATCCTGCGACAAAAACACGATTCACATCACCATCAAAATATGTCATAATTGCATAAGCTCTGTCTTCAGCAGAACCTTTTATTTTTACTCCAACATAGGGGTCAATTATAAGTTCACGGCTTTTGTCATAATCTCCAACCTTAAAACTATATTGATTTTCATATGCAAGATAGGAAACCTGAATATTTTCCTTCTCACCATTTATTTTTTTCTGATAAGCAACGGGTTTACTAAATATTATCTTATTGTTTTCAACATAGACTTCAAGTTCACCTTTTTCATTAACATTAAGTTTTTGTACTCCTTCAATCTTAAGTTTAATAGCATCCGGATTAGCACCGGGTTTTACAAAAAATATTTTTTCGATTGTTTCATCATAAGCTTTTAACTTAAGTTCAATCCCTTTATAAATCTCTCCTAAACTGAGTTGCTGATATGATGGTATATTCTTTTTCCATTTAGAAGGTTCATTTCCTTTAAATATACTAATTTTTGTGCTTCTTCCTTCACCTTTAAAAGAGGGGGTTAAAGTTTCACCTGCGAATATTTCTTTTATTATCAGGCCGGAAGTTTTTGCATTAGCTTCAATCTCTTTTTCTATTTGCGGTATTGAGTAGATAATCTCTCCGTCCTTAGTGATAAAAACATTCCCGCTAAAAGTGCGTGCATAGTATTTGACACTTTTATCAATCTGTCCTTCATTGGCAATAAAAGGCAACTGTATTTTATTTGTCAGTGGCTTGATTTTCTGGTTAACAGGATTATCCGCGAACAAATTATCTGTACATGTTAAAAATAAAAAGCTTATTATGAAGGAAAGACAGATTAAAAACCTATGCTTAAAATTCTTCTTCATGTTTTATCACTCCTCTAATTTTATTCTCTTAAGATTATATTTCTACCTTACAATTCCTGCTCCTGTTCCTGAAAGATTGCCGGAGTTTGTGCCTGTTAATGTTCCAGCAGCTCCACCTCTGAATGAAACCGGTCCATTGTATGAACCTCCGCTTAAGGTGCCTGTTCCATTAGAAATATTTGCAGACCATGTGTTATTTGAGGTATTCCATTGAGTAAAACGGAAATCCGCGCTAATGCTATCTCCATTGCTCAAAGTAAAAGTATTGTCTGCATTTGTAATATTACCGGCGCTTAAGAAGCCATTGCTGAAATTATACTGGCCTGTAATATCATCTGTTGCCCATATTGAAGGTTTGCCACCTGTCGATGGAGCAAAAAATGCAACATTGTTCATTGTAACGCTTACATAATCAATTGATGACTCAGAACCTGCAATTAAAGAACCTGAAAGGTCTGTTCTTCCAACTTCAAAAGCAGGTATATTTAACTGCTGGAGCTTGCTTCTTCCCGCTGCATCTGAAGCCATTTGTAAAAACTTGCTTGTCTCAAGCCATGTTCCTGTTGTTATTGTCTGCCATGTATGCTCGGATGGATTGAAAGTCCCTGTTGTTTCTCCGATATAAATTCCAGTTGCAGGAGAAGATGTTCTTGAATCTATCCAGTAACCTCTGGCAGAACCGGATACTCTGTTAGAAGACCATTGTGAACCTGTTATATCTGATTCAAAAGTAAAACCACCGCCAGAACCTGATGCGGCAAATAGCCATGAATTTTGAGGAGTATCTGAATATGAACCTCCCAGTTCAATCTGTGCTATCCCCCAGTCATTTTGCCCGGATATATTCATTGAGTTAAAAATACCGGAACCTGTTATTCCTGCTTCACTGTTTACAGAGAATGGAGCGCTGAAGGATGAAACATTATTATAAAAATCAGAGGCGTTCATTGAAGAAGTTCCAAGTTGAACTGCAGAAAGTTCTCCGTTTAAATCAATAGAGTTATTTCCTGTTGTACCTGTAAAGCTTCCTCTTAATATTCCTATATTTCCTGACGGATCAATATAAAGACCATTAAATCTTGCATCCGAAGACCCATTAATTTCCTTTCCTGAGAGAAATCCTCTGTATGCACCTCCATCAAGAGTTGTATTTGTAGAATTTTTTCCATTGAAACTATAAACATTATTATCAAACCAGATATGGGGTGAATTGCTGTTTGTGAGATATGAACCGGTTATTTTGGCTGAAGAGGAAGAAGTCCATGGTGATGTATTTCCAAACATTGCAGCACCAATGCTTCCGTCAGAATTAGACGGATACGCTGACCAAACATTTGTACTGAAAACACTCCTGAACCTGTCATAAACAGGTTGCGGTCCTGGTTCCGGAGTAATTATATCTGTTATAGGCAAAGTTAAAGGCATATCGGTTAGATTTGTAGGTGTTTCTGCAAGAGAAAGTATTTCAGGATGGCGAGTTATACCTTTGTCTGTTTCTCCACCGATAATTTCGGGTCTATCAGCAATAATATTTTCAGGGAAAACTCTTGAAAATGGAGCGCCGGGCTCTGTTGCTGTCTCAAAAATGCGCATTTCTGTTTCTGTTGCTTTTCGCGGTTGTTGGGGAATCAAAGCACCTGTAATTGTCACTATATATGAAGGTGGAAGACACACTATATGATCAGGTGATTTTATGTTATAAACACAAACCTCCCCTTCTTTTAAAAGTACCGTTGTTGTATTCTGCTCATATGCTACAAAAAACTCTGTTCCCCTAACACCTGCCACTGCATTTGGTGTCTGTATTTCAAATCTATTTGCATCAGGAGATAGAGAAATTCTCCTGGAGACATTCTTATCAACAACTGCCTTGACCTGTCCTCTTTGAAGTTTTATAGAACTCTTGTAATTTTTCTCATCAGAAAGATATTCACTAATATCGATCCTGCTCCTTTGACCGATACGAAGAACAGTGTTGTCTTTCATAATAAGTTCTGCTTTGGAGTTGCTTTTTGTTCTTATAATATCCCCTGGGAAAACATTATCAGGAACTTTTGCAGCAATAGCTGGTGGTGAACCACCTCTGAGTACATCCACTTTACCTTCAACGTATGTGAACTTTCCTGCTGGTTCTGCTGCATTCGACAATGTAGTGTTGAATAGTGTATAACCCAATATAAAAAAGCAGAACAAATATAAAGCCATTCCTTTTGAGAAAATAATATTTTTTCTGATTTTATCTCTCATTTTTTCTCTCCTTAAAATCTATACTCTACGCCGGCTGTATAAATATTTCGGTCGTAGTCATAAATTGCTATATTTGAATCTGCCCTTGTATATGAGTACTGAAGATTCAAGAACAGTCCCCTTACAAGTTCCCTTACAAGATTTATGGATAGTGTATAATTCTTATCTTTTCTCTTCTTATCGAAAACTGTATGGTTGTTTTTATAATTCTGGAGAAAAACTTCACCCGAAAGAATAAAATCTGTTTTTAAAATCAATGAAGGTAGAAGCAAGCCTGCTGTAATTCTGTTCCCAATATTATCCCAGTTCTTGCCATCACTATTATCATATGAAAACTCATAAATTAAATTGAATAAGCCTTTTCCTCCCGAGAATGGATGTATATATCCTGTGGATGCGTTGAAGATATTTGCATCCCTGTCTTCATCACTATCAATAGGTGCTTTAAGAAGTTCTCTTTTATCATATCCGATTGAGAATCTTGCTATGTGTTGTGGTAGAAATGCAAATTGAACGCCTGGCTTTACAGAAATTAAACTCATATACTCTCTTTCATGCACCCATATATGAGAATATGAGACAGGAAGAAAAATACTGCCATTCTTAATATTAATTCCAGGATTAACAGATATAGTATGTGTCATAAGATTGTGTGTGTTTGTGTCAAAATATGTGTTTGTGTAAAGATTATATTGGCAGTTAATAAAAAACGGCTCTCTCAAAATAGGGCTAAAAATAATTCCAAGTGTAGCAAGTATGCTGCTATCTCTTTCTCCTGTTATCTCAACCCCCGGTATGCTTGTTGTTGGTTTTAAAATTACATTGTCATCATATTGATATGCGGTTCCAATAGTAAAACGCCATGTTTTATAGATATCGAGGGTTCTTGATAAAGATTTCTCATATTCTTTTGCAAATGAAGCAAGCTCGGATGTCGGGTCAATTTCTTCAATAGCCTTAAAAGTTTTCCGTGCATCAGTAAAGTTTCGAGTCTTTAATTGAATTAGGGCTATCTGGAAATCTGCTGGTTGGGCAAGTGCCGGATTCATTTTTTTTGCTTTATTAAATGCAGCAATTGCATCTTCTGTTATTCCTCTTTTTGAAAGTATCATTCCTCTTAGAAAAACTGCATTTGCTGGATTTATTCCTTCTGTTTCTGCTTTCAAAGCCCAGCCTTCAGCTTCATTGAGCTGATCCTGCGTATAAAGCACTTCTGCCAGTTCAAGATATGCGTCTTTTACAGGTGGAGACAATTGCAAAGAATCTCTTAAATTTTTTTCTGCTAATTGATATTCTTTTAATTGCTTGTAAGTAACACCAAGATAAAATGCAGCTATAGAAGAGGCCGGTTGTTCTTTTCTTGCTTCAATGAATAAAGAAAGAGCTTCTTCATAATTTTCACTTCTATAATTCTCTATCCCTTTTTCAAGGGAATTTACATCTGCATAGGTTTTTCCAATACAGACGGTAAAAATAATAATGACTATAAAAATAATTGCTCTTAAAAATTTTTTATTCATAAAGATAATTTGCTACCTCCTTTCAAAATATAATATTGTTTAAAATATGAAGAATAGATTGACTTTTAAAGAATTTGAGAGATAAGTTTGTTAAAGCTAAAAATAAAGATAAGAGTAAAGATGAAATCATGTATTGATTCTCATAAAAATCATTTACTAAGTTTACTACACTTGCTCCCCCCATTTTACTCCCTTTCTTTCTCATTAGAAACAATTAAATGGAGCTTGTAACTACTAAATTATTAAATACCTATTTTATTTTATTGTCAAATTAATAATATTAATAAAATAATAGAAATTATTATATTTTTCAATTAATTAGACTATTTTTTTAATCTATGTTTAAATATTCTGATAATGAGAAGAATAAAGCTGGTTTTAGAATATGATGGTACTAATTATCATGGCTGGCAGGTTCAGGATGATGCGATTACTATACAGGGGATAATTGAAGAAAGGATAAAAAAATTAAATGGGGTCCCAACTAAAGTTTATGGTGCAAGCAGAACAGATGCAGGAGTGCATGCTCTTGCACAGGTAGCAGCATTTAATACTCCAAAAGCGCATGATATTGAAACTATTAAAAAAGCATTGAATGCTACTCTTCCGGTTGATATTAGAATATTAAATGCCAATGAAATAGATGCTTCTTTTAATCCACGTGATGATGCGATACGCAAAATATATTTTTATATCATAGCGAATGAAAGAAAATCTTCGGTTTTTCTTCAACGTTACACATTTACTGTAAAAAAATACTTGGACATAAATTCTATGATTGCGTCTTCAAAATATCTAATAGGTGAGCACGATTTTACAGCATTTATGGGAACAGGAAGTAAGATAAAAAATACGACAAGGACAATTTATTCATTAAATGTTGAAACTCTTCATGAAATAGACTTTATGACTGTAAAATTAAGGGGAAACTTTATAAAAATACGAATAGAAGCCAATGGTTTTTTAAGACACATGGTTAGAATTATTGTAGGCACATTGATTGAAGTTGGAAGAGGAAGGATTTCTGAATCTGACTTAAAAAATATTCTTGAGTCTCGTAATAGAAATCTCGCAGGACCTACAGCCCCCCCACAAGGATTATTCTTAGAAAAAATTTTTTATTAATCCGGAAAATGCATTTTTCGGGTTAATCCGGAAAATGGATGTATTGTTCAAAAATTTATTCAACTCGATTCAATAAGTTTTAAATTCATTTATTTAAAAAAAGATTTTTAATTGCACGCAGGGCGAGGAGATAACTTTCCGGGCCAAAGCCGCATATTTGTCCAACGGCAACCTCAGCAATATAAGATTTTTTTCTGTATTCTTCACGTTTATGAATATTGGAAAGGTGAACTTCTACCGCTGGTTTATTTACCGCTGCTATAGCATCTCTGATTGCAATGCTTGTGTGAGTATATGCAGCCGGATTAATAATTAGAGCATCATAATCGCTTTTCTGAATAACATCGAGAATATCACCTTCACTATTTAACTGAATTGCCCTGACACTTATTCCGAGTTCAGATGCAAGAATAGAAATATCATTATTGATTTCTTCAAGAGTTTTAGTACCGTAAATGCCTGTTTCTCTTGTGCCGAGTAGATTAAGATTAGGGCCATGTATTACGAGTACTTTCATCGTGGGTTAAAATTCACTTGCTAATTTAGGTACTGCGGTTTTAAGAATAAATCTGCCCTTGCCATAATTTCCGTCAGGATGGATAATCAGAGCAAGATAATAATCAGAAGTAATCTTTCTCATAATTATGCCGCATTTATCCGAAATAATGGAGAATTCTCTTGCTTCGCCGATTCCAAGATTTAAAGCAGCAAGATTTATATCTTTTATCATTGCAGAAGCTTCAGCACTAAGTTCTGTCAGATCAATCAGTTTCTCATTGACATATTCCTGTACTGTTATACCATCAGCTCCAATTATCATGGCTGATACAGCACCGTCAACTTTATCAACTGTTTCTTTTAGAACCTCAGCGAAGCTCATCCCGCCTCTTTTTTATTGCATCAAGAAATCCGTCAAGTTTTGAAATAAGTTCTTCTTTATCTTTTCCGGCAAGTTTAATTAAAAGTCTGAGTTCCTCAATGCGTTGCATAGCTTTTTTATTTTCAGGGTCTTTCTCGAGTATTTTTCTGTAAATATTCATTGCTGAAAAATATCTACCTTCAACAATAAAAGGATCAGCATCTTCTACTTCAGGTTCTTTTGTAATATAAGAAATTCTTTCTTCTTGCTCTTCTGTCTTAAGCTCTTCTCTTTCTTCCCGGGGTTTTTCGTATAAAGGAGATTCAGAAGGAAAAGCGGGTTCTTGAATTTTTGATTCTAATGGTTGTTCTTCTTTTAATTCCTTTTCACTTTCATATAAAGGTTTCCATATATCATTTAAATCAGCTTTAGATTCAGCCTCATTTATAGATTTCATAGATTCTTTATGCGATTCCCAAATGTCTTTGTCTTCTTCACTTATTGTTGGTTCAGGCATTGATGGTTCCAATACTTCTTCCTTGTGTTCGGATTGTTCCCATTGTTTTAAAATATCCTCCTGTATATTTTCAGAAGGCTCCATATTTGTGTCTTTTTCTTCTTTAATTGGATATGATAAATCTGATACATCAGGAATTGATTCAAGTTCAGCTTCTGCATAAATAATTTCGGGCTCTTTTTCTTGTTCCTGAGATTCGATTGCAGGCAATTCAAAAGTTGGTTCTCCTTCAATTGGAGGTGCTTCAATAGATGCAGGTTGTATAACAGGCTCTTCCTCAATTGAAGGTTCTTCAATTATTTCAGCAGATTGCCTGTTTATTTCTGAAAGGGATGTTGCTGCCCATTCGTCCAAAGGATTAAGCTTTAAGACCATCTGGAATTCTTTTATAGCTTTTTCCTTTTCTCCTAATTCCCTATAAATTTCTGCGAGTTTTTTATGAGCATAAAGATTGTCAGGAATGGCTGTGATTACTTTCTCAAATTCAGCCTGAGCTTCATGAAGCATTCCTCTCTCAATAAATATCTTACCAAGAGAAACCCGTGCACTAAGATACCCCGGCTGATTTTCGAGCCCTTTAACGAGAACCTCAATTGCCTCATCAAGCATCCCTGCTTTTTTATATTCCTCTGCCAGAGGAACAAACAATTTTGAGTTAGGATCCTTAGCGAGTTTTTCTTTTAGTCTTTCTATATCTTCAAGTGACATGTTATGACAAAATTTTCAATCAATTTTAAAAAAAAGTCAAGCCTTGATTTTTTTCATTCTGTTAAATATCTCATTTGCAACAGATTCTTTATCCATTAAAGGCAACTCTATCCGATTATTTCTGTCAATTAAAATAACTTTATTCGTTTCCGTATCAAACCCTGCACCTGCTTCTGTTACATCATTAAATACTATCATATTCATATTTTTCTCATTCATTTTTTTCAATGCCCTTTCAGGTTTAAAGCCTGTCTCGGCAGAAAACCCGATTATAAATATTTCAGGATTAATTTTTCTGGCTTCAGAAATAATATCAATTGTTCTTGTGAGCCTTAAAATATCAATTTCAGATTTATCAATTTTATCATGCGAAAAATCAGATGGTTTGAAATCAGATACAGCAGCAGCCATAATGAGAACAGTTGATGAGGCAACCCTGGATTTAACGGCATTGTTCATCTCTTCCGCGCTTTCGATAGAAATAAAATTTGAACCATATGGAGGCGAAAGCTTTGAATATCCGCTTATCAGCGTAACTTCAGCCCCGCGTCTTAATGCAACCTTTGCAAGAGCATACCCCATTTTACCCGAAGACCTGTTTGAGATGAATCGTACAGGGTCAATATATTCCCTTGTAGGTCCAGCTGTAATAATAATTTTTTCATTTGTCAGGTCTTTTTCTGTAAGAGTAGATTTTATAGTTTCAAGTATATCACCAACTTCTGACATTCTGCCCAGCCCTTCTTCACCACATGCAAGAGAGCCTTTTTCAGGTCCGATTTGAATTATTCCTTGCGCAATTAGAGATTTTAAATTAGATTGAACAACAGGATTTTCATACATTCTAAAGTTCATAGCAGGTGCAATAATTTTTTTGCAGGTACTTGCAATAAAACATGTTGTGAGTAAGTCGTCTGCGATACCGGAAGCAATTTTACCAATTATGTTTGCAGTTGCAGGCGCAATCACAAATAAATCTGCACTCACCGGAAGTAAAATGTGTGACATTGGTTCACTGTAGAGGTCTGTATAAACTTTATTGTTAGAAATTGCTTGAAAAGTTAATGGAGTTATAAATTTCTGGGCTGCACCGGTCATGATTACATTGACCGATGCGCCTTCGTCTCTGAGCCTTCTAATCAGGTCGATTGTTTTATAGGCTGCAACGCTGCCTGAAATGCCAAAAAGTATATTTTTATTCTTCAGCACCTTCCTCTTGTTTGTCTCCGAAAAGCCCCTCAAGTGCCTTTTTGTCCCTTTCAAGAGCTTCTCTTTCATTAAGATAAACCTTCAGATCTTTTTCAAATTCAGTAAGATCTTCTGATGTAACCTCTCTCTTTTTCTCTTCAAGGAGTTTCCTGTAATCAAACTTACTGGCTTCTTCTCTTGCTTTTACAGCTTCTTCACCTACAAGAAACTCTACAGTATTGTTTATAGTTTCTTCTATAGCGATTGTAGTTACCTTTTTGGACTTTGTTTTAACTCTTGGTGTTGCACCCAAAGCCAATTCCTTTGCTCTCTGTGAAGCAATTGCAATTAGCCTGAACCTGCTGTCTATCTTTGAGTGATCGTATTCGATTGGCAATGAAATAATGTCCATACTTCTTTCAAACCTCCTGATTTAAAAACGTCTCTTGTATCCATAAGGGATTAATATTTTCTGTTTTTATCCTATTGGAGATAATAACAGCTTCAAATTCTTTTATAGAATTTTCAAGTATATCGTTAATTATAACATAATCATATAAATTATAAGTTCTTATTTCTTCTATAGCTCTTTTAAGTCTCCTTAAAATCTGATCCTTAGAATCCGTCATTCTACGAACAAGTCTTTGCTTGAGGGCCTCCATTGAAGGAGGTAATATGAAGATAAAAACACCTTTTTCTCCCTTTTCCTTTAATTGAAGAGCCCCCTGTGTATCAATATCGAGAACAACATCAAAACCCTCTTCAATAAGGCTTTTTATTCTCTCACGCGATGTCCCGTAGAATTCTCCGTGGACTTCTGCCCACTCAAGAAATTTGCCTTCTGATACCATTCTTTTAAATTCTTCCCTATCAATAAATGTATAATCTACATTATTTATTTCACCTTTACGGGGCATTCGGGTAGTATAAGATACTGAAAACTTAATCTGAGGATGTTTCTTGATTATTTTCTGACAAAGTGTTGTTTTGCCAGCACCTGAAGGAGCAGAAACAATAAAAAGTCTGCCCCTATTCTTCTTCTGCACCTATTTCAGTTCCTTCCATAAAACGCTGGGTAATAGTTTCCGCCTGTATTGCAGATAATATTATATGGTTGCTATCAGTGACAATAATCGAGCGGGTACGTCTTCCCTCTGTAGCATCAACAAGTCTGCCTGTTTTTTTTGCTTCCTCTCTTAGTCTTTTCATCGGAGCAGATCCTGGAGTTACAATAGCAACAACTCTTGATGCAGCTACAACATTTCCAAAACCTATATTAACCAGTACATTTGTAATTTCACCTTTTTTCATAACTTCTCCCTATTATTGTATATTTTGCACCTGTTCTCTTATTTTTTCAATTTCTGTTTTCATTTCAATTACCATGCTTGAAATTTCATAATCAGCAGACTTGCACGAAAGAGTATTTACTTCTCTTCCAAGTTCCTGAAGAATAAAATCAAGTTTTTTCCCGACAACTGTCCCGCTATCTATGACTTCTTTAAACTGTTTTATATGACTTTGTATTCTTGATATTTCTTCTGAAATATCAAGCTTATCAGCCAGTATTGCAGCTTCCTGCAAAATTCTATTGCTTTCAATATTTTCAGTTTCTAAAAAAAGTTTCAATCGCTCTGTAAATTTTTCTTTAAGCTTTGGAACTTCATCAGGAGCTTTAATCCTAATTTTATCATTTAAATCTCTTAAAACCTCTATTCTACTTAAAAGCTCTTTTTGTAAATTCTTTCCTTCTTCTATACGCATTGCTTCGAGATTTTTAATCGCCTCATAAACCGTAGAAAGTAAATCATCAATATTATATTCAGGTTCTTTCTCAAGCAATATTTCTTTATAAGCCGCAAGTGTCTCTATGCCAATTTCACCTGGAATCATGAGTTCTCTCTGCAAAGATTGAAGAGCTTTATATATATTTTCTGCAACATTCTTACTTATTGTAAACCGGGATGTCTTTTCAGGATTAATAGATATTGTAACATCAAACCTGCCCCTACTGAATCTTTCCTTGATAATATTTCTTATTTGCATCTCTGCATGATTTAAGTAAGAAGGCAGTTTTATAAAAATGTCCATATACCTGTGATTTAATGAGCGTATTTCAACCGTGAAAACATCTGTTGAACTACTGCCAAATCCTGTCATGCTCTGTATCATGTAATAAAATATATAGCAGTAAAGGAATTAAGTCAAATTTTTAAGATATTATTAAAAAATTATTGCTTTTTTGATTATAGAGTTATAAAATTACTTAAAAAGAAAAATATATAAACTGCTTCAGTCGGGGGGCTGAAAGGGAGTCGATATGGAGATTGAAGCTGTAAACGAAAACTTCCAAATTGGAAGTATTGGAAGTCTATTAAGTGGCAAACAAAAAAAACGTGGGATATTAATTCATCTACTTCAGCAAATTCAGGAAGAATATGGTTATATACCTGAAGAAATCGTAAAAAAGCTCTCTTCAAAATTAAGTCTTTCCATGTCAGAGATATTCAGTGTAGCAAGTTTTTATAAAATGTTTCGTTTTACACCACGCGGGAAAAAACTTGTTAAAGTCTGCCTTGGAACCGCCTGTTACGTCAGAGGTTCAAAAAAAGTTCTTAATACTTTAGAAAATGAATTCCAGCTAAAAAATGGTGAAACCTCAAGTGACCTTTCCATAACCCTTGAGACTGTTGGTTGTGTCGGATGTTGCGGGCTTGCTCCTGTAACTACTGTAAATGACGAGGTTGTAGGAGACATAACAAGCACAGGAAAAATTGAAGGACTTATAAAATTTATTAGAAAAAAATAAGCTTTAATTCTCATTTTTTAGAAAGGTCAAATAACCATGCAAAAACTAAAAAGTTTAGATGACCTGAAGTCTCTACGCGAAAAATTACTCAAAGATGGTGTCCTTGCTCCAAACAAAAAAAGAATTAGAGTTTGTTGCGGAACAGCTTGTAGAGCGAATAATTCACTTAAACTTGTTGATAAGTTGAAAAAAGATATTAAAGAATCCGGAGTTGATGCAGAAATAATAACTACCGGCTGTCAGGGCTTGTGTCAATTAGGTCCTGTCATGACTATTCAGCCTCAGGGCTATTTTTATCATAAAGTTAAGCCTGAAAGATCTGAAGACATAATTTCCTTCACTTTGAAAGGTGAAAGACCTGTATGGGATCTATTGTTCAGGCGTTCTCTTGGTGAAAAGCCCGCTTATTTTATAAAAGATGTTCCTTTTTATAGAAAACAACTTAGAATAGCACTCAGGAATAATGGAAGAATAGACCCTGAAAATATTATTCACTATATCGCTGTTGGTGGGTACAGAGCTATTGAAAAAGCCCTTACTGTTATGACACCCCAGCAGGTTCTTGATGAAGTAAAAAGAGCGAATTTAAGAGGCAGAGGTGGCGCAGGTTTTCCGGCTGGAATAAAATGGGAACATACAAAAAATTCTTCGGGTACAGAAAAGATTGTTATAGCAAATGGAGATGAAGGCGACCCCGGCGCTTTTATGGATAGATCAATTATGGAAGGCGACCCCCATAGCTTGCTCGAAGGAATGATGCTTTGTGCATATGCAATTGGAGCTCATTATGGAATTATTTATGTCAGGCATGAATATCCCCTTGCTGTAAAACACCTTTCAACTGCTATAAAGCAGGCAGAAGAAATCGGACTTCTTGGCGAAAATGTTCTTGGAACAGGATTTAATTTCTCAATTCAGATTAGAGAAGGTGCAGGAGCCTTTGTTTGTGGTGAAGCTACGGCTCTCGTCAGTTCAATAGAAGGTGAAAGAGGATTTCCGAGACCAAGACCACCCAGATTATCCGAAAAAGGCGGCGGTCCATGGGGTTATCCGGCAAATTTGAACAATATCGAAACTTATGCATGTGTACCTGCAATTATTGAAAAAGGGGCCACATGGTTTTTAAAGACAGGAACTCAAAATTCACCCGGCACAAAGGTTTTTGCACTTACAGGAAAAGTGAAGAATACAGGACTTGTTGAAGTGCCGATGGGTATAACCCTTAGAGAAATTATTTATGACATTGGCGGCGGGATAATTGGAGATAAAAAGTTTAAAGCAGTACAGACAGGAGGTCCTTCCGGAGGTTGTATTCCTGAAAAATATCTTGATCTACCAATAGATTTTGATTCTCTGACAAAAATTGGCTCGATAATGGGTTCAGGGGGCATGGTTGTTCTTGATGAAGATAATTGTATAGTTGATGTAGCAAAATTTTTCTTATCTTTCTGCCAATCCGAATCATGTGGTAAATGCTACCCCTGCAGGGTGGGAACTTTCCAAATGCTACAAATACTCGAGAAGATTACATCGGGGAATGGAGAAGAAGGAGATATAGAAAGACTTGAAGAACTTGGAAATTATATAAAGAGTGCTTCTCTTTGCGGACTCGGGAAAAGCGCTCCAAATCCTGTTCTTACCACAATAAAATACTTCAGAGATGAATATGAAGAGCATATTAAAAATAAATATTGCAGAGCTTTTGTATGTCAGGGATTGGGACAGCTTCATCTTAATACTGATATATGTTATCAATGTAAACGCTGTATGGATGCCTGTCCATTTGAAGCCATAAAGGAATCCAATGAAGGTTTCTTTTATATTGATCAGGTTCTGTGTCAGAGATGCAAGGCATGTTTTAGTGTGTGTCCTCTGGGAGCAATTGAAATCAAAGAACAACCTGTTCTCTATATAGACAAAGAACTCTGTTATTTCTGCAGAAGCTGTATAAATGTATGCAGGGTTGATGCTATAAAAGAAACTTCAACAGGTTTTATCATTGACAGTAATATATGCAAAAAATGTGGTGATTGTTTCAATGTCTGTCCGATGGGAGCTATTAAGTATGAAAAAATAGGCAAGTTTTTAAAAGTTGCTTCTGCTGAGATTGCCTATGAAGGGTTAAAGGAAAAAGAACAGGTCCCTGTTGATATTCCTCTTGATGAAATATTCCACGATGTCGAAAAGAAGATATGCCCTGTTCAAAAATCCCTTACTTTTATCGAGGAGTTTATTGAAGGACCAATGTGCGGTAGATGCTATCCATGTTCATTTGGCACAGAAGAAGCTAAATTAAGATTATTAAGAATTACACAAAAACTTGAAGGTGCAGGAGAAAACGATATTGATGCATTAAAAACAATTGCCTCAAACATGATTGAAGCCTCTTTTTGTAAAAAAGGAAGAGATACAGGAAGATTTCTTTCTGAAATACTATCTTCATCAGAAGAGGAATTCAGGCTTCATTTATCGGGTATTTGTTCAAATAGAGAATGCATCAGTTCAATTTCTTATTTAATAAATCCTGACCTTTGCATCAGATGTGGTGAATGTTTGAAAAAATGTAAATTTGAAGCGATCATGGCTAAAGCATCGGAATCGCGGCCTTCTGAATATACATATTTCGAGATTAAACAAAAAGCATGTGCCCGCTGTGGTGAATGTGTCAAATATTGTCCGACAGGAGCTATTGAGATTATTTCAAAAGTTAAAGAAGAAATATTAGCTAAAACTTAAGCATATTCCTAAATCGAGGAGGATTTGATGGAAAAGAAGGTAAAACTTCAGATAGACGGAAAAGAGGTAATTGCTCCAGAGGGGATGAATATATTAGATGCCGGACATCTGGTTGATGTGTTTATTCCTAATCTTTGTTACCTCAAAGGCATGAAAGGTTTTGGTGCTTGCAGACTTTGTCTGGTAGAAGTAGAAGGTTTAAAGTCTCCTGTTATTGCCTGTAATACAAAAGTAAGAGAAGGTATGGTAGTGCATACCCAGACAGAAAAAGTGAGGAATATCAGAAGATTCATTCTTGATTTGATACTTTCCATACATCCTCTTGATTGCATGACTTGCACAAAGGCAGGCATTTGCAAACTTCAGGAATATGCATATGAATATGAATTAAAGACTACTTCGTTTATAAAGAAAAAAATGGGGTATCCTATTGACCAGATAAATCCGTTTATTAGAAGAGACCCTGAATATTGCATACTATGCGGAAGATGTGTTCGTATGTGTAAAGAACAGGGAACCAATGTCCTGGATTTCATAGGAAGAGGTATAAATGCAGAAATTGGTACAGCGTACAACAAATCTTTAAGAGAATCAGGTTGTACTTTTTGCGGTAGTTGCATTGATGCATGTCCTGTTAATGCGCTTCCTGAAGCAGACAGATGGCGCAAAGGAAGGGAATGGGAATATACAAAAATTCCTTCTGTATGTCTTTTTTGCGGGAATGGTTGCGATATTTTAATAAGTGTAAAAGACGGTGGCATTCAAAAAATTAATACAGGTGAAAAACCCGGTTCAACCAAGAAATATATTTGTGCTTATGGACGTTTTGGATACGATTATGTTGAAGACAGAACAAGGCTTACAACTCCTTTAAAAAGAGAAAATAATGCTTTAAAAGAAACTACATGGAAAGAAGCATTAAGTATAGTAGCTACAAAACTAAAAGAAGCAGGCAATGAAACTGGTTTTATAAGCACTGCGGGTATTACAAATGAGGATGCTCTGGCATTAAAGAGATTTGCAAAAAATGTCGTTAAGACAAAAAATTTTGATACAACCTTAAGTCTATATTCAGATATTCACGCTATGAAAGATTCCCAATCTGCTTTAATAACCAATTCCGATCTAATCATTCTTATCGGGCTCAACCCTTCACAATGGAATAGAGTATTACCTGCTCTTGACGCATCTATAAGAAAAAGAGTTAATAGAGGAGGAAAACTTCTGGTTATAACTTCAGCGGACATTAAAATAGAAGAGGCAGCCACTATAACCCTTAAAGGTGATGAAGTTTCAACCTTAAAAGGTCTTATTAAATCTTTAATTGACAGGGGTCTTAAAGCAGATGTTCAACTTGAAAATGCTGTTAAAGATGCGGTTGTAACAGAAGATATTGAAAAAGCAGCTAAAATTATCGAAGAAGCTCAAAACCCTGTTATATTCACTTCTCCTTCATTGTTTGATTCCTCCGCAAATCTGGCAATAATCAAAGGTAAAGTAATTGCAGTAGGATTCGAAAGTAATGCAAGGGGGGTAGCTTTATCCGGTTTAACAACAGAAGGTAAATCTTATTCAGATATGGTTAATAAAGGGATGAAAGTCCTATATGTAGTCGGAGAAGTTCCTTTAAATACAAGACCTCCCCGTACAGAATTTTTAATAGTTCAGACCTCACATTTCACAGAACTTGCAGAACAGGCAGATATTGTGCTGCCTTCAACAACCCAGTATGAAACCGAAGGAACTATAATTGATTATCTTGGAAGACTCAAGAAACTGAATCAAGCAATTGAACCAATAGGAACTTCAAAAAATCACAGGGATATTTTTATAGCTATATCAAAAATTATGAAATCACCTTTGAAAAAACCTTCTGAAAATGAGGTCAATAAATTGGTTAAAGTTAAACCAAAACTTTCTTTTGCACCTTTTGTGAGAAGAGATGGATTCGAAATAACTCCTAAAGAATTTATTGAATCAATAAATGCATCTGTCTTAAAAGGGAGAAGACTTGCCTGGCTTAAGGAAGCTGTCACTGCGGTAGCTGTTTAACAATAGATTTGTTTTTATATTACTTAACCTGAAAATGCAATTGAAATAATGCATATTAAGATTTTTCCGTGAATCGTAAATCGTAAGTAGTTGAAAAATGCGCTCACACCTCATGTTTTAAGATTTTTGCTCTTTGTTCTGCGCTCTTTGCTATTCATCATGATCATTTTTCAAATGCTTACGCCTTTATTCGCTTGAAGGCTTGCCAGCTTGATAGCTTTTTTCTCAAGTTAGTAATTTCTTTTTTGAAATTTTTAATGTATTTTATGCTAAAATAAAAAACTTTCTTTAAAAATACCCGGAGGATGACTATGGCTGATACATTGGAAATCAGATGGCATGGCAGGGGGGGGCAGGGAACAGTTACGGCAGCAAAAGTTCTTGCTGATGCATGTCTAAGCGGTGGAAGACACGTTCAGGCATTTCCCGAATACGGACCTGAAAGAGCAGGAGCACCTTTAAGAGCATATAACCGTATAAGTTCACATGAATTAAGAATGCATTGTCCTGTTTTACATCCACAGGTAGTAAGCATAGTTGATGCTACGTTGCTTGATGCTGTAAATGTTACTGAAGGAGCTAAAGAGGATGCTATATTTATAGTAAACACTTCAAGAGATCCACAGGAAATCAGGAAAAAACTTAATGCTTTGCCTACACAAAAAGTATTTACAATAGATGCTACAAAGATCGCTCTTGAACATATAGGAAGAGCTCTTCCGAATGCGCCGATGCTTGGGGCAGTATGTAAAGTTACAGGTCTTGTAACACTTGAGCACCTCCTTGAAGATGTAAGGAAAAGTTTTGGTAAAAAATTCTCGCAAAAAATTATAGATGGGAACCTCGAGGCAACAAGGCGCGGATATGAGGAGGTAAAAGAAGGATGAAACTTAAGAACTGGAAAGAAGTTAATCCTGGCTCGGTAATAACAGAGCCGGGGAGTTCTGAAAAATTTAAGACAGGCTCATGGAGGTCATCCAAACCTGTATGGAAAGAAGAAAATTGTATCCAGTGCCTTTTTTGCTGGATATATTGCCCTGATAATGCGGTGAAAGTAAAAGATGGCAAACGCGGAGAATTTGATTACGAATATTGCAAAGGTTGCGGAATATGCGCGCTTGAATGTCCGGGTAAGAAAGGCAACAAAGCAATTATTATGGTAGAGGAGGGCAAATAATGGCAAAGATAGTCGCTGTAACAGGGAATGAAGCTGTAGCCAATGCCCTCAGACAGGTTAATCCTGATGTATGCGCTGCATATCCAATAACTCCACAAACCGATATGATGCAGAGATTTTCAAGTTTTGTTTCTGATGGAAAAGTCAAAACAGAATTGATTCTTGTTGAAAGCGAACATAGTTCTATGAGTGCATGTGTAGGTGCTTCTGCAGCAGGAGGCAGGGTTATCACAGCTACATCTTCACAAGGGCTGGCTTTAATGAATGAGATTTTATACATTGCCTCGGGCACAAGATTGCCCATTGTTATGCCTGTTGTCAACAGAGCTCTATCAGCACCTTTAAACATACACGGAGATCATTCAGATGCAATGTATGCACGAGATACAGGATGGATACAACTATGGTCTGAAAATGCTCAGGAAGCATATGATAATACCATTCAGGCGTTTCCTATTGCAGAGCATATAGATATAAGACTCCCTGTGATGATATGTCTTGATGGATTTATAATAAGCCATTCAATTGAAAGGATAGAATATCTTGATGACGAACAGGTTCAGAATTTTGTAGGAGATTTCAAACAACTTTATCCTTTACTTGATATTCAGCATCCTGTAAGTTACGGCCCTCTTATTCTACCCGATTATTATATGGAATTCAGAAGAGCACAGGCAGAGGTTAATACAAAAGTTTCTAAAGTAGTTCTTGATGTTGCTTCTGATTTTGAGAAATTGTCAGGGAGAAAATATGGCTTATTTGAGACTTACAGACTTGAGGATGCTGAAATAGGAATTGTTATTCTAAATTCTGCTGCCGGAACAACAAAAGATGTGATTGATGAGTTCAGAAATAAAGGTATAAAGGCCGGATTACTCAAACCACGTTTATACAGACCATTCCCATATGAAGAAACAGGAGAAGCTCTAAAACATTTAAAAGCTTTATGTGTTCTTGACAGAGCTGATTGTTTTGGTTCTTCTTTTGGGCCAGTATATTCAGATATTGCTGCAAGTCTTTATCCGTTTAAAGATAAACCTGTATTGGTAAATAAAATATACGGACTTGGTGGAAGGGATTATCTGCCTGAACATGCTGAGATTGTTCTTAATGAACTTGTAGATATTGCAGAGACAGGAAAAGTAAAAAGCTATAAGGAATATATAGGAGTGAGGGAATAAAATGGCAAAGCCTGTTACATTAAAAGAACTATCAAAGAAAGAGATATTATTAGCATCCGGACACAGATTATGTGCAGGATGTGGAGCGCCGATTGTAGTGAAAATGGTTTTACTGGCATCAGATTATCCTGTTATAGCATCAAATGCAACCGGATGTCTTGAAGTATCAAGCTGTATATCTGATTATACTGCGTGGAAGATTCCTTGGATACACAATGCTTTTGAGAATGCTGCCGCAACTATATCTGGAGTGGAAACTATGTACAGGTCATTAAAAAAGCAGGGTAAAATAGATAAAGAGATAAAATTTATTGCTTTTGGTGGTGATGGCGGAACATATGATATAGGATTGCAGAGTCTCTCAGGAGCTATGGAACGCGGTCATGATATGCTGTATATATGCTATGACAACGGAGCATATATGAATACAGGTATTCAACGTTCAAGCGCAACTCCATTTGGCGCTGATACAACAACAAGACCTGCTGGAAGTGTTGTGCCAGGCAAAACCGAGCAAAGAAAAAACCTTACAAAAATAATGGCAGCACATAATATTCCTTATGCTGCTCAAGCATCTCCGAGCCACTGGGCTGATCTTGTTAGAAAAGTAAGAAAAGCTCTTGAAATTCCAGGCCCGAAATTTATGAATATTATCTCACCATGCAATAGGGGATGGAGATCAAGAACAGATGATGCTATAATGCTAAGCAGGCTTGCTGTAGAAACATGTTACTGGCCATTATATGAAATTGAAAATGGGGTAACGAAAATAACTTTCAAACCAAAAGAGAAAAAACCTATTGTTGATTTTCTTAAACCACAGGGAAGATTTAAGCATCTTTTCAAACCCGATTCTGAAGAACTTCTTAGAAAGATTCAGGAAGATATTGACAGGGAATGGGAAAGGCTGCAAAAAGAAGAAGCCTGTTTTTCATCTTGATAATTACAAGATAGTTGGTTATGATAATTGTTAAGATATGATGGGTTCTGACCTCATAATGTATGAAGAAGAGTTCCAGCGTATTGACGCTGAACTCAAGAAACTTTATCATCAGGCAAACGCTAAAGTTGTCTTCCTCGTGGATAAAAATGGTCAGCTAATCGCTTCCGCAGGTGAAACTCATGATATAGATACCACTTCCCTTGCATCTCTAACAGCAGGCAATATAGCTGCTACCGGCGGTATAGCAAGACTTCTTGGAGAAAAAGAATTTACAATTCTTTTTCATGAAGGAGAAAAAGACAACATTCATATCTCACTTATCGGACAAAGAATTATTCTTGTAGTTATATTTGATAACAGAACATCTCTTGGACTTGTAAGACTGAGGGTGAAAAAAGCATCTGAGGCACTTGCTGGAATTTTTGATGAGATTACGAAAAAAGTTGAAAAGGAAAAAGGAGAAGGCAAGCTTGAAGAAGCCCTTTTTGCTGAAATTAGTGATGAAGATATTGATAATCTTTTCAGGTAGGTGTATCCCCTGTGTCTTTCATTAATTACTCCTCCCGCGAGATAAACTGTAAAATCGTTTATTATGGCCCTGGATTGTGTGGTAAGACCACCAACCTCCAGTTTATCTATAGAAAGACAAATCCAGAACAAAAGGGCAAACTTATTTCACTTGCAACCGAGACTGAAAGAACTTTATTTTTTGATTTTCTTCCTCTTGCTCTTGGTGATATAAAAGGGTTTAAGATAAGGTTTCATCTATATACTGTTCCGGGTCAGGTTTTTTATGCTGCAAGCCGCAAACTAATTCTTAAGGGAGTTGACGGCGTTGTATTTGTTGCAGACAGCCAGATAGAAAGAACAGAATCAAATATTGAAAGTCTTGATGATTTAAAAATAAATCTTGCCGAACAAGGATATGATCTCGATAAACTTCCTTTTGCAATCCAATATAATAAAAGAGACTTGCCTAATATTGTTCCTGTAGCTGATCTTGAGAAACTCCTCAATTATAGAAATGTTCCTTCATTTGAAGCTGTGGCAGTAACAGGAAAAGGTGTTTTTGAGACATTAAAAGCTGTTGCAAAACAAGTTCTATTTGAACTGAAAAAACATTATTAGCGATAAGTAATTTCTTTTCCTGTATTTTCCGGAAATAATATCTGCAATATTTATGATCCATGAAAATATTCATACGCGATCATGATGAACCCAAAAAATGCATTTGAAATAATGCAGATGTTGCGAGAAAATTTATTTTTCGATACCTTAGTGTACGTTTAAAGATGATTTACCATGAACTTTTTTATTCATTGCCAATAAATATCTTTTGATATAAAAATTATCGAG
>DYFC01000003.1 GCA_020725385.1 Nitrospira japonica | reverse complement strand
TAGATTTTTAAATGAGGCAATGAATCATTTTCAGTTAGATTTTTGATGAGGCAATTCGAGCCCTTTTCTACTATTTATGTTTTCTGTTAAAATTCACCATGCTTTTACAACAATTAATTAATGGTATTACCCTCGGCAGTGTATATGCGCTTATCGCATTAGGTTATTCGATGGTTTACGGGATTCTTGAACTAATTAATTTTGCTCATGGAGAAATCTATATGCTTGGCGCATATTTCGGAATTATATTCTTTGGATTCCTCACAGTCCTTGGAGTAACAAACTATAGCATGTTTTTATCTCTGGTTCTAACTTTTCTTCTTTCGATAATTTTTTGTTCTGCCTATGGCTTTACAATAGAGAAAATTGCATATAAACCTTTGCGTAATTCTCCCCGTCTGAGTCCTTTAATAAGCGCAATAGGAGTATCAATATTTCTTCAAAATTATGTAATGCTAACACAGGGAGCAACCGATAAAGTCTTTCCCAATTTATTTGGAGCCAAAGGATTTTATTTCATGTCAATAAGAATGACATATGTTCAGTTTTTTATCATCATTGTTTCTGTTTTGATTATGTTATTCCTTAGAATTTTTATTAGGAAGACTAAAATTGGAAAAGCAATGAGAGCTGTTGCACAGGATAAGACAATGGCATCTTTAGTAGGAATAAACATTGATACCATAATATCAATTACATTCATAATTGGTTCTGCACTTGCAGCGGTTGCAGGGCTAATGGTTGCTATGTATTACGGTCTTGTAAACTATTTCATCGGATACATTGCGGGCATTAAGGCCTTCACCGCTGCTGTGCTTGGTGGCATAGGAAGTATAAGGGGTGCAATGGTTGGTGGCTTGCTCCTCGGACTCGTTGAAAGTCTCGGTGGAAGTTATATCTCGGGTGAATATAAAGATGCCTATGCTTTTGTGATTTTGATAATTATATTACTTGTAAAACCCGGAGGACTTTTCAGAAAGGCAGAATTAGAGAAAGTTTAAAATATGTCGCTTATCAACCCATTAATTATTTCTATCTGGTTTGCTATACTTTTTCTTCCCTTTAAGGGATTAAAGGCTGCTTTAATTTCTTTCATAATAATTCTACTAACCCTGCTTCTATTTAAATCATTACTCAGATATAAGAATATATTTAAAGACCCTTTGCACAAAATTTATAATATTTTCGAATCCAATCTGCTCACTCCCGTTTATGAATCTATCTATTTGAGATATGTATTATTCGCTGTTTTACTTGTTATGCCTTTTTTTGTGAGGGATTATGTGCTTGATGTTGCTATACTTTCTTGCATTTATATTATCCTTGCTCTCGGTCTGAATGTAGTTGTTGGATTCGCTGGCCTTCTTAATCTTGGTTTTGTTGCTTTTTATGCTATTGGAGCTTATACATATGCTTTGCTTAATACAAAGCTTGGCATCGGATTCTGGTCAGCTTTACCTTTTTCTATGTTACTTACCACAATCGCAGGTTTTCTTCTGGCTATACCGGCCTTAAGATTAAGAGGTGATTATCTTGCAATAGTAACACTGGGGTTTGGAGAAATTGTGAGGTTGATTCTAAATAACTGGGATACCCTCACAAAAGGGCCAAATGGAATTTCAGGAATATCAACACCTGTTGTTTTTTCATTCACATTTTATAAGCTAACGCATTTCTATTATTTACTGATATTTTTTGTAGTAATTACAATTTTAATAACAAAAAGGGTACATAATTCGAGAATTGGCCGCGCATGGATTGCAATAAGGGAAGATGAGATCGCTGCTTCTACCATAGGAATTAATACTACAATGTATAAGTTATACTCTTTTGCTTTCGGAGCTTTCTGGGCAGGACTCGCGGGCTCTATTTTTGCTGCAAAGATGCAATTTGTTTCTCCCGAGAGTTTTACCTTTATGGAGTCGGTATTGATTTTATGTATGGTTATACTCGGGGGCTCGGGAAGCATAAGCGGGGTTGTTGTTGGGGCATTTTTACTGGTACTTCTTCCAGAATTATTACGTGAAGTTCAACTTTATAGAATGCTCGCACTTGGTGCAGGACTTGTAATTCTTATGATTTTCCGACCTCAAGGAATTCTCGGAGGTAAAAGTGCATCTCTTAGAATTTAGGAATATTTCAATGCACTTTGGTGGAATAAAAGCAATTGAAGATCTTGATATGAGAGTAAAAGAAAATCAGATTATGAGCATTATAGGGCCGAATGGCGCAGGGAAAACCACAATTTTCAATTGCATTACAGGACTGACCAAACCTGTTAAAGGTTCAATATTTTTTTCTGGTAAAGACATTGTTAATCTTCAACCCCATGAAATTGCAAAGCTCGGAATAGCAAGGACATTTCAGAATATCAGGTTATTTAAAGAAATGGCTGTTCTTGAAAATATTATTGTTGCCCAGCATTGCAGGACATCTTCAGGTCTTGTTGATACTGTTTTCGGGCTTGGAAGATTCAGACGGGAAGAGAGAATAATTAGAGAGAAAGCTATTGAATACCTTGAGTTTGTTGGGCTTTACGATTTTGCAAATACTGTATCTGGTAGTTTGCCATACGGAGCACAAAGAAAACTTGAAATTGCAAGAGCCCTTGCATCGGAACCATCCCTTATATTGCTTGATGAACCTACAGCAGGAATGAATCCACAGGAAACTGGACAGGTTATGGAGCTGATTGAAAATATGAAAAAACTCGGAAAAACAGTACTGCTCATAGAACACGATATGAAAGTTGTAATGGGGATTTCAGAGTGGATTGTTGTCATGGATCATGGAGTTAAAATTGCTGAAGGAATTCCTGAAGATATTAAAAACAATCAACTCGTTATCGAAGCATATTTGGGTAAGGAATATTAACCAGATTATGTTAAAACTTACAGGTGTTCACACTTTTTATGGAAATGTAGAAGCTCTGAAGGGAATTGATTTAGAAGTTAATCAAGGTGAAATTGTCTGTCTTATAGGAAATAATGGGGCCGGGAAATCTACAACATTAATGACAATATCCGGAATACTAAGGCCTGTCAAAGGAGAAATATTATTTGAGGCCGAAAGCATTAAAAATACTCCACCACATAAGATTGTAGAAAAAGGCATAAGTCAGGTTCCAGAGGGTAGAAGAATCTTCCCGAAATTAACTGTCAGGGAGAATCTTGAGATGGGAGCATTTTCAGAAAAAGGAAATTTTGATGAAATGCTTAAGAGAATTTTCACTCTTTTTCCTGTTCTCAAAGAAAGACAAAATCAGATAGGTGGAACATTAAGCGGTGGAGAGCAGCAAATGCTCGCAATTAGCAGAGCTTTAATGTCTTTCCCGAAACTTCTTTTACTTGATGAACCATCACTTGGACTTGCACCCATAATTGTTAATAAAATATTTATGACTATAAAAGAAATAAATAAAGAAGGTGTAACAATTCTTCTTGTTGAACAAAATGCAATGGCTGCTTTAAAACTTTCACATAGAGGATATGTTATAGAAAATGGTAGAATTGCTTTTGAGGGAGAAAGCAAATTTTTACTTAACAATGAAAAAGTCAGAAAAGCATACTTAGGTGATTGACCACAAAATTTATAATTTTTATCAAATAATTTATTATCAGATTTAATTACACTCTATCAAATGAACTGGCACCAGAAAGACATAAACAGCGTTTATAAAGAATTGCGGACTTCTGAGAAAGGAATATCTCCGGAAGATGCACTGAAACGTCTTGAACAATATGGCCCCAATGAACTGAAAGAAAAGAAAAAAAAGACTGTCTTCATGATGTTCATTGATCAATTCAAGGATTTTATGATTCTTGTCCTGATTGCTGCTGCTATTATATCCGGATTTATAGGTGAACCTGTAGATACCATAGCAATTATTGTAATCGTTGTTCTTAATGCAATAATAGGATTTGTTCAGGAATACAGAGCCGAGAAAGCAATGGCAGCATTAAAGAAAATGGCAGCTCCATTTGCAATAGTAAGCAGAGATGGAGTTGCTACAAACATCCCGGCATCAGAAATAGTTCCGGGTGACGTTGTATTTCTTGATGCAGGCCGAATTGTTCCTGCTGATTTAAGATTAACGGACTCACAAAGATTAATGGTCGAAGAAGCTGCACTTACCGGAGAATCTATTCCTGTTGAAAAAGTTTCCGAAACAATTTCCGGTGAAAATATTCCTCTTGGTGATAGAAAAAATATGGCGTATAAAGGTACTTTTGTAACTTACGGTAGAGGTGCAGGAATTGTAACAGCTACAGGAATGCAAACAGAGCTCGGCAAAATAGCCACAATGCTTCAGGAGCAGGAAGAAGTAAAAACACCTTTACAAAAGAGGCTTATTAAATTCGGGAAAAAACTTGCGTTTGCAGTATTAATAATCTGTGCAATTGTTTTTGTTCTTGGAATCATCAGAGGAGAACCTCCGTTATTAATGCTTCTTACATCAATTTCACTTGCGGTAGCCGCTATACCCGAGGCTCTTCCGGCCGTTATAACAATATCACTTGCCCTCGGAGCAAAGAAACTCGTAAAGCAAAATACTTTGATTAGAAAATTGCCCGCAGTTGAGACTCTTGGCTCCGTGACCTATATATGTTCTGATAAAACAGGAACCCTAACTTTAAACAAGATGTTTGTAGAACAGATTTATGTTGATGATAAGATATTAAAAGTCGAAGATTTCAGAGCAAATAATACGGGAAAAAACATTACACTTGATTTACAGTTTAAAAAAAGTTCTCCTTATGATTTTGTAATGGCAGGGCTTGTATTGAATAATGACGTTTCGGTTGATAAAGAAGGTAAAATCATCGGCGATCCTACTGAAATCGCTCTTTATGAAGTTGCAAAAAGTGCAGGAATCGATAAAAAAACTCTGGAACAAAGCTATCCAAGAATATCGGAGATTCCATTCGATTCTGAAAGAAAGTGTATGACAACAATCCACAGAATATCCTCCTCTGAATTCATTTCTTTCACAAAAGGAGCTGTTGAAGCATTGCTTGATAAATCTTCTTATGTTCTTGCTTCTACAGGTCTAACAGAAATAAATAGAAAAGAAATTCTGAAAATAGCAGAGCAAATGGCTTCCGAAGGTCTCAGAGTAATTGGTATTGCAATGAAAAAGATGGAAATTGTTCCTGAAAAAATACAGACAGATATTATTGAGACTAACCTAATTTTTCTTGGCATTACTGCGATGATGGACCCACCCCGTGAAGAGGTAAAAGAAGCAGTATCAATGTGTAAGACAGCAGGTATTATTCCAGTAATGATAACAGGAGATCATCCTGTAACAGCACAAGCTATAGCCAGAAGATTGGGCATCATTGATAATAATTCCGATTCAATAATAACAGGTAAAGAGCTTGAAGAGCTTACAATCGAGGAATTTGAATCAAAAGTTGAACATATCAGAGTTTACGCAAGGGTGGCGCCGGAACAAAAACTTAAGATAATTAGAGCATTGCAGGATAAAGGACAATTTGTTGCAATGACAGGAGATGGAGTAAATGATGCTCCTGCATTAAAAAGAGCTGATATTGGTATTGCGATGGGAATTACAGGAACAGATGTTTCCAAAGAAGCAAGTCATATGATATTACTTGATGATAATTTTGCAACAATCGTCAAAGCAGTAAAGGAAGGAAGAAGAATCTTTGATAATATTCGTAAATTTATAAAATATACAATGACAAGCAATTCAGGAGAGATATGGACAATTTCCCTTGCTCCTTTTTTTGGATTACCTATCCCCCTTTTACCCGTACATATCCTCTGGATAAACCTCGTAACAGATGGCCTGCCCGGTCTTGCGCTTGCAGCAGAACCCGCTGAAAAAAGAATAATGCAAAGACCTCCTCGACATCCTGAAGAAAGTATTTTTGCCCATGGTCTCGGCATTCATATTATATGGGTAGGATTGCTAATGGGTTTTGTCTCAATCTTTACGCAGGCATGGTCAATAAAAAATGGATTAACCCACTGGCAGACAATGGTTTTTACGGTGTTATGCTTAAGCCAGATGGGTCATGTGCTTGCGATAAGGGCAGAAAAAGCTTCTTTATTCAGTCTGGGATTATTTTCGAACAAACCTCTAATGGGTGCTTTTATTTTAACTTTTGTGCTTCAGATGGCAACTATTTATGTTCCATTTTTAAATCCTGTATTTAAAACTTCACCTTTAACACTTAATGAATTAATATTAACACTCATTCTCTCTTCTATAGTGTTCTTTGCGGTAGAATTAGAGAAATTATTCAAAAGAATAAAGGATCCCGGATGAAAAGTTACAAAATGCTTATTGAAAAATAAATTTTTTCGCAACATCTGCATTATTTCAATTGCACTTTCCGGCTTAAATAATTTTTTAGCAATAACTGCGTTATTCGAGTTAATATAATAAATTATGAAAAATATTCCATATAAACACCTCATATTATTTTTTCTAACAGTATTATCTACTTTAGCTGTTGGAGCAATGCAAGCAGGTGTAGATATTTTTGCAGAACCTTCTAAAATTTATAAAGGCATTCCTTTTGCTGCAAGTCTCATCACCATATTGTTAACACATGAATTTGCCCATTACTTTACTTCAAAAATGCATGGTGTTAAAGCAACACTTCCCTATTTTATACCCGCTCCAAATTTGATAGGCACATTTGGAGCATTTATAAAAATGAAGTCACCGATAATAAATAGAAAATCTCTTGTAGATATAGGGGCATCAGGCCCGATCGCAGGTTTTGTTGTTTCCGTTGTTGCTTCTATAATTGGACTAAACATGTCAAAAATTGTATCTATAAAAGATTTGAGTCCAGAGCTTGTTTTTGGAGATTCTATACTATTCAACCTTCTCTCGTTAATAACACTCGGCGTTACCCCTGCTGAACATGACATACTACTCCATCCGGTAGCTTTTGCCGGATGGATAGGTCTTTTTGTTACATCAATGAATTTAATACCTGTTGGACAGCTTGACGGAGGACATATTGCATACGCATTACTGGGAGAAAAACATGCACAGATTTCATTTATCTTAATTTTAATAATGTCATTGCTTGGCATTTTTCTTTGGGAAGGCTGGATTATCTGGTCATTGCTTCTGCTTTTACTTGGAATCAGACACCCGCCTGTTCTCTACTGGGAACCATATCTTGACCGTAAAAGAAGGTTTATAGGATGGCTCGCACTTTTAATATTTTTCTTAACATTTATTCCTGTCCCATTTAAAATGCATTAAATTCTAACCCTTTAGTACAGCAACTGTTCGTAGTATAATTTAAAAATGAACGCTGCACCTCGAAACATTTTCTTCATCTTCATGGGCTTCAATTCCATGCTTCTTCAAATTATAGCTCTAAGGAATCTCCTTTCCGTTTTCTCTGGTAATGAACTCGACATTGGCATCACCCTGTCTTTCTGGCTCTTTTATGTTGGACTTGGAAGTCTGGCAGGAAAATATATAAAATGCAAAAATGCTTTTGCATTCTCTTTTATTGCCACCGGCGTAATTTCATTTCCAACTATCATAGGAATAAGATTTCTTCGTCTTTTTTTAGGGCTTTCACCCGGTGAATTCATTTCCCTGCCCGGTATTCTTTCATTGACTGCTTTTGTACTTTTTCCGCTATGCTTTTCAATCGGTCTTCAATTCCCATTCGCAGTATCAAGCCTTCAAAGACAAAATGCCGCAGGAAATATTTATGGATTAGAGGCAGCCGGCGCTTTCATTGCCGGCAGCGCCTTCACATTTATTATTGCAGGAAACTTTAGCTCTATTCATCTAATACTCATCCTCTCTTTAATAAGCATATTGGCAGGAGTTTATATTTCCAGAAAAAGATTAGTTCTATTATTTTTACTTTTCCCTGCAATATATTATTTTTTCATCCCTAACTTTTCTCCATTAAATATTAATTTGCCCGGATTTAATTTAATAAAATCGATTGAGTCAAAATATGGCGAAATTCAGGTAATTCAAAGAAATAACCAGAAAAGCTTATTTGTTTCAGGACAGTTACAGTTTTCATATCCCGATTTTCAGACAGAAGAATTAAATGCACATCTTGCAATGACAATGCATAAATCACCATTAAGAATACTTTTAATTGGAGGCTTACCCGGTATTCTAAGAGAATTAATTAAATATCCTGTAATGAAGATAGATTATGTTGAAATTGACCCTAAAATTATCGAGATTTCTAAAGAATTAATAAAAGAAGATGACAAACCAGTGATTAAAGATTCACGCATTTCTTTTAAAATAGATGATGGCAGGCTTTTTATAAAAAATAGCGTGTCAGGAACTTATGATTTAATAATGTTAAATCTCCCTCCACCATCAACAGCAGGTTTAAACAGATTTTACACAAAAGAATTTTTTTTAGAAGTTAAGAAAACTTTAAAGCATGACGGATTGCTTATGCTCAATCTTCCTGCTTCCTTTGGATATATGAGCAAAAGCATTCAAACTTTAAATGGCACAATTTACAAAACACTTAAGAGTGTTTTTAACAATGTTGAAGTTACATCGCATGAATATGGAAAAATATTTGCTTCTGATTCTCCTTTGGATATAGAACCTTCTATCCTGGCGGAAAGATTCCTTAAACATAACTTAAAGACATGGTATTTTCATAGCCGGATATTTGATGATATATTTTCTGATTTTAGCATCAAATATGTTAAAGAAAGAATTGGCAAGATAGAAACTATCAATAAAGATTCCAGACCATTAGCATATTTTTATAATCTTATGATTTGGGATGAAATTCAAGGTTCAAAAATTTTTTCATTTATTCATAAATTAACAAAATGGCACTTAATTGTTTTTTTAACTATTATTTCAATATTGTCCTTACTCATTTTTAAAAACAGGAAACAGAAAATATACTTTTCGATGTTTATAACAGGCTTTTATTGTATGGCACTAAGCATTTGTTTAATACTTGGTTACCAGGCAATACATGGATATATCTATGAAAAAATTGGTCTTCTATCCGGTCTATTGATGGTAGGATTGTGGGCTGGCACAAAAATACAAAAAGAAAAGAAGGATACTACTAAACTACTCCTAATTCTTGATTTATTTTCAATAGCTGTTTGTATCATATTTTTAATTTTCTTCGAATACGGGATGGCTTTCTATTTAATTACATTATTTACAGGCATTGTTACAGGTAGCTGGTTTGCTTCTGCAACAAAAGCTATCGGTGAAGGAGGCTCTTTGTATGGTATTGAACTTATCGGTTCTTTTATAGGTGCGATTTCATCAACAATAATTCTTATTCCATTATTTGGTTTTACAACAACAATAATTCTGCTTATATTAATGAAAACAATTTCTGCATTAATAATGTTTGGGCTTTCAAATTAGAATTAAGATATAATATATACATGGGGAAGATAGTACAATGCGAACTTTGTCCTAATGGTTGTGTTCTTGATGTGAATCAGACAAGCCGTTGCAGGACAAGAATTAATAAAGATGGCAAATTATATAGCATTGTATATGGAAAACCATGCGCTGTTCATGTTGACCCGATAGAAAAGAAACCTTTCTTCCATTTTCTACCTGGAACTAAAGCATTTTCAATCGCAACAGCCGGTTGTGTCTTAAGTTGCAAATTCTGTCAGAACTGGCAAATTTCACAGGCAAAACCCCAAGAGACCGATACCTATGATTTGCCTCCTGATAAAGTAATCAGCTACACAAAAACTTATAATTGTAAATCCATCGCATACACATACACAGAGCCTACAGCTTTCTATGAATATATGTTTGATACAGCTGTTAAAGCAAAAGAAAATAATATTAAAAATACAATGCATTCATGCGGTTATATAAATGAAAAACCTTTAAGAAAACTTTGTAAATATATGGATGCTGCTGACATTGACCTGAAAGCTTTTACAGAAGATTTTTACGATAAGATTTGTAATGGAAGCCTCAAACCTGTATTGAATTCTCTGGTTGTTTTGAAAGAAGAAAAAATATGGCTTGAAATTACAAATCTTGTTATACCTACTTTGAATGACGATATGAAGAAAATTAATGAAATGTGTAGATGGATTGTAAAAAATCTTGGTGCTGATGTGCCTCTACATTTCTCAAGGTTTTTCCCGCATTATAAACTTACAAACCTTCCGCCAACTCCTGTTGAGACACTAACAAATGCAAGAAAAACAGCTATTGATGCAGGTTTAAAATTTGTTTATATCGGGAATGTTAGAACTGAAGCTGAAAACACTTATTGTCCCTCCTGTAAAAAAATTCTAATTGAAAGAACAGGTTATCAAATAATTAAGAATAATATTTCAAATGGAAAATGCAGATTTTGTAATGCTGCTATGCCCGGGGTATGGAGTTAAAAATGACAAGAAGAGAATTTTTAAAAGCTTTTGTATTTTTATGGTCTTTTTTATCTTTAAAAGAAGACTCAAATGCAGAGGGGAAAAATGAACAATTGCATGAAGCAATGTTCTGGAGGAGGGTTGAAGATGGGTAAGAATGTTATTTTCTTTTTACTACCTTTGTTTTTGATATTATTTGCTTGCAAAGTATCCGGAAAAGAACCTGTAGTTGCAGGTTCCTTCTATCCTGCTGATAAAGAAAGTCTCCAGAAAATTATTCAGGATTTTCTTTCAAAAGTTACAAAAGTAAAAACATATGAAAGGATGATAGCTCTTATCTCTCCTCATGCCGGATATATCTATTCAGGTCAGGTGGCTGCTTTTGGTTATAAACAACTTGAGGGAAAAGATATAAACAAAGTAATTTTAATCGGCCCGAGTCATCACAAAGGTTTTAATGGAGCGTCTGTTTATACAAAAGGATTTCTTAGAACCCCTCTTGGTGATGTTTACATAAATGAAAAGCTCGCTGAAGGATTACTCAATGAACAGGCAGATGTAAAATTTCTCGCAGAAGCATTTGAAAAAGAGCATTCACTCGAAGTGCAATTGCCTTTTCTTCAGACTGTTTTGAAGGATTTTACAATAATACCAATACTTGTAGGTTCTCCAACAAGAAAAACATTCACCCACCTTACAGGAAAATTATCCGAAATGCTTGATGAAAAAACAATAATCATAGCAAGCACCGATTTATCACATTATCATAATTATGAAAAGGCAAAAGAAATGGATAACAAAGTTATCTCGGCAATTGAAAGACTTTCTTTAAAAGATGCAGAAAATCTTCTCAGGACAGGTGAAGGAGAATTTTGTGGAGGATATTCTTTAATTATAGCTATTGAAGCTGCAAGAATGGCTGGAGCAAATATTGGAACAACTTTTAAATATGCAAATTCAGGAGATGTAACAGGAGATAAAGAAAGAGTCGTTGGCTATGCATCTATTGGCTTATTCAAAGAGCCTCTGACAGATGAGGAGAAAAAAGAACTTCTCGCTCTTGCAAAAGATGCAATCCAGGAATATGTTATAAGAAAAAAAGTCATAGATAAAGAAATTAAAAATCCGAAGTTTAAAACCGATGGCGCTGTTTTTGTAACAATTAAAGAAAATGGACAATTAAGAGGTTGTATCGGACATGTTCAGCCATATATGCCGCTTTATAAATCGGTAATTGAGAACGCAATCTCTGCTTCTTCAGAAGACCCGCGTTTTTTGCCAATTACAAAAGATGAACTCAAAGATCTTGACATAGAAATTACTCTATTATCGCCATTATTGCCAGTTACTAATGTTAATAACATAATTATAGGAAAACATGGTCTTGTAATTAGAAAATATGGCCATAGCGGAATACTTTTACCACAGGTGCCTGTTGAATTTGGCTGGGATAGAGAAACTTTCTTAAAACAGATATGTTACAAAGCAGGGCTGCCTTCAGATGCATGGAAAGATGCAGAATTATATTATTTCACAGCAGAAATAATCCATTAACTTAGAATTACATCTTGCATTTTTAATTTGAAAGCATCTCCCTTAATTTCTTAAGTAGTTGTGCTGGAGAAATGGGTTTCTGTATTATTTCATAACCTTCTTTTAAAATTGTCCCCTTGCTAATAACATCTTCTGAATATCCGCTCGTGAAAATTACTTTTACTTCAGGAACTATTTTCTTTATCTCCTCATATACTTCTATCCCATTTTTCTTTGGCATCACTAAATCAAGTATTACAAGTTGTATTTGGTCTTTATATAATTTGAACTTCTCTATAGCTTCTTCTCCATCATATGCCTCTATCACTTTGTATCCAAATTCCTCAAGTAAATGCACTGCCGATTCCCTCACATCCGGAGAATCTTCTGCAAATAGTATCGTCTCTGTCCCGCCCTCTATCTTCTGCATTACCTCTGAGCCTGCATAATGCTCTTCTTCTTTAGTCAATGGAAGATATATCTTGAATGTTGTTCCAATACC
>DYFC01000018.1 GCA_020725385.1 Nitrospira japonica | reverse complement strand
TTTCATCAATAAAAATTATACATGGTGCAAGTTTCTCGGCCTGTGCAAAAAGATCCCTTACCCTTGCAGCCCCAACTCCAACAAACATCTCCACAAAATCAGAGCCACTGATACTTAAAAACGCAACCTTTGCCTCTCCTGCAACTGCCCTTGCTAATAAAGTTTTCCCAGTACCTGGAGGGCCAACAAGCAAAATTCCTTTGGGAATCTTACCGCCGAGACTCTGAAACTTTTGAGGGTTTTTCAAAAACTCTATAACTTCTTTTAATTCCTCCTCAGCCTCTTCCACACCTGCAACATCTTCAAAAGTAATTTTTGTCTCGCCTTCAACATATACTTTGGCTTTGCTTTTCCCTACAGCCATAAATCCACCACCACCCGGTGAGCCTATTTTCTTTAAAAGATAACCCCAGATTGCTATGAATATCAGCATGGGTAATATCCATGAAAGCAAAGTCTTAAACCAGGTTATTTCCTGTTTGGCCGTAAAAGTTATACCTTTTTCAGTAAGTTCTTTAACAAGATCAGGGTCATCCATTCTGACAACATAGAAGATTTGAGTTTCCTTTAAAGACTGTATAGTTTGATCTTTTCCTTTACGAAGTGTTTCAAGTCTTTCAAGAGCGCCTTTTACAAATTTACCCTCGATAGCAGTTTGAGTTATAACCAAATCATTAATTAAACCATCTTTTACAAGAGTCTTAAATTCACTGTAAGTAATAGTTGTAATTTCTTTACTAAGAAGATAATTCTCAAGAATTATGATTGCGGTAAGAGCAATAAGGAAATAAATTATAGTAAATTTTGTTTTCTTTTCCATAATGACTTATTTAAATTATAACCTAAAAAAGACAAAATGGTCAGAGAATTATTTATAAGAGAATCTATTTATAAAGTCTTTTAACAAATTTTATTGAATTATAACCAATCCTTCTTTTTGAAATATATAACCATTGTTATGCCAATGAAAAGCATTATGCCAAGAATTAGTGGATAGCCCCATCGCCATTTTAATTCAGGCATATATTCAAAATTCATTCCATAAATTCCTGCAAGAAATGTAAGGGGCATAAAAATAGTCGCTATTATAGTCAATACTTTCATAACAGCATTTATTTTATTACTAATGCTTGAAAGATAAATATCAAGAATCCCCGAGAGAATGTCCCGATAAGTCTCAATAGTTTCGATTATTCTGATTGTATGGTCATAAACATCCCTGAAATATATATGAATGGAATCATGTATAAAATCCGAGCCTCCTTTTTCAATTGTGCTTATAACATCTCTCAACGGCCAGATTGACTTACGAAGAAATATCATTTCTCTTTTAAGAACATGTATCTGATGAAGAACCTGTTCAGAAGGTTCATCAAGCACCTGTTCTTCAAGTAATTCTATCTTCTCTCCAATTTTTTCAAGTATAAGAAAGTAACTATCAACGACAGAATCTATTATTGAATATACAAGATAATCCGGTCCCATTTTTCTTAGCCTGCCCTTGGATAGACGGAGTCTCTCTTTAACATATTTAAAAGCGTCTCTTTCTTTTTCTTCCTGAAATGTCAGCACAAAATTATTTCCAAGACAAATGCTTATCTGTTCAACCTCCACAGATTTGCTACTATCATTGTAATAAAGCATTTTCAAAACAATAAAAGTATAATTATCATATTCCTCCATCTTTGGCATTTGACCTGTATTTACAATATCTTCAAGTGTAAGCGGATGAAGATTAAATAATTCACCTAATTTCTCAATTGTTTCTATGTTATGCACACCATCTATATTAAGCCAGCTAATAATTGATTCATCAGATGAAGGAATGTATTGCTGTATATTATCTATTTTAATCTCATTGAAAAAAGCTTCATTATATTCTATAAGGTTAACACAAATATCCCCTGTTTTTTTCTCCCCGATATGAACCAATGTTCCCGGAGGGAGTCCTGCTTTCTTTGAATATTTTTTTGTATTTCTGGACATAAATCTAACCAATATTATAATAATACATTTCCATAAATTAAGTTCTTTAAAAATACATGATTAATGTCAAAAAAACGCGATTATAATCGTGGTCATTATAGTGAACTTATAAGAACTTGGGGTATTTAAATTGCAAAAATAAGAATAATGAAATCCTCGAGAGTTTTAATATGGTAAAATAATACTCTTAATAATAATGAATATGAATTTTACAGACTTAATATAATGAATACAATATATAAATCTATACTCAATGAATTAATTATTACGTTTTTATTATGTCTTGCCTCTTTAAACTTTATTTTAATGATGGAGAAGCTTCTCAAATTAAGCAGATTTCTCTCAGGAGTCGGAAGTTCAATCCTGGATATGATTAAAATTATTCTTTATCTTCAACCTCAGCTATTTCTTATAACAATACCTATGGCCTTATTGCTTTCTTCGCTAATTGTTTATGGCAGGATGAATTTTGACAACGAACTTATCATTTTGAGAATGAGCGGTTTAAAATTTTTTCAGATATCTTATCCTGTTATTATATCAGGCATTTTTTGTTTTATAATGAATCTTTCTATAGGATACTATATCGGACCGGAAAGTAGCAGAAAATTAAGAGAAGAAATTACAGGAATAGTTAGAGAAAGAACCCCTTCTGCAATTGAAGAAGGTAATTTTAATAATCTCTTTAAAGATATGGTTATTTATGTTAAAGAAAAAACAAATAACAACACAATAAAAGGTATTTTCATTTATGATAACAGAACGAAAGATGAACCAAAGGTATTAACTGCCGAGAAGGGAACTATCTCGGCAGGTGAAGGTTTTTCTATTATGTTGAATTTAAACAATGGTTATATACATATTGCGAAAAAAGAACAAACAACCGAAATATATTTTAATAAATACAACATGATTCTCGAACCCGAAGCCGAGGCTCCTTCACGTAAAAGTTCCGAAATGAAACCCCCGGAATTTATCGATAAAATAAAACAATCTGATACTTATAACGCAAAATTTATTTATCTTGACCTATACCGGCGTTTTTCCCTACCTATATTATGTATCGTTATTGCCTTTCTTGCTCCTCCTTTATCATTAATATCCGGCAAGTCAGGCAGACTCGGTGGGTTGACTGTCGGTCTGGCAACATTTACATTTTATTATATCTTACTTGTTTATGGTGAAAATCTCGTAAGGGCAGGCAAAATACCTCATTATATTGGAGCGTGGGCGTCAACAATAATTATTGGGATTTTTGCCATATTGTTATTTAAAAGAGAATCATCAAAGTGAAAATTATTTACAGGTATTACATAAATGAATTTATCAAAATATGGCTTATCATTGCTCCAGGACTTGCATTCATCATAAGCTTGCTTGAGATTATTGACAAGGTTGACGATTTTCTGCCCGGGAAAATAACCATTTTCAGTATCTTTCAATATACAATATTAATTCTGCCAAGAATTTTGTACTATCTGCTTCCAATGTCTCTATTAATATGCAGCCTCTTTATTTTTAGTCAGGCTTCGCGCAATAAAGAAATTATCGCTTTTAAAGCAGTTAGCGGTAGAATGAAAACGCTATTTTATCCATTTATAACCGGTGGTATTTTATTCAGTATCGCAGGATTTATTATTGGAGAAATCGTTGTGCCGGAGTTTTCCGATTATCTACTGGATTTTAAAAAGAACTATATGAAGAAATCCGGAAAGGTTACCATAAAAAAAGATGCGATATGGATGAAATCTTCCGAAAACTCACTATCGAGAATAGATTTATATATTCCAGATCAAAAACTGGTAAAGGGATTGAGTATTTTTATCCTTGAAGATACCCGGTTGAAAAAAAGAATCGAGGCAGATAAAGCATTCTGGGAAAAGAAAAATGACAAAAGCGGTGTGTGGATACTTTATAATGCTATTGAATATGATATTCAGACCGGTTCAGTGAAAAAATATGATGAAATATATTATTCCGGTATCGAATCACCCGACCTTTTTACAACAAGTATAAAAAATCCTGAAGATATGGGAATTTATGATCTTAAACTATATATAAAAAAAATTAACTCTGCCGGGTTTCGGGATCAAAAGCTTGTTGTTGACTTTTATAGAAAAATATCCTATCCTTTGACGAATCTTTTTATGATTGTTTTAGGCATTTCCCTGTCAGTATCCGGCAAAAGAACAGGCGGCGGACTTTTTGCTACAGGACTTGGAATATTTATCAGTTTTATTTACTGGCTTTCTCATACTTTTATGCTTTCAATGGGATATGCTCAGGTTTTAAACCCTGTTATTGCAGCTTGTATTATGCCCTGTTTATTTGGGATTATTTCAGCGTATTTATTTTTAAAAGTTCCAGAGTAAAAATGACCCCAAGTGCAAATAAAGGATTTCTCTGTATGGTCTTGCACGCTCACCTTCCTTATGTTTTTCACCCTGAATATGATTATTTTCTTGAAGAAAACTGGTTTTATGAAGCTCTTACAGAAACTTATATACCTCTTCTTGAGATGTTTTACAGGCTATTTAATGACGGGATTAAATTTGGTATAACAATGTCTCTAAGTCCGACTTTAATAGAAATGCTAAATAATTCTTTACTTAAAACAAGGTATATCAGACATCTTGAAAGACTTATAGAACTATCAGAAATGGAAATTTATCGTACACGTAATGATGAAAGTTTTAATATTCTATCGCGCATGTATCACAAAAAGTTTAAAAGAATTTATAACCTATACTGTGATACTTTTAAAAAAGACATTACCGGCTGTTTTAAAAGAATTAGTGAAACCGGAAAGGTTCATATAATTTCTTCTGCCGCTACACATGCTTTTTTACCAATTTTTTCAGGTATTCCACAAATAGTTAGGGCACAGTTAGAAATCGGTGTAAAACATTTTACGAAAATATTCGGTAAGAGACCCAAAGGTATCTGGATTCCTGAATGTGGTTTTATGCCGGGATATGATCATTATATCTCTGAACAGGGGTTAGAATTTTTCTATCTTGATTCATCCGGAATTTTAAATGCCAAGCCATCTCCTATTTTTAAAGTTTATTCTCCTGTTAAGTGCCCATCAGGAATTATAGCTTTTGGCCGTGATGAAGAAACTTCCAAACAGGTATGGTCTTCAATTGGTGGGTATCCCGGAGATCATGATTACAGAGATTTTTATAGAGATATTGGATATGACATTGATAATAATTATATCAAAGCATTTTTAAGACCTTTCGGAGTAAAAACATTTACAGGAATAAAATACTACAGAGTCACAGGGTCGGAAAAAAAAGAACCTTATAACATTACTAAAGCTATATTGAAAGCTGCCGAACATGCCAGGCATTTTGTTTTACAAAGAAATAAACAAATTGATTGTCTTTTCAATGAATTTAAAATTAAACCGGTTGTTACTGCTGCTTATGACGCTGAACTTATGGGACACTGGTGGTTTGAAGGTCCAATGTGGCTCGAATTTGTTATACGATTGATTGATAAAGGGAATTATTGTTTCAGAATGATGACAACTTATGAATATTCTTCCGAATATCGCGATAAAATAAATTTTTCATGTGAACCATCAATGTCAAGCTGGGGTGAAAAAGGTTTTAGTAATGTATGGGTAAATGATTCTAATGATTATGTTTGCAGACATCTTATAAAAACTGCAGAGAGAATGCTATATCTTGTTAATAAATATCCGAAAGCAACAGGTATCAAAAGAAGAGTTATAAATCAGGCAGCAAGAGAACTATTATTATCTCAACATAGTGACTGGACATTTCTAATTAAAACCGGTAACGCTAAAGAATATGCAGAGAAACGCCTTCGTGAACATATTTATCGATTCAACAGACTTTATAACGATTTAATCTCAGGCAATATTAATATTTCATGGCTTGAAAATATTGAATATAGAGACAATATATTCGGGGAAATAGACTATAGGGTTTTCGATAAATAAATTACACGCAACATCTAATTCTCTGGGGTATGTTTAGTTGAAAGCACATTTGCAGTTCTACTGGAGTAATTTATCGAATGGATACGCCTTGAGAAAAGCAAGAAACTCTTCGAGTGAATTTGAAGAAACCGAGTTTTTGTTGATTACAAGGGAAAAGTCCCTCACCATTTTTTCTTCTTTTATATTAAGTGCTTTTAATGTGCCGTATTTACTTTCTTTCCGCACAGCCCATCTTGATATTATTGAGACACCAAGACCATTTTCAACAGCGTCTTTAATAGCCTCAGTACTTCCAAGAACAGTGCTTATTTTCATGTCATGCGGGGTAATACCATGTCTTGCAAGATATTTCTCAATCATCTGTCTCGTTCCTGAACCAGCCTCCCTGAATATAAAAGGTTCCCTCACAATTTCTGAGATTGACACATCTTTTCTTTTCGCCCATGGATGTGATGGAGGCACTATAAGTATTAACTCATCCGAAATAAGTTTTCGAACAACCATTTTCTGTCGTGAAATATCACCTTCAACTAAACCAATATCAATATTACCGGAATTAAGTAATTCGATAACACGTTTTGAATTACCAACTAAAAGGTATATTTTTATTTTAGGATTGGTATTCTTGAAATCAGTTATAACACTGGGTAAAATGTAGTTGCCTATATTCGAACCTGCGCCAATTGTAAGACTGCCTTTTACAAGTCCAATTTGTTTACTAATGGCTTTCTCGGCTGCTGCATAAAGTGCAAGAATTTCTTTTGCAAATTTATAAAGAACTTCGCCTGCAGGTGTGAGGGTCACTGTACTTGAAGATCTATCAAACAATTTAGTTTCATATCTTTCTTCAAGGGCTTGTATCTGAAGACTCACCGCTGGTTGCGTTAAATGAATAATTTCCGAGGTTTTTGAAAAGCTCTTTGTTTCAGCTACTGTGCAGAAAACTTTCAGTTTATGATCTTCCATCTAAACCTCCAATTAAATTTATAATCAGAGCAGGCTTATAAGCCGAGTTCTGTTATTGTGGCTATTCATCTAATATCCGGCATTACTGCAGGATTATTGCGGTCACAACCCGTTCTGCCTCCTGTAGAATTCAGGATTCGAGGGGGCACCTCTCAAAGCAGAACCTATTTGACCTTGCTCAAGGCGGGGTTTACCAAGCATGAGTCGTTACCGTCTCATCTGGTGAGCTCTTACCTCACCTTTTCACCCTTGCTTCGTTTATAACAAAGCGGTTTCCCTTTCTGTGGCACTTTCCTTAGGGTTACCCCCAGTCGCTATTAACGACCGCCTTGCCCTGTAGAGCTCAGACTTTCCTCTCCATAAGTATTCTTAAACTATGGAGCAGCCACACAACCTGCTCTGATTTATAACAGATTTTTATTATTATATAATAAAATCTAAAATTTGAAAAGTAGTCGAATCCCCACATCAAAAATCTAACTGAAACTTATTCATTGCCTCATTTAAAAATCTAAATGAAACAGTAAAACATTACAAGGATTAAAAAGGACTAAAGATATATTTTAGTTAAGGCAACCGAAAGGTTTTTCATTTAGATTTTTAAATGAGGCAACAGGTCTTGTGGCTCATCCATTTTAAGAAATATTTGATTATTTGCTCTAATTTTTTTTAAAATAATTACCAGATTTAATTTTAAAATATATAAATTTATAATTTTTAATAACCAAATAACTCAATAGTATTTCTTTTCAGCAAGTAGGCATTGCATTTATATAAAACAGGAGGTTAATAATTGTCCGTTGTTTTGCTTGATGCCAGGGGATTAAAGTGTCCGCAGCCCACAATTCAGATGACCATAAAAGCCTTAAAACTAAAAAAGAATGACATTCTTGAAGTTATTGCTGATTGCTCAACATTTGAAAATGATGTCAAAAACTGGTGCAGGCGAAATAATAAAACTTTATTATGGATAAAAGATGAAGGTGAAGGTGTTAAACGTTGTCAGGTTCAGTTTTAAATTATTAGTTCATTTAATCGGGATTTTTTTAATCTTTTCGAGTGCAGAAGCAAATTCTAATGAAATCCTTATAGGAATGTCGGCTGCATTCAAAGGACCTACCGGAGGACTTGGAAGTGAACTCTATCGAGGGTCAATGGCATATATAAATTATATAAATGATAATGGAGGAATAAATGGTAAAAAAATAATCATCATTCCTTATGATGATGGTTATAACCCTACTCCTGCGATTGAAAATACGATAAAACTTATCGAAAAAGACAATGTCTTTCTTTTATTTGATTATCTTGGAACTCCGACAGTAACAAGGGTTTTACCTTTACTAAAAAGTTATAGTAACAGAAATATATATTTATTTTTTCCTTTTACAGGCGCTGAACCGCATAGACAACCACCATATGATAAATATGTCTTCAATTTCAGAGCATCTTATTTTCAGGAGACCGAAGGACTTGTCAATAATTTTATCAAAATAGGCAGGAAACGCATTGCTGTTTTCTATCAAGCAGATGCTTATGGAAGAAGTGGATGGAACGGTGTAAAATTGACTCTTGCAAAGTATGGCCTCGATATAGTCGGAGAAGCAACTTATAAAAGAGGTACAAAGTTCAATGAAAGTATGAAAATCCAGGTTGATATACTAAGGAAAAGTAATCCGGATGCTATTATCTCAGTCGGTGCCTATGCAGCATGTGCAGCTTTTATAAGGGATGCTCGTGACTCGGGTTGGAATGTGCCGATAGCAAATGTTTCTTTTGTTGGAAGTGAATTTTTAATTGATCTACTCATGAAAGCAGAACAGGAAACCGGCAAAACCTATACTAAAAACCTTATAAATTCTCAGGTTGTACCGAGTTATGAAGACATCTCTCTTAGCGCTGTTCGTCAATATAGAGACCTGATAGATGCTTATGATCCTATACCACCTGATAATTTGATCGATAAGAATTATAAACCCTTACGATATAGCTTTGTAAGTTTTGAAGGTTTTTTAAATGCCAAGCTTTTGGTCGAGATATTAAAAAGAATGGGAAAACAGATTGTGAAATCAAACATTAAACAAGTAGTTGAAGGTATAAAGAATCTTGACATAGGAATTGATGTCAATGTCAGTTTTTCTCCGGATAAACATCAGGGAATTGATAAAGTTTATTATACAACTTTTCAGGATGGAAGATTTGTTCCTTTAAAAAACTGGGATAGGTGGAAAATTAAATAATGTCAAAACTTTTCAAGAAAACCCTGTTGTTGATTATAATCCTATTCATGATAATAGCTTTTACAATTGCAATTTCTACAGGCTGGAATCTCTATAATGACCTTCTCCAGGAATACAAAAGCAAAGGAACCGCTATCGCAAAAAGTGTTGCAAGCTCAAGCATCGAAACTCTCTTAAATAGAGATGCTTCTACTATTCAGGCTATGATAGATCGATTCCTTGAAATAAGCGGTGTATCATATATATTCGTTGTTGATGCAAATGGAGATATAATCTCACACACATTTATTCCAACAATCCCCGATGAAATCTCAAAAATAAAAAATGATAAGCCAAGAGATACTTATGTAAAAGAAATAGTATTTGAAGGGTTGGGTACCTTTATTGACATTACATCTCCTATACTCGAGGGCATTGCAGGTTATGTTCATGTAGGAATGGACAAAAACAATATCATGGCTCAAATGAAATCAGCAATGATTCGTCAATTAATATTAATTTCGCTTATATTCATTTTCAGTATAACTATAGCCTATATTCTTGTTAATAAAGTTTCCCAACCATTGAATGCTTTGACAGATTATGCCAAGAAGCTTACCTTGCATGATTTTTCTTCTCCGGTTGATATAAAATCTGATGATGAAATAGGTCTTCTCGCTAATACAATGAAATCTATGGCAACCGATCTTCACGAGGTCTTTGACCGTTACGAACAGGCTATAAATGACGCAATTGTGGAACTTCAAAATACCCTTGCTTATCTGACAGCAGTAATAGATAATATGGCAGATGGTCTTCTTGTTACAGATACCGACGGTGTGATTACACATGTTAACCCTGCTTTGTCATACATGTTCAATATGAGAGAATCGGATTTTATCGGGAGGAATTGCAGAAGTATTTTTGGTGATAATTTTGCAGAGGTTGTCGAAAAAAGCAGGATGAATGCTGATCAGATATTCACAACTGAAATAGAACTTGCTCATAAAAGAATCGGCAAGGCTGTTGCTACAGGGATTCATAAAGAAACAATACAATCAGATGACAAAGGAATTGGAGCCGTAATTCTCATAAGAGATATTACATCTGAAAAAGAAGTTGATCGTATGAAAACTGACTTCATATCTACTGTTTCGCATGAATTAAGAACACCTTTAACCTCTGTGAGAGGTTTTACAGAAATTATTAAGAAAAGACTCGAAGAAGATATATTTCCTAATGTAACAAATGATAACAAAAGGGTTCTTAAATCTATTTCTCGCATTCGGGATAATATAAATATCATACTTTCAGAGAGTGAACGCCTTACTGCTCTAATAAACGATGTTCTTGATATCTCCAAACTTGAGGCTGGAAGAATTGATTGGAAACTTGAAAATGTACGTCCTGCTGATGCGATTGAACAGGCTATTATCGCGACATCTGCGCTTTTTGAGCAAAAGAAACTTCTATTAATAAAAGATATTGAAGAAAATCTACCCGAAATCATATGTGACAAAGATAGGATAATTCAGGTTATTATAAATCTTCTTTCTAATGCAGTTAAATTTACCGACACCGGTTCTGTAACTTGTAAAGCAAAAAAATTAGACAATAGTATTTTAGTAAGTGTTTCTGATACCGGAATCGGCATTTCTGAAACAGAAAAAGATCATGTATTTGAAAAATTCAGGCAGGCAGGTGATACACTTACAGATAAACCAACAGGCACCGGACTCGGACTTTCCATATGCAAACAGATAATTGAACACTATGGTGGAAAAATATGGGTTGAAAGCGAACTTGGCAAAGGAAGTACTTTTTATTTTACACTTCCTTTGAAAAATATAAATGATGTTTCAAATATCAACAAAATGGAATACAATTATACAGAAAAGGAATAAAATGAAAAGAATATTAATAGTAGATGACGACCCTATTATTCGAAATCTCTTAGAGCAAATTCTCGAACCTTTTGAAGAAAAAAACGTTGAAATTCTCACTGCCGAGAACGGTCTCGTTGCTCTTGATATTATAAGAGAAAAACAACCCGAATTAATTTTTCTTGATGTCATGATGCCAAAAATGAACGGGTTTGAAGTTTGTCAAAAAATCAAGAGCGAGCCTCCGGAAAAAATACCTTATATTGTAATTTTGACTGCCAAAGGACAAGAAGCTGACAGGGAAAAAGCTAAAGCCTCTGGCGCTGATTTTTATATAACAAAACCTTTTAATATAAATGATTTACTAAATAAAGTAAGCGAAATTCTTCAAATAAAATTAGATTAATACGACTGAAAATTTGTTAAGATTTCTTGCTTGTTTTAGCAAAAAATCCACTAAGCTTTCTTGTTACATTGTTACTTTTGCAATGCTCACAAATTATACTTGGATTTTTTTCAAACTCTTTGATAGAGAGGAATACCGTAAAATCTTTTCCGCATGACTTACAATTAAATTCGTATGCTGGCATGATGACCTCCTTATCATTTAAGGCTTAAAACATTTATTATAATTATATTATATAAACTTCAATTAAATATTCCTTTCAATTCATGGCCTTGAACCGGTCCGTAAACTGTCAGAGCGAGGCAATCTTTTCTGATAAGTCTTTCACATAAATCCCTAACCTGTTCCATCTTTACAGAGTCTATTTCATTCATTATTTCTTTTGGCGAAAAATACCTCCCGTAATATATCTCCTGTCTTGCTATATTATTCATCCTGCTACCAGTTGACTCAAGCCCGAGTATTATATTGCCTTTAAGTTGATTTTTAGCCCTTTGTAGTTCTACCTCTTGAATAGTGTCCTTTAAAGTAAAAAGTTCTTTCATTACAATATCAATTACCTCTTTTACTTTTTTTCTGCTTACACCGGCATATACACCCCATAATCCGGTATCTAAATAAGATGCTACAAAAGAATAGATAGAATATGCAAGACCTCTTTTTTCTCTGATTTCTTGAAACAGCCGTGAACTTACTCCCGCACCTAATATTGTATTTATAATATACAGGCTATATCTATCTTTACTGGCAGTATTCAATCCTTTTATATTAAGACATAAATGCGCCTCGGATAGGTCCTTTTGAAAAACTTCTACTTTACTATTGAATTCAGGTACATCACCTTTTTCAGGTTCAGAACCTCTTCTAAGGTTTCCGAGATCTTTGTTTAAAACTGAAATCATGTGATCATATTCAAAATTTCCAGCACATGAAATAATAATGTCTTTTGTCCCGTAATACTTTCTTATATGGGATAAAAGGTCTTCTTTAGTAAATAAAGCTATAGTTTCTCTTTTTCCAAGAACAGATTGACCTAATCCGGTACCTCCCCAAATTGTCCTATTTGAGAGATCATGGACATAATCATCAGGTGTATCTTCAATCATCTTTATTTCTTCTTTAATGATTTTCTTTTCTTTTTCAATATCATCCTCAGGAAAAGTTGAATTGAGAAATATATCTGATAGAAGATCAAGACCTTGCTCAAGAAATTCATCAAGAACTTTTACATAAAAAGTTGTATTTTCCCTTGACGTAAATGCATTTAATTCTCCTCCGAGAGAATCAATTTCATAAGATATGTCCTTGGCAGTACGTTTTTTTGTGCCTTTAAAAAACATATGCTCAAGAAAATGTGAAATCCCATTTTTTTCTGGAGGCTCAAATCTTGACCCAACCTTAACCCAGATACCAACAACAACAGAACGCATATTTTTAAGCGTTTCCATAACAACAGGCACACCGTTTTGTAAAAACTCTTTTTTAAACATTTATTATTTTAACACTCCATATTTATTTTATCATGAACAAATCTATTATCATACGTAAAGCAATCAGATTTCACGTCATTTCACTCCTCGAAATGACATACTACATTTCTGTCATCTATGGCCCTCCAGTTCCACCAAACAAATGGCGGACAAGCAAGCCAGAGGGCATGCTTGAAACTTTAAAAAGTCAGAGTACGGTATCCAGAGGAAGCATTAGAACTGGATTCCCGAATTAAATCAAGAAATGACAAAAAGTTTTAATAACTTGAGAGCCAGCCAAATTACTGGATTTTTTAAGTTTATTTTTCCGGTCGAAATATATAGAAAATAAAAAAGGGGATAAAATTAATTATATCCCCTTCACTTTTTTGTCTTGAAAAATCTATCTTTTCTGCTCACGCATAGCATCTTTTCTTGAAAGACGTATTCTACCCATTTTATCTATCTCAATAACTTTAACAAGTATTTCATCTCCTTCATGTATCTCATCAGTGACTTTTCCGACTCTTCTATCAGATATTTGCGAGATATGAAGCAGCCCCTCTGTTCCGGGTAATATTTCAACAAAAGCACCGAAATCAACTATCCTTTTTACTTTACCCATATATAATTTACCGAGTTCGGCTTCAGCAGTTATACTATTAATCATTTCAATTGCTTTTTGGGCAGATTCTCCATCGGGTGAGGCTATATTTATAAGACCACTATCTTCTATATCTATTTTAACCCCTGTCTGCTCAACTATTCCACGAATTACTTTTCCACCCGAACCTATTACATCCCTAATTTTATCTTGCTTTATTTGCATTGTATAAATACGTGGGGCATATGGAGCAAGGGTCTCTCTGGGCTTACTTATAGTTTCATTCATCTTGGAAAGAATAAAAATCCTTCCTTTCCGGGCCTGCTCAAGAGCTTCTTTCATTATCTCGCGTGATATGCCGCTTATTTTTGTATCAAGCTGGAATGCTGTTATACCTTTATCAGTGCCGGTGACTTTAAAGTCCATGTCACCAAGATGATCTTCGAGACCGAGAATATCAGTAAGTATAACTACCCTATCCTGTTCTTTGATAAGTCCCATCGCTATTCCAGCAACATGCGATTTTATAGGCACACCTGCATCCATTAATGCAAGTGAACCTCCACAAACAGTGGCCATAGAAGATGAACCATTTGATTCGAGTATATCCGATACAACTCTTATAGTATACGGGAATCGGGACTTTGGAGGGATTACAGCTTTAATTGCTCTTTCTGCAAGATATCCGTGGCCTATTTCCCTTCTTCCCGGTGATTTCAAAGGTTTAACTTCACCTACACTAAAAGGAGGAAAATTATAGTGAAGCATAAAAGTCTTATATGTTTCACCATCAAGCGAATCTACTTTCTGTTCATCCTCAGAAGTTCCAAGTGTTACAACCGCAAGACACTGAGTTTCACCTCTTATAAAAAGAGCTGAGCCGTGTGTTCTTGGCAATATACCTACTTCTGAGCTTATATTCCTTATCTCATCAGTTTTTCTTCCATCAGCCCTTATGTTTTCATTGAGAATCATACCTCTGACAATATTTTTCTCAAGATCATTAAATATCGATGCAATATCAAGGGTTCTATCTTCTTCATCTGTATTAAGATTCTCGATAATTTCCTTTAATATTTGGTCTAAGGCAGCCTGTCTTCTAAGTTTGTCAGGGATAATAATTGCATTTTTTATTCTATCAAGAGCGAGTCCTGTCACAGATTGTTTAAGTTTTTCATCCACAACTGGAGGTTCAAAAGTTCTTTTTTCTTTTCCTGAAATAGAACGTAATTCATTTTGGACAGAACATAATAGTTTTATTTTCTGATGAGCAATATCAAGGGCCTCGAGTAGATCGTCCTCAAGTATTTCCTGAGCTTCTCCTTCAACCATAACAACAGCTTCTTCTGTTCCTGCAACAACAAGGTTAAGGTCGCATTCTTCTATTTCCCTCGCATCAGGATTTATTACAAAAGACCCGGCTATTCTTGCGATTCTCACTGCAGCTACAGGACCATTAAAAGGAATATCAGAAATAACAAGAGCCGCTGACATACTTATAATCCCGAGTATATCCGCAATGTTTTCATCACCATAAGAAAGCACGTTCACTATTCCCTGTGTTTCAAAATAAAAACCCTTGGGGAATAGGGGTCTTATTGGCCTATCAATTAATCTCGAAGTAAGGATTTCTTTTTCCGAAGGTCTTCCTTCACGCTTAAAAAATCCTCCGGGTATTTTACCTGCAGAATATGCTTTTTCCTGATAATCTACAGTAAGGGGGAAAAAATCTAAACCTTCTTTTGGATTTTTATCAGCAACAGCAGTGGCAAGAACCACTGTGTCTCCATATTGTGCAACAACTGCTCCGTCAGCCTGTTTAGCAATTTTGCCTGTTTCTAAGATTAGCTTCTTTCCACGAACTTCAATTTCAACTCTCTTCATTATTTCCTGATTTCAAGGCGTTCAATTACCTTTTCATATCTTTGTTTATCAGATTGTTTAAGGTAATCAAGCAATTTCCTCCGCTGGCTGACAAGCTTAAGAAGTCCTCTTCTGGAGTGATGGTCTTTTTTGTGTGTTTTAAAATGCTCTGTAAGATAATTTATCCTTGAGCTTAGCAGCGCTATCTGAACTTCAGGTGAACCAGTATCATGTTCATGAATCTTGTATTCGTTTATGATAGACTGCTTCTGTGTTTTATCAATAGCCATCTATTCACCACCTTTCGATAATTTTGTAATATTTAAAATACCATACAATCGCTATATCTGTAAAGGTTAGCAGTATTTCTATAAATAAAAAGAGGGACAGACTAAATGCCTGTCCCTCTTTTTTAATAAATAATTAAACAGTTGACTTGCTTAAATCTTTCTTTATTTTCTCTTTCAAGGCAGCCTGTGCTGCTGCAAGACGGGCTATAGGCACCCTGTAAGGAGAGCAGCTAACATAGTCAAGACCAACTTTATGACAGAACTCAACAGATTTTGGGTCCCCGCCATGCTCTCCGCAAATTCCTAATTTAAGTTTTTTCTTAACACTTCTTCCTTTATCAATCCCAATCTTCATTAAAACACCTGTCCCGGATTGATCAAGGCTTATGAATGGATCATTTTCAAGTATTCCTTTTTCAACATAATATGGTAAAAATCTTCCGGCATCATCCCTTGAGAGACCAAAAGTTGTTTGAGTAAGATCATTGGTGCCAAATGAGAAGAAATCAGCTTCTTGAGCAATCTCATCAGCAGTTATCGCTGCTCTTGGCAGTTCAATCATTGTTCCTACAGTGTAATTTACTTTTGTACCATATTCTTTTTGGACTTCTTCAGCGACTCTGACCGTAAGTTCCCGCATCATTTTCAATTCTTTAACATGTGCTACCAAAGGAATCATTATTTCAGGTATTACTTTAATTTTATTCTTAGCGAGTTCACAAGCTGCTTCCATTATTGCTCTTACTTGCATTTCATATATTTCAGGATATGTTATACCAAGCCTGCAGCCCCTATGTCCCAACATGGGATTAAATTCCTGTAAGGCTTTGTTTCTCGTTCTTAATTTCTCGAAAGGAACTTCCATAGAAGAAGCGAGTAATTTTAATTCTTCGTCTGTGTGAGGAAGAAATTCGTGTAAAGGCGGGTCAAGAAGTCTTATTGTTACAGGCAGTCCTTTCATAACTTTGAATATTTCAATAAAATCACTCTTCTGGAACGGAAGTATCTTTGCAAGGGCTTTCTTCCGTCCCTCGGTATCATCGGCAAGAATCATTTCCCTAACAGCGCTTATTCTTTCAGGTGCAAAGAACATATGTTCGGTCCTGCATAAACCAATGCCTTCAGCACCAAATTTCCTTGCAACTTCTGAATCATGCGGTGTATCAGCATTTGTTCTGACCCCGAGTTTTCTAAATTCATCCACCCATTTCATAAATGTGCCAAAATCACCGGTAAGCTCGGGTGTAACCAATGGAGCTTCACCAAGTATTACTTCTCCGGTAGTACCATTTAGGGTAATATAGTCACCTTCCCTAATAACAGTTTCATTTACTGTGAAGTATTTTTGTACCTCGTTAATATTAATTGCGCCGCATCCTGCAACACAACACTTACCCATTCCTCTTGCAACAACCGCTGCATGGGATGTCATACCACCTCTTGCTGTAAGTATTCCCTGTGCAGCGTTCATACCTCCAATGTCTTCAGGAGATGTTTCTGCTCTTACAAGAATAACTTTTTCTCCCCTTTCAGCAGCCCTTTCTGCATCTTCAGCAGTGAATACAACCTTTCCAACAGCAGCGCCAGGAGATGCCGGAAGCCCCTTAGCTAATATTTTTACTTCTGCCTTTGGGTCTATCATTGGATGTAGCAATTGGTCAAGCTGTTCTGGATCTATCCTTAAAACCGCTGTCTTTTTGTCAATCAATTTTTCTTTAACCATATCAATGGCTATTTTCAGTGCAGCAGCAGCGGTTCTTTTTCCAACTCTTGTCTGTAGCATATAAAGCTTGCCTTCCTGAACTGTAAACTCTATATCAAGCATATCACGGTAATGTTTTTCAAGTTTTTTATAGATAGCATTTAGTTCTTTATATGCTTTAGGAAGCCTTTTCTTTAATTCATCAATCTTAAGTGGTGTTCTTATACCAGCAACAACATCTTCACCCTGGGCATTTATAAGACATTCAGCAAAGAATTGATTTTTACCTGTGGACGGATCTCTTGTAAATCCAACTCCTGTTCCAGAGTTTTCACCAAGATTTCCAAAAACCATTGATTGAATATTACAAGCAGTTCCAAGGTCATCCGGTATATCATTTAGCTTTCTATATTTAATTGCTCTTTCACCAAACCATGAACCAAAAACAGCATTTATAGCCTTTTTTAACTGTTCGAGAGGATCTGTTGGAAAGTCTTCGCCTGTTGCTCTCTTATATATGATCTTGAACTCTTCTGCAAGTTGTTTTAAATCTTCTGCATCAAGTTCGGTATCCAACTTTACACCCTTTTTCTCTTTCATCATTTCGAGAGCACTCTCAAATTTTTGTCTGTCAATTCCCATCACAATACTTCCAAACATTGTTATCAATCTTCTATAAGCATCATATACAAATCTTTCATTCCCTGTCTTTTTTATAAGAGCATTTATTGTTGTTTCATTCAGACCAAGATTCAGGACCGTATCCATCATTCCAGGCATAGAAAATTTTGCTCCTGAACGTACCGAAACTAATAAAGGATTAACAGGGTCACCAAGTTTCATTCCCATTGCTTTTTCAACTTTTTTCAGATTTTCAAGAACCTGTTCCCACATCCCGGGAGGATATTTTTTACCAGCTTTAAAGTATTCATTACATGCTTCGGTTGTTATTGTAAAGCCTGCCGGCACAGGTATTTTTAAGTTTGTCATTTCAGCAAGACCCGCGCCTTTGCCACCCAGTAAATCCTTCATCTTGCCATTGCCATCAGCTTTTCCAGCACCAAAAAAATAAACATATTTTTTGTTTACCTTTTTTGCCATAAAATAACCTCCCAATATTTGAATGATAATAGAATACACCACAATAAAAAGAATTTCAATTCATTGTTAAAACTTAGAACAATAGTTTGGCCTGCCAGCTTGAAGGCTTATTCTCTTAATAGCTTGCTTAACAAATAATAATTCTTGACTTTGTAATTGTATTGAAAGACAATATAATTATAGAAAAAAATATAATTATTCCCAAAGGAGGCATAAAGCATGGACAAAACCAGATTTATTTTAATATCCGTATTTGTTTTAATTTTTGTTTCATATTCTTTTGCTATAGAAAAGTCTCCTCTAGAGGGAGAGGCATTTCCTGATATTTCAATCACACCACCTGAAAATCAAAATGATATAGACTATCTCGGATTAAAAGAAAAGAAGTCTTTCAAGTTAGCGCAGATAAAAGCTGATATTGTGATTGTAGAAATCTTCAGTATGTATTGTCCATATTGTCAGAAAGAAGCTCCAGTAGTAAATGAATTATTTAATAAAATACAGGAAAATAATAATTTAAGAAATCGCATTAAAATTTTAGGAATTGGTGCAGGAAATACACAATTTGAAGTGAATCTATTTAAGAGCCAATATGATATAAAGTTTCCTCTTGTTATAGATGAAAACTTTAAAATACATAAGGCAATTGGCGAAGTTAGAACTCCTTATTTTTTCGTAGTAAAAATAAATTCTGACGGTTCCACAAAAATACTTTATTCAAAAGTTGGCAGCATTCAAGAACCATCAGATTTTCTGAATATGATTATAAATAAAGCCGGACTTTAATCGGAGGTGAATTTATGAAAAAAAGTTCAACTTTTATTATTTATTTTCTTTTCATATTATTATTTCTTTCATCCACTGTTTCAGGCTCCTTTGGTGCATCAGAACAATTTAAAGGGAAAATATTTAATCCTGGTAACTTAAAGCCTATTGCAACGAAAACACATCTAAAAAAAGGTATGAAAGCTCCTGATTTTACCCTTCCATCTCTATCAGGAGAAAAAATTTCTTTAAAACAATTTCGCGGGAAAAAGAATGTTGTTATCTCTTTTGTTCCAGCAGCATGGACTCCTGTCTGTTCTGACCAATGGCCTGGATACAATATTGCAAAGAGTTTATTCGAGAAGAATAATGCAATACTGCTTGGTATTACGGTTGATAATATTCCTACTCTTTATGCATGGACAAAAGAAATGGGTGAACTCTGGTTCCCTGTGCTTTCTGACTTTTATCCCCACGGTGCTGTTTCTAAAAAATACGGGATATTGCGTCCTGATGGTGTCTCAGAAAGAGCATTATTCGTCATAGACAAAAAAGGAATTATTCGCTATATAGATGTTCATGACATTAATTCAAGACCAAATCTTGAAATGCTTATAAAAGAACTTGAAAAACTTTAAAAATTAATCCATATATTACTTTTGAAACAGATAAAAAACGATAGACAAAAGACTACAGATAAAGATTTCACCTTTGAAAAATGGAATAAAAGGCAGTTGTTAAAACCTTTATTTTTATCATTCTCTTTTTTAATTGTTTTATTATTATTTTCACCTGTTCATATAGAAGCTGATGCTGGAACAATCCCTATTAAAAAGAATCAACTATTACCACAATCTTCTTTTACTGATACTCTTAACCAAAACCATACAACTTATCTCGGTTTAATAGGCAAAAATAAATTCTCGTTCAAAGATATTCAAGGCAGTATTTTCATAATCGAATTCTTTAGTACATATTGCATGAGTTGTCCAAGAAATTACCCTGTTTTGAATTCTTTATTTAATAATGTTGAAAGTGATAAAAACCTTAAAGATAAAGTCAAGATAATTGGCATAGCTGTTGGAAATACACAGGATGAGATAAATGAACATATTAAAAAATACAGTCTCGAGTTTCCTGTATTAACTGATTATTGGTTTACATTTCATAAAGCAATAGGGAGTCCTCGTGTACCTTTTACTATAATCGCAAAAAAAATAGCAAAAAATAAAATTAAAGTTTTATTTGTCCATCAGGGAATTATAGAAAATGAAGATATTATTTTAGAAAATATTCCAAAGAGCCTATAAAAAACAATTGAAAATTCCTTTTAATTATCTGTTAAAATAAATAAAATAAAATAAAGTTAAGTAATTTTTGATGTTTAAATATATTCAAACCAAATTAGTTTTTTTAATTATTTTAACTATCCTTATTTTCATGGCAATATTTATTGCTATGAAATCCTTTGAAAACAAAAGATTAGGTCTTATCCATGAAAACATAACATATGATCAACAGTCAGATTTTGATAAAACAATTAATTTCAAAGGAGAACCGCTCAAGTTTTTTGCATATGACTATACCATATGGGATGATATGGTCAATTTTGTTCGAACAAAAGATAAGAGATGGGCGGAACTCAATCTTGATACATCACTTAATACTTTTCGTGCTGATGTGCTTTTGGTTTACAATCCAGATCTTTCCCTCATATATTCAGCCAAGACAGAAAATCTAAAAAGTATTCCTGTATTGCCATCTGATAAATTTAAAACGCTTTTTGAAAATAATAAATTCCCTCATTTTTTTGAGGAGATACCAGAGGGTATTATAGAAATACGTGGAGCAACGATACACTCGACTACTGATATTGAGAGAAAGTCTAAAGCTAAAGGTTATTTTTTTGTAGGACGTCTATGGACAAAAGAGTATATTTCCGAAATTTCAACAATTACAAATAGTTCTTTGGAAATAATGTCTCAGAAAGATTTAAACAATAAACAGGAAAGCAATAACTATTCACAGATAGTTTTTTATAAAACTTTAAATAAGTGGGATAATACTCCTTTAAAATATATAAAAGTATCTCAAAACTTTCCAATATTCTCTGAATTTCAGCGTCTTTCATTTTCTCAATACGCACTTTTTATAATATTTTCTATTTCAATACTTCTAATCCTTGGTTTCTTTTTAATAAAATGGGTTAATAAACCTTTAAAAGTTATTTCTAAATCTTTAACTGAAAACTCACCAGAATATGTCAGGGAGTTATCCAAAGAAAAAAGCGAGTTCGGGCATATCGCAAGGCTTATACTAAAATTTTTTGAGCAAAAACAAAACCTTTTAAATGAAATTATTGAGCATAAAAATACTGCAATCGCTTTACGTGAAAGCGAGGAAAAATATCATTCATTAGTAGATAACGCATATGATATGATTCAAAGTTTATCTCCTGATGGTAAGTTTATTTTTGTAAATCCTTCATGGCTTAAAACAATGGGATATACATGGGAAGAATTACAAAAAATGAATATTATGGATGTGATATGCCCTGATTTTAAAACACACTGTAAAAATATGTTTGAGCAAATTCTTGCAGGAAAACAGTTGAAAGAATTTGAAACATGTTTATTAACCAAAAATGGAGAAAAAATTTTTGTAGAAGGAACTGTAAGTTTAAGATACTCAGGAGATAAGATTATTGCAAGCCAATGTATTTTCAGAAATATTACTGAAAGAAAGAAGAATGAAGAGGAAAGAAAGAAACTCGAGTCACAATTGCTTCAATCACAAAAAATGGAGGCAATTGGCCTTCTTGCTGGAGGCGTAGCCCATGATTTTAATAATATATTAAGTGCGATTGTAAGCTATACCACACTCACACAAATGAAATTAAGAAATGACGATCCATTGAATAAATATCTTGAGAAAATATTGTCTCTTTCAGAGAATGCTTCAAACCTTACTAAGAGTTTGTTAACGTTTAGCAGAAAGCAGGTCACAAAGTTAGCTCCTGTTGATATAAATATAATAATTGAAGCCTTTGGTAAATTGCTCTTAAGGATTATCGGAGAAGATATAAAATTAAAAGTTATAACATATCAAGAACCTTTAATTGTCATGGCTGACAAAAGCCAGATTGAACAGGTTCTTATGAACCTTGCTACAAATGCAAGAGATGCCATGCCAAAAGGTGGAGAAATCCTAATAAAAACAGAACCTATAGAAATAAATAATATTTTCCAGTCTTGCGGTGTAATCACTTCGTCAAAATATGTAAAAATATCTTTCTCTGACACAGGTATAGGCATGAGTGAAATTACCAAAGACAGGATTTTCGAACCTTTCTATACAACAAAAGAGGTTGGGAAAGGTACCGGACTTGGACTCGCAATAGTATATGGAATTATAAAAGAACATAAAGGTTTTATTGATGTATCAAGCACTGAAGGAAAAGGAACCACTTTTAATATTCATTTGCCTTTAATTGATAAAGAAGCTGTACCTGAGCAAAAACAATTTTTAAATATTAATTACGGCACAGGTGAAAAATTATTACTTGGCGAGGATGATTCTGAAGTAAGAGAAGGATTAAAGACAATACTTGAAGAATCAGGGTATCATATTATAGAAGCAACTGATGGACAGGATATTATTGACAAATATAATAAATATAAAGATGAAATATCATTGATTATATCTGATCTGATTATGCCGCAGAAAACAGGAGATTTAGTCTATGGGGAAATCAAACAATTGAATCCTGATGCGAAATTTATTTTTATAAGTGGTTATGCTGAGGAACATATAAAGAACAGATTGTCTTTAAATGACAATTTAACATTTATGAATAAACCGATAAAACCGGATGAACTTATCACAAAAATCAAAGAAATTCTTGATTCAAATATTAAACTATCTTCTTGAAAAAACTCATTTCATCGTTTATTGTTTAAGAAAGGAGGATATATTATCATGAAATATTCGTTATTATTTTTCTTCGTAATTTTCTTTATCGGTTGCGCCACATTAGATGTATATTACGATTATGATCAGGAAGTTAATTTTTCACTTATTAAAAAATACGATTGGATGTCAATGCCTGAGAAAACATCTGAAAACGAGCTTACATTAAAACATATAAAGCTTGCTGTAAACAGACAGCTTGAAGCAAAAGGACTTATTCAAACTGATAAAAATCCTGATATGCTTATTGCATTACATGGTGGCAAGGAAAAAAAGGTTGATGTTCAGGAATGGGGATATGCTTACAGGGACAGAGATTATTACCATATTGGACCACATCCTTTTGGTCATGTTCCTTACCCTTATGGGAAAGATACAGTTGATTATAGACGCGGAACTGATACATATGAATATGAAGTTGGCACTATAATCATTGATTTTGTTGATGCAAGAAAGAAAGAATTAATCTGGCGGGGTGTTGCCTCTGGTGTTATGAACCCTGGAATGAGTTATGAAGACATTAATAAAATTATTATTAGAATTCTCGAACAATATCCACCAAAAGAAAAAAAATAAATATGGAACATGGAATTATCGAAAATCTTATTAAAGAACTTACAAAACTTCCCGGTATAGGGAGAAAGACAGCTCAAAGGCTTGCCTTTTTTATCCTTTCAATGTCTTCTGAAGAAGCAAAAAACATTGCAAATGCAATTATTGAAGTTAAGGAAAAAGCAAGGTTCTGCAAGAACTGCTTTAATATTACTGATGAAGAAATATGCAACATATGCAGAAACAGTTTAAGAGACTCAAGCAAAGTATGTGTTGTTGAAGAACCAAGCAATATCATAGTCATAGAGCGTTCGGGCGTATTTAATGGTTTATACCATGTATTGCTTGGCGCTCTTTCACCTATTGACGGTATTACACCCGATAGATTAAAGATAAATGAACTTATCGAAAGAGTCCGCAGTGATTCGGTACAGGAAATAATTATTGCCACAAATCCAAATACCAAAGGTGAAATGACTGCCCAGTATATCAGAGAAATTCTAAAACCTTATAACATAAAGGTTACAAGGATTGCTTATGGTTTACCTATTGGCGGTGATATTGAATTCGCCGATGAAGTAACTCTCGGAAAAGCTCTTGAAGGAAGAAGAGAAATCTAAACCCTATGCAGATTTTATTCTTTCTTCCCATTTTTTTGCTTTAAATAAAATTTCATCTTCATCAGCATTAACAGGTTTTCTGTTATCGATTACAATTTTACCATTAACCATAACAAATTCAACATCAGATGCAAGAGCAGCATATACAATATGGGAGTAAATATTATAAATTGGCATTAAATGTGGTTTCTTGATATTCAAAACAATTAAATCAGCAGATTTTCCTGACTCAAGAGTGCCTATTTTGTTTCCAAGACCCAAAACATCTGCTCCCCATTTTGTTGCCATTAAAACGACTGTTTTTGCATCCAGAACAGTAGGATTGTTAGATAGTGCTTTATGAACTTTGGCAGTTGTTGACATCTCACTAAAGATATTTAAGTCATTATTACTTGCTGCTCCATCTGTTCCAAAAGTAACCTTAATCCCAGAAGAAAGCATCGTAGCAACAGGTGCAAAACCAGAGGCAAGTTTGAGGTTACTTTCCATACAATGGGCTACTCCTACTTTATTCTTTGCAAGAAGTTCAATTTCATTATCATGTAACCATATACAATGAGCAGCCAGAACCCTTTCATTTAAAATACCAAGTCCAGCAAGATGCTCAACAGGCCTTTTCCTGTATCTTAACAGAATCTCTCCAACTTCCCATTCTGTTTCAGAAAGGTGGATATGGACAGGGACATCAAATTTTTCAGCAATTTCCATCGACTTTTTTAAAGTTTCAGGACCACAGGTATATACTGCATGCGGTGCAATACATGGTGTTATTAATTCATCCCCTTTCCACCTATCAATGAATTGTACAGCATTTTCAAGGTATTCATCTGTTGTCTTTGCAGATACACTCGGAAAATCAAGTATTCCTGACCCGAGAACAGCTCTCATCCCAAGACGTTTACAGGACTCAGCAGCAGAATCATTAAAAAAATACATGTCATTAAATGTTGTAATTCCACCTTTAAGCATCTCAAGACACGCAAGTTCTATAGCATCTTTGATAAATTCCTTGCTAAGCCATTTGTTTTCAGCAGGCCAGATATGATTATTAAGCCATTCATTAAGCGGTAGGTCATCAGCAATACCCCTGAAGTAAACCATTGCAGCATGAGTATGTGTATTAATAAGACCCGGCATGATAATACTATCATTGATTTTTATAATTTTATCAGAGGTATATATTTTTAATATCTCATCTTCATTCCCTATCTTAAAAATATTACCTTTATCAATAGAAATCGCGCCTTTTTCAATAACCCTCAGAGATTCATCCATTGGAAGGATATAATCTCCGCATACAATATAATCAACCTTTTGCAAAGCTATATCTTAAGTTCCTTTCTGATTTATTCAGCCATTTCAATTAATTTTTCAGCGATCTGAACAGCATTCAATGCAGCACCTTTTCTTAGATTATCAGATACAATCCACATATTAATTCCATTTTCTATTGTATTGTCTTCTCTGATTCTTCCAACATAAGTCTCATCCTTACCAGCAGCATAAAGAGGCAAAGGATAAATATTCTTTTCCGGAGCATCATAAACAATAATACCCGGAGCAGTTGAAAGTAATGCCCTCACTTCATTCGGGGATATTTTCTTTTCTGTTTCAATGTTAAGACTCTCAGAATGTCCTCTAAAAACAGGCACACGTACGGTTGTAGCTGTAACTTTTATTGAATCATCTCCCATAATTTTCTTAGTCTCGTTAACCATTTTCATCTCTTCTTTTGTATAACCATTTTCAAGAAATTTATCTATATGTGGTAAAACATTAAAAGCAATTTGATGGGGATAAACATTACATTTTACATCCCTGAAATTTAGCAAATCAGTAGTTTGCTGCAAAAGTTCATCAATAGCTTTTTGCCCTGTTCCTGAAACTGCCTGAAATGTTGTCACAACAACTCTTTTTATCTTTACAGCATCATGTATAGGTTTAAGTACTACAACCATCTGAATAGTGGAACAATTTGGATTTGCTATAATTCCTTTATGCCATTTTAAGTCATGAGGATTTACTTCAGGCACAACCAGAGGAATTTCAGGATCCATTCTCCACTGGCTTGAATTATCAACAACAACACAGCCTGATTTTGCAGCTACAGGAGCCCATATTTTAGATCTTTCAGCTCCTGCTGAAAACAAAGCTATATCAATCCCTTCAAATGACTTTTCATTTAATTTTTCAACTGTAATTTCTGTATCTTTATACTCAAGCTTTTTGCCTTCAGATCTTTCAGATGCAAAAAGCCTCAGAGTTTCTACCGGGAATTTTCTCTGCTCGAGTGTTTTAATCATTTCATTGCCAACAGCTCCTGTAGCTCCTACCACAGCAACGACATACTTTTCTTTTTTCTTTAACATTAAAAAACACCTCCATTTGGATCATTTAAAATTTAAATTTATCATAATTACCCTAAAAAAAGCTATTAATTGATTGATAAAATATTAAATAAAAAATTAAAATAAAGACTGTCTTTACTATCTTGTAATACTTTATTAAGTTTGAAAAACAAATTTTCTCGTAATAATTGTATTGTTTCAAATAATTTTTGTTTTAATTTGGATACCGGAATTTATCATCAGTCATTGTATCTAATCGATTACATGAGCAAGAAAGAAACAGGAGGATAAATGGGTTTTTTTGACAAACTAAAAGAAAAGCTTACAAAAACAAGACAGGCATTTGTTGAAAAAGTAGAACAAATATTTACTGGCAGAAAAATAGACGAAGCTGCACTCGAGGATTTAGAAGAAACGTTAATTATGTCTGATGTTGGCACAAAAGCAGCTTCTGAAATAATGTCAGGGTTAAGGGAAAAAATAAAAAAAGGTGAGGCAACAGATGTTGAAAATGTCAAAGAACTGCTAAAGAAAGAAATGATTAATTTACTCGGGTCACCTGTTCCTTTAGTAATAAGTAACTCAAAACCTTTCGTAATATTGGCTATAGGAGTTAATGGAGTTGGTAAAACTACAACTATAGGAAAACTTGCAAGCAGATTTCGTTCGCAGGGTCTTTCAGTTCTTCTTGCTGCTGGAGATACCTTTAGAGCAGCAGCAATAGAACAACTTGAAATATGGGCAAAAAGAGCAGATACACAGTTTGTAAAACATCAACAAGGTTCTGATCCTGCCGCAGTAGCTTTTGATGCAATTATAGCTGCAAAAAGCAGAAATATAGATGTAGTTATTATTGATACAGCAGGAAGACTTCATACAAAAAGTAATCTAATGGAAGAACTTAAAAAAGTTAAAAGATCAATACAAAAAGCAATGCCTGAGGCTCCACAGGAAACATTGCTTGTTGTAGATGCAACAACCGGACAAAATGCTTTGCGTCAGGCTGAATATTTTAAAGAAGCTGTTGATGTTACAGGTATTGCTCTTACAAAACTTGATGGTACCGCAAAAGGAGGAATTATCTTTGCAATAAATAGGAATCTTGGAATCCCGGTAAAACTCATTGGTGTTGGAGAGGGGATTGAGGATCTAAGAGATTTTGTTCCTGAAGAATTTGTAGAGGCGCTTTTTTCATAAATTCAATCCATATTGGCAGAGCAGCTTGAGATCCGGTCATACCCGGACCAAGAGGTTTATGATTATCTCTTCCTACCCATACTCCTGCAACTAAAGTATCGTCAAAACCTATAAACCAGGCATCTGTATAATTATTTGTTGTGCCTGTCTTACCATAAATTGTTCTTTTTATCTCTTTTGCTCTTGTTGCAGTTCCTTCATTAACAACTGCTTTTAGTAATTCTTTTATCTGTTCAACGTCTTCTTCTGCAAGCAATTCTTCAAAAGAAGGTTTGACTTCTTCAATTACAATTCCATCTCTGTTTAATATTCTCTCATAAAAAATAGGCGCTGGTTGAGAACCGTTTAAAAAAGTTGAGTAAGCTTTTACCATTTCTAATAAAGTTACATCTGATGCTCCAATTGCAATGGGAAGATATGGTTGGAGTTTACTTTTAATACCAAGCCTCTGGGCAATTTCAATTATATTTTCTACTCCCAGATTTGATGCAAGCCTTATTGTTGCACAATTAAGTGATTTTGCGAGAGCTGTTCTAAGTGTAACAGTTCCATAATATTTTCCATCATAGTTGGCTGGAATCCAGCGTTGCCCTGCTCTTGCTCCTGCAAATGATACAGGAGAGTCGTTAATTACAGAATCTGCTGTCATACCATTCTCAATTGCTGCCATGTAAACAAAAGGTTTAAAAGCAGACCCTGGCTGTCTTAGTGCCTGTGTAGCTCTATTATATTGATTTTTCCAAAAATCAGTACCTCCTACCATAGCTCTTACAAAACCTGTTCGAATATCCATAGCAATTAAGGCGCTCTCCACAGGAGGCTGAATTCTCCTGGTAAGTTGTTCGACTCCATTCTTAACTGCATTCTCAGCAATGTTCTGCATTCTTGAGTCAAGCGTTGATATAATTTTTAAGCCACCTGTATAAAGTTCATTTCCATATTTTGCTTCGAGATTTTGTCTTAACATTTCAATAAAATAAGGGGCTTCATATTTCCTGTAATGAGGAATTTCGGGCAGAGGCACCCTAAGGGCTTCGTTATATTCTTTCTCTGTAATAAACTTATTTTCAAGCATCTGTTTTAGTACAAACGCCCTTCTTTCAAGTGCTTTTTCCTTATTTTTAAAAGGGGAATAAGAAGAAGGAGCTTTTGGTAACGAAGCAAGTAAAGCTGCTTCCGCAAGATTAAGTTCATGTACTGATTTTCCAAAATATGTTTGTGCAGCAGCTTCTATTCCATATGCTCTTGTACCAAAATAAGCCTGGTTTAAATACATGCCTATTATTTCTTCTTTTGTATATTTCTTTTCAATTTTTATAGAAATAGCAACTTCCTTTATTTTTCTTTTGATACTTTTATCCGGTGTAAGGAACAACATGCGGGCAAGCTGCTGTGTAATAGTACTGCCTCCTTCGACAACACCCCCGGCTTTTATATCATGCCAGAGAGCACGCAGTACTCCAATTAAATCAACCCCGGGGTGATTATAAAAACGTACATCCTCGACTGAAATAAAAGCTTTTTTCAGAATATCGGGAATTTGATAATGCGGGATGAAGGTCCTTCTTTCAAGATAAAACTCAGCCAGAAGTTTGCCATCACTTGAGTAAACTTTCGAAGATTCAAAGGGCGTATATTCTTCAAGAAGCTTTATATTGGGCAGGTCGGACAATGTCCAGTAAAGAAAACCACCTAGAAAACCAGTAATTATTGAAAACAATAAAAGAAAAGTTAACAATTTTTTTGGCATATATTATTATAACCAAATAGAATATACATCGTTTATTGTATCCGTTAAATGTGTCCGTTATTTAATTAGTAGTTAACCCGAAAAAAGTCCTATTGAAATAAAAAAGGCTGCCAGCATTTAATGTTCTGACAGCCTATAATTTGTTTAAAATCAATTATTTATACTTGGTGGCGGGGAGAGGATTTGAACCTCTGACCTTCGGGTTATGAGCCCGACGAGCTACCGGACTGCTCCACCCCGCGTTAGATAATATTAACAATACCTTATATTATAATTTTTTGTCAATTACATTAAAAAGTTTTAAGATTTAGTTCTGGTTAAAGTCTTAAAATGCTAAATGTTTAACGCCAAAATAATATTTTTTAAAACCCTTAATCGATAAAATATTTGATATTATTTCAAATTTTTGATATTATTGAGATTGGTTTATTATGGAAAATAAGGATTATAAATCAATACTCGAGGCTTTGCTTTTTCTTTCCGGAGAAGTTTTGACAACTTCATCTATTAAAGATATTGTCAATCTTCCCGAAGAAAATATAAAGAATTTATTTTCTGAACTCATTGATGAATATAAGCAAAGGAACTCCGGCATTCTCATAGTAGAAATTGCAGGTGGTTACCAAATGGTAACCAATCCATGGTATGCTGAATGGATAAAGAAATTTAAAACTATGCATTTTTCAAATAGACTATCAATGCCTGCTCTTGAAACTTTGGCCATTATTGCTTATAAACAGCCAATTATCAGAGCTGAGATAGAACAGATTAGAGGTGTTAATTCAGATAGTGCTATAAGAACTCTTTACGAAAAAAGACTTATCAAAATAATGGGCCGTAAAGAAGGTCCGGGAAGACCTTTTCTTTACGGCACAACAAGAGAATTCTTACAATATTTTGGACTTAAAGATTTAACAGATTTACCGACTCTTAAGGATTTAAATCGTGAAGAAACCATGTAAAGACAGGAGAATTGCCATGAAAAAATTAGCAATATTTCTTGTAAGCTTTATATGCTTGTTATTATTTTCCGGGAATTCATTTGCTGACAAAATATATGTGGTAAAAAAAGGAGATACACCAATAAAAATAGCAAAAGAATTCAAAATTAATGTTAAAGAAATTCTCGAATTTAATAAAATAAATTCAACAAACCTTAAACCCGGACAAAAAATAAAAATTCCTTCAACCTCAAAAGCTAAGAAAGAAAAAAATCAATCCAACGTAGCAACTTCAAAGAAAAGAGCTTCTGAAGAAATTAAATCTGTTGTTTTTAATGATTCATCAATCCATGTTGTAAAAAAAGGTGATACTTTAAAATCAATCAGCAGAAAATACTCTATTTCAGTAAATGAACTTAAGGATATAAATAATCTTAATTCAACAAAATTGAAAATAGGACAAAAACTACTAATCAAAAGACATATTCCGGATGAATATATTGTGGAAAAAGGTGATACCTTATGGAAAATTGCAAAAAAATATAATCTCGATCCTGATGAATTAATGGAAATTAATGATCTTGAAGATGACGCTTTACCACAAGGGTATAAGCTTATTCTTAAATCTCCAAAACCTTTTGATGAGTATAAAACTTATGACACATTTATTTCACAGGCTCCTCTTGAAAAAGAGATTGAAACCTTAAAGGATTCGCCTACATTACAGGATTTAAGTATTCATGACAGACTTGTTCTTTTTGCTAAAAAAATGTTGAATATTCCTTATAGATTTGGAGGTAACAGTCTTCTCGGGATAGACTGTTCCGGCTATGTTAAAAAAGTTTACAGTCTCATTGGAATAAACCTTCCCCGTTCTGCAAGAGAACAGTTTACTGAAGGAAAGCCTGTAGAAAATGAAGAACTAACAATGGGCGACCTTGTTTTTTTTAGAACATATGCTTCATTTCCATCTCATGTCGGTATTTACCTGGGGAATAATCTATTTATTCACGCATCTTCTAAAAGCAAAAAGGTAACTATAGATAGCCTTGAAACACCATATTATTTTAAGAGATTTATTGGTGCAAAAAGGGTACTTGAAAATAACAACGAGGAGCCTGAAAAGAAAAGTTAACCCCTGATTAATTCTCGAAAACTATTTTACCCATATCCGATATATCGTAACCGCCAAGATTTTTAACAGCTTCTTTGAATTCATTGTCTTTTATTATTATCTCTATCAAGCACTGCATCATTTTTGATTCAAATACTTTACGTGTCATGAGGAGATCATATCTTTCCTTTGCAACTGGAATAAAATCAAGATTTAAAGCTCTTGCAGATGCAAGGATAGCAAGACCTGTGTCAGCTACTCCTGTCAATACTGCAGAAGCAACTCCCATATGTGTATATTCTTCACGTTCATAACCTTTTATATTACCTGGGTCTATTCCAAGCTCTTTAAGGCATTTATCGGCTAAAAGTCTTGTGCCTGCACCTGATTGTCTGTTAACAAAAACAACGTCATCACGAATTAAATCTTTAAAGTCTTTAATATTTTTCGGATTTCCCTTTAAAACAAGAAGTCCCTGTTCCCTATATACAAGATTTATTAATACGACCTTTTCAGAGCCAAGAATCTTTTTTATAAAAGTTATATTATATTGACCTGTTTCTTCATCAAGGAGATGGGTACCTGCTAAATGTGCCTCGCCTTTTTTAATAGCTATTAAACCCCCCATTGAACCTACATGCGCTGAAGATAACGAATATTTTGGATACCTTTTCTTAAGTATGTTTGAAAGTAAATCAAGTGCATTATCATGGCTCCCTATACAAACAATAGTATTTTCAATATCACTTAAGGGTCTCATTAATTCTATATCTACTTCAGAGCCAGCACCAATGCCTTCAGACATTGAAGGAATACGCAATATTCCATCAGCCCTTACCAATGACATTAAGACACCTGCACCTCTACTTATTGGAGTTGAAATAAAGTTATCTCCGACTTTACCAATTTTAACTCTTACAAATTCTTCCTGTCCTGGCTGGGACGCAATCTGTCTTGAAATTCTTGTTTTAATAGTCTCATATTTTTCTTCTCCTATACCAAGCCATTTCAATATAACCGGTTTTGCAAAAAGTTTAAATGTAAGATATGCTGAAACTGGATAACCTGGTATTCCGAGAACAGGTTTGCCTTTTACTATTCCAAGAATAACAGGTTTCCCAGGTTTTATATTTACACCGTGAAGAATTACTTCACCTAATTTTCTTATCGCCTCTGCTGTAAAATCTTCTGAACCTGCTGAAGAACCAGCATTAACAATTACCATATCGCTTTTTGATACTGCATCTAAAATAGCTTCCTTAATTTTTTCAAGTTTATCAGGCACAATATTATATCTGTGATATTTACCTCCCCATTCTTGAACGAGTGAACCAAGAATTCTTGAATTAAATTCAATAATATTTCCTATTTTAAGTTGGCACCCGGGTTCAACAATTTCATCACCTGTCGGGATAATTACTATTTCAGGTTTTCTTCTTACATTAATTTCAGTATAACCACCTGCAAGCATCGCTCCTATATCAAATGCTCTTATTTTCTGATTTTCAGGAAGAATCAATTCAGTTGCTACAATATCTTCACCTATTACTCTGACATGCTGCCAAGGTGTTGCTGGAGATATAATCTCAATTTCTCTATCTGAAATATGGTTTACATCTTCTATCATTATTACAGCATTAAACCCTTGAGGCAAAGGGTCTCCTGTATCAACGTAAATTGCTTGTTTGCCTATTAATAATCTTTTAGGGGTTCTTTCAGAAGCTCCAAAAGTTTCTGTGAATTTTACTGCATATCCGTCCATAGCCGAGGAGTGATAAAAAGGAGAAGAGATTTTTGCCGAGATTGGTTCTGCTGTTACTCTACCGAATGAATCAATAACTTTGACTGTTTCACCTTTAAAAGGTGATAATAATTTTTCATGTTCAAGTTTTTCTATCCATCTATTTAGAGCTTCATTAAGAGGTGTACTTTCAAGATATATGTTGCGCATTATTGTTTGCTTAAAAGTTTTTTAATCATGGATTTCAGTTCTTCAAGGTCAGAAGATTTTACTATATAAGCTTCGGAAGCCCATACTGCAAAGTCATCCCTGTAGTCATATGCTGTTGACATTATAACAGGTATTTTCGGGTTCTTTTCTTTCATTTGCCTAAGTATTCTTATACCATCTATATCAGGTAGTAGAATATCAAGCGTAACAATATCCGGATTTTCTTTTTCGAACATTTCTATAGCTTCTTTACCATTTGAAGCCACCACAACTTCATATCCTTCATCCTCGAACTCTTCTTTATAAAGCCTTTGAATATGTAAATCATCATCGACTACAAGTATTTTCATATTTTATCCTCCTTAAAAGATTATTTGTTCTCAATAGCTGGAAGTATAACACTAAAAGTAGTGCCTTCTCCCTGTTTACTATCAACCTCGATTGTTCCTTCGTGTTCCTCAATAATCCTATGTGTTATGGTTAACCCGAGACCTGTTCCGGATTTCTTTGTAGTAAAGAAAGGGTCAAATATAAAAGGTTTATCGGCATCAGGAATACCGGGACCATCATCAGTTATCTGAAAGATACAATTATTTTCTTTTCTATAAATTTTAACTTTAATATTGCCTTCAGGTTGAACTGCCTGAATGGAATTTTTCAAAATATTCAACAATGCTTCACGAATTCTTGTAGGATCAACGAAAAGATCCGGTGTTTCTATATATTCTTTTGTTATATTTATGTTCTTTTCATCACTCTCTGACTTAACGAGTGACAAAACGTCTTCCATTAATTTTGAAGAATTAATTATTTCTTTATTTAATCTTGTTTCTTTGACAAAACTTAAAATTTCATTTAATATACCTTCGAGCCTTGTAACTTCCTTTGCTATGATATCCGCATATTCCTTAAGATTCCCGTCAAGCTTTCTTTCAAGTCTTCTTGCAAAACCTCCAAGAGAAACAAGAGGATTTCTAATTTCATGAGCAACTCTTGCTGCAACCTCTCCAAGAGCAGCCATTCTTTCTGTCTTCACTACACGCTCGCGTAGATTCTTCAATTCAGTTATATCACTTAATACATTTACTGTCCCTATAAATTCTCCTGAAGTATTAAAAATTGGAGAGCTTGAAGTTACAAAAGTACCGCCAAGGTGGGAGTCTTCTACTTCTTCGACAAATGATTTTCTAAATTTTATAGCCTTCTGATGAGGACATTTATCCCATGGTGAAGATGTTCCATGAAATACTTCATAGCATTTTTTACCTATAATTTCCTCTGGAATTTTACCAAGCCTTTTACATACAGCCTTATTGATATTTTTTATTACATAATCCTCTGTGACAAAATAAACCATATCCGAAATAGACTCAAAAATATTTTCGAGTTCCTGTTCGGTAAGTTTAACCCATTCAAAGAGCTTTGCATTTTCTATAGCCGATGCAATATGATTTGAGAAAGCTGTCAAAAAACGAATGTCTTCCTCGGTTATAGGCTTTTTATTGAAATAATTATCAACCCATAAAACTCCTATTACTTTATCCCTGGAAATTAAAGGTACCACAGCATACGCCTGTGTACCAAGTTGGTTGACAAGAACAGAATCAGATAAAGGTTCGTTATTTACATCGGTTATATTAAATAGTTTTTTCTCCTTAATAGCTTTAGTGAGTATTGTGTCCTGTTCAAGGGGGATTTCTATATTCATGCTTAGTTTGTCAAAGAAAGAGTCTTTTCTAAGAGGTCCCTCTTCGATATCTTTCATTATATCAGGCAAAGTTTTTCTTTCAATTGAGAGACGATCCCAAATTTGAAATGCCTCATCATAACTTGCAGGACCAACTCCCATTGCACCTTTGAGAACATTTTTATTTTCATCTACAAGAAAAAGCATTGCACGGTTAAAACCAAGCCCATCTCCCATAGTAACAGCTGTTAAAACCATCCTGAGAAGCCTGTCAAGATCAAGTGTTCCCCGCATAGCAGAACTTATAAAGAATAATCTTGAAAGTTCCTGATTTCTTCTTACAAGTTCTTTTTCTACTTCTTTGAGTTCGGATATATCTCTTGATATTCCACTAATGCCAATAACCTGTCCTGTTGAATTCTTTATAGGAGACAAGGTCAGTGTCACGGTAATCAGAGAACCATCTTTCTTTTTTCTGAGGGTTTCAATCCTTTTTAATATCTCACCGTTTCTAATTCTTCTGTTATTTTCCCATTCAGGGTCTATCAAAGAATCGGGCACAAAGGGAAGGAATTTTCCAATCGCTTCTTCTTTTGTAAAACCATAAATTTTCTCGGCACCTTTATTCCAGGAAGTGATAATACCATTCATATCCGAGGTAACAATAGCATCAGCAGAATTTTCTATAATTCCTTCAAGATATTCTTTTGTCTGAGTTACTTCATTATAGAGTCTTAACATCTCGTCATGACAAACCATTCTATCAGTTGTATCATGTATAAAAACAACACACTCTGTAACTTCACCTGATTCATCTAATACAGGATATGAGGAGAGTTCTGCATAATATGTTGTGTCATTGATATTGACTTTTTGAGTAACAACATTTATTTCCTTTGTTGTAAAAGTAATCTCAGCAGCACAATGAGGGCATACCCAGCTATGATTGTGAAATAATTCTCTGCTATCCATTCCAGAAATATTATCCGTGCCCGAATCAAGCCATTTTTCTACTGACTTATTAGCAGTAATTATCCTGTACTCTTTATCAAGCATTATTACACCATCACGGATATTATTAAATATTATGTCTGTAAATTTCTGTCTTACGTTTTCGTTCATTTATTATCGTTTTACTCTAATTTTTCTTAATTTTTAGTGCATATTTATACATATCTATATATTTTTCCGCTGAATTTTTCCATGAAAAATCCATTTTCATTACATTTGATATTAGATTTTTCATTTTCCTTGAGTCTTCATAGATACAGAAGGCAGTCTTAATTGCATTCAAAAAAGCATAATGCGAATAGTCATTAAAAAGAAATCCTGTTCCGGAACAAATTAGAGGCTCATAGTCATCTATTGTATCAATAAGACCTCCTGTTGCTCTTGCAATTGGAACAGTTCCATAACGCATAGCTATCATCTGTCCTAACCCGCATGGTTCATATTTAGAAGGCATAAGGAAAAAATCAACTCCGGCATATATATTGTGTGCGAGCTGGTCATCAAATCCGAGTATGAGAGAAACCTTTTCAGAAAACTTTTTTTGCATTTCCTCAAGTTCGCGATGTATATACTCATCCCCTTTACCAAGAATAACCAATCTTGCTCCAGAAGAAAGCATTTTGGGAGCAGCTTTGATAACCAGATCTATTCCCTTTTGTGCGGATAGTCTGCCAACTATACCAAGTAAGGGCTTTTTCTCTGAATCTTGAACATTGCTACTAAAAACTTTTTTAATTAATTCTTTTTTACAAACTGATTTCCCCCGTATATCTTTGTAACTATATTTCGCTGGCAAGAAATTATCCTTTGCCGGATTCCACTCATTGTAATCAATTCCATTTATAATACCAAAGATTCTTTCTTTCCTTTTACGTAAGATTCCGTCGAGACCGAACCCTGATTCTTCATTTAAAATTTCTTCAGCGTAAGTTTTACTTACAGTATTAATTATGTCAGCAGAAATAATACCTGCTTTTAAAAAATTAATCTTACCATAAAACTCTATACCTTCAGGATTGAAATACTCCCAACCAATGCCTATTCTTGAAATATCAGATGCAGGAAACAAACCCTGATAACCTATATTATGAATTGTAAAAATAGTTGCAGTATCCTTAAAAAAATAGTCATTCTTATATAATATCGTCAAATATAGAGGCACAAGCCCTGTCTGCCAATCATTACAATGTATAATATCAGGTTTGAAGTTTAATTTTTTACATATCTCAAGAATACACCTTGAAAAGAAAATAAATCGTACAGAATTATCCTCATAATCTCCCTGTGGGGTACCATAAAGTTCATCTCTATCGAAGAGCTCATCACATTCTATAAATAAATAATTATCATTATAACTGAATAATCTCCCATTAAAATCTTTTTCCCCTACCGGTATACTTATTTCTATTTCAGATTCCTTAAGGCTAAAATTCTCCTTTATTCTTCTATAGAGAGGAAGAACAAGATATACATTATGTCCCATATAACGAAATTCTTTATAAAGAGAACCAGCCACATCAGCAAGTCCTCCTGTTTTAGCAAAAGGAACTGCTTCAGATGATGCTATAAGAATATTCATATTTTTGCCTCTCGCATAAATTTTGCTGATTCTTCAGGTGGCGTAGGATTAATATAAAATCCTGAACCCCATTCAAATCCTGCTATCTTAGTTAGTTTTGGGACAATCTCAATATGCCAGTGATAATAATCATTTACTTCATCTACAAAAGAAGAAGTATGTAATACAAAATTATACGGAGGTATATCAAGTATTTTATCCATTTGTTTGAGAACTGTCTGTAGTATTTCAGCAAGTTGTCCGAAGTTTTTGTCAGGGGGATAAAAATTAGATTCATGGCTTTTAGGAAGTATCCATGTTTCAAAAGGTGATCTTGGTGCAAATGGAGCTATAGCAACATAGCGTGAATTTTCATATACAATCCTTTTTTTTGCATCAAGTTCCTGACTTATAATATCACAGAAAATACATCTCTCTTTAAGTTCATAATATCTTTTTGCTGAATCTGTTTCTTCCTGAACAAGTTTTGGAATAATTGGTAGAGCAATAAGCTGGGTGTGTGAATGTTCGAGAGATGCGCCAGCAGCATCTCCTTCATTCTTGAAAATCATAACATACTTAAATCTTCTATCCTTTTTCAAATCCGTAAGCCTCATATAATATGCCCATAATGCATCTTCAACATTTTTAAGAGGCATTGTTGCCATTGATTGCATATGTTCGGGAGTTTCAACAATTACCTCATGTGCACCGATTCCGCTCATTTTATCAAAAATTCCTTCGCCTGTTTTCAATAAATCACCATAAATTTGCAAAGCAGGGAATTTATTTGGCATTACCCTTAATGTCCAGCCCTGGGTATTTGGTGCTGTTCCTGTCGGTCTGAATGCTATTATTTCAGATGGTGTTGTATATTCATTTCCTGGACAAAAAGGACAGAACCCCCCTCTCTTTTTCTGAGAAGGAGAAACAAAATCTGTTGGTCTTTTACCGCGTTCAACTGAGATTATAACCCAACGACCAGAGATAGGGTCTTTTCTGAGTTCAGACATGTCACCTCCAATTTTATTAGAGAAATAAAACAATCATATAAATTTTATAATAATATACGTTAAGGTTGCTAATATTATATCATAATAGTATATAATCACTCATGAAACCTTCTTTTATTCACAAACCAGTAAATGATCCTTTTGATGACCCTTGTGTTTATATAAGAATAATGCGTGAAAAAAGAGCATTATTATTTGATATAGGTGATATATCTAATTTGTCGCAAGGAGAACTATTGAAAATAACAGATGTTTTTGTTACCCACACACATATTGACCATTTTATAGGCTTTGACTATCTATTAAGAGCAATATTAAAACGAAATACACCTTTAAAAATTTATGGACCTTCAAACATTATAGATTGTATTGAAGGAAAACTGAAAGGTTATACATGGAATCATATTAAAGAATACCCGATAAAAATATATGTTCATGAAGTTAAAGATAATGTTATTTACAGTTATCTTTTTGATGCTGAGAACACTTTTCAGAAAAAACAAATCGGGATTTCAAAATTCAATGGTTTATTGATCGATGAACCTTTATTTAAAGTAAAAGCCATTCAGTTAAATCATCAAATTCCTTGTTTGGGTTTTATACTTGAAGAAAATTTTCATATAAATATTAATAAAGCTCTTTTAACTGAACGGGGACTTCCAGTTGGTCCATGGCTTTCTGAGCTTAAGGAAGCGATCAGATTAAATAAAGGTTTGAATACAGAATTTAATATAAATGGTAATAAATACAAACTTGAAGACTTAATTGATATTGCTTCAATTACCAGAGGCCAAAAAATATCTTATATAACTGATGTTGCACCTGAAGAAGAAAATATATTAAAAATAATTGATTTTGTCCGTGAGTCAGATGTTCTTTACTGTGAAGCTTATTTTATGAAAAAAGACAAAGAACAGGCTATAGAGCGTTTTCATTTAACATCCGATATAACAGGCAGGATAGCCCGTGATGCATGCATCAAAGAACTTATTCCAATTCATTTTTCACCTCGATATATGAAACTAAAAGAAACCCCTTATGATGAAGCAATCTTGTATTTCAAAAATCGATCTTTCTAATCACAAGAACTGCATTTACTCCACCAAAACCAAAAGAATTTGATATGGCATTTTTAATGTTAATTTTTTTTGTTTCTGTAACAATATTCAAATCACACTCAGGATCTTTTTCTTTTAAATTTATTGTTGGAGTAACAATACTATGTTTTATGCTCATTAAAGTCATTGCTATCTCCAAAGCACCTGAAGCAGCAAGCATATGTCCGGTCATTGACTTTAAAGAAGTGGCAGGTATAATTGATGCAATATCTCCGAATACTAACCTTATAGCTTTTGTTTCAGATAAATCTCCCAAAGGTGTAGAAGTGCCATGTGTATTTATAAAATCTATTTCATTAGGTCGAATATTTGCATCATTCAATGCTGATCTTATTGTCTCTGCTTCGCCTGTAAATAGAGGCTTGGTCTGATGATATGCATCCGATCTATTTCCATATCCAGCGATCTCTCCATAGATTTTACAACCTCTTTTTATCGCATCTTTATACTCTTCAAGTACAAGAATACATGCACCTTCTGATAGAACAAAACCATCCCTTTTTTTGTCAAAAGGTCTGCTTGCTTCATTGTATTCTGATTTTGATAAAGCACCGGCATTGCCATAACCTTCATAACAAATTCTGCATAGAGGCGCTTCTGCTCCGCCACAGATAACAGGATATTCATACCCTGCTTTGATTAATCTATAAGCTTCGCCAATAGCATTTGTGCCTGAAGCACAGGCATTGGATATTCCAATACAATAACCTTTTATTCCGAGTTTTTGTGAAACGTATGAAGAAGCCATACTGATAGTTGTAGAAGGCATAACATATGGTGAAACAGAATATTTTTTATTTCGACATAATTTCCTGATTTCCCTTTCAATATACGTTATACCACCACGGCTTGAACCTATAACGACTGCTCCATTTTTTATTATCTCAGGATATAAATATTCTATAAGTGCTTCATCATTTTTTTTAAAGAATTTTAATAAGCCAGCATCTTCAGCAGCCATGTAAGAAGAAGCAATTGCATAATGAATAAAAGGGTCAAGACGGTTTATTTCTTTGAGTGATAGATATTTATTTGGATTGAAATCCTTAAGCTCTCCAGCAGCCTTCCACTTTAGACCTATTGAGTCAAATTTTGATATTTCTCCAATTCCTGAGATACCTTTTAATGCTGATTCCCATGTATCAATAAAAGTGTTTCCTAAAGGAGAAACCGCTCCAATTCCTGTTACAACAACTCTTCTCATAATTTATAATATCATAGAGTATTAACCTGAATAATGCATTTTTAAAGTTATACATTTGTTGTAGATATTTCTAAAGATGCATTTTGTCGGGAAGGATTAATAACCCATATAGTGCTGAATTGTCTTTCCTGATAGGCTCTCAGCAGTCCAAGTCTTATAAGTTCAAGAATAGCAACAAAAGTTATAACAAGCTGAATTTTTGTAAAAACCTTCTCGAATAATTCTTCAAATCTTACTGTTTCTTTTCCTTCCATTATTTCCATAATATAAGACATCCTGTCTTTAACAGTTAATGTCTCTTTTGTTATGGTAATAGTTTCAGGAGGTGCTTTTTCAAGTATTTTTTTAAATGCATCAATCAAATCAAATAGGCCAACATCAAACAGATATAACTCGCCATTTTCCTGTTCATCATCTGTTAAGGGTTCTTTTCTAAATACCCTGTTCCATTCTTCTTCTCTTGTCTTCAATTCAATTGCAGCTTCTTTATATTTCTGGTATTCAATAAGTTTTTGAACAAGTTCTGTGCGCGGGTCTTCTTTCTCTTCCTGAGGGATTTCTTCATCAGGGGGAAGAAGCATCCTTGATTTTATATGAATTAAAGTAGCTGCCATTACAAGAAACTCGCCAGCAATCTCAAGATTAAGTTCTTTCATTAATTCTATATATTCCAGATAACGGCTTGTTATCTGGGAAATAGGTATATCATAAATATCTATCTTATCTTCTTTTATTAAATGTAAAAGCAGATCAAAAGGACCTTCAAAAACAGGTATCTTAATATTAATTATATCTTCCATAAAATATATTTTAAGATATCGAAGCTAAATCTTGCTGACTCCTATTTCTCAGCTCCAACTTCAAAAGCTTCTTCAAGCCATAAAAGTCTTGAGTTATTTATAACAGTGAGATTTATAATTTCAATAAATTTTTCTGGTTCAAAATATACATTTTGTGTTTTTTCAAAAGGCATAACAGAAATTTTAGTTTTTATATTAGCTGCTTTTTTAATCTCTGATTCAACAGGCATCTTTAATATAGTACCCATACTCTTTGAGATTTCTCTGAATATTTCCCTATGGCTCTTTGATTCTCCGTAAGAATCGATTGCCTTGTTTAAATGTTTGATTCTTCCTGTATAGTCAATCATTGTGCCTGAAGTCTCAAGATATTCTGCGGCTGGAAGAACTATATCTGCATTTTTCACAAGATCGGTCATATATGAACTTTGAACTATAAGAAAATCTGTATCCGGTCTATTTTGTAAAGGTACATTTCCTACTATATAAAGCAATTCAGTAGCGCCTTTTGTCATATCTGCATATGTTTTACCTTCTGTTTCAATTCCTACTAATGCTATTCCACGAGCATTAGATTCTGGGTGAGCTGCAACTATATTTCCTTTAATTAAGGCAATATTTGATGCAGCATTGAAAAGTACAGGAGACACAAGTATTAAAGAAGATTTGGCGTTTAAAATCATTTCAGCAGATTTTGTAATTTCCTCTGTAATTCCTTGAACGTTTGAAAGATATTCTTCTGTTTGTTTATTGATTTTTGCTCCTTTTTGTTTAAGGGCAAAAATTATAGCCTTAATAATCTCAATCTCATTTCCTTTAAGGTTAATTGATGCCACAGAACTTAATCTTGTCTCTGCCTCGTTTATGACAATGAGTTTTGCTCCTCTATTTACCCTTTTTCTTACTCCTGCATCGATAGCAGGGAGAACCCTGTCCCATTGTGATAGATTAAGACCTATCATGATAATCAAATCAGAGTTATTAATACTTGCTTTGCTCGAATTCTTTAAAACATCTGTAGTTGCATATAAACTTATTGTTGTATCAATATTTTTAGTTTTTACTACTTCTTTTGCAAATCCTTTAAGAGTAATAGCATCTTCATTCATAATTGATGCCGAACTAATAATACAGGTATTTTTTCCTGCTTCTTTCAGCTTTCTTGAAACTATTTTCAGCACATCTTCCCATGTTGTTTCTTTTAGTTCGCCATTAACTCTTTTTAATGGAACCGGCAATCTTGATTCTGATCTAAGACTGTCAAAACCGAATCTCCCATATGCACAGAGATATTTTTCCACAGAACCATCTTCTACTCCTGAGTTTATTTTTTGTATCTCTCCCTGTCTTACGCTAACTTTTGTATCACATGCACAGCCACATAGCATACAAACAGAGTCATATTTTTCATATTCCCATTCTCTTCCTTTTCTCCATCTGTCCGCCTCAAGCAGAGCATTCACAGGACATGCATCAACACAACTTCCGCAAAAAGTACATTCGGATTCCTGCAAAGGCTTATCATTCGCTGTCACAACTTTTGATTCAATTCCCCTTCCCATGAAATCCAGCACACTTGTTCCCTGTTCTTTGCATACTCTTACGCATCTACCACAAAGAATGCAGTAATCCGGGTCACGCTTTATAAATGGATTTGCTGCATCAACAGGATAACCAAATTTTTTACGTGTAAAAGAGGACTCTTTCAATTCGAATTCATAAGCATATTTTTGAAGATTGCAAATACCAGATTTTGTACAGGTCATACAGTCAAGCGGATGCATTGAAAGAAGTAAATCAACAACAAATTTTCTGACTTCCTGAACTCTTTCGGTCTTTGTTTTGACAACCATATTATCCCTTACTTTTGTGTTACAGGCAATAACAGGAGCCTTTAATCCTTCTACTTCAACAAGACACAATCTACAAGCTCCGACACCTTTCATGCCTTTCATATAACAAAGATTTGGAATATGAATTCCAGCACTCTCAGCAGCATCTATAAGATTAATCCCGGCCGGAACCTCAACTTCCTTGCCATCTATATTAATTTTTACGACTTCTTCCATTTAAAACCTCCTGTATTTTTAAATAGATATTTTTACTTTTCCACAAATTCATGCTGTAAAATATTTATCTTAATAGCGCCTGTCGGGCATATTTTTATACATTCACCGCACCTGGTACATCTCTTTTTTCTTATTTCAAAAGGGAGATAACCAGTATGAAAAGGTTTTTTCTTCTCACCCAAGATAGCGTTTTCCTTACAAACATTAAGGCACTCACCGCACATTGTGCATAATTCAGGGTCAATTACATATTCAACAAGTGCTGTACATTCAGTTGAAGAACAAATTCCGGTGATATGGTTTTTAAATTCTTCTTCTGTTGAATTAATCAAATCTATAATAAATTTCCCTGTATCTTTTCCTTTCTTACAAAAAGAGCCTTCTATCATCATATACCCAATTCTTTTTAAGACCTCAATATCCTTTAAATCAGTTTCTGCATGTTCAGAAATCTTCTGTAATCTAATTCTTGCTTCAGCGGTACCAAGACTGCATGGAAAACATCTGCTACACATGGGACCTGAAATAAACTGTTCCATATAGTAAAGCATTCTCTGAACAGGGCATTTTTTATTCTCTGATTCTTTTTTTATATCCTCGAGTTTCTTCTCTTTATCATCTATTCGTTTAACTTCATCCATAAATTATCTCCAGATTATTTGTTTTGCTCATTACTTTCTTAGTACATAGTTTCTGCCATATAACAGACCTCTGGCAAAAGATAAGAAACCAAGTCTCTGTAAGTAATCATTCCTATAATCTTATCACCTTCTACAACAGGCAGATGCCTTATTTTCTTTCTTGTAGCAACAGCAATAGCTGAACTTACTTTGGTTGTCGGGTCAAATGTGGTAATATCTCTCATTATTAGATTTTCAAGCAATTCATCAGTTGGAGTTCCATTATAAACACATCTTACAATATCTCTTTCTGTGAAAATACTAACGAGTTTATCATTCTCATCAACTACAAAAATACCGCTTACATTTTTTTCGCTCATTAGATTAATAGCATCAGCAATGCTGCAATAACGATTAATTTTAATAATTTCATATGGTCTTGAATCCAGAATATCTTTAAGGGTCATCTTGCGCCTCCTTTCTATATTATCTATTTCTTCAATTGGTATTCTAAATTCTTCTTCGAGCCTTGCATATCCAGCTTTTGTAATTTTTACAGCATTTACAGGGCAAACCGAATAACATGCTTTGCATTTTGTGCAATATTCACGATCTATAAAAAATTTTCTTCTCGTCTCTTTAACAGCGTCAAAAGCGCATACTTGTTTACAAAGACCGCACAATATACACTCTTTATGATCTATGAAAAAGAGTCCTATATTGCAGACTTTTGCGCGACAATATTTATCATATACATGCTCTTCATATTCTTCCCTGAAATATCTAATTGTAGTTAGAACAGGATTTGGTGCACTCTGTCCGAGTCCGCATAATGAACCTCTTTTCACCATCCAGCTTAACTTTTCAAGTCTCTCAATATCTCCTGCTTCTCCTTTTCCAGATGTAATTTTTTCAAGCAATTGAAGCATCTGGTATGTTCCTATTCTGCATGGAGGACATTTTCCGCATGATTCTGCCTGCGTGAATGAAAGAAAGAATTTTGCTACATCAACCATGCAATTGTCTTCATCCATTACAACCATTCCGCCAGAGCCCATTATTGAACCAACCTTT
>DYFC01000017.1 GCA_020725385.1 Nitrospira japonica | reverse complement strand
AGCAAAAGGTCTCACACAATCAGCACGTTCAGCTGATGCAGCGGGCCGTTCAACTCTTGCTACACAATTTGATGCATTACTTGATCAAATTGATGAACTCGCAAGTGATTCAGGATATAAGGGAATTAATCTTCTTGATAGCGGAGACCTCACTGTTGATTTCAATGAAGATGGTAGCAGTTCATTAACAGTAAGTGGATTTGATGCCTCATCTTCAGGCCTTAGCATTAGTGCAGCACAAAATGATTGGGCTGCTGATACAGACATAGATGCAGCAGTTAGCGACCTTGATGCAGCTTTAGGTACTCTTAGATCACAAGCATCAACACTCGCATCGAACTTAAGCGTTATCACTATCCGTCAGGAATTTACAACTGGTATGATCAACACACTACAGACAGGTGCTGATAAGCTGACATTGGCTGATATGAACGAAGAAGGAGCTAACATGCTAATGTTGCAGACCAGACAGGCTCTTGGAACTACAGCATTGTCTCTTGCTTCACAGGCAGCACAGTCTGTATTGAGGTTATTCTAATATTAATATGGAGAGGGGTTTTACCCCCTCTCCATATAGGGGCCGGGTGATAACATGTCAGTAGGGAAAATAGGATCAAATATATACAACATTTATCCTGACAATATCAAAAAGGATAGCGAACGCAAACTGTCTCAAGTCAGTGGAAATAACATTAAGATTAAGAAAACTATTAATGAAAAATCCCAACTTGTTCATCATCCTGACAAAAATTCCGGTGCTGAAAATATTTTTAAAGAAACACATAATACTGATGAGGTTATAAAAGACTATATTTCACATGTTAAATCTCAAAATCTATCTCTGAACAAATTCTATCCTCCATATCCGCCAGGTAGCGAAGACAGAATAAGACTTCTAAAGAACTTCTTGTTGTTCAGAGAACAAATAGCCCGGTTTTCTTTAGAACAAAACACTGGAAAAAAAATTATTCCTGAAGAAAAACGAATCCAGGAACTTGAAGCAGAAATTAAAAGCATGGAAGTTAAAAAATCTTTTTCTGATTCAAGCTCATACAGCATAACTGTAAATCATTCTGAATTATTGGGACTGGTATAGAAAATGGCGCTAAAAATAACATTGAAACTACGGGAACGGGTAATTATAGGCGGCGCTGTCGTAACAAATGGCAGCGCTCGCTCTATTCTTATTGTTGAAAATGATGTCCCTATATTAAGGGAAAAAGATATAATGAGCGAAAAAGATGCTACTACTCCATGCAAACGTCTTTATTTCATAATTCAGCTTATGTATATAGATGAAAAAAAACTGAAAGAATATCATAATTTATATTGGAAAATTGTTCATGATTTAATTGATGCTGCTCCAAGGTTACTTCACATCATTGATCAAATAAGTGAGCATATTCTCTCTAATAAATATTATAAAGCCTTAAAACTTGCACGTAAATTAATTAACTATGAAGAGGAGGTTGTAAATAATGTTCGCAACACAACAAGTAGAAGCTTATAGAAAGACCCAGAAAATTAGTATGTCAGGCCGGGAAATTGAAGCATCGGTCTTAACACAGGCAGCTTTAAAACTTCTGGCATGTCAGGATAGATGGGACACAGAAGGACATGAGAATAGACTCAAAGATGCTCTTAGATTCAATCAATTTATATGGAGTATATTTCAAACAGAACTGGCAAAGCCGGAAAATCCGTTACCAAAAAAATTAAAAGAAGATCTTCTCAGTCTTAGCATATTTATTGATAAAAGAATCTTTGAAGTAATGGCTTTTCCGGAATCCGACAAATTGACAATTCTTATAAATATCAATTTAAATATTGCAGCAGGATTGAGAGGCTCGGACAAAGATTAACCTTGACGATATTTTCTAAAAATATTTTCGACAGTTTGTCTCCAATCTCTTCCTGTAGCTGAGTGTAACCCTGTAGAATGTAACCCCCTGCGGTTATAGAAAAAAGGTAGCGGTATCTTAATACAAGTATATTTTTTCCAGAGACGGAGATAATACTCAAAATCCTCTCCAGCATCAAGATTCTCATTAAAAGGTGTTTCAAGAGCTGCAGATGTTTTCACAAAATGACCCATCTGTAGAGTTAAAAAAGGATCACAGTAGAACAATTCATCAAAATTGTAAATGAAATGCAACTGCCCGGGTCTTTCTTTAGGCTCCGGATCTTCTGATTCAATGGTCCATATAGATCCCCAGATACCATCGTAATAATCAAGATAAGGAGAAACATATTCAAATGCAAATGGCATCATTATATCGTCTGCATCAAGAAAAAATATCCAATCCACTCCTGTGTCAGCAGCTTTCTTAATACCTATATTTCTTGCATTTGACCTTCCGATTTTGCCTCCGGTATCATCTATGACTAAATGAATTATTTCAGCGAATTTTCCTTTGTTATTTGTAGATGCTTTTTGTACAGATTCAAGACATTCTTTATATATATTTTCGTGTCCCGGACCTACAGGTGTAACAACCGCGCATCTAAGTGAATTATTTTTATTTGTACACTTCTTATTATTAGAATATGAAGCATTAATATTTTTTCCATTACCGCAATTTTTATTATATAAGTGCTTTTTATATGAATTTTCATCCAATGGTTTCTCGATATGCCCGGACTCTACCAATTTCGACAGAGACCATGCAACCCTTTCAAAAACCTCTTCCCATCTACAATGATTCTTTTGTCTGAAAAGTCTCATACTCGGATACCATGGTGTATCCTCATAATTTAGCATCCACCTCCAGTCACCACCATAAGGTAGTAAAGTCCATACCGGAATTCCAAGAGCTCCGGCCATGTGCACTGTTGAATTATCAATAGAAATGACGAGATCAAGAGCTGAAACCTGTGCAGCAAAAAAATCAAGGTCATTTAAAGGGTCGGCATCTTCCCAGTCATTTATTCTAATACCATATTTTTTAAAGAAATCATTAATTTCGGAGTAGCAATCTCCGTACTGTAGATTTATAAATTCAACTCCCTTGACATAAAATACCGGCATCCATTGCTCTAAATTTGTCGATCTCAAGCTTCGTGCAGCGGGGTCTTTACCTCCACGCCATGATATACCAACTTTCAAGCCTGGCCCAAGTTCATTCATCCGCTCCTTCCAAATAATAAGCTTCCGGGTATCAGGGATAAGATAAGATTTCTTCTCGGGAAAATCTTCCAGTGAATTTCTATAAAATTTTGCCAGACTTCCTATTGGTATTCTGAAATCAAAATTATGTAACTTACTTCCTCTTTCAATAAACTCAACATCTGGAAACGATCTCGAAAAAAGAGGCTTAAGCCTTCTGTCACATTCAACGACAATACTACAACCCCATACTTGTATCAAATCAGAAAGACATGAGATAAACATAATTTCATCTCCTATTCCTTGCTCCGAGTATACAAGTATTGTTTTATCACCATGCGGGATCCCATCCCATAAAGGTATTCGTATGTCCCTGAATATTGCATTTTTTCTCATAAACCTCCACTCATATTTTTTCCAGCCATTTCTGAAATCCCCGGATGATAACATAGCAAGAGACATATTAAAATGAGCCTCTGATAAGTAAGGATTTACTGTCAATGCTTTATTAAAACTGCGGATAGCTTCTTCAATATTACCCATCGTCCTAAAAGCAATTCCAAGATTGTTGTATGCCTCTGCAAAATCAGATCGGATATCAAGGGCTTTTTTGCTCGCTTCGAGGGCTTCTTCTATTTTTCCTTGATTCCTTAAAGAAATACTCAAATTATTATAAGCCTCCGCAAAATCAGGCTTTATCGAAATAGCTTTCTTAAGATATGTTTCGGCTTCATCGAATTTTTCCATTTCATTTAGAACATCTCCAAGATTATAATAGGCAGCCTCATAATCGGGTTTCATATGAATCGCCTTAATATAATAATTTGCAGACTCATTATATTTTTTCTGTTCCTGAAATATAATGCCGAGGTTATAAAAAGCTTCAGGATAATACGGCTTCAATGACAAAGCTTTTTCATAACTGTTTGCAGATTCTTCATACCGGGCAGATTCCTGATACGCCCTTGCAAGATTGAAATAGAACTCTGCAATAAAGGGATTTAATGATATTGCTGTTTTATAGTTAGATATAGCTTCCTCATAAAAACCTTTTTTGAACAATTCATTGGCAAGATTGTATCTTGCTTCTGGAAAATCAGGATTTATTCTTATAGCTTTTCTATAATATTCGACAGCCTCATTAATCCTTCCCTGATCTCTCAATACATTCCCGAGGTTAAGAAAAAAGAAAGGTACATTCCTATCGCATAGGATAGCTTTCCTTATTAGTAGTTCAGCAACTTCATAATTCTTTTTTTGATATTCTATTAAACCGAGTAGATGTAATGCATCTGCCTGCTTAGGATACCTATTGATTATCTTTCTATAAACAGTTTCTGCCTCATCGAAATTCCCTGCCCGATGATTCTTTAATGCGTACTGCAATAAATCCTGAACTTCGTTTGTTTTTGTTTTCTTATGATTTTTCATTTATGAGTCCATTTCTTTAGTTAACCCTTTAATATTATGTCTTCTTCGTATATATCCCGTAGTTGTTCATCGAGCAAATTCATTTCTATGGCTTTCCTAATAAGTATGATTGCACATTCACGTTTGCCCGTACTGGTAAGTATCTTTGCATGATCATAAATAAATTTTGAACAATTAAAACCTTTTTTCTTTATCTTTTCGAGATATTTATATGCCTTTTCCTCATCCCCTTTAATCATATAAGCGATCCCGAGGAGACCTATAGCTTGAGGGAAATCGGGTTTCTTTTCAAGCAGAGTTCTTATAAGAGTAATAGCTTTTTCAGCTTCTCCTATCCACACTTCTGAAAGTGAATAGTTCATTATTGCATCCTGTGAATCCGGAGAAATAAGATAAGCCTTTTTTGAGACATCATATGCTTCTTTATACATCCCCAAATGGAAATAAGCATGACCCATATTTATATAAGCTTTAAGAAGAATATTATCTGACAAAGATGAAGTAGTTTGAAGAAGTTTTTTCCATAATTCTACGGCTTCTCGATGCCTATCAAGTTCTCCAGCCTGTATAGCAAGCTCGTAAAGAGCTTTCGGGTCTGTTGTATTTTCGATCTTTTGAATACCGAGTTTATAATAATCTTTACCTTTTTCTATTACATGATCATCATTAAGTTTGCCGTAATGGTGTATAGCCACATCACAATTTTTTATTTGAATACCAATTTCCTTAAGCGAAGGTTCGACTAATTCATGTACTTTATTGTGGAATTTTATGCCTTTCTTATTTGGAAACAATCTCACTTTTGTGCTCGGGAACCATCCCTTCCCTTTTTCTTCTTTACTATAAATGCTCCCGTTTGAGGTCCATCCTGCTAAATTAAAAACATTTACATAATTGCGGGTTGTAATAGAATATGCGACATTCTGTTTTTTATTAATTAATTCTTTTAATCTGTCATGGTCTATAGGAGAAATTATCTCATCCGCATCAAGAATGAGTATCCAGTCACAATTTGCTTTTGACAAAGAATAATTTCTTGCTTCAGAAAAATCATTTGTCCATTTAAAATCATAAATCTTAGCACCATATATCTTTGCAATATCCTTAGTTCTATCAGTTGAACCTGTATCTACAATAATAATTTCATCAACAATATTTCTAATACTATTCAGACAATCAGGAAGAGTATTTTCCTCATTTTTAACAATCATGCATAATGAAAGAGTTTTTACGGTTTTTTGTAATTTTTTTGACGGGGTTAAATCGTTGTCTTGACTTGCTTCGTCAATTCTTTTTCTTACTTCAAGTGCTGCTTCAATAATTCCGTCATCTTTCCCAAAAGATGTAATTGATTCCTGGATATAATTGAGTGCTTCTACATTTTTATTCTGTTTTATAAGAACGTCAATTAGCAAAAATGTTATTTTTCTACTATTAGGATATAGTGCCTTTGCCTCTTTCATTACTTTCTCAGATCTGGAATATTTACCTAATGCAGAGACAATTGAATGATAAATTGAAGCAATATCATTATTATTCGGTGAGAGTATAAAACCTTTTTCAGTTAGATTTAATGCTTCTTCATATTTTCCTTCTGACCATCTTAAAATACCAAGATTTGTGAATGGTTCTCCATATGATGGATTTAATTCTGTTATGTGCCTAAATATTTTTTCTGATTCTATTACATTGCCTTTTTTATAAGCTATTTGACCTTTTAAATTAAGGGCATATACATTAGATTTATCGTAAAATAATATCTTATCAATACATTCTTCAGCCTCTGGTATAAGCTCAAGACCTTCGAAACATAGGGCTTTAAGAAGTATTAAATTTAAATCTTCTTCCAGAGCAGGTGACTGTTTTAAAACATCCAGAGCATCTTGATATTTTTTCTCAGCTACCAACATCTCTGCAAAAGCATAATAACTTTTTACGTCATCAGGATTAATTTGTATTGCTTTAATATATTCCCTTACCGAATCTTCATACCTTCCTTTTTGTCTATATATATCAGCTTTTTCAAGACACTTTATTAAAGCTAAATTTACCCCTGATAAACTGCTGCTATCGATTATGTTCCACTTTTTCTTAAATATTTTCTGGTTTTTTTCTATTGCTTTTCTGTAATCTATTCCATTCCCTTTAAAACTTCTACTTCCGTAATGATAAATAAATACATCTCCAGCAATATAATTCCTGTATCCTGAAAGAATTGCTCTAAGACAAAAATCATCATCTTCATAATTTCCAGAACCAAAAGATTCATCAAGCATACCAATATCCTTCACAAGCTCATACTTGAATAACATACAAAAACCAGCTACCCTTCTGACAGGTATTCTTCTGTATTTATTTTTTTCCATGAACGATTCTGCATAATCAAATAAATTCTCTAAATTAATATTTTCATAATCAATGACCCTCTGAATTCCGCTTATATTATTTGTCATCGGGCCAACGATGCCTATAGATTCTTCTCTTTTAATACAATCAAGCATTCCCGAGAGCCAACCTTTTGTAACTACAACATCATTATTCAACAGAAGTATATATTCACCTGATGCCATATTAATTCCCTGATTGCAACCCTTAGCAAAACCGAGATTGGTTTTGTTTTCTATAAGTTTTATATTTTTATTTTCATTTACAAGTTGTCTGAGCCATTTAACAGTCCCATCTGTTGAACCATTATCAACAAAAATTATCTCATGAGATTCAGGCGTATAAGTCTTAATACTTTCAAAACATTTTTTTGTATATTTAATTTCATTAAAGGTAAGAATAATTATTGAAGTCAATTCGTTAGTTATTTTCTTTTCATCTATAAAACTTACAGAATATGTTTTTTTCTCAATTAACTCATCCAATATTCTTGTGATAATTTCACCAACTTTTTCTTTAGAATAGTTATCTTTAATTAAATTTTTACCTGACTCAGAAATTTTTATCCATTTATTATCATCGGTATAAAGTTGATAGACTTGTTCAGCAAATTCATCAGGTGTATCTGCAACCAAAGCATTTTCTCCATTCACAATTCCCATTCCCTCTGCCCCAATTGAAGTTGTTACAACAGGTAATCCATGGGACATTGCTTCACCTATCTTACCTTTCATTCCCGCTCCATATCTAAGAGGAGCTACAGATACTCTCGCTGATTGCAAATATGGAGTTGTTGAAGGCACATAACCAGTTACTAAGATGTCTTTATTATTGTGAAGTTTTAATATCTCTTCAGGTGGATTATTACCAACTATTGTGAAAGTTACATCGTTAATTTTTTTCTTTATAATAGGGAAAATATCATTTATAAAAAATAATATTGCATCAGCATTAGGTGGATGATTGAAGTTACCCACAAAGATTAATCCTTTACGGCTTGTATTTTCAATAGTTTCCTCTGATATTTCATGAATATTTGGGATAACAAAATGCTTCATGCCCGGCAAATAACCCGAAACATGTTCCCAATCTTTATCAGTTACAGTTATAATTGCGTCAGCCTTTCGGTAAATAGATAATTCTTCATTTTTTGTTTTATGCGCTTTTCTAAATAGAGTTTTGTCATTCATAACTTCCGCCATGCGTATTTCTCTAACAAAATGTATATCAACTGTATCTATCAATATCTTTGTTTCAGGTGAGTATATTCTAATAATATCAAGATACTGAACAGCTATCTCATAAAAGGATAAGATTGCTATATCATAATGTCTTATTGTTAATATTTCAGCAATATTAATTGGTTTTGCGTCAAAATTAATCCCAAGTTTTTTCAATCTTTCTGGATCGGTTGCATATACTTCTATTCCAATAAAATTAAGTATTCTTTCATATTGTTTTTGGCCTCGACCATTTCTCGCTATAAATGTTATATGGTAATTATGCTCTTTTAGTATTTTTATCATTGAGTAAAGTCTGAGTGAGCCTGAAGCTCTGTCAAATTTTGGAAGGAAAGGATCAATAATAATTATATTGCCTTTAGTATTTCTTTCACTTGCATTTATAACATTTTTACTATCTGGAAGATATTGTTTTTTTAAGTCCTCTTTCCATTTATTTATGAATTTCTTCCTATTAATGACCTGAAACTTTTTCATTCCTGATTTAATATCGGTTCCGCTTGTTATTCCTTCATGGTGAATAACTATAGAAAAAGGACAATACATTACTTTATACCCAAGAGACCTTGCTCCAAAACATAGGTCTGTATCTTCATAATATCCGGGAGAATATCGTTCATCAAAATAATTCAATTTTTTGAGCAAAGGATGGCGTATCATTAATGATGCCCCGGAAACATAATCAACTTCTCTTACATAGTTATATTGAGGCTTAAAAGGATCATCAAACCTCCCATAATTCCACCCGCTACCATCACTAAAAACTATTCCTCCTGCTTCTTGAAGTCTTCCATCAGGATAAATAAGTTTAGAACCCGTAATGCCAATCATGTTATCAGATTGCATTAGCTCAACCATACTCTCGAGCCAACCTGTTTGTGGCTCTGTATCATTATTAAGAAAGAGTACAAACTCTCCGGTAGCAATTTTAGCACCCTGATTACATGCAAAAGTAAAACCCATATTTTGTGTGTTTGTAATTAACTTTATGCCATTCCCTTGCAATTTAAGAAAATCATTTGTCCCATCTGTAGAGGCATTATCAATAACTATAATCTCATATTTCTCCGCAGGAGTATTTTTTCTAATAGCTTCAAGACATTTTTTCGTATATTCAATCTTGTTAAAAACAGGAATAATTATGGACGTCATTCCTGTTTTTAAAATTAAATTATTTTTTTCTGTTACATCGTTTTTAAAGTCCATTAATTTAATTTCATTAAACTGCGTAACTTTAACCGAATATTCATTGTTAGATGCATTCTCGATATTTATGTCAATACAATCTTTCTCCATTTTTTCAAGTGGATAATCATTACTGTAATCAAGTTTAGAAAGCTGTTCTAATTTTTCAAACGCAATTTTATTTTGTGGCTCAATTTCCAAAACTCTTTTATAAAAATATACTGCTTCATTATAATTCTTTTGAATCATACAGATATGTCCTATAGGAAGAAGTGCTTCAACATCATTATTATTTTGCGCAAGAACTCTGGTATAAATTTTTGCAGCTTCTTCATAGCGGTTTAATTCATAACAGTAATAATCAGCAAGATTCTTCTGAAACAAAATATTTTCCGGTTCTAAAGATACAGCTTTTTCATAACATGTTAAAGATTTCTCTTTTCGCCCAATTTGATGGTAAATTACTCCGAGATCATTATATGCAACTGCGTAATCAGGATATTCATGAATTAATTCTTCAAGTTCGTGTATTTTGATATTGATATTTTCTACATTCACACTACTTGTTATTTTATAGTGTTTGAGAACCGGGCCGGATTTTTCACACATACTATTATACAGTCCTATGATTTCTTCAGATGCGCCGGCGTTTATTAAATCATTTTCTGAATAATTATAGTGACGTAATTTACTGGCTATACTTGAACAGGCGTGGTGTATTTTTTCATTATCAATATTTAATTTTGTAAAATTCAATAAACGTTTTATTTCATAAACCGGGTTTATAAAAAAAGAAGCATAATGGGTAATAAGAACTCTTTCCGGTTCTATATTGTCAAAAATTGTTTTGTTATATAAGTACCAGAGATTAAAAGAAAAAGCACAAGAACTATTACCTCTCTTTTTTAATGACATTGCTACTTCAAGAGGATTTCTAAGACAAATGATTACTTTCAAATCCGGGAGCAATTCCCTCCAGAAAATGAGATTCAAGCTATTTCGAGGGTCTTTCCAGCCCCATGGAGTATTAAGTTCCATAGATTCAATAAGAGCTTTCGCATCGTTCTTTATTTCATTATTCACCTTTTTGAAATCAATATAATTACTTACTGGCGGGAGATCCCATCCATACCCATTTGATGATAAAATTTTATCGTTAATTTCTACAAAATGATTATTTTCCCAGAAACCCTCAGGGTTATCACTTTGAGGTTTCATAATATCTTTTTCTTCGCCCAGATATAATCCACAGATATTTAAAAGTCGCGCAACCATAGAAGTCCCTGATCTATGCATCCCGGCAATACATATAGACATACTCAAACCCTCTTAAACATAATTTTTATTATTTAAAATAAGATAGCAAATGTCTTGCCAAATAAATAATTCTAATCATAAAAAACAGCGGTTAATAGAGCGAAAGCCAAAAGGCAAGACGGGACAAATAATCATAAAATAAATTTTTTGCGATATTTGCATTATTCGGGGAAATCTTAATAGAGTAAAAATTTCCTATTAATGAAAATTTTAACCGGTGAGCTTGATGGCACTTTACAAAAGATTTATTTGAGAAAATCAAGAAGCGATTGAGATATTATTTTTGAAGCTGATGCCCTGAGTGCTTCAAGCGCAGTTTGAGTTTTAAGTAACTCTGTTGCAGTTTCAGTCATGTCAGCATCTTCTATTTTTGTAAGTGCATTTTGCATAACAATTGTACTACTACTAAGCCTTTTACTCTGATCATTGAGAACTATTTGTCTTGTACCTATCTCGGACTGAATGCCCAGAGTTTGAACACGGGCATCATCTATTGGTTTTGCGAGTGCTGCTATACGATGTAGAGCCATTTTTTCTGCTATTTCTGGATCTGAATTAAGACTGCTACCATTTATATCATTATATTGCCATGCATAACTCATTATATTGGCTATATCCATAAAATTAGAAAATGTAAATATATCATAATCGGGCTCGCCCGAGTTACCTATTGTTACTGTTACTGTATTGATACCTGTTAAAGGATCTTTTGACTGGTTGAAACTGACCGGGGTACCGTCCGACAGAGTGGTAGGCAAAGGTTCGGTCAAACTGAGGCTGAAAGCCCTGCTTCCCTGAATATTCATTACAATAGAAGCCTCTTTATCTATTGGAACATTTATCTCGCTGTTATCTCCCTGATAGTCATATTTTCCGGTTAAAGAATTATAAACAAAGGTTTGTTTATCGGTTTTATTTCCCGAAAAAATAAATTTGCCATCCAGCTTACTGTTAGAAAGACTTAGAAAATAATCCCTCCAGTCAGCAGCTTGTTTTGAATAAAACATTCTTTTATCTTCTGATTGAGCATTATTACCCATAGCAGCCAGTTCATGGAGATTGATCAAACTATCAGAAACAGAGTCCAAAATTTTGGTGGTGTAATCAAGCTGGATATTTGTCATATTTATATTTCTTTTATATTGATCATTAATGCTGATATTTAATCTATACCCTAAAGCATTCATAGAGCCTGTTACATCATCGGATATTTTGTTAAGCTTCTTGCCTGTTGCAAGTCGTTCATTTAGATGAGCATACTCTTCTATGTCCTTTTGTAAAGAAGAGGCAATATGGTTAAATATCATTGATGTTGTTATTCTCATAGGTTCATTATTGTCTGAAGCAGTTCATCTGTTACTTTGATAATTCTTGCCCCTGCTTCAAATGCGCGCTGGTACTTAATTAAATTTGCTGCTTCTTCATCAAGAGAAACACCTGATATAGATTCCCTTCTCATATTTATTTCCTCGAGCAATTTTGCATCAAATGTCAAACTATCTGAAGCAGAGCTTGTTAACATGGCAATATCAGACACAATTCCTTTATAAAATCCTGTAAAAGTCTTGCCACCGAGTTCGGATAAATTCTTCTCTGCAAGATTAATTATATTTAGAGCATTGGTGTTGTCTCCGGGTAACCCTGAATAAGAACCTGAAGCAGCAATTTTTCTGTAATCACTTATTGCTGTACCAAAATTCTGTATTACACCTGTCAAAGGACTGACGCTAAATTTGTCATTTGAATTTACAGCACCTGTAATTGTTATTGAAATTCCATCAAAATTTATTGGATTTCCGGAAATATAAGCACCTGTTGCAACTTCAGTATCTGTATCTTTATTTAATACATGATAATTTCCCGAACCATCAAATGTTATCTCATATTCATCAAGGGTTAACTGTGAAAGACTTGTTATAGAACCTGTTATACTTGCACCTGAAGAAAAATTTCCAATAGATAAATCAAGGGGATTGAAAAAATTATTCCCGGTAGTTCCATCAAGTCCGTATCCATTTTGATGAATCAAGTTAATTTCTTTGATAAGAGATGCGATAAATCTTCTAAGACCTTTTAATTGATTATCCTGAATGGTATCTCTTGCAGAAATAATACCCCCAATCTGCCCTTTATTTATTTTCAAAGTAATATTTGAATTTTCAAGATAAATTTCCCTATTGCCTTCTTCGTCTATTTTTACACTAAGAGCATTATATTCACCTTTATATACAAGGCTTTTCATTCCAACCGAAATATTAATCGAACCATCTTTTTCTTCATAAGAAGAAGCTTCCACAAGCTGGCTGAGTTCATTCAAAAGATTTTGTCTTTGGTCCCTAAGGTCATTTGCCTGCCCTGTATTAAATGAACCTTCTGATGAAATAATTCTTTCATTAAGATCTGCAATTTGGGATGCTATGGTATTAACACGATTAACAATATCGGATATTTGTTGATTTAAATTACTTAAATTATCAATAATGCCCCGTTCCATCCTCTTCGCTGCAATTACAAGATTTCCAGTCTTCTGAAGTAATACAGTCCTCTGAGTTTGTCCTTCAGGATTTGCGCTTAAGTCCTGCCAGGAATTAAAAAAATCCGATAGTGGAACTGATAATCCCATATTTTTTGCTTCATTAAAAATTTGCTCTATTTGACTGAATGCATCCTCAAGAGCTGTTGATCTTCCATAATTTTGATATTGTCCCAAAAGTTGTGATTGAATAAAGTTATCATAATGCCTTCTTATATGCTCTACATTAACACCGCTTCCAAGGAATCCCCCCCGCATAGCTATAGGTGTTGACACCTCAAGTACGGCCTCCTGCCTGCTAAACCCCGGGGTATTTACATTAGCAATATTATGGCTCGTTACATTGAGAGCGGTCTGACTTGTAAATATTGCAGATTTGCCAATATTAAAAAGACTTAATAAATACACTTAAATCTCCTTTGAAAATATTGCTCCCTTATAAAGTTGATCTACATCTATTCCAACAGATTCAAGAAAAGCCATTGAATGTTTAACAAAATTTAGTGAGCGGCCTATGAGAATCATATTAAAAGAATTCAATTCTTCGATGCTTTGCATAAGTGAGATTAATTGCATTCTTAATATATTCAGGTTATTATCACCTGTTAACTCTATTAGTTTCTGTAACGTGAATTCACATCTTAGATTGTTTTCAGATAAATATTTATTTATTAAACGTATTCTTTCTTCTTCTATGAGTCTCAAACGTATTATTGCAACATCTTTTTCTTTTGATACAGATTCAACCCCCTGAGCATCAAAATTCAAAAGATATAATCTTTCCTTTTGTAATAACTCGAGTAAAGCCCTATAACCGCTTATTTGTTCTATAATTACGCTTTTAATACGTTCGAGTGTAGTCATTTCTATCTAATATATTCCTCATTAAAGCAAAAAATTTCTTGATTCAATTTTATATTTCATCAAGAAACTTCTGTGCTATTTTCACAGGATCGATTTTATAATTTCCGGTTTCGATAGCTTTTTTAACAGCATTTACCTTGTCTGTTCTTATATCAGGCAATTGATTTATTTGCGCCATTAACTCCGCTATTTCTTTACCTTTTCCTGAAATATCAACTCTGTCGTTTGTAGATTTTGTTTTTTCAGGCTGAGTAACTTTTTCTTTTACATCAACTTTTCCAGTTTTCTGAGCATTAATGCTTATTTCCTGCCCCTCTGCAGGTTTATTACCCTGAATTTTCATCTTACCCTCCTCTAAAAATGAGAAACGTTTCTTTTTTTATCGGAATTCTGTAATATTTCTTTAATTTCATATAGGGTTATATACCTTTACCATAAAATATATTTTCAATCAAATTCACCTCTGTCTTTCTTTACAGGCAATAAAAAAGCTTCCCCTTTACCCCTTATTAATGAAGAACTTTCTTCTTTCTCCTGAAGGGGTAAGGGGGAAGGAGGTGAGAGAGAGGATATTCCTTTTTTATTAGAATAAACTTTATCTTCTGATATGATTTTTTCTTTATTATTCAATTTGTTATAGTTATTATTATCATGTTTCTCTTTAAGCCTTGACAACCCTTCTATAAGCATTTTTTGGAGTCCTGTTCCGTGTTCTGACAAAACCCTTGCAAGTTCCATATCAAACATGCCCATATACATATCATTACCAAACGAGTTTTCCGAAGACTGACCAGTAGTTTTGCGCATTTCTTTAATCAGTTCTTGAAGAAAAACTGCCTCCATTTCTCTTGCAACTATCTTAATAGCTTCAGAGTCATTTCTGCTTTTTAATTGTTCAATATTGCTGTAATAGTTATTTGATAAATCCTGAATAATATCCATAACTTAAATTATCTCCAATTCAGCTCTTAAAGCACCTGAGGCTTTCAAAGCCTGAAGTATTGAGATCATATCTCTTGGTGTTACTCCCAGTGCATTAAGGGCCCTTACTATCTCACCGAGTGTTACCCCGGATACCTGTATTAACGAAGCCTTTTGCTCTTTCGCGCTTACTTCTGTTTTAGGTACAACAACTGTCTCAGCTTTTTCAGGAGCAAAAGATGATGGTTGAGAAACCTTATACTCTGTTTTTATCTCAATAGTAAGATTTCCGTGGGCTATTGCCACAGGCGCAATCCTGACCTTTTCACCAATAACTACGGTTCCTGTTCTTTCATTAATTACAACAATAGCAGGTGTGTCAACATTTACATCCAAGGATTCAATTTTTGTTATTAAACCAACAATATTTTTTAGGTACTCATCAGGTATTCTAATTTTCACTGTTGTTGGATCAATTGTAACAGCATAACCACCCTTTAATTCTTCATTTATAACTTTCGCCATATCAGACGCAGTAGTGAAATCAGGTCTTTTCAGGAAAATTCTTAAATCTCCACCATTTCCAAGAATGAATGGGAGGTCCTTTTCAATTATTACTCCCTCAGGAACTTTTCCTGATGCTGGATGATTTTTCTGGACTGTATTACCTGCACCGCCACCTACAAATCCACCGATAGATACGGGACCCTGTGCAAGAGCATAAATCTTACCATCGGGTCCCTTTAGCGGGGTAAGGAGGAGGGTGCCGCCTTGAAGACTTTTTGCATCACCAATTGTTGAGACCAATGCATCTACCTTTGTGCCAGCTTTTGGAAAAGGTGGAAGATTTGCTGTAACCATGACAGAAGCAGTATTTTTTGCCTTTATATCGTTAGGATTAACATTTAATCCCATCTTCTGTAACATATTTGCTATTCCCTGCATTGTTGCATTTCCTTTATCACCTGAACCATCGAGACCAACGACAAGCCCGTAACCTATCAATTGATTTTCTCTTACACCTTCAAAATCAGCTATATCCTTAATTCGTTCAGCATTTACTGTTAAAGTCGAAGATAATATAAAGAAAAATATTAAAAAAAATTTTATTATTCTTGAATTTTGAATTTTGAGTTTTGAGTTTTGAATTCTTAAAATGGCCATACATCATCCAGTATTCTTACAAGCCAACCCGGCTTTTGTTTTTCCTGAACAACACCATCACCAACAAAATAAACCTTTGCATCTGCAACTCTGCTACTAACAACAGAATTGTCAACAAGAATATCATCGGGTCTTATTACACCTGTGAGAATAAGTATTTGTTTTTCATTGTTTATTGTTATTTCTTTTCTTGCTTCAAGCACAAGATTATTATTAGGCATTACTTCAACAACTTTTGCAGTTATTGTTCCAACAAGTCTTCCTTCTCTTGTTGTTTCTCCACTTCCCTGAAAATCATTTTCAGCAGAACCTTTCACCGAAGGGGAAAAAGTATTTCCTTTTCCATAAAGATTATTTAAACCAAGATTTGTAGGCACTCCAAAAAACTTTTCTACACTCACATCAAGTGATGATTTTTTGTTAGTATTTGTATCAGCTTTGCCAGAACCGGTGATATTTTCTACAACCCTGATTGTAACAAGGTCATTCAGCCTCCTCGCTTTTGGGTCTTCATAAAGGCTTGCAGAGTCCCTCCACAAAGAATTTAAAGCTGGGTGTTCTGCTACTCTATTTTCATAGACGTATTTTGGTGGCTCGGGTGGAAGTTCAACTTTTGTTGTAGCACAGGCAGAAAATAAAAATATAAAAGCAATCAAATAGTTTATACTCCGCATTTATAGTTCCACCTTTAATGTGTTTTCATCGATAAGCAATCCTGAAATAACTTTTTTAGAAGCAATATTTAAAGCTTTGACATAATCCCCAACAGAACCACTTTCTTTAATTTCACCTGTAGTTGAGATTCTGTAATTTTCACCTTCAACCAGAAGAAGAACTTTCTTCCCTTTTTTAACAGTATAGGAATCTATCACCATTCCTGCAGTAATTGGAGTATTTGCAAGAACTGAACGATTTAGTGATTTGCCTACTACACTTTTTATGTCTTTTAAAGATCCAGCGGGTATGCGCTGAACATCCATAAGTAAAGTATATAAATCCTCTTTTTGAAGAATATAACCTTTCTTGAAAGCTCTTTTGACTGAAATCACATTATCAAATGCTTTCACATTTGCAATAACAGATAATGTTTCCGAAGAATCAAATTCAAGTAAAAAAACAGTTTTTCCGGGTAATCCTTTTTGAACCATTATTTTTGATGGCTTAATATCAGGCATATCACCTTTTACCACAATATCACTGATCATAATTTCAGGCCATGGATATACATTTTTAACGTATTCTTTAAGAGTATCTTCTAAATTCCATGGCCCTGCCATTGAAACAGAAGGAAGAAGATTAATACATGAAAGTAAAAGTAACAATAAAGGTGTCAAAGATTGCCTGCCTGATAATAATGGTTTATCTATTTTTTTAGATGATATTTTACGATTACTAAATTTCATTTTCTACAACCTTTTATCTCTTGATGTTATTTGCAGTTTGAAGCATTTCATCCGAAGCCTGAACAGCTTTTGAATTTATTTCATAAGCTCTTTGACTAACAATCATATTTACCATTTCTTCAACAATATTTACATTACTCATTTCAATAAATCCCTGAGCTATGGTACCGAGGCCTTCTGTTGAAGGATTTCCTGTTGTTGCCTCACCTGAAGAGCCTGATGTTGTAAATAAATTTTTACCCATTGCCTTAAGTCCACCCGGATTTATAAATCTTGCGAGTTCAATCTGCCCTATTTCTGTAGGAGTAGTACTTCCGGATTGTAATGCTTGAATCTTACCGTCAGAACCAACTGTTATGCTGATAGTATTTGCAGGTACAGTTATAGCAGGTTCAAGCGGATAACCATCTGAATTAACTATTCTACCTTCGCTGTCAAGTTTAAATGTTCCAGCACGCGTGTAAGCTATCGTTCCGTCAGGCATTGTTATCTGAAAAAAACCATCTCCTTCTATTACAAGATCAAGTGGATTACCTGTATGAACAAAATCTCCCTGAAGAAATAATTTTTGAACTGCAACAGGTTTAACACCAAGCCCGACTTGGATACCGGATGGTATTTGAGAACCTTCAGCAGAAATAGCCCCGGGTGTTCTTAAATCCTGATATATTAATTCTTGAAAATCCGCTCTACTTTTCTTAAAGCCAACTGTATTAACATTCGCTAGATTATTTGCTATTACATCTATATTCAGTTTTTGAGCTTCCATACCTGTTGCAGCAATAAATAATGATCTTAGCATTTTTTAAAACCTCCCTAACTCATTGTTTATCTTTTCTGAGGCTTCATCAAAAGCTCTTATAGCTTTTTGAAATGTCTCATATTCTCTCATTGTCTCTATCATTGAAACCATTTCTCTGAATACATCTACATTGGATGCTTCAAGATGTGCTTGTCTTACAAAAGTACTTGCCTTAAAACCTTTCTCAGCGGTCTTAAAAAGGCTATTACCTGCTCTTACGAGATTATCAGTTGATTCAAAATCAGTAAGTTTAATCGTGTCAGTTAACAGACCATTTACAAAAACATCACCGTTGTTATCAATTTGAATTATGCCTCCTTGCAAACGAATAGGACCTGCGTTACCAAGCACTTTAAATCCATTAAAGGCTCTAAGATATCCGTCAGAAGATATCTTAAGATCACCTCTACGTGTATAAAATCCGTCCTCAAGACTAATAAATCCCTTACCATCAATAGCTATATCAAGTGTATTTCCTGTTTTTATCATCGTTCCTTCTGAAAAATCAGTTTTTATTGCAGAGAGTTCACTCATTGCTCTTCCGTCAGCAGATTCCTGTGTTACTGGCAACATATAATCTTTGAATGACACTTTGTTTTTTTTGTAACCGGTAGATGCTGCATTTGCAAGATTTTGCGAAATAATCTCCACCTGTGTATTTTTTAAAACTGCTCCTGAAAGTGCTATATAAATTCCTTTATTCATGCCTTTTTTTAAGCAAACATAATGCCAGTTTGTTTTTTAAATAAAATTCTACTCAGTTAATACTTTTATTTCACGACTTTTTGTTTTTTTATAGTTGGTTTTTTGTTATTTTAAACCTTTATCAATCATTACAAATTCTTTTTCTGTAATTTTAAACCTCTCTACCTTGTCATTCCGAACGAATGTGAGGAATCTTTTGATTATACTTCTTGAATACATACTTAGATATAGTTTATCGTGTAACATCTTTATTATTTAGACAAATAAAATAAAAAGGGTTCGGGTATTTTCCCGAACCCTGATGAAAGAGGGGTAATAGGAGGGAATTTTTCAATTTAAATCTCAGGTAAATATTACCTGATTGGAAATTTTTTCCTGTTTAACTTTTTCAGAAGAGGTATTTGCACCTGTCCTAATGCCTTTCAGATTAAGGATTAAATCAACTTCTCCAACAGGCACATCAAGTGCTTCAGCTATTTCACGGCTGCTCATACCTCTTCTTCCCATTAAAGCTATTTCTCCATGACGGTCAAGTTTGGATAAAGATGATTGTGCTGCTTCAGCTTTCTGTATCAGTTTCTCAAGAACTTTTATTTTTTCATCTACTGAATTTTCAATAGCCTCAAGAACTTCTATCTTCCTGTTTAATCTCTTAAAAATAATGTCAGCGATGTCCTTAACTTCAGAGAGTTCAAGTGATAAAAGTTCTTTCTCTTTTGTTTTTGTATTTCTAAGCATCTTATACCTTGATGTCAACTTTCCTTACTCCTTTGTCCTGTTCCTTCTTTTCTCTTTTTTGTTTTCTTTTATCAGGAAGACCTGTATTCTCTTCCCTTTTTATTACAGGAGTTTCATAAATTTTATTTGCCGGATTAATATCCATTTTATTACCGGGTTAATTTTTTGACATCTTATACTTACTAAGTAATTTATATTACCCAAACGTCGTCAATATTCTGACAATTTCAAACTTATTACAATACATAGGAGCAAAGTTTATGCCTAAAAACAATTGTTCTGGAAAAAAATTAATCAATTAATATTTTTCTCTTCGCTATTCGTTCTTTGCTCTTTACTAACAAATTGGCATTTTATTTGCTAAAAATTTATTAAATTTTTAAAAGGAGGGCTCATTGGAAAAATTAAATAGTGCTTTAAAAAATAAATGCGGGACATCCGGCTCCAGTGAACCAGTAATATATTGTAAAGAAATACAAATAAGATATAATGCTCTTTATAATAGTTTATTCTATTGCATATATATACATGACCTTAAAGGCAATTTTATTGACGCAAATAATGCTACTTTAAATCTACTCGGATATAAAATAGAGGAATTTAAAAAAATAAATCTGACAGCTTTCTTTTCAGAAGAACATATAAAATCGGCTCTTAATTTTATTGATCTCTTAAATAATAACTACACCAATAAGAGTCCGCTTGTGTTAAGACTAAAGAAAAAGAATGGAGAATTTATATGGGTTGAATCAGAGGCTTCAATTCTTTTTAAAGAAGGTTTCCCTTATGCAATACAATGGATCGCAAGAGACATCACTGATAAAAAAAATATGCTGGACCAATTACATATGCTTTCACTTATAGATGAATTAACCGGTTTATATAATAGAAGAGGTTTTATAAATCTTGCCGAACAACATTTAAGACTTGCAAAAAGACTAAAAAAAGAAATACTTTTTATTTTTGCGGACGTTGATAATCTTAAATTTATAAATGATAATCACGGTCATAAAGAAGGTGACAGTGCACTTATTAATACAGCAAATATCCTTAAAAGGACATTTAGAGAATCGGATATTCTGGCACGTATTGGAGGGGATGAATTTGTTGTTCTAACAATAGATACTACTTATAATACCATAGAAGCAATTACAAAAAGATTACATGATAATTTTGAAGAATATAATAAATTGCAAAGACATCCTTATAATCTTTCAGTAAGTACCGGTATTTCAATATACAATGCAAATACAGTTAGTTCTGTTCATGAATTATTAGACTCAGCAGATAAATTAATGTACTACCAAAAGCGTACTAAAAATCATAGATTACCTGTTTTTAGCTGTGAAAGCAGAACCGGTAAAAGAATTCTTTCTGAAGTAATTACATAAACTAAAAATTAACCGGAAACTCCTGTGTTTTGCGAATCCCGGACTTATATAAAAGTTTCAAGAAAACGTCAACAAGTCCGCCATCAAATTGAGTTCCGCTGCAACTCTTAAGTTCCGAGATAGCATACTCATAGGTTCCAGCATTTCGATATGGTCTGTTTGATGTCATCGAATCGAACGCATCCGCGATACTTAATATCCTTGCCGGTAGAGGTATTTCATCCCCTTTTAAGCCATCCGGATAACCACTGCCATCTATCCGTTCATGGTGATGTCTTATAATAGGTAATATTTTTCTCATCTGTTTTATTGGCTTCAATATATTCTCACCCTTAATCGGGTGCATATAAATGAGCTGTAACTCGTCTTCTGTAAGTCTATTTGGATTGTCAAGTAATAAATCATAAGTACCAATTTTACCAATATCGTGAAGTAAAGCAGCTATTTTTAGATCATTTAATTCATCTTCTTCAAAATTTAATGCAGTGGCAATAGTTAAAGCGTAATCGGTAACACGTTCAGAATGTCCTTTTGTCCATGGACTCTTTGCCTCAATCATATTAATAAAAGAGCGTATTAAATTTTCGAAAAGATCCTTTAATTCTTTATAAGAATAATCGAGGTCTTTGAGCATATTAAAAAAAGCGTCTCTGCTTTCCACAAGTTTTTTCTCTTTATTTTTTATTTCTGAAACATCGACAAAAGTAAGAATAATAGATCTTGTAATTCCATCGCTTGCTGGAATTGGAGTAAAATCAATCATGAAACTTTTATTAATTTCTTTAAGATTATATTGTATTGTCTCTAAAGGAAATGTTTTTTCATAAATAATTTTCCTAAAAACATTTTGAAGTTCTACATCTTTTAATACCTCACTACATTTCAAACCTTTTATATCCTCAATCTGTAATTTAAAAATATTTGCAAAATATCTATTCGTTCTTTTTATATTACAATCAAGATCAATTATTAAAACACCGCATGGCATGGAATCAAATGTAATTCTCCATTCATTTATAGCATTTTCAATAATTTCCATGTAAATCTTTTTTTCTGTAACATCACGAAAAATACATTGAATATATAAAACTTTATTAGCCTGACTAATTCTATGTATACTGCCTTCAACATATATTTTTCTGCCATCTTTTGTTATAAATGCGGTCTCAACTAATAAAGATTTATTTGATTTACTTATTTTATCAAATAGGGTTTTAGAATGATTTCTATGATCAGGATGTATAATATCGTTTAAATTTAAAGAACTTAATTCATTATGAGAATATCCAAGAGTTTTATACCATGCTTTATTTACAAAAATAAAATGTCCATCAGGAGTAACTGTCTGAATTATTTCAGCAGTATTTTCTATAAGATTTTTATAAATATGATATTCATGTGGAGGAATTTTCATAACTAACAAATGAAGTTATTCGTCAAAATAAACATTAAATTTTGCAAGTTCTTCCTTAAGTTTTTTATTCTGTTTTTTTATTTCTATCATTCTTAATTCTCTTCCAACAGCAAGATCATAAAATTCTTCAAGTTCTTTTACTCTTTGAGTAAGTTCATCCCGGCTTTTTCTTAATTCCTCTTCAATGATTTTTCTTTTCGTGATATCATCGCATACAACAAGAATAATCTGGCTCTTATCTGCTTTATTTATTACACGTGCACTTTCTTTAACCCATAAAATACTTCCATCTTTGCGAATTTTTCGGAATTCCCTGTATTCCACTTTATCAGGATTTATAAAACATTTCTCGAATTGTTCACTCACCAATTTTCTATCATCCGGATGAAAAAGATTTAATACCGATGTGCCTATTAATTCTTCAACAGAATACCCGAGTTGTCCTGCACCAAAGTGATTAACTGAAATGATAATTCCATTTTTATTAACAGTAAAATACATTGAAGTATTATTTTCATAAAGTATTCTGTACTTGTCTTCGCTCTCCTTTAATGCATTTTCAATTATTTTCTTTTCAGTTATATCAATCATCAAAGATTGTTTTGACATAGTTCCATCTTTATAATAAATAGGTGTATTCATAACATAATACCATTTGTTTTCTTTTGGAATCATTGTTTCATAACGGACTGTTTCACCATTAAAAACACGTTTATTTACACACCATGGACATGCATCAGTTCTATCATGAAAAACTTTATAACAATACTCACCTGTGGCATCATACCCGATTTTATCTATAAATTGCCGATTCATAAACTCTATACGGTAGTCAGATGAACAGATATAAATTAAACCATCAAAAGCTTCTATTATAGCTTTATAATATAATTCAGGATCTTGATGTTTATGAAAGTGCCTGTAATCTTTGTTACTCCTACTTTTCAAAACTTTTCTTTTGGTTTCATGTAAGTTATTGTTTTCAGAAGATTTTCCTTTACATTTATTTATTTTATTTACTTTTCTATTTAAAACTTTTAACACTAATACCCCCGATGAAAAGACTCTTTTAAAGACAAGAATACTATTTTGTCAATATAACAGGTTTTGAAAAACTTTTGAGATTCACTTCTGACAGAAATACAACAACAATCGAAGAACTTTTTACAAATATCAAAATTGCAGAGTGATTCAATAATGTTTTAAAAAGCCTTTATAATTTTTATTATATTTATGTTTAAATTGTAATATATTTATTTTTTATTCTAAAAAATCACAGTATTATATTTCAACTATTTTCTTTTTTAATGAATTAGTTTTTCTGAAGATAAATAAGATAAATTGGGATATAAATATTATATTTGAAAATATAATAAAGGGCTCATTTTTGTTGGAGCCCTTTATTTGAAAAGATTTAATTTAGAATTATAAATTTAAACTTTGAATAAACCAACTACATTTTGTAAATTTCCGGCTAATCTTGAAAGATCCGAAGAAGCTTTTGATATCTGTTCCGAACTGACAGAAGTTTCTTTTGATACATTGGCGATCGTCTCAATATCACCGCTAATTTGTTCTGAAGTCGTTGACATTTCTTCCGTTGCTGTAGCAATCTGTTGAACCATTGACTGAAGTTCACTCACACTTTTTACAATCTGACGCAAAGCATCTCCAGCCTGAGCAGCAAACTCTACTCCGGTTTCTACCTTTTTTGTACCGGCATTCATGGATTCAACAGTAGCTTCCATCTCCTTCTGGATTCCAAATATCATACTCCCTATCTCCGATGTAGCTTTAGCAGTTCTTTCTGCAAGCTTTCTAACTTCATCTGCAACCACTGCAAAACCCCTCCCTTGCTCTCCGGCCCTTGCTGCTTCTATTGCGGCATTCAATGCAAGTAGATTTGTCTGGTCTGCAATATCTTTTATTACATTAAGTATATCGCCTATTTGCTTTGAGCGTTCACCCAAAGAAGACATTAAACTGGCAGATTCATTAACCGTAGCTGCTATTGCTTTTACTTCATCAACCGATTTATCAACTATTTTTTCACCGTTATTTGCAATATTCACAGTTTCAGAAGCAGAAGAAGCAATATTAGACGAATTTTTAGCAATATCTATTATAGTCTGGGACATCTCTGTTGAAGCTGTAGCTATTTGAGACGCCCTACCTGATTGTTCAATAACGCCTCTTGACATCTGTTCTGCGCTTGCTGAAAGTTCATGGCTTGCAGAGGCAAGTGTATCTGCTGTTGACTTTATTTCTCCAAGAAGATTTTTCAGCTTATCAACCATTATTTTTGCATGATATAAAAGGCTATTTTCATATTTTTTATTTGTTACTATCTCAATGCTTAAATCACCTTCAGAAACTTTTTGAACTATTTGAGCCACATATGAAGGCTCTCCTCCCAATTGTTTCTGCAATCCATTGATTATAGTTGTTGCAATGAAAAAAGATATTGCTACTATAAGAATTAGTATAGTAATTATCTTCAGTATTTCTTTCTTTACCGTAGCATTAACATCATCGACATAAATACCGGTTCCTATAATCCATCCCCATGGCTCAAAACCTTTTACATAAGATATTTTTTGCACAGGTTCTTTATAATTCGGCTTTGGCCACATATAACTTACGTAACCCCCTTTTGAATTTTTTACAACTTCAACCATACTTACAAAAAGTGCCTTTCCCGTAGGATCTTTAAAATCCGATAAATCTTTTCCATCAAGTTCTGGTTTAAAAGGATGCATAATCATTTTTGGCTGCATATCATTAATCCAGAAATAATCTTTTTCTTCATACCTTAAATTTTTCACTGCAGCTATTGCAAATGCCTGGGCATCTCTTTCTGAAATTTTACCCTCTTTAAATTGATTGTAATAATTTTCTATTACTCCATATGCGGTCTCAACAAGATGGCGTGTCTTTGTTTCCTTTTCCTTGAAAAGATCTCCTTTTAACTCGACTGCCGACATCGTTCCAACTGTTATAATTCCGAACATCATAACACCAACAACCAGCCATAATTTGTACCTGATTTTCATGTTTTTAAGATACTTAAACATAATTAAACCTCCTTGCGCAGTAATTCATTGAAAAGACATCTGTTTCAGATTATCAACCTAACCAATTTGCTTTGACAAAGAATACAGAGGTGATTTCTTTGAAAACTGCACATTTTATTTTTAATACTTTAATTAAATTATCGTCCATTTGAAATTATTTCTTTAACCCGAAAAAAACAGACTTGCTCAAAAAGTCATTTAACCCAAATAATGCAGACATTGCTCAAAAATTTACTTAACTCGATAATTTTTATATCAAAAGATATTTATTGGTAATGAATAAAAAAGTTAATGGTAAATCATCTTTAAGCGTCCACTAAGGTATCGAAAAATAAATTTTCTTGCAACATCTGCATTATTTCAAATGCATTTTTTAAGTTAACCCGCCTAAGGAGGGTTAATCCGATGATTTTTATTTGAAAAGGTATTTTTGAGAAATATAATAATTATTGTATTGAGTTCAATGAATTTAGTCTTTGAATTACAACCGGATTTGAAGGGTTAAACTCTCTGGCTTTCAAATACATTGTTCTTGCATCCTGGAAATCCTGTTTGGCAAAAAAAGCATCTCCCATTGTTATATAAAAATTAGTTTTTTCAGGCACTTTTTTAACTTTGTAAGCAGCCTCTGTTATAACTTCATTCCATACCCATTTTTTTGGCATCGAATATTTCTCGATAATTCCGGAATTTTCAGGACTTTCTTTAACAAATATCAGTGAATTATTATCCATATATACAAATAACCATTCAGGGTCATTCATAATAAATGGAATAATTGGAATCAGCTTGCCGGAGAAATCATTAACAGAATAAGTTATTATAAAATTTATATTATATGCTTTCATAAAAGCCTGCCATTCAGGAATATCCCCAAACTGCTGTAAATTCGCACTAAATATCTTGGAATTCTGGAAAAAAACTTCTTCTATCAAACCTCTTCCATCTACAAAAACTTTATAATCAGGATATAATGTCCATATTAGATAACCTCCCCATACATATGGATTCAGCATATTTCCATAAATCTTATTATTTTTCAGGAATTCAGCAGAACCTTTAGGATATCTCTCCCACACAATGCCCTTATTCATTATTCTGGTGTTCACAAGAACTATAAACAAAACAATTGACAATGAAGTTATCAATACAGATTGTAGAGATCCTAATTTAATTTTTCCAGCGAAACTTCTTAATTTCTCGATATAATTTAGCGTTCTTATAGTTTTTATTGCATAACGTGCTATAAACAAGGTAGATATTGTTGCAAAAAAAGGTATTGTTCTTGCCGAAGTAACACTTATATAGAGAAAAAATGATACTATTCCAATATCTGTTATATCCAGGCGTTTAAAATTTATAATCATAAAGAAGATACAAATTATTATTAAAAAAATATATGTTATAAGCTCTTGATTATAAAAACCCGAGGAAAGAAAATTAAAAGGTGACCTTGACTCAACAATTGATTCCATGTATTTACTTTTTTGAAACTCAATCAAAACAGAAAAAACATCCCATTTATTTGGATTTAAAATTGTCATTAAAATCGAGATGAAACCGATTATAACGAGTATTTTTAGCTCTTTGGAAGACAGAACACTCGCGGATTTATATCTAAAGAATTTAATAATTTCACAGATAACATATATAGATAGAATTGCAACCCCTATAAAAACTCCGCCATGCATGTTTGCCCACAGGAGCATAATGAAAGGGACAGGTAATAGATATAATAAATTGGCATGTCGGCGTTCTGAGTTGATTTCCTGATATGAAGACCAAGAAATTTTTATTTTAGACATTCTGAAACCTTCAAATAAATAAATAAGAAGAAATGAAAAAAAGAAAGAAAAAAGCTGTGGTCTTTCACCGGTGAAATTGCTCAATATTATAGCCAAGGGAATAATCATGATTATTGAAGTATAGAAGTTAGCGCCTTCCCTTTTAATCGCCATATAAACAAAAAAAACGAGTGCCGTGAGAATTGTTGCTCTAAAAATTATAATTCCCTGAAATCCTGCCATTTTGTAAATTAAGAAAAATATTATTTGAGAAAGCCAGTAAGAAGTTAAAATAAATTTGATTCTTTTAGATTCAGGGTTTAAAGGATCTTTAGGAAGAGAAGTATAAGCAAAAGGGTCAGTCTCCGGCAAAGAGCCGGTAGAATAAATATATTCACCCGTCTTCAAATGCCACCAGAAATCAGGGTCCCATATACGTCCGGCAAACATTCCGAATATGAATATAAAAACAAGTGAAATAAATATAAATTTCGAGGCTCTCAATATCATTTTGAGACTTCGATTTCTTTTAATACCAATTCAAGAATTCTCGGAATCTGTGCTTCAATTACTGGAGTTAATTCAATTCCGGGACTTATATCTTCCGGTTTAATTCCGATAAATACTACTTCACCTGGTGTATTCCCAAACATCTCGGCATTTTTTAAAACATGGGTAAAATTAATATCATGAGCAGAAAATAATTGACATGCATTTCCTTCCAACAGGTCTTTACCTGTAAAACGGTAAATTGTTCCGGGTTGATCATCGATTAACACAGCATCTATAACAATAACCTTGGTTCTGTTTTCAATATAATAGATAAGCTTCATGCCAAGTGTACCGCCATCAAGAACTTCAACATCAGGGGGCAATGACATATTCATCATTCTTTGAACAACATGCACTCCTATTCCTTCATCTTTCAAGAGAAGATTGCCAAGACCCAAAATCAAAATAGGTTTTTTATCCATTTAATCTCAACCTCTCGACTATTATTAATTTATAATTTGGCCTTTATACCTAAAAAAATAATTATCAAATCCTTATTTCTTTTAAAACCATCTCAATAATATCAGGTAGTTTTGACTGAAGCACAGGAGATAACTCGATTTTAAGCTTTCCGTCTTTATCTCCTGTGTCGAATGGTTCTATGCCTATTACAATAAGCTCTTCCGGAGCTGTTCCCATAATGCACGTTGTATTATAATAATCCGCAAATTCAGCTTCAGCAGGTGATTTCAATGCATTTTTTCTTTTTTCAATAAAATCATCTCCGGTAAAGCGGTATATCATTCCCGGTTCTCCTTCTGCTTTTATAGCATCTATAACTATAACTTTTTTTCTGTTTTCAATCATATATACTATATCAAAAGCTGCTATTCCTCCTTCTATTATCTCAACATTTGAAGGCAATGACATAGTTTTAAGTCTTTCTACCACGTGAAGTCCTACCCCATCGTCTCTGAAAAGCAGATTACCGATTCCTAGAACCAAAACAGGCTTTTTATCCATTTTAAATAAATACCTCCATCAGTGATGTATTAATTTAATTCAATTAGGAAGATTTATCTGTATCTCCCGATTCAAAAATACTTTACAATCTGTAAAAGTTATAGTATTTTTCCAAACACCATATCACAAGAATACACATAAAATCCATGAGAAAGGTAAAAATTCAAAGAATTGATATTAATTAACTGCGTTCTTACCCTTACCTTACTGAAACCCTCCTTATCAAACCATTTTAATGATGAAGCCAATAATGCTTTACCAATTCCTTTGCCTCTAAATTTATCAACCACCCCAATTAATGAAATTTCGCCTGTTTTTAAACGGGATTTTTTACAAACAATGAAACCTTTATTTTTTACCCAGAAAACGATATCGGCAGAAATCCCTTTTATTGCATCTTCAATCCATGCTTGATAGATTTTATCAGCATCATCTTTAGTAAAAAACGGGTCGTGATAGAATCTACTATGAAGAAAAAGTGATTTTACAATCTTTTTTAAAACAGGAATATCCGTAATAGTTGCTGTATTGATAGGAACTTTGATTAAATTTTCACCTAAATATAAATTCGGTGTTTTTATTTCCAATGTTAATCCTGCATCGGTTAAATAAAATCCTGCAGATTCTAATAAACGAATCTGTGAAAATTTGGGTGGTTCAATTCTGCAGGTTAAATATAAAAAGCCTTTGGATTTTGCTTCATTTATAATTTTGTCAATCTTATTTATGTAACCTGGAAGTAAACAAAGCCTCCCGATCTTTTTATTGAATAATCTGGTATCCCATTTTAATTCAATTATTGGTATTTTATTCTTCAATAAATGATTCCTTAATTATATAAAGAGGTCTGCGCTGCACTTCCTGATATGTTCTTCCTATATATTCTCCCATTATCCCGAGCACTAATAATTGAATACCCCCAACGAAAAAAACCGAAACTATTATAGAAGCATAACCTGGAACCGGAATGTTAAAAAAAATCTTTTTATATAAGAAATATAATCCTATTAGAAAACTTAGAAATGAGCTTGAAAATCCCAGATAGGATGCAAGTTTTAAAGGAATAGCTGAAAATGAAGTCACTGCATGAAAAGCTAATTTAAACATCTTGGGTAGATTATACTTACTCTTACCTTTTGTTCTGGGATTATGCCTGATTTCAACATTAGCGGAATTAAAACCTACCCATGCCATCATTCCATGAATAAACCTCGCATTTTCTCTCATTTGTTTTATAGATTCAACAAGTCGTTTACTCAGAACTCTAAGCATTGTTTGATCTTTTGGCATTTCCACCCCTGAAAATTTTCTAAGAATCCACCAGAAAAACTTTGAAGTCAATATCTTAAATAAAGAGTCATTTCTTTTCTGTCTGATTCCGTAAACTAAATCATACCCTTCCTGAAATTTTTGATAAAGTTTCGGGATCTCTTCGGGCGGGTCCTGCAGGTCTCCATCCATGAGTATTACAGTATTACCTTTTATGTAATCAAGTCCTGCAGTAATTGCTATATGATGTCCAAAATTACGTGAAAAATTTATGCCTTTGACCCTTTTATCGTCATAATGAAGTTTCTTTATGATTTCCCATGAACCATCTGTACTTCCATCATCTACCATAATTATTTCATAATAATTTATTGATAGTTCTCTGGAAGTGCAAAGTGTATCCATTACTTCGGTTAATCTTTTATAAAGCTCGGGAATATTTTCTTGTTCATTATAAACAGGAATAACTATTGAAAATTCTGGTATTATATTATCCATGATTCTTTTAAAGTTTTTTAATTTAATTTTATCATATTCAGATATTTATAATCATGTTACATTAGTAAAATAAATATTCTTTTCTATATTTTATGAAAAAGATAGAATTTTTTCGTCATAACATTAATAATGATGATTTGTTTAGGCTGAATCATGTTCTCAGGTCAATATTTCTTACTACCGGCACTGAAGTCGCCCTTTTTGAGGAAGCCTTCTCTAAGTATCTGGGTGTAAAACAAACTGTTGGCGTTACAAGCTGTACAGCCGCTCTTCATCTTAGTTTACTGGCCCTCGGGATAGGAAATGGAGACGAAGTTATAACAACTCCAATGAGTTTTTGTGCAACAGCCAATTCAATTTTGCACACAGGTGCAAAACCTGTATTTGTGGATGTAGAAGAAGACACCGGCAACATGAATGCAGAACTTCTTGAGACTGCTATTACTGAAAAAACAAAAGCAATCTTGCCTGTACATCTGTACGGGCAAATGTGTGATATGAAAAAAATTTACAAAATAGCTTCCAAATATAAGTTAAAAATAGTAGAAGATGCCGCACATTCAATCGAGGCATCACGCGCAGGATTAAAACCAGGGCAAATCTCCGATGCTGCTTGTTTCAGTTTCTATGCTACGAAAAATATTACTTCAGGTGAAGGAGGAGCTATAAGCACAAATAATATAAAACTTGCAGAGATCCTAAGAATGTTACGTTTACATGGTATTGATAAATCTGCTGCAGATAGATATACAGGGAAATACCGTCACTGGGATATGCCGGTTCTTGGATGGAAATACAACATGGATAATATTCAAGCATCTCTTTTACTTGGTCAATTGAGACGGATAGATAAATTATGGGAAAAACGTAATCAACTTTGGGAATATTATGAGACTTTTTTGAAAACAATAAAAGAGATTAACCTATTAAAGACGTTACCCGGGCTTAAACATGCAAGACATCTTTTTACAATTTTAGTACCTGCAAGAAGAAGGGACCAGATTGTATGGTCACTTCAGAAAAATAATATAGGTGTTGCTGTAAATTATAGACCTATCCATTTGTTAAAATATTACAGAAAAACTTATGGATTTAAAGAAGGGGATTTTCCTGTTGCCGAGGAAATTGGTCAGAGAACCATATCTTTACCTTTGTATCCATTACTTAAAAAATCGGAAGTATTACATATTGTAAATGTATTAAAAAAAATATTTGCAATAAATTAAAAATCTTAAAAGGGTTCAAAAACCTGAACCCTTTTGATTAGTAGAAGGTGAAGAGATGATAGCTTGATATATATATTAAGTTAAATCTTGTCCCGGATTTTGATCTGCTAAAGAGGCTCTTATAACATTTTAACCCTGGCTGATGCTTTAGGCTTCTCTGTATTTAGAAGAGCATGCACACCACATCATGCACTCCGGGATTACACACTATATTTATTCCCTCTGCTCTCAAAACCCGGGATAGCTTAATATTAATATCGTCAATTATAAAAAAAATCTTTAATTCAGACCAAAATATCACATGAATTATGAATATAAAAATATTAGATAATTACAATTTAAGAGAAATTAATGATTATAAGTCGCTACTTATCTTTATGGAACAATTATTTAACAAACAGAATGATGAGATAGCATATATAAAAAAACTTTCGGTAAAAATAAAAAAGGGCATACAAGATATAGATTATTTTATTCAAAGTGCTACTGATAATGTTTGTCCCGATTGTAAAAATGTATGTTGTATCAGTAAGCATGGCCGTTTCAATCTCGAAGATCTTATCTACCTTCATGCCATAGAGGCAAAAATACCTGAAGTTGATTTTAGTAAAAACGATTCAGAACCATGCCATTTCTTAAATAAAAATGGCTGTTCTCTAAATAGAGTTTTTAGACCTTCAGGTTGCAACTGGTATTTTTGTGATTCTTTATTTGATGTAATGGAGCCTGCTATCAATTACAGGGAGTTTGATGATAAATTAAAAGAAATAGCAGAATTATGGATACAAATGGTGGAGGAGTTTAAAAAATATATATGCCTAAACCTATAGTAGTAATCGTTGGAAGACCAAATGTAGGCAAATCAACACTTTTTAACAGAATTACAGGTACACGTACAGCTATTATAGAAAACATACCCGGGGTTACAAGAGACCGTAATTATCTTGATGCAGAATGGGAAGGAAAACACTTTATTGTTGTTGATACCGGAGGTTTTTATCCAGAAGCAGATGATGAAATCATAAAACAGGTTACAGAACAGGCTCTTTTTGCTATTGAAGAAGGAGATGTCATCATCCATTTGCTTGATGGTAAAGCAGGATTAACTCCTCCTGATATTGAACTATCAAAAAAAATTAGAGCATCCGGGAAAAAAGTAATCTGGGCTGTAAATAAAATAGATGCATATTCACGGGAAGATAGATTATACGATTTCTATGCAATAGGTTCTGAAGAACTGATACCATTATCCGCAGCAACAGGCTATGGTTATGATGATTTTATGGAAAAACTTGTGTCCTTACTTCCTGAATATAAAGAAGAATCTGCAATTTTCCCGAAAATCGCTGTTGTCGGCAAACCAAATTCAGGAAAGTCAACTCTGATTAATACACTCCTGAGTAAAAAAAGAATGATTGTGAGCCCTATACCCGGCACAACAAGAGATTCGATTGACAGTATATGTTCCTACTACGGTAAAAAATATCTTCTTATTGATACAGCAGGCATAAGAAAAAAAGATAAATTCAGTTATTCCGTAGAAAAGTATTCATTGGTAAGAGCTTTAAAAAGTATTGAAAGGTGTGATGTAGCATTAATAGTTATTGATTCATCTGAAGGAATAACAGAACAGGATCAAAAAATTGCAGGCATTGTCGAAGAATATGGTAAAGGTGCTATTTTTATTCTTAATAAATGGGATTTAATGAAAAACCCTGAAAATGATTATAAAATTCTTGGTAAAGAACTACTCGGAAAAATGTGGTTTATGCAGTATGCGCCTTTCATCACTATATCAGCTCTTGAAAAAAAAAGGGTTACAAAAATTTTTCCGATAATAGATGAAATTATTAAAGAACGTAATAAAAGAATCCAGACTGCTGAACTAAACAGGGTTCTTAATGAAATATTATCTACCTCGAACCTTCCAAGCTATAAAGGCAGAACTGTAAAAATATATTATATTACACAAATTAAAACCGCTCCTCCTGTATTTATACTATTTACAAATCACCCAGAAGCTTTTAAAGACTTCCATATAAGACATATTGAAAAGATATTAAGAAATCATTTCTCCTTTAAAGGCACACCAATAAGAATATACATTAAAAAGAAATAAATTCATAAATTCAATAAGTTAAGTTAAAATAATTTTAATTATGTTGAAATTTATAAAGATTATCTCAAAAAGTTTTATTGACTTCTTCAGGGATAATGGAGTAATGCTAGCTGGCTCTATATCCTATTTTGCTATGATGGCAATGGTTCCTTTCTGTCTTTTTCTAATTACTATACTTGGGTACATACTCGGTAAATATCATGGTTTTTATGAGTTCTTCTCTCATAGATTAATAGAGTTTTTCCCCGAGATTACTTCAGGAATAATAAAAGAACTCAATAAGCTTATCTCTTACAAAGCAATAGGTACTTTGAGTCTTTTATTGTATGGTTTTTTATCAATACAAGTATTTGCATCTCTTGAGAATGCATTAAACATAATATTCAAAGTAAAAAAGAAAAGATCTTTTTTCTGGTCTGTAATTTTCTCTATAATAATGATAACTTTTATAATAATAACTATTTTTATCTCATTTGCTACTACTTCATTGATTCCGCTACTGAAAACTTTAAAGCAGACTTTTCCCACACTTAGAATAGGCTTAATTACTGCTTTGCTTATCAGATATGTAATACCTTTTTTTACAGTCCTTTTTACTGTGACTATTATGTATTTATTTTTCCCAAAAAGTAAGATAAGAATCAAGCACGCTTTGTCAGGTGCTTTATTTACTACCATATTACTTGAAATAGCAAAACATGTATTTACCTGGTATGTTGGCTCAGTTGTAAAATTCGGGACAATATATGGCCCTCTATCAGCTTTTGTTGTATTTTTATTGTGGGTATTTTATTCCTCCTGTATATTCTTGATAGGCGCGGAGATAGTGCATAATCTCAATCCTTCTAAAAAATAACATCTTGATATTTTTTATGCAAAAATTAATAATGTATTATGATGAAACTTGGTGAAGCACTTGTAAAAGAAGCGCTCATAACAACGCAACAACTTGAACAAGCGTTAAAAAGGCAGATACAATTTGGAGGGAGAATAGGGACTAATCTTCTCGAGTTAAGATACATTGATGAAACAGAACTAACAAAATTCCTAAGCAAATACTTCAAAGTGGCCCCTGCACCGCTCGATTTATTGAACAATATTCCGGAAGATATTATATCATCAATCAGTATTGACGTAATTGATAAATATAAAATTCTTCCCTTTAAAAAAGAACGAAGCAGAATGCACACTGCTATGCTTAATCCGAAAGATATAAGAGAACTCGATGAACTACGTTTTATTACAGGTTTTGATATTATTCCATACGTAATATCCGAAATGCGTCTTTTATATTCTCTTGAAAAATACTACGGGATTAAGAGGAATGTACGTTTTATAAGTTTAAGTGACCGTTTCAATCCCGAAACCAAAATTGAAGAAAACTCGATTAATAAAATAAAGATCGCTTTTACTGAAGTTAAAGACAAAGAGGGAATAGCAGGTTTATTGTTAAATGAGGCATATAAAATTGCAAAACGTACAGCGTTATTCACTGTAAAAAGCGGTACAATCATGGGCTGGAAAGGCAGAGGACTCAATGTTGAAACTTTTTCTATGCAAGAAAAAGGACAATCGGTGTTCTCAGATGTATTAAGAAATAAAAGCAGTTACAGAGGACCTATTCTTAATGTAAAAGAAAATGAAGCTTTAATACGCCTTCTATCAGGAACACCACAGGATGTATTGATACTTCCAATTATTTTAAGAGACAGGGTAATTTCATTACTTTATGCTGATAACGGAGTTTCTTCGGTATTAAATGCAAATGTTGGTTTTCTATCATTATTGGCTTCTATGGCTGCGATTTCATTTGAGATTTTAATTTTAAGAAAAAGAATTCTCGATCTTAATTTTCCACTTTAATCACTCTCTTTTTATATGAATATTATCAAACTTATTAATGATATTTCAGATACAACCCCTGACAAACCAAGATGTCTTAAGAATTTGCAAAGAATGCAAACTACGCATCCTGACTTTATCGAACAGAATATTGCATTTCTTTCAAATATTGCAATGTTATTTTCGTGTAGTCAGTTTCTTGCTGATTATTCATTCATTAAGCCTGAAAGTCTCACTTCATCTTTAAAAAAAATAGATTCACCAATTTCTAAAGAACAAATAATTAAAGATTATAAAAGATTAGAAAAAAATCTACGGGATTATGAATATAAAAAACAATGTCTTGAAATACTGAGAACACTAAAAAAAGATTATTTACTAAGAATAACTTTAAGAGATCTTTCCAGAAAAATTAGTACAGAAGAGAGTGCCTTTGAACTGACTGTACTTGCAGATGCACTAATTGAAATTGCTCTTAATATGTCTTCTAAATTAATGAAAGATAACTTTGGAGATATTAAAGACAATTCTTTCGCCATAATAGGTCTCGGAAAGCTTGGTGCAGAAGAACTTAATTATAGTTCAGACATTGATATTATGACTGTTTATCTTTCAGAAAGACAAATATCTTCAGGCATAAGAACAGCATCCGGCATTTTGAAAAACAGAATAAATTCACACGAATATTTCTGCAAATTAACAGAAATAATTACTAATTTATTTCAAACTATTACAGAAGATGGTATATGTTACAGGGTTGATTTAAGACTTAGACCAAATGGTCAAAAAGGATCTATCTCAACTCCTTTAAATGCCTGTTTTCAATATTATGAATCATGGGGAAAGTCATGGGAAAGATTTGCCTTAATTCGCTCAAGATACATCTCAGGAGATACTTCATTGGGCTTATATTTTCTAAAAGGCATAGAACCATTTATCTGGAAAAAATCACTCGATTATAATGATATTGAAGAGATAAAAAGTCTTAAAAAAAGAATCGATAGTATCTCTGATACAAATGATATAAAACGAGGTTATGGCGGCATTAGAGAAGTTGAGTTTTTTGTTCATGCTTTTCAGTTGTTATACGGTGGAGAAAAAGATAATCTAAGAAAAAGAAAAATTTCTGAAACTTTGAATGAATTATTAATTGAAAATCTTCTTTCAAAAGACGATAGTGATATATTAAGTAACAGCTATTTTTTCTTAAGAAGGATTGAACATTTTCTTCAAATGAGGGATGACACCCAAACCTATATTATTCCTTCTTCGGATGAGGAACTTGAGATACTTGCAAAGAAAATGCTTTTTGATAATAAAGCAGTTTTTATGTCCAAATTAAAACTCCAAAGATTTAAAGTAAGAGACATGTATAACCTTCTCTTTAAAGATACTGCTGAATCAACTGATTCTATACTCTCTGTATTTGAAGAACTGCCAGATGAGGCTGTTTTTGATTTTCTTAAGTTCAAAGGTTTTACCGATCCTAACGAGGCATTTAAAAATATCAGACTACTGCAGGAACAGTTAACTACATATAAAACCTTGTATGAAAGAACATCTCTGAGAAAAGTTATAGCTTATTTTCTTGATGAAATTATAAAAGCAACAAACAAAGACAAAGCGCTTTTAAATCTTACTAATTTCATAGACAAGATAGGAGAGCATGCATCCTTTACTGGAATACTAAAAGAAAGACGCGAGCTTATAGAAATAATTATTAAGACATTTTCAACAAGCAGTTATTTAACAAGGTCTTTACTTAATATAGAAAATATTGAAAGTATTTTTGATTTGCAGCATATTAATGGTAATTTTAAACGATTTGAAGAGATGATTCAAATAATGCTTAAAACAAATGAAATAAACCAAAGCATCCGGAAATTCAAATCCTATGAAGAGTTAAAATCAGGTATATTTTTTATTACAGGCATACTTGATGTATATAGTTTTATGGAAAGGTTGAGCTCAATAGCAGATGCGATTCTAAAAATAATTACTTCTTCTTTAATGCCTGATACAAAATTTGCAATAATAGCATTTGGTGGTTATGGCTCAAAGGAACTTAATATCGGTTCAGATCTTGACCTTATTTTTATTGTTTCTGAAGACAAAGTATATAATGAATTTCCAGACAAGATTATAAAACTGCTGACAGAATATACTGATACAGGAATTGCATATAAAGTTGATCTGAGATTAAGACCTGATGGCTCAAAAGGAATTCTTGTAAACAACATTAAAGGGTATGAAGAATATTTTTTAAGAAATGCAAAACCATGGGAAATACAATCATTGATTAAAGCTCGCCCTGTAGCAGGCAACCTTTTCTTGATTAATGACTTTGAGAATTTGAGAAGAAAAATCATTTTAAAGAGAAAAAAAGATATTCGTTCGCAGGATTTACAGGAAATGAGGCAAAGAATAATAAAAGAAATCTCAAAAGAAAAAAAAGGGTATGATTTGAAATTAGGTCCTGGCGGAATTAAAGAAATAGAATTTATTGTTCAATATATACAATTGAAATATGCTGACATATTCCCTGATATTATTATTCAAAATACATTTGAAGCATTAAAAAAAATAGATTCTTTCTCTCTCATTGATAAGTCAACTTCAAGTTTTCTTATAGAATCTCACAGATTTCTTAGAACAATTGACACTATTCTAAGAATGAATAATTTAAATGTATTGCAGATAAATTCTGATATTCTTGATATAATAATAAAATTAATTAACCTAACTTCCAAAGAAGAGTTAATTGAGAAATTAGAAAGAATAAGGTTTAATTTGTCACAAATCTCGGCTGTAATTTACAAATAATTTATTTGTATACTTTATATAAAGCTGTCGCATAATCCGGATAACATGTAACAAAGTCATAAAATTTGTAGCTTAATACTTTAGCTCTCATCTCTTTGCTATAAGCTTTCTTTAGGAGGTTGTATTGGCAGTATTAATTGTCAAAAATATTATAACTGAAGGTCCCGGGACTATCGGAGATTTTCTTAAAGAAAAACATATAAGTTTTAAAATAGTAGAACTTGGCTCAGGAGAAATTGCACCTTCACTTGAAAAATATAATGCACTTATAATACTTGGCGGCCCTATGGGTGTTTATGAAATGGATAAATACCCCCATCTTCAAGCAGCCTCCCGAATTATCAGAGAAGCAATAAATAGAGATATTAAAGTTATGGGTATATGTCTTGGAGCACAACTACTTGCACATTGTCTTGGTGCCGACGTTTATCCCGGTGATGAGAAAGAAATAGGCTGGCACCATATTGAACTTACAGGCGAAGGGATCAAAGATCCTTTAATGAGACAACTTGCAAAGCATCCTGCTGTTGGAGATTTCTGGAAAAAATTTAAAGTATTCCACTGGCATGGCGACACATTTACTTTACCTAATGGCGCTGTTCTTCTCGCAAGTTCTAAAATGTATAAACACCAGGCATTCAGATATGGGAATAATATATATGCATTCCAATTTCATATAGAGGTTACACGTGAGATGATCCTTGAATGGTTGAATGATAATCCAGACATAGAAAATATAATTAATGAAACTGAACGCATATATGAGGAATATAAAGGTAGGGCAAGAAATTTTTACAAATTATTTTTTAAAGAAATTAAGTAATTAATAAACTCCGGAGGAATTAAAATGGCAAAAGCAAAAATTAAAAAATCAGGACAAAAACCAAGGGATAAAAAAGATGTTCTTGAAATTGTAAAAAAATATGATGTCAAATTTGTTAGATTATGGTTTGCTGATATTCATGGACAATTGAAAAGCTTTGCGGTTCCTGTTGATGAACTTGAATTTGCATTCAATGAAGGCATGGGTTTTGATGGTTCTTCAATAAAAGGCTTTGCAAGAATTGATGAAAGCGATATGATAGCAAGACCGGATCCTGCTACTTTTGTAATGCTTCCCTGGAGACCTAAAGAAAAGGCTGTTGCAAGAATGTTTTGTGATATTTACGAACCTGATGGCTCTCCATACAAAGGAGACCCCCGATACATATTAAAAGTAAATCTTGATAAAGCAAAACAAAAAGGCTTTACCTTTTATGTTGGACCTGAATTGGAATATTTTTATTTTAAAAACGATAAAAGTACAGAACCACTTGATGAAGGAGGCTATTTTGATTATCCTCTGGATGCTGCTGAAGACTTGAGGAGAGACACTATACTTGCTCTTGAAACAATGGGAATACAGGTTGAATATTCGCATCATGAAGTCGCCCATTCACAGCATGAAATAGATTTAAGATATGCTGATGCTTTGACAATGGCCGATATTGTTATGACATACAGAATCATCGTTAAAGAGATAGCCAAACAATACAATGTATATGCTACATTTATGCCAAAGCCTATATTCGGGCAGAATGGAAGTGGCATGCATACACATCAGTCATTATTTACTGGCGATAAAAATGCTTTTTTTGACTCAAAAGATCCATTCTTCCTATCGGATATTGCAAAAAAATACATTGCAGGGCTCCTCACACATATAAAAGAGATAACACTTGTACTCAATCAATGGGTTAATTCATATAAAAGATTAGTTCCGGGCTACGAAGCTCCTGTCTATATATGCTGGGCAAGACGTAATAGATCAACTCTGGTAAGAGTTCCTTTATACAAACCCGGCAAAGAAAAAGCAACACGTGTTGAACTTCGCTCACCTGATCCTTCCTGCAATCCATATCTTGCATTTGCGTGTATGCTTAACGCCGGGCTAAAAGGAATCGAAAAAGGATATATCCTGCCCGATCCAATAGAAATGGATGTTTATCATATGACTGAAGAAGAAAGAAAAAAATATAATATAGATAGTCTTCCGGGAAGCCTTAACAGAGCTTTGGAATTTGCTGAAGAAAGTGAACTTTTAAAAGAAACACTTGGAGATCATATATTTGAGCAGTTTATAATGAGCAAAAAAATTGAGTGGGATGAGTATAGTATTCAAATTCATCCGTATGAACATATGCGTTATCTTCCGATACTATAAATATTGAATATATTCAAACAAGTAATGCGGTTGAAAAAGCTTACAAGCTGGAACACATTAAATTCAGGACAATTTATCATTTTACAATCTTATCACCGATTTCAATGGAGGCTTCTTTTATTGCATTAGTAAGAATTTTTGCAAGACCGAGAAATGATTTTTCCTGAAGTTCCATTCTTTTATTTATTGTTGAGCACACAATCTCATTTCCTTCAGGAGAAATTAGTATATAATCAAATAATAATTCTCCATATGATTTATTCTCTGAATCAAATCTTTCAAATTTTTTCAAATCAATCTCAAGAGTATAATAGCCTTCCTGAAAAGTATATGATGTTTTAACTTCTTTAAATATTCTTGAGGATGAAAGGTAATCTTTCATTGCTTTTTTTATAATCTCTTGCGGAGAAGCTTCCCATTTTGAGTATTTTGATATTTCCATTTCATATGGTGAGGTTCTATAGACAATATAAGGTTGCGAAAGATGTCTTGGTGCATTAACAATAATCGTAACTGCCTTTTCAGAGAATTTGCTTTTCAAATCTTTTTCATTATAAGGATAATTCAAATCAAGGCTATAAATTTTTGTCTGGGGCATTGTACATGCACTCATTAATAAACTTATAGAAAATACTATTATTGAAAGGTATATTAAAATTAGTTTAGTCTTCTTTTCCATCTTATTCTCCCCTCCCATCTTTATAAATAAGACTCCATGGTTTATTTTTTATTTCTTGTAAAACTTCCTGAAGCTCTTCGGTAGTTCTTGTCATAGAGTTAATTAATTGGTCAATATTTTTTGATTGGTGCAAAACTGTTTTATCAACCGATTTTGAAGTTTTTTCTATGCTTTTCATCATATCACCGGCTTTGTCTATATTTTCACGCGCCCTTTTCAGAAGTTGGGCAACATCACCTTTATTTTCTTTAAGAAGACTTTCAATCTCATTTAATACTTTTTCAAGTCTTTCTGTTGTATTCTTCAAGCCAAGCGCAACTTTATCAATATTTTCTGAACTTGTGACAATTGCTTTATTAGTATTGCCTATAATATTCTCGATTCCTTTTACATTTCTTTCGCTAAATATTTTATCTACGTCATTTATGAGTTTATCAACAGATGAAGAAAGGTTATTCAGCTTTGCCATGAGAACATCCATCTGCATATGCTCTTCAGATGGAATAACCGAGCCGACTTTTATAATTTCATTGGTTGTATCTTTTACAGAAAGAAGCAGGTAAATATCTCCAACAAAACCAATTTGTGTTATATAAGCTTTTGTTCCTTTATATAGAATTGTGCCTTTTTTTAGACCTATTTCTATATTAACAGGTTCACCAAAAGATACCGGAGGTTTTACATTTAAAACCCTGCCAACTTTAACTCCTCCGAGCTTTACCTGAGCACCTGTCTCGAGCCCTGCTGCGTTCATTACTTTTACATAGTAAATATCAAACTTCTCGAACAACTGGCCGCCACCTATAAGGATTATGAAAATACTAAGGATTACAATAGCTGAAACAATAATTATACCGGCCTTAAACTCTTCTTTCATATTACTCTCCTGCAATTACCTTGAAATAATCATCTGGTGAATATTTTTCCTCTTCAGGCTGCCTTTCAAGAAACATTCTGATTCTTGGATTATCAGAAGTCTTCAGTTCATTAAGAGTTCCCGAGAAAATCACATAGCCTTTGTCAAGCATAATAACATAATCAGCTATTTTGAATACACTCGGCAATTCATGAGTTACCACTATAATTGTCATTCTGAAAACCTTATTCAATTTAATAATAAGTTCATCAAGTCCGGCAGCAGTAACAGGATCAAGTCCTGCTGAAGGCTCATCGAAAAAAAGCATTTCAGGGTCTAAGGCAAGGGCTCTCGCAAGTCCTGCCCTTTTTTTCATTCCACCTGAAAGTTGAGAAGGATAGAAAGAATCAAAACCTGACAGCCCAACAAGGTCAAGTTTCATCCTGACCATTATTTCAATTGTTGATTCTTTAAGTTTTGTATGTTCGTGTAAAGGCAAAGCAACATTATCAAGAATTGTCATTGAATTAAGCAAAGCAGCACCCTGAAAAAGTATACCCATTTTTTTTCTTATCTCATTCATCTGATCTTCATTCATTTTTGTTATATCATTTCCCTTTATAATTATCCTTCCTGAAGTTGGCTTGAGCAATCCTATAAGGTGTTTTAGCAAAGTGCTTTTACCGCATCCGCTTCCTCCGAGTATTACAGTAATCGAACCTTTTGGTATTGAGAAAGATATATTCTTTAATATCTCTCTATCTCCGTAATGTGTTACTAAGTTTTCTACTTCTATTGCTTTTTCCATATTACGTGAAATAATAAAATAATGCTGTGAAAAATAAATCCGATACAATTACTAAAAAGATAGAAGCAACAACAGCTGATGTAGTTCTACGGCCTACTTCTTCAGCTCCGCCTTTTACCATAAACCCTTGATAAACACCGACTATTGTTATTACAACTCCGAATGCCCATGCTTTCATGAGCCCGGTTAGGATGTCTTTAACAAGAAGTGCATTTATAGTTTGCTGGAAATAATTTGAAGGATGTATTTCAAGAATAGTAGTTGATAATACGAAGCCACCGAATATTCCAATCAAGTCAGAAAAAATCGTAAGAGCGGGAACCATTACCATCAGAGCTATGAGTTTTGGAACAACAATAAACCTGACAGGATTTATTCCCATACTTATCAATGCATCAATCTCTTCAGCAGCTTTCATTGAACCTATCTCTGCGGCATAAGCAGAGCCGCTTCTTCCAGAGACAATTATTGCTGTAATTATCGGTCCGAGTTCTCTTGTAAGAGACACTCCAACGAGATTTGCAACATAAATCAAAGCCCCTACTTTTTTAAGTTGATAAGCAGCCTGAAAAGCAAGAATAACACCTATAAAAAAAGAGATTACAGAGATTATAGGAACTGAATTATATCCTGCTTTAACCATTTCATTAACACAAGCCTTAAACCTTATGGGAAATCCTTTAAAAGGAGAGATAAAAGTCCAGTAAAAAATATCATTAATAATGCATGAAATATTATGTATGCTTATCTTAATAGGTTTTGTTTTACTTCCTATAACTTCTACAATATTCTTAGATTCCGAAGGCATCTTCAAATGTCCTGAATATCTCAAATACCCTATCAAGTCTTGAGAACCTGAAGATTTCCATTATACTTTCAGGTAATCCGTAGAAAAATAATCTACTCCCGGATGCCCTTATTGCTTTAAGTCCTTCAACAAATGTGGCAATACCTGAGCTATCTATATAAGTAACATCCGTAAAATCCACACAGACGCACTGATTTTTTGACTTCTTTATTATTGATAAAAGAACTTCTCTGAGTTCAGGAGAAGTATGCATATCAATATCACCTGTTATCTTAATTCTTTTATTCCCTTTAAAATCTGTTATTTCAGTTTTCATTTAAGATATTTAACAAGAATAAGCCTATTGCCTTTTTTCTTTTTTTCATCAAGCATAAAAATATCAAAAACTCTTTTTATAAAATGTATTCCGAGTCCGCCAGGTTTTATATCGTTCAGATCTCTTCCCTTTAGTTTATTTTTATCGGCTTTTATTCCATTATCTTCAAGAACAACAGTATATTGCCCGGGATTAACTGTATATCTAATTATAATTCTCTTTGTTGTATCACCTTTATAAGCATGTCTGATTATATTTGTACATGCTTCATCAATTGCAAGTTTTAAATCATTCACTATTGTTTCATCAATCCCGTATATTTCACCAATCTTTGAAGTAACATTCCTGACCACAGATAAATACTTTGGATGTGAAGGTATTATTATTTTAACCGAATCTTTCACCGGATTTTAATTTCTACAATTGTGATATCATCAGCCATTTCTGTATTTTTTGAATATTCATTAATATGGCCTATTATTTTTTCAGACAAATTTTCAATATTTTGGTTTTCTCCAATAAACTCCAATATAGCATTAAAACCTATTCTTTCTCCTGAAATATTTTTTGCTTCAAATACTCCATCTGTAAGCATAATTAATCTGTCACCGCTCCTTAGACTAATCTTATTCTCCTTAAAATCAGTTTCAATAATTCCAAGCGGCGGCCCCGTCTGCATTTCCAGAACCTTTATTCCATCTTTATTTATGAGTATGCAGGGAGGATGCCCTGCAACTGAAATAACCGATTCTCCATTTCCCACATCAATAATAAGATATATAGCAGTAAGAAACATCCCTCTAGGCGCACCAGATAGTACTTTATTCAATTTACCCATAACTTCTGAAGGAGAATTAATTCCACGTGCAATATACCTGAAATCACTTATAATTTTAGCCATATATAAAGCAGCAGATACACCTTTACCTGAAACATCTCCAATAAAAACTCCTACTTTTCCCCTGACCGGTTCTACAAAATCATAAAGGTCTCCACCTACATGTCTTGCTGGTATGTTTATTGCGAAAACTTTAATTTTTCCTTTTTCAAAAATAGGGTTTTCAGGCAAAAAACTTTTTTGCAATGTTGCTGCAATTTCGAGTTCCTGTTTAATTCTTTCTCTTTCAAGAGATTCAGAATGGTATATAGCATTCTCTATTGCAGTTGCAAAATGCTTTGTAAGGATACTTAATATTTCAAGGTCATAATCTTCTTTTTGCGGATTGATTATTTCGGCAACTCCGATTAAACCACGCCTTCCAATTAAAGGAGCAGCGATAAGAGATTTTGTTTCAAAACCAGTCATTTTATCTACATCATGAAAAAACCTTTTATCTTTTTTTACATCTTTAATTACAAGAATTTGCTGGTTCTGTGCAACCCAACCAGCTATGCCCTGCCCCATATCAAGAGTTATTTTTTCCTTTAACATTTCTGAAGTTGATTCTTCACCGCATATAGCAACTTCAAACTCGAGTTTATTGGTCTTTTTGTTATAAATAAGAATCGAACATGCATCTGCACTTAAAATTTCTTTTGCTTTTTCCATAACAAGAGACATCAATTCTCGGATATCAAGTGTAGATGATATTATTGAAGATACCTCTGTAAGAATTCTTAAAGCTTCGACTTTTCTTTCAAGGGGTCTGATATATTCTTTATTTTCTGATTTTTTTACCATTTCTAAATATTTATCAATTTTGAATAAGATAACAGATAAAGATATTTACAGTCAAAATATCTTTAGTAGTATTGGACATTGTCTTAATTATTTCTTTTAAGCTATTTCAAGATAACTTCCATCAATCTCCACTTTATAATTAAGAGTTTCAAGAAGTATCATTACTCTTTCTGGTCCTTTAAGCTCTTTCTCAAATATTCCATAAAAATTTTTCAAAGGACCTTCTTTAATAATAACTTTTTCCCCTTTTGAAAATTTACGGGGTTTTATAATTACAAAATTATTTTCATTCATATTTTCTTTAATAGCTTGAATTATATCTTCACTTACAACTAACGGATTACTTTTTCCAACTATATAACGAACTCCTCTGGTAAACGTAATCATATGAGAATATTTATCCTTATCAAAATTGGCAAATATATAACAGGGAAATAAAGGCTCGATAACCTCTGTTAATTTATTATTTTTAAACTTTTTTATTTTTAGCTTTGCATTAATTACTTCAATCCCAGCATTCTTGAGATGTGAGGAAACCGAATCTTCTTTTCCTGATTTCAAATAAATTGCATACCACATATTTTATTTAATCATATTTACTGGATTTATTCAGGATGAAGCTCCAAGAATTGCCATTATGTATGATAAGCATAAATAATCTGCAAATTTTTGTTTTATTTAGCTGCCGCTAAATTATTAAACAATTCATGCACCACCAAATCCTACCGTAACTTTACCTTTTTCTACTATTACAGGCACTTTTCTTATTCCGCCTGAAATCTTTAGCATATTCTCCATATTTTTATCATCTGCTTTCACATCATAATATTCAACATTATCTCCATAAGCATCAAGTGCTTTTTTTGTATATGGTCAACCCGGCTTTCCATAAATAATAACTTTCTCTGACATTAATTTACTCCCTTTCTAAATATTTTTTTGGGTTTGATGTGATGCAATTCATTATTATTTCTTTTTCATATCCTGAATCAATTAGCCTTTTTGCAGACTCAGTTATAGTCATACTACCACCGAGCAATTTGCCATAATTGCTATATATCCCTTTGTTTTCCGGATAAGTTTCTGTCTCTTTTACAGAATCGGAAACAATAATTATTTTTTCAGGGTCTTTAACTTTAAAAATTAATTCGATTGTTTTTTCACTAAGATGAAAAGGGTCAGCAATCATTTCTATAAAAACATCCTTATTTAACAAACCAAAACCTGCAAGCCCCGGTTCCCTATGGTGTAACCCTTTCATGGCATTGAATATATGTGTAACTCCTTTTGCCCCATGATTATATCCATTTTCAGCTTCATTGTATGTTGCCTCTGAATGTCCCATGTTTACCATGATTCCAATGTCGGAAATTTTTTTAATAAGTTCAGGAGCACCATCAAGTTCCGGTGCAATTGTTATAATCTTAATAATATTTTCATAACCTTCCACCAATTCATAAAATAATTTTTCAGAAGGTTCAAGAAAAGTCATAGCATTTAAAGCGCCACAATAGGCAGGATTAAGAAAAGGACCTTCAAGATGAATTCCAATAATTTTAGAACCATTATCAATTAATTGATTTTGTATTTCCATAGCTTTTCTTATATTTTCCATGTTCTCACGCATTAATTTGATTGTTGCTGGATAAATTGTAAGGAGAATTTCTTCTACACCTTTTAAGCCATGAAGATGTGCTATGTTTAAGAGGTGTTTAAAATCTGTAGTTCTTGTGTCATACCCGCCAATCCCATGAGTATGAATATCAATTATTTTCATCAGACTAATCTTATCACAAAATTTGAAATAATGTGAATAACAAGGTATTTTAATATTTATTAATGTAATGTAAAATAAAATACAAAATGAAAGGCATAATTTTAGCAGGCGGAAGCGGAACAAGATTATACCCCATTACTTTAGGGGTATGTAAACAGTTGTTACCTATATACGATAAACCGATGATTTATTATCCCTTATCTGTTTTAATGCTCGCAGGGATAAGGGATATTATTATCATTTCAACACCTGCTGATTTGCCCCGCTTTATCCAGATTTTTGGGACAGGAGAAAATCTTGGTCTGAATTTTTCATACAAAGAACAGCCACATCCCGGTGGAATTGCCCAGGCATTCATAATCGCTAAGGAATTCATAAAAGATGATAATGTTTGCCTTGTTCTTGGAGATAATATATTTTACGGTCATGGTTTCACAAATTTACTGAAAAAAGCATATTCTGATATTGAGAATCTTGGAGGAGCCACAGTATTTGGATATTATGTAAATGATCCTGAAAGATACGGGGTTGTAGAGTTTGATGAAAACGGTAATGTTCTTTCAATCGAAGAAAAACCAAAAACTCCAAAATCAAAATATGCGGTTACAGGACTCTATTTCTATGATAATCAAGTAATTTGTATCGCAGAAAGAATAAAACCCTCACATAGAGGAGAACTTGAAATAACAGATGTAAACAAAGAATACCTGAAAAATAAAAAATTAAGGGTAGAATTAATGGGTAGAGGTTTTGCATGGCTTGACACAGGGACACATGAAAGCCTTCTTGAAGCAGGTGAATTTATAGCAACAATCGAGAGAAGACAGGGGCTTAAGATTGCATGTATTGAAGAAATAGCTTTTAAATTAGGTTACATAAATAAGGAACAGTTAATTAAACTTGCCCAAAATCTTAATAAGAATGAATACGGAAAATATTTAATGAGATTGATTAAATAAATATATGCCATTTACTTTTAAGCAATTAGAAATCCCGGGAGTAATTTTAATAACACCTGAAATTTTTTCTGATTCAAGAGGGTATTTTGCTGAGACTTACAAATATTCAGACTTTCTAAAAGCTGGAATCAAAGAATACTTTTTACAGGATAATTTCTCATTTTCATATAAAGGGGTTTTGCGCGGACTTCATTATCAAAAAAATCCCGATGCTCAGGCAAAGCTTGTTCAGTGCTTAAGAGGTAAAATATTTGATGTTGTAGTGGATATACGTAAAAATTCACCTTATTATTCAAAATGGATTGGAGTTGAGTTATCAGGAGAAAACAGGTTAATGCTCTATGTCCCATCAGGTTTTGCACATGGTTTTGTTGTAATCTCAGAAACTGCTGAAGTTCTTTATAAATGCACAAGAGAATATTCCCCTGTTTGTGATAGAGGTATAATATGGAATGATCCTGATATAAATATTAACTGGCCTATATTAGAACCTATACTTTCAGAAAAAGATAAAAAGCATCCTTATTTGAAGGAAGCAGATAATAATTTTGTTTATTAACATTAATCTTCATTACTTTTATAAGATTTTATGAAATTTTTAATCACAGGGGCTAACGGACAGCTTGCAAAAGAATTTCCTGAATATTTAAAAGATTTTGGACATGATTATTGTTCTTTTGATAAGGCAAGTCTTGACATCTCAAATATGGATGCTGTCCTAAAAAAAATAGAGGAAAATAAACCTGATATTGTATTAAATTGTGCAGCGTATAATTTTGTTGATAAGGCTGAAGATGATTATGAAATAGCTCTCCGAGTAAATGCAGAAGGTGTTATGAATCTTGCCATTGCATGTAAAAAGAACAATATTTTGCTTGTTCATTACAGTACAGACTATATTTTTGATGGGTTGAAGAGAGACTTTTATAATGAAGATGATGAACCTAATCCCCTGAATAAATATGGGCAAAGTAAATTATTAGGTGAAAAATATCTTCAGGATACCATGAATAATTTTCTTTTATTCAGAGTTAGCTGGGTTTTTGGTCAAGGAAGACAAAATTTCTTATCAAAGTTATTGGATTGGGCTAAAAATAATAAAGTTCTTAAGATAGTATGTGACCAGATTTCCATTCCAACTTACACCAACGATATTGTCAGCCTAACGCTTTTTTCGATAAATAAAAGACTTCGTGGAGTTTATCACTTAACAAACAGCGGATATGCTTCGAGATATGAGGTGGCAAGATACTTCATAGAACGTGCAGGCTTAGAAAATCTTGTTCTACCGGCAAATTCAAATGACTTTCCATCTCCTGCAAAAAGGCCTTTTTTTTCAGCAATGTCTAATAAGAAGCTTTCCGGAGCTTTAAATGTTGATATACCTGATTGGAAAACAGGTATTGATAGATATATTGAAACTCTATATAAAAAGGAAGATATTTAGTAAACCATGAAAAGAATTCTTGTTACAGGTGGAGCAGGTTTTATAGGTAGTGAATTTGTAAGATCAGGAGTAAAAAAGGGTTACTCAATAGCTGTAGTTGATAATCTCAGTTACGCCGGTGATTTGGAACGTCTTAAAAATATCATTGATAAAATTGATTTTCACAGAAGAAGCATTACTGATATAAAAACTTTAAGAATTATTTTCGATAAATTCAAACCTGATATTGTTGTTCATTGGGCTGCAGAGAGTCATGTTGATAGAAGTATTCTTAATGCTTCACCTTTTATTGATACAAATATTAAAGGCACTCAAGTTCTTCTGGATGTATCAAAAGAAAAATGCATTAAAAAATTTATTAATATTTCCACCGATGAAGTTTATGGAGAACTCGGTTATAATGGGCATTTCACCGAGACAAGCGCAATTAATCCAAATTCCCCATATTCAGTAAGCAAAGCATCAGCAGATATGCTTGGGAGAGCATATTTCAGAACATATGGACTTCCTGTTATAACAGTCAGGCCATCAAATAATTATGGTCCATGGCAATATCCTGAAAAACTTATACCTGTTGTGATTTTAAAAGCATTAAATAACGAAAAGATTCCAGTTTATGGTAAAGGTGAAAATATAAGGGAATGGCTTTATGTTTCTGATTGTGCCGAAGCAATTTTTAAAATTATAAATAAAGGAATTGCAGGAGAAATATATAATGTTGGGAGCGGTCAGGAAAAGAAAAATATTGAAGTTGTTAAGAAAATATTAGACTTGCTCGAAAAAGACTATAGTCTTATTGAATTTGTTAAAGACAGACCTGGACACGATTTCAGGTATTCTTTAAATTCATCAAAAATCCGTAATGAAACAGGATGGGATATAAAAGTAACTTTCGATGTAGGAATTGAAAAAACTGTTAAATGGTACATACAAAACTTAGATTGGGTAAAACGTAAACTTAAATTTTTAAGAAAATACTGGAAGAAAGTATATAGTTAAAAAATGGATAAGAACATCTTTAGAGAATACGATATTCGTGGTATTTCAGGGAAAGATATAAATGAAGACTTTGCCTATAATCTCGGCCTTGCTTTTGGAACTTATCTTAAAAAAGTAAATCCTGATGCAAAATGGGTAAGTGTTGGCAGGGATGGAAGACTCAGTTCTGAATCATTGGCTAATTCTGTTATCAGAGGTATTATTGGAACAGGCATAAATGTATATGATATAGGTTTATGCCCTACCCCTCTACAATATTTTTCAATCTTTCATCTAAATCTTGATGGTGGCATAATGGTAACAGGAAGTCATAATCCACCAGAATACAATGGTTTTAAAATTAGTGTTGGCAAAGATACAATTTTTGGAGAAAAGATACAGGAACTCAAATATATTATCGAAGAAAAGGTATTTATAAATAATAAAGTCAAAGGATATATGGAGTATTTCGAGATAAATACCGCATATAAAGACTTCATGAAAAAAAAGTTTTCTTATCTTTCCAGTAATGATTATAGAAAATTAAAAGTAGTTATTGATGCAGGAAATGGTACCGGAGGTATAGTAAGTCCTGAGATAATTCAATCAATGGGGTGTGAAGTAATCCAACTCTATTGTGAACCCGATGGTAGATTCCCAAATCATCATCCGGATCCCACTGTAGTAGATTATATAAAAGATCTGATTCATACTACTATCGAAGAAAAAGCAGATATCGGAATAGGATATGACGGAGATGCTGATCGTATTGGTGTAATTGACGATAATGGTAATATTATATGGGGAGATCAATTAATGGTTATACTTGCAAGAGATATTCTAAAAAGATTGCCAGGTTCAGTCTTTATAGGAGATGTAAAATGTTCTCAATCAGTATTTGAAGATATTGAAAAAAATGGTGGAAAAGTCATAATGTGGAAAACAGGACATTCTCTTGTAAAAAACAAAATGAAAGAAGAAAAAGCAATTCTTGCAGGAGAATTCAGCGGACATATTTTTATAGCTGATGATTATTTTGGTTTTGACGATGCATTATATACATCTTTCCGAATTATCGAAATAATGAAAAAAACCGGCTTGAATTTGAAGAAATTGTTATCAGGAATCCCTCAATTACATCATACTCCGGAAATTCGCCTTGAATGCGAAGAAAATATGAAGAAAAAAATTGTTGATAGACTTGTTGATAGATTTAGAAATTATATCTCTTCAGGACAAAGTCCTTTTCCAGTTAAGAGAATTTATGACATAGATGGTGTAAGAGTGGTATTTGAGAAAGGATGGGGACTTGTAAGAACAAGTAATACACAGCCTGTTATAGTTATGCGTTTTGAAGCTGAAGATCGGGAATCTTTGAATATCTACAAAAAGTTTATGGAAAACGAATTAAATAAATGTATAAAATTTTATAAGTAACCGGAGGTTATAAATTGAAAGCTTTAGTTCTCGCGGGGGGGTCTGGCACAAGGTTATGGCCTTTGAGCAGGAAAAATTTCCCGAAACAATTTTTGAAATTAGGTGACAACAACTCTCTATTACAGCAAACTATTAAAAGGCTTTTGAATATTTTTTCACCTGAAGACATAATTGTAATGACTAACAATGAATATAAATTTCACGTTATTTCCGATCTTAATTCTATATCCAATAGTAAAAAAACGGTAAATAATATTATTCTCGAACCGGTTGGAAGGAATACAGCACCTGCAATAGCCTTGGGCATGAAATATTGTCTTGATAAGCTTGGAACTGCAGAGGACGAAGTATTGTTCGTTTCTCCTTCAGATCATATGATAAGACCGGCTGAAAAGTTTTCAGAATATGTAAAAACAGCAGAAGAAATATCCCGTAAAGGTTATATTGTTACATTTGGACTAAAGCCAACAAGACCCGAAACAGGTTACGGTTATATAAAGGTAGAAAACAAGGGACATCAAAGAAATCAAGTATTTTTTAAAGTAGATAAATTTACTGAAAAACCTGATACTAAAACAGCTGAAAAATATATAAAAGATGGCAATTATTACTGGAATTCAGGTATGTTTGCATTTAAAATCAGGACAATGCAAAAAGAGTTCAAAAAATACGCTCCAGAAATTGCTAATATGTATGAGTTAGGATTCGATGAATTAGTTGAAAGATTTGATGAGATGCCTGATATTTCACTCGATTATTCTATTGCAGAAAAATCCGATAAAATGACTGTACTACCTCTTGATATTTATTGGAATGATATTGGTTCATGGGATTCACTTTATGATGTTGCTAATAAAGATGAAAAAGGCAATGTAAAAATGGGTGATACTATTACTGTTGATACTAAGGATACTCTAATAATCAGCAATAAAAGGCTTATTTCTACAATAGGCATTGAAGACTGTCTTATAATAGACACTGATGATGCTGTGTTGATCGCTAAAAAAGGTGAGACACAGAAAGTTCGTGAAATAGTGAAGACTCTTAATAATAGTAAAAGAAAAGAAGCTCTTGAACATTTAACTACTTATAGACCATGGGGCAGCTATACAATTCTTGAAGAAGGTACAAGATATAAGATAAAAAGAATAGTTGTTAATCCGGGAGAAAGACTCAGCCTTCAAATGCACTATCATCGCTCGGAACATTGGGTGGTAATAAAAGGAGCGGCAAAGGTAACTATTGGAGACAAAGAGAGTTATATCCATGAAAATGAGTCAATCTATGTTCCTAAATCAACCCTTCACAGGCTTGAAAATCCTGGTAAAGTTCCTCTTGAAATAATAGAAGTTCAAAATGGCGAATATGTAGGAGAAGATGATATTGTGAGATTGGATGATATTTATGGGAGAAAACCCCATTGAAAAATTTAATTCAGAAAATAAAGGACAGAGAAGCAACTGTTGGTGTTATCGGCCTTGGCTATGTTGGACTTCCATTATGTATTCGTTTTTCACAGGAGCAATTTAAAGTAACAGGATTTGATATTGATATAAAAAAAGTTCAGAAACTCAATAATAGTATAAGTTATATAAAACATATTCCTTCTGAGAATATTTTGGCTGTCAGAGAAAAAAAATTATTTGAAGCTACAACAGATTATTCAAGGCTCAGGAATACAGATTGTATAATAATCTGCGTTCCAACACCTTTAAAAAAGAACAAAGAACCTGATCTAAGTTATATCAAAAATACTACACTTGAAATTGCTAAATATTTAAGAAGAAATCATCTGATATCTCTTGAAAGTACAACATATCCTGGAACTACAAGGGAAATACTTCTTCCAGAATTTGAAAAAAAAGGATTAAAAGTCGGAAAAGACTTTTACTTAGTTTTTTCTCCAGAAAGAGAAGACCCTGGTAATCCAAAATTTAACACTAAAAATATTCCGAAAGTAGTCGGAGGTATAAGCAGATATTGCACAGAAATAGGTAGAGTCTTATATGAACAGGTTATTAATAAAATTATTCCGGTTTCCTCTCCTGAAGTTGCTGAATTTACAAAGCTACTTGAAAATATATTCAGAAGTGTAAATATCGCACTTGTAAATGAACTAAAAATCCTCTCTGATAAAATGGGAATCGATATTTGGGAAGTTATAGATGCTTCATCAACAAAGCCTTTTGGTTTTATGCCATTCTATCCCGGACCCGGGCTAGGAGGTCATTGCATACCGATTGATCCTTTTTATTTATCATGGAAAGCAAAGGAATATGATTTTAACACCCGCTTTATAGAACTTGCTGGCGAAATAAATACAAGTATGCCAGAATATGTAGTCTCAAAAATTTTAGATGGATTAAACATGCATGGCAAATGCTTAAAAAAATCAAAAATCCTAATTCTCGGAGTTGCTTACAAAAAAGACACTGATGACATCCGCGAATCACCTGCAGTTGAAATAATAAGCATCTTAAAAGACAAAGGGGCAAAAGTTGATTATAATGACCCGTATATTCCTTCATTTTCAGGCATGAGACATTATCCTGAACTTTCTATGAAAAGTGTTCCATTAACAGAAAGAAAGCTTAAACAATATGACTGTGTTGTAATAGTTACAGACCATTCAAAATATAATTACCATTTCATTCTAAAAAACAGTTCACTTATAATTGATACAAGAAATGCCATTAAAAATATCAAAAGTAAAAAAATAATCAAAGCATAATATTATTGTTGACACATATTAAAGCATATGCTAACATAATTTAAGTGGGTCAAACACCGTATATGCTCTGGGTTATCGGGTGCAATCCAGAGGCAAAAAGAGGGTAGCTAAAACTACCCTCATTTTTTATATTATCTGAACTTTATACAGAATTCTCAAACTGCATTTTAGGCTAATTAATTTTTTACCTGGAATTCAACAACATTCGATCCTTCTTTTATCATTGTTGACCTTCCATCGAAAATTCCACCCTCAATCACTGTTAACTTTGTTGTATGAATATCCCCCAAAACCTGACCTTTTGATTTTATCTCAACTATTTCTTTTGCTTTTAAGTTTCCCTCTATTTTTCCTCCAACAACAATGCCTCTTGATTCAATGTCTCCTTTTACTGAAGCTTTTTCACCGAGTATTACCCAATCAGCATTAATATTTCCTTCGAAAATACCATCAATTCTAAGAGTTCCTTTTGTGTCAATATTGCCTCTAAATTCTGTATTAACACCAATTAATGCCTCAAGTTTTTCAGAATTACGGGAAAACATCATGACCTCCCTTTTATGTATTCATAAGGATTTACTGCTCTTCCATTTTTCCATATTTCATAATGGACATGTGGTCCCGTTGAATTTCCTGTTGAACCGGAATAACTTATAACCTCACCTCTTTTTACTTTTTGTCCCACTCTAACATTAATTGACCGATTATGTGCATAAAAGGTAGAAAATCCATGTCCATGTTCAATAGCTACAAGATTGCCGCTTCCACCATTCCAACCGGCAAAAGTAACAATACCATCCGCAGTTGCTTTCACAGGAGTACCGGAATCAGTTGAAATATCTATCCCTGAATGAAAATCTCTGTAACCTGTATTTGGATGTTCTCTCATTCCATATGGAGAAGATATATTACCATTTACAGGAAAACCCTTTGGCGTGGATAGATATATATCTCTTTCAGAACGCAAATATTTTTTTATTTCATCTATATTTTCAATAGTTTTGCTAATCTGTTTCTTTAAGCTTTCCATATCTAAATCTATGGAGCCGCTATCGATAACATCAGCGTGCTCCAAGATTCTATCCCTATTTTTGAGTGAAAACAACTGCCTGAAATCATCATCAGCTTTTTTTAATGAAGTAATAGTTGAATTTAGTTCCGTAAATTGTTGAGAATAATAATTTAATTTATTTTTCATTCTATAGTATTCATAAGTATTAACTGCAATAATACTTATATATACAATACCAAAACAACATAGAATAACAATTGTAAAAATTCCTATAAAAGGCACCTTGAAGTTCAAAGGTTCGGTCTTACTGTGAGGAACAAACATTATAGTTACAGGGGTAAATACTTTTCTTAGAAAATTCTTAATTTTCAGAATATCTAACATCTTTACCTCCTTTCACAATATTTCCAATAAGAAAAGACTTATAACCTATTTTTTTTAATATTTTCAATGCATTATATGCATCAACTTCAGGTACTACTATAATATATCCAATACCCATATTAAAGGTTCTTCTCATATCATCTTTAGGCACATTTCCCATTTCTCTTATAATCTTAAAAATCTCCGGGACATCCCATGAATTTTCTTTAATTACAGCACTTATACCTCTTGGAAAAATTCTTGGTAAGTTTCCGGGAATCCCTCCGCCTGTAATATGTGCCATTCCTTTAATATCAACTTGATTCTTTAAAGCCATAAATGCTTTAACATAAATCTTAGTCGGTCTTAGTAATTCTTCACCAAGAGTCTTTTTTAATTCTGGGAAATAGGTATCAACTTTCATTTTTTTTATATCAAAAAACAACTTACGAACCAATGAATATCCGTTACTATGAATACCATCAGAAGCAATACCTATAAGCAAATCCCCTTGTCTTATTCTTGAGCCATTAATTATTTCTTTTTTTTCAACTACTCCAACAGCAAACCCTGAAAGATCATATTCGTTCTCGGGATAAAATCCCGGCATTTCTGCTGTTTCTCCACCAACCAAAGCACAGCCTGCCTCCTTACATCCTTTAACTATACCTTTAATTACATTAATAGCTGTTTTTGAATTCAATTTACCGGAAGCAAAGTAATCAAGGAAAAATAAAGGTTCGGCACCACTTGTAAGAATATCATTGACACACATGGCAACAAGGTCAATCCCCACGGTGTCATGTTTATCCATCATAAAAGCAATTTTAAGTTTTGTCCCTACACCATCTGTTCCGCTTACAAGAACAGGTGATTTGTATTTTCGGGTATCAATATTAAAAAGAGCATTAAAAGAACCTATTCCGGTTAAGACTTCCTTACGGAACGTCTTTTTGACCATCGGTGAAATAATATGAACAAAACGTTCACCTTCATCAATATCAACACCGGATTTTTTATAAGTTAGTTTTTGTTCCATTTGATTTATAAAGACAAAAATATCTGAGATAATTGTTCTTTAAAATTATTAAGCTCATCCTTCTCCCAACCCCTTCAGGATGAATTTTTGAAAAAAGCACCTATATATTTTGCATAAAAATAGCAATTAGAGCAAGCTTTTTATCAAAATATTACACAACATCAATATTTTTGATACAATATCATATGAATATAATTCTTGTTACAAATGATGACGGGGTTCATTCTCCCGGTATTATTTCACTTTATAAAATAATGAAAGAAATCGGTGATGTTTATGTTGTTGCTCCAGACAGAGAAAGAAGCGCTGTAAGTCATGCTCTGACAATGCATAGACCCTTAAAAGTAGAACATCTTGATGATCATATATTTAGTCTGAATGGCACCCCTACTGATTGTGTTGCAGTTGGTATAAATAAAATCATTCCTGATAAACCAGCATTTGTTGTCTCAGGAATAAATAAAGGAGCAAACCTTGGTGATGATATAACTTACTCTGGAACAGTTTCAGCTGCTATTGAAAGCACAATAATGGGTATTCCTGCTTTTGCTATCTCTCTTGTATTAAGTAAAAAACCCGGTCTACCCTTTAATTTTGATACTGCCTCGAAAGTTGCGGTCGAAATCGGTAAGTATATACTTGAAAATTCCCTTCCTTATGATACATTTCTCAATGTAAATGTACCCGATATACCAATAAACAATCTCAAAGGATTTAAACTTACACGTCAAGGGAAGAGAGTATATGATGGTTCAATTCATGAAACATTTGACCCACATGGAGAAAAGCATTATTGGATAGGCGGTGGAATGCCATACTGGGAACATGGTGAAGATACCGACATTCAGGCTATTCTCGATAACTATGTCTCTGTTACGCCAATTCATCTTGACCTGACAAATTATGATGCACTGAAGTTTCTGCAAAATAGATTTAAGATTAAAATATAATACATGAAAAGATATGATGTCATAATTGTAGGTGCGGGTCCTGCCGGTATATTTGCTGCTCTTGAACTTCTCAGAGAAGATAATAATTTACACATTTTAATGATAGATAAAGGCAAAGATATTCATAATAGAATCTGCCCGATGAAGGTTAAAAAAACAAAATGCATGACCTGTCCTGAGTGCGCACTTTTGAGTGGTTGGGGAGGAGCAGGTGCTTTTAGTGATGGTAAGCTCACACTTTCGACTGATATTGGTGGTTTTCTTTCGAGATATATTGATAAAAATTCGCTCGAAGATTTAATAAATTACACGGATAGTATCTATGTTAAATATGGTGCCCCTGACCATATTTATGGTGAAGATAAAGAAGCAATTAAAAATCTTTCTTCGATTGCCTTAAAATATGATTTATCTTTAATCCCGTCAAAGATAAGGCATATAGGAACTGACAGATGCAGAATTGTTCTTGAAAATATAAAAGCATATATTAAAGATAAAATAGATATTTTATTTTTATCCGAAGCTGAAAAGATATTGATGCATAGAAACAGTGTCTGCGGTATAAAATTAAAGAATGGCACAAAATATTTTTCTGAATACCTCATTCTCGCACCCGGGCGTGAAGGTTCAAGATGGCTTGAAAAAGAGGTGAAACGTTTAAAACTTCCTGTACTTCAAAATCCGGTTGACATTGGTGTTAGAGTAGAATTGCCCGCGAAAGTGCTTGAAAAAATAACAGAAATTACATACGAACCAAAACTTATTTTTAAATCAAAAAAATTTAATGATCGAGTAAGAACTTTCTGTGTAAATCCTTATGGAGAGGTAGTAAAAGAATATTTAAAAGGTATATGGACAGTTAACGGTCACAGCTATACTGACAAAAAAACATTAAATACAAATTTTGCGATTCTTGTAAGCACTACATTCACAGAACCCTTTAAAGATCCTATATCTTATGGAAGATATATAGCAGGACTCGCTAATCTACTTGGCAAAGGTGTACTGGTTCAACGTCTGGGAGATCTGAAAAATGGCAGAAGATCAACTGCTGAAAGAATTGAAAAAGGAGAAGTTGTTCCAACATTGTCTGATGCAACTCCGGGCGATCTTAGCTTTGCACTCCCTTATCGTTATCTTGCAGATATTACAGAAATGATCGAAGCGCTTGATTGTATTGCTTCTGGTGTTAATTCAGAGCATACACTTTTATATGGAGTTGAGGTAAAATTTTATTCAATACAATTGAAACTTTCTAATCAACTCGAAACTGAGATTAGAAATCTTTTTGCAGTGGGAGATGGCGCAGGTGTAAGCAGAGGATTAATACAGGCTTCTGCTTCAGGAGTAATCGCTGCAAGAGAAATACTAAAGAGGATATGATGATGGATTTTAAAGATTTAAGAGAATATATGGTTAGAACCCAGCTGATACCCCGTGGTATCAGCGATGATCGTGTCCTTGATGCCATGAGAAAAGTTCCAAGACATTTGTTCGTTCCGGAAAATATACAACCAAGAGCCTATGATGACATGGCTCTTTCAATTGGAGAAGGTCAAACAATTTCCCAACCATATATGGTAGCTATAATGACAGAACTTCTTGAGCTCAAAGGAGATGAAAAAGTGCTTGAAATAGGAACTGGATCAGGATACCAGACAGCAATTCTCGCTGAACTTGCAAAAGAAGTATATTCCATTGAACGTATCGAACAACTTGCGGAAAGTGCAAAAAATATCTTAAATTCGCTTTTCTATAAAAATATAAACATAAAAACAGGTGATGGGACATTGGGATGGGAAGAAAAATCACCTTTTGACAGAATATTAATAACTGCCGGAACACCTCAAATACCACAGCCTTTAATTGAGCAGCTTTCAGATAACAATGGAATAATAATTGCGCCTGTCGGGGATAGATTTTCACAAGTTCTTCTTAAAGTCATAAAATCAAAAGGTAAACTTGAGAAAGAAACACATACACCATGTGTTTTTGTGCCTTTAATTGGAAAGCATGGCTGGCAAAAAGATGAAGACTATTATGTTTAGCCTGAAATTAACCGAATTAAAGATAAAATTTTTGTATTAATCTCTTTATTATTGAATAAAATGTCCCTCCGGCAAAATTAGCAATCATGTCCTGCATATTATTGTCATAGCCTCCAACTCCTGCACCTGGCACTGTACTGACAACAATATACTCTACTATTTCGATTAAAGCCCCCATACCAAGAACAATCAAAATCACTACAAACCCTTCAAGTCTTCTTATACTGAAACCAAAATTATTAAGTACTTTTCTTGTAATTACACATGCAATAAATGAATTTATAAAATGAACATACTTATCATAGCGTATCTGGAAAAAATAATTATCGTACAGCCTTTTGCCATCAATATTTATAAGACCACCTCCAAAATGAATAAGTATTCCGAATTCTATAAGACAGAGCGTAATCAAATTTATTTCATAATTCCTAAAATATATCCAGCATATTGTTATTATTAAAAGATCAAAAAAAGCATATGCATAAAATTCGAGAATATTTTCTGACCCTCTATAAAGTATAAATCTATCGTAATATACAAATATGCACATTAGTATAAAAAGAATAATATTAAAAAAAATAAAAATATCGAAACTTTTAATTTTCATAATATTAATATAGTATTTCCATAAAAATATCCGGATTATTCATATCTTAATGCTTCTGCAGGAAGTAATTTCGACGCTATTATTGCTGGTGAAATAGCACTTAAAACACCAACAATGGTGGAGAATATAATAGATTGAAGAAATATCCAGAATGATATTGAAACAGGAATCCACCCCGGTCCTGCTATATTTACATAATTAAGTATCCACAATTGAATTATCCCGATAATATTTCCAAGAAGACACCCTGCAAAACTTATCAACAATGCTTCATTCATAATCATTTTGATTATTCTGAGTCTGCTCCATCCGACAGCCACAAGGATACCTATTTCACGTGTCCTTTCGGTTATAGACATAATTAATGTATTGCTTACAATGATGCAACTAGTAAAAAGTGAAATAACAGTTATTGCCCATACAAAAGCTTTAACAGTATTATTTAATCTCATTTGAGATGAAAAATCACTGCTCCTTGCAGCATAAAGTTCGGGAAAATTATTGTTAATCTTCCGTATTACAGTTACAGGATCGGCATCATGTTTAACACGAATAAAAAGCATATTGGCATAATCACTGAATCTTAGTATCCTTCTAACATCTTCTAAATTAAGGCAAATTGCTCCATCAATTATTCTTATCGAGGTAGAATATATACCTGTAATTTTATAAACTTCATCTTCTCCAATCTCAATCTCGCTATTAATTCCATAATTAAACATTTCAGAAGCAAGCTGGCCAATAATTGCTTCCTTTTTATCTGGAAGCATTACCCTGCCCTCAAGTAATCCAATCCTATAATTCAAAATGTCATTTGAAACTCCGATTATCATGAAATATGGATTCCATTTTGTCCTTATAGTTCCTATAATCATGCTTGAAATCCCCTCTATTTCCTCAATATTTTGAAGTCTCTGATAATCTTCCCGTGTAATTCTTGAATGTATAGGAGTTGGGGAGCCTTTTCTTTGAATAGTAATATCAACCTGGTAATTTTTTATTATGTCATACATTTGCTTCTGAAAACCATGACTGAAAGAAATTGCAGTAACAAAAAGTGAAATTCCAATCGCTACACCAAGAATAGTTATTAGTGTTCTGACCTTTCTCCTTAAAATGTTTCGTAAAGCTAACATATAACTTTTTACGATAGCATATATATTATATTTTTGCTCTAACTTTATAAATTAGATTGCTTTTATTTGTTTCAAAAGCATTTTATATCTTTTCTTTTCTTCATGAGTTAATGTCTTTTTGCCGAATCTATGTTCTTCGTACATGGTGATTAATTCTTCTACTTTTTCTTTCAAACCATCTTTTTTAATAAATCTCCTAATATCAGTTGAAGTCATTTTATCGGTTATTTTTATCCCTTTTTTCTTTAATATTCCGATTGCTTTTATATATTGAATTGTCGGATAGGTATAATGTTTTTTCTTTGATGATTTATGAATTAATAACGCTATTGTGCTTATTATAAGAGCAATTAAAACGAAGGATAGTATATCCTTTATCTTTTTTAATCTGAAATCAGGCATGTCAGGTATTCTGAATGGAAATGTTAATAAATTAAAAATGTTTTTTTGATCCGACGAACTAAATGATACAACGTATCTATTCCATTGCATTTTCATCATATCAAGATAGAGCATTATTATCGATGGTTTTTCAACAGAAACTGCAGGAGTTGGATCAAATTTTCTCCATTCATTGCCTATAACTGCCTCCACCCAGGAATGTGCGTTACTTTGCCTGACTATTAAATAACCTCCATAAGAATTGATTTCACCACCATAAAATCCTGTTACAATACGGGAAGGTATCCCGATAGACCTTAACATAAGTACCATTGCAGTAGCGTAATGTTCACAGTACCCCTTTTTTGTCCTAAATAAAAAATCATCAATCGGATTCATTCCACGTGAAGGTTCCGGAACATTAAGTGTATAAGAGTATTTTTCTTTAAGATGTTTTTCAATTGCCATAGCTTTATCTAAAGTTTTATTTTTTCCTTTAACTATATTACTTGCAAGCTCTTTGATTCTATCCATACTCTCAGGCAATTGAAGATATTTTTTCTCTATAAAGCCTGAATAAATTGGTTCATCAACGCTATACACTGTGTAAAATAATTGTTTATTTTTTTTCATTGGTACATATATTGTATTTGTTTCATCCATTGAGATGATCCTGCTGTTTGTTTCAATAGCTACAATTAACGGGATTCCGAAGATGATTTCAGTATCAATTGGTTCAAGATAAATTTTCTGTATTAATGTATTTTCTTTTTTAAAAGGTTTTATTGTAAAAAATCCTTCACGTTTATATATCAATCTCCTTCCACTTTCCGTATTCTCCCACATTATTCCGTTAAAATAATCAAGCGTCATACCTCTCCAGTAAAAGTCTTTTCTTTCTTTGCCGCTTAATTCAATACGCATTACAATTGTCGGGTCGAGTTTTACAGTTCCAAATGATCCAAAATTAACTCTTTCTGAAAATCCTGCTGTTTTTATGCCTTTTTTATGACCCTTACCCCAAATACCACCTGCAATTCTTGGAATACTTATAAATAAAATTGTTGTAAGAGCAAATGTTATCAGAGTAATTAAAACCATTGGTTTTGTAAGAACTATTTTTTCTTTCAAACCTATTTTTATAAAATGAGCGAGTATAATTGCACTGACTGATGACGATAGAAAAACAATAAATATTCCACCAAATAATATTGAATTCGTAAATTCAGAGGTGATTATTAACTGCAATAAAGACATGAAAAAGACTTGAAGATTATCCCATGGTTCCCTTAAATCAAAGCTTTTTATTGCCTGAAATAATATCGTAAGATTTGCAACACTTACAAGATAATCATCAGATGCAATAAATGCATCCAGCAAGAAAATAATTAAAGTTGTAATAGAAAGTAAATTTATAGTCCACTTTGGAGCCTGTGGCATATTTTTTACCACGCGGAAATACCCATATATCATTACAACAAGGCTGAATAAAAAAACTGGATTTATCTCCCCTGATATGAAAAGACTTACACTTCCTGTAAGAGCAATTATGGCTGTTAATATATTATAAGTCCTGAGCATAAAAAACCATGTCTGCTGATGAAATAAATTTATTCATCGAAGATACATATGAATTTAGTATTAATAAAGTAATACCATCTGAATAAAAAGTAAGAGGACATTCCCATAAGCTTTTACTTTCAATAACAGCAAGAACATCAAGTATTTTGAATAAATGTTCCTGCCCTATGCCAAAAGGCACAACTTTTCCACAGGTTAAGAGCCTTACATAGTAACCTTGTGTTATATAATAATCAGCAACAGATGCTGCAAATGAAACAGCTTTTTCAAAATCGTATTTATCAGGTACATCAAGGTTATCAAGAATTATAGTTAATTTTCTGATCTCAGAAGCATCGTATTCCATAACAAGAAGTTTTTCTGTTTTTGCTGATGCTTTCCAGTGTATTTTACGGCTATCATCGCCATATCTGAATTCTCTAACCATCGAAAAATCCTCACCCTCGCCTATCTTTTGACTAATACTTTCTTGACCTTCTCTGATATAAGATTGCAAAAAATGTGACTGTTCTTTAATCTCGGGATAGACAATTATTTCTCCTTTAACATTGCATAAAATTGTTCTTTTAAAAAAAATGAAAGGATAGCCTGATTCAAGATAAAAATCACCATACTTGTATAATCCTCTTTTCTTAAAAATCACATTGACATTGGCAAATATCTCTTTATATGGAAGAATCTCGGGGAAATAAGCATCCTCTTTCATACCACTTGATGATAAAACTTTTATAGAACGGGCCGGGAAGCCTTTCATATTTTTTAGTCTCAATAAAATCTCAGAAGGTGTGTTTGCAAAAATAGGTTTATTTTGAATTACATTTAAAGTAAGGTTTTTCATGTTATTTCTAAGAATAATAATCGATATAAATATAATGGATAGTAGAAGTGAAAGTATGAGATAAATTAGATTATTTCCTGTGTTAAGAGCGGTAATGCTTATAAGCGCTGTGGCAATGACAAGTCTCCTGCCCTCTTTTGTAAGTCTCATAGTGGTAAGGGAATTTTATGAAGTATATCTTCTATTACTTTTTCTGCATCCGATATATAAGATTTTGTTTTAAGTATAATTCTATGTCCGAATACTAATGGAGCGAGCTCCCTTATATCTCCAGGAAGAACATAATGTCTTCCCTCAAAGTATGCAGCAGATTTTGAGACACGTAAAAGAAATTGTCCTCCTCTCGGACTAACTCCGAGTCTTATTCTATCATCTTTTCTTGTTTCAGCAATAATTGACATAATGTAATCGAGAAGACTTTCTTCAACTTCTATATTTTCAATTTCTTTTTGCATTTTGATAATATCATTAGAAGTAATAATCGGCTTTATTGTATCGGCAATTTCGATTGGTGATGGCTGCAATAAAACTTGTTTTTCATATTCTCTTTCAGGATATCCGATCTTTATATGCATCATAAACCTGTCAAGCTGGCTTTCAGGTAATGGAAAAGTCCCGTGATATTCAACCGGATTCTGTGTAGCTATTACCATAAATGGTTCGGGTAATAAATAAGTTTTCCTTTCAACAGATATCCTTCTTTCATTCATTGCTTCAAGAAGTGCTGATTGTGTCTTGGGATTTGTTCTGTTTATTTCATCAGCAAGTACAATGTTCGAAAAGATCGGCCCTCTTCTAAATTCAAATTCTCTTGTTTCTGGATTATAAATATTCACCCCGATTATATCTGTGGGCAGCAGGTCGCTTGTGAATTGTATTCTCTGAAATGAACAGTTTATTGATTTCGCAATTGTATAGGCAAGAGTTGTTTTTCCAACACCGGGAATATCTTCAATGAGCAAATGCCCTTTTGAAAGCAATGTCAAAAGAGCCATTTTTATGGCATTACTCTTACCTTTTATAACTATTTCAATCTGACTCTGAAGTTGATTCAGTAAATTATTAGCCATATTTATACTTTATCGTATTAATGTTGCAATAACAAGCTTAATTAGAAAAAATATTTTTCAGATCAATTATCTGTATTTTAAAAAGTTATATTTTTTGTATAATGAAGATATTATGGAAATATTCTGGAAAATAGCCGAGAGACGTATCAGTGAAGCAATGGCAAATGGTGAATTTGACAATCTTGAAAATATGGGAAAACCCATTGAGATTGAAGATGATACATGGATTCCTGAAGATTTAAGAATAGCTTATAAATTTTTAAAAAATGCAGGTTGTATCCCACCAGAACTTGAAGAAAGAAAAGAAATTATGAATATGTGTGCTTTGATTAATACGATTGATGATGATAAAGAACGTTTAAAGAAAATAAGGGAACTTAATTTCAAACTTTTAAAAGTCAATCTTACCCGCAAAAAGCCTCTAACATTTGAAGATTTCCCGGAATACGAAACTAAAATCATAGACAAATTTACATCAACAGATAAAAAATAAATCCGTTAGCAGTGTCCTTTCTCCATATCCGTTCCATACAGATTACTAACAACTTTTTTACAGTTAGCTAATTTTCAGTTTCGTGTATCGAGTTATAAATTTTTTTCTCTTTGCTCTTCGCTCTACGCTATTCGCTTTTCAATTGAAAATTATCTGTGTGATATGTTATAAAATATTCGGAAGTCAGGGAAGAGGAGTGAGCCAATGGCAATTCTCCCGCTGCCCCGCAGCCGTGATGGGAACGAAAACCCGGGAAAACAGTGAATTAGAAGAATTTCAATCACTGTCTTTAAGCCACTGGAGTAAGACTGTTAGAACTGATTGAACAGTTTGAACGGTTTCTCCGGGAAGGCGGGTTAGTAGAAAAGAAATTAAACTGCCCTAAGCCGGAAGACCTATCCAGAGCAAAAAGTTCCAAGTTAAAAGTTTAAAAAGAACTTTAAAACTTGGACAAACAACCTGAAAATTTTCTCGAGGGAGAAAAGATGAAAATAAGTTTTCAATTTTCAGTTTTAAGCTTCGGGTTTTCTAACTTTATTATCTGTATTAAATTACTTTTCAATTTTTTCTTCCTAATTTTGCCAATAGAAAATTGCCATAATAACTAAAGGAGCTTGGACCAGTGTTTTTAAAGACAGTAATTTCTGAAATAGTAAGAAAAAACTCCTATAAATGTTTGCTTTTTTCTGGTGGTTTGGATACTTCAATTTTAGCAGTTATTAATCCTAAAATCACAGCTATTACAGTAAATTTAGAATCTGATGGAGAAGATGTCCATTATTCAAAATCTCTGGCAAGTTTTCTTAATATTAAACACATCATGAGGAAGGTAAGAGTAAATGAGGCAATAGAAAAAATTCCAGAAGTAATAAAAATATTGAAATCTTTTGACCCTGCCTTACCAAATGATTTAGTGGTTTACTTTGGCCTTGAGTTAGCTAAAAATTTAGGATTAGATGAAGTAGCAACAGGTGATGGAAGTGACGAGTTATTTGGCGGATATTCTTTTATGAAAGATATAAATGATTTAGAAAATTATATCAAAAGAATCTCAAGAAACATGAGTTTTAGCTCTAATAATATTGGTAAGTTTTTTAAAATTAAGATAATCCAACCTTTTATGGATAAGGATATTATAGATTTTGCTTTACAAATACCTGTTGATTCAAAAATAAAAAAACATAACGGTAAAATCTTCGGCAAATGGATATTGCGTAAAGCGTTTGAAAATACATTGCCGCCAGAAATTATCTGGCAGGATAAAAGGCCACTTGAGTATGGTTCGGGAATGACTAAGTTGAGAGAAATTATTTCATTAAAAATCTCTGACGATGAGTTTGAAGAAAAGAAAAAGCTATATCCCATAAACTTTTTGAATAAGGAACACCTTTATTATTATGAGATTTATAGAAAAGAAATTGGAGACATCCCCAGACCAAAATATTCTCAGAAGGAATGTCCGGGATGCGGAGCAGGAATGAAACTTACGGCTTTTCACTGCAAGGTATGCGGTTATGTTTTGGATTGGAGAAATAAATAATATGAAAGCATTTATTTCATGGAGCGGCGGCAAAGATACATCATTAGCCTTTTATAGGGCAAAGAATCTCGGTAAAGTCGAGATTAAATACCTTTTAAATATGGCTACAGAGGATGGAAATCGTTCCCGTTCTCACGGAATTGGCTCTGATTTATTGAGAGCACAGGCAGAAGCAATAGGATTATCCATTATTCAGAGAAAGACTTCGTGGAAAAATTACGAAGAAGAATTCAAAAAAGCTGTTTATAATTTAGAAAAAAATGGCATTGAAGCGGGTATATTCGGAGATATTGACCTTCAGGAGCACAGAGATTGGGTAGAAAGGGTTTGTAAAGAAATAAATATAAAGCCAATTTTGCCTTTATGGAAAGAAAAAAGAATAAAATTGCTTAATGAATTTATTGACGTAGGGTTCAAAGCCATAATAGTGGCTACTAATTCTGAGTTTCTAGATAAAGATTGGTTAGGACGCGAAATTGATGGAAGTTTTATCGATGATTTAAAAGCTTTATTGAATGTAGATCTTTGCGGCGAAAGAGGTGAATATCATACTTTTGTTTATGACGGCCCTATTTTTAAAAATACTATTGAGTTTACAGCTGGTGAAAAAGTTTTAAAAGATAAACACTGGTTCTTAAAGCTTAGAAAAAATAGACGGAGCAAATTTGAAATATAAAATGAGAAGAATATATTTAAAATGAAGAAATATATAATTATGCCAATACTAATAACAGTTATCTTTGTGTTTAGCATTTGTAATATAGGTTTTTGTTCCACTTATCCCCAAAGAATAATATCCTTATGTCCTTCAATAACAGAACAACTTTTTCTTTTGGGTGGAGGTGATAAACTTGTCGGCGTTACAACTTATTGTAATAGACCGGAAGAAGCACAGAAAATAGAAAAAATAGGCAATATAATAGAAGTTAACATTGAAAAGATAATAAGCCTTCATCCTGATTTAATTATTGCAACGTCTTTAATAAATCCAAAAGCTAAGGAAAAATTAAAAAGACTGGGGATAAAGGTAATTACTTTTCCTGCACCAAAAAGCTTCAACGAGATATGTAATCAATTTGTTGAATTAGGCAGGATTGTTGGAAAAGAAAAAAAGGCACTGGAACTAGTTCATAAGGCTAAAAAAGATGTATCCTCTATTCAAAATAAAGTCAAGAATCTACCAAAAACAAAGGTTCTTGTACAGATTGGCACAAAACCTTTATGGGTAGCGCCAAAAGATTCTTTTATAGATGATTTTATTAAATTTGCAGGAGGGATAAATATTGGTCCTAACAACGAAATGGGAATATACAGTCGAGAAGAAGTACTAAAACAAAACCCTGATGTAATAATTATTGCTACTATGGGTATTGCTGGAGAAGAAGAAAAGAAAATCTGGCAAAATTATAAGACTATAAATGCAATAAGAAAGAATAGAATCTACATTGTCGATTCTAATAAACTCTGTAGCCCTACTCCAGTAAGTTTTGTTAAGACATTGGAAGAAATATTTCATATCTTACATCCAAACATATGAGAAACAAATTAATACATTGGCTTATCTGGTTATTTATTTTAGGAATTATTCTTTCAGTAATAATTCTTTTTTCTTTGTCTGTTGGTTCATCAGGAATTCCTGCCAAAAAAATTTTTTCTTCTATTATATATAGTAGGTGTACCACTGAATACAGCATCATTTTCGACATACGCCTGCCACGAATTATTTTAGGGTTTGCTACCGGAGGAGCATTAAGTCTTGCAGGTGTTATTCTACAGGGAATATTCCGTAATCCACTGGTTGAACCATATACACTTGGCATATCGGGTGGAGCAGCATTGGGAGTATGCTTGAATATTCTTTTTAAGTTAAACGAAATATTAGGCTTTCTATCATTGCCATTAAGCGGGTTTACCGGTGCAATTACAGTGATTGTTTTACTTTATTTTTTTAGTTTGAAAAGAGAAGTTTTTAAAATACACGAAATTCTACTTACCGGAGTAATGATAAGCTTTATATCTTCATCTCTAATTATGCTGATTATGGCTTTATCCCGTACAGAAGATTTACATAGTATAGTTTTCTGGGTTATGGGTTCTTTGGAAGAGCCGAACTGGCTACTAATAAAATTGATGGTTATTGTCTCAATTTCCGGGCTTTTCATATCTTACTTATTCTGTCTGGATTTAAACGCAATTTCATTAGGTGAAGAAGAAGCAGCTCATCTTGGTATAGATGTAGAAAAGGTTAAGAAAATACTTTTCCTCTTGGCTTCCATTCTCACAGGATTTAGTGTTTCTATTACAGGCATGGTCGGATTTGTCGGTCTTGTTGTACCTCATTTTGTCAGAATATTTGCAGGCACAGACCACAAAATAGTTTTAATAAGTTCTTTTCTTTCTGGAGCAGGCTTTTTGATTTTCTGCGATACGCTATCCAGAACAATTATCTCACCTGTAGAACTTCCAATCGGCGTGATTACCGGCATATTAGGCGGAAGCCTTTTTATTTATGCCCTTACCAGACGTTCGGCTTTCTTCGGAGAAAAATAATGTTTGAGATAAAAAATTTAACATGTGGATATAATTCAGATTTTTTACTTAAAGATATAACTTTTAATGTCAATAAAAAGGAACTTCTGGGCATAATCGGTCCAAATGGTTCTGGAAAGACTACATTAATAAAAGCATTAACTCGCTTGATTAAACCTCTAAAAGGAGAAGTCATTTTTGAAGGGAAAAATATTTGGCAGATTACTCATAAAGAATTGTCTAAAAAAATAGCTGTTGTTACCCAGAATCTCCAGCCTAATTTTATGAATGTAGAAGAATTTATACTTTTAGGCAGGAGCCCTCATTACAAAAAATTTCAGTTTTTAGAGACAAAAAAAGATTATGAGGTTGTCAGAAAATGTATGCTTCAAACAGACACCATAAGACTAAAAGATAAATTTCTAAATCAGATAAGCGGTGGCGAAAAACAACTTATATCAATCGCACGAGCATTGGCTCAGGAGCCTGAACTACTTTTATTAGATGAGCCAACAGCTCATCTTGATATAACACATCAGATAAAAATATTAGATCTTATAAGAAAATTGAACAAAGAATCGGGACTCACTGTAATAATAGTTTTGCATGACCTTAATTTAGCCAGCGAATATTGTGACCGGATAATCCTGCTTAATAATGGCCTTATACATAAAATCGGTTCACCTCAAGAAATATTGACTTATCAGATTATTGAGGAAGTTTATAAAACTGTCGTGATTGTCGGAAATAATCCGGTTTCATCAAAACCATATATTTTTTTAGTCAACGAGGAAGACAGAAAAAAATCTATAAGGGTATAGAATCTAAGATGAATAAAAAAATAGTTTTTATAACAGGCGGAGCAAGAAGTGGTAAAAGCACTTTTGCTTTGAAAGAAGCATCAAAGATTTTGGGAAATAAAGCATTTATTGCAACAGCGATATGGACGTATGGCGATACTCCCATACAGGATGAGGAAATGAAAGAGAGGATAGAAAAACATAAAAAGCAAAGAGGTAATGAATGGGATACATATGAAGAGCCGGTTAAAATTTCAGATGTAATCAAAAATATAAAAGACAAATATAATGTAATAGTCATTGATTGTCTAACTCTCTGGCTTTCTAATCTTTTTTTTAATAATAAGAATGTTGAAAAGGATATAGAATCTCTTTGTAACACTCTATCTTCTCTTTATTGTACAGTTTTTATTGTCTCCAATGAGGTTGGTTCGGGTATTGTTCCTGAAAATAAACTTGCAAGGAAATTTAGAGACAATTTAGGAATATTGAATCAAAGCATTGCAGAAATTGCAGATGAAGTATATATGATGATTGCCGGGATACCATTAAAAATAAAGGGAACCCATGCTTAAGAAAATAATTAAAAGTATAAAACCTGTTAATACAAAATTTGGTGAAATTGCTCAAGAACATCTTGATAATCTAACAAAGCCTCAAGGAAGTCTTGGAAGACTTGAGGAATTCGCAAAAAGACTTGTGGTAATCTCTGAAAATCCAATGCCAGTATTGGATAAAAAAGCAATTTTCATTTTTGCGAGTGACCATGGAGTTGCAGAAGAAGGAGTAAGTGCATATCCACAAGAAGTTACAAAACAAATGATCTTTAACTTTATTAATGGCGGAGCGGGTATAAATGTTCTTGCAAAACATGCAGGCGCGGATGTTGTTGTCATTGATTTGGGAGTTAAGTATGACTTTGAGAAATCCATATATATTTCCGAAAATTGCCATTTTATTACAAGAAAAGTTATCTATGGCACTAAAAACATTAAGAATTATCCTGCTATGACAAGGGATGAAGCTATAAAGTGTATAGAGACAGGAATAGAGATTGCAATTGAATATGCAAATGAAGGCTATAACATTTTCTGCACAGGTGAAATGGGAATTGGGAATACAACACCATCATCTGCAATTGCTTCTTTATTAACAGGCAAACCGATTTATGGAGTAACAGGCAGAGGCACTGGAATTGATAATATTACATTAAGAAAAAAATGTGAAATAATAGAAAAAGCAATTTTAATTAATAAGCCTGACATTACTGATCCAATTGACATTCTCTCAAAAGTCGGAGGAGCTGAAATTGGAGGCATTGCAGGTCTTATATTAGGTGCTTCTGCAAAGAAAATACCTGTTGTTATAGATGGCTTTATCTCAACAGCAGGTGCTCTTATCGCCTATTCGATTGAATCAAATACAAAAGATTACATGTTTGCCGCACACAATTCTGTTGAAAAGGGTCATAAAGCTATTCTTGAAAAAATAGGTATTAAGCCCATACTTGACCTTGATTTGAGACTCGGTGAAGGTACCGGCGCAGCACTTGCGTTAACTATCATAGAAGCAGGACTAAAGATATATAAAGAAATGGCTACATTTGATAAAGCTGGAGTATCAAATAAAAAGGTTCAGGAATGAAAACGTTCATAGTTGCTTTACAGCTTTTAACAATTATTCCATTAAACAAAAATATAAGCATTGAAAAATCCGGGATTCCAAGATGCTCAATTGCATTTGTTCCGGTTGGCGTATTTCAGGGCATAATTCTTATTTTGATTTATTTAGTAACCAAACATCTCTTTGATAATGAGATAGTTGCAGGAATTATTCTAATGACTTCTGTTTTATATAATGCTGGCTTTCATATTGATGGACTTTCAGATACTTTTGATGGTATTGCAATGAATGGTGACAAAGAAAAAAAACTATCCATTATGAAAGAGGGCACAGCAGGACCAATTGGTGTTACAGCAATATTTTTTATATTGCTTTTGAAATTTCTTTCTATAAAGAATCTTATGCTTTATACCTCATCAGTTTTTTACACATCAATTCTTTTAATGCCCGTTTTTTCTAAATTGTCAATTATTATCTCGATGTTTCAAGCTAAACCGGCAAGACAAGAAGGCATGGGAAATCTGTTTATAGGAAAATTAAAATTTAAAGAAGTCCTTATCTCTCTCTTATTTTTCATTATTTTATTTTTATCTTTAAAAACAATTTTTTATCATTCCTTCCAAGTTATGGACTTCATCTTCTGCTGCCTTTTAATTTCTTTGATATATATTTTTTGTAGATTATCAATCATTTTGTTTAATAAACAATTTGGAGGTCTTACAGGAGATACTCTCGGTGCTATAAGCGAAATTTCGGAATTATTATTTTTGTTTTTTACTCTGATATGGTACAGGGTTTTTTAGTTAATCAAAATTTACATGAAAGGAGGTGATATAAATTAAGTCTATGTATTCAGGTAATTATTAATAAATCTGGATTCAGGGAAGAATGGTGGAAAGCCATCGCTGCCCCGCAGCCGTGAATGGAACGAAAACCCGGAAAGACAGTAAATTAGAAATTAGTGAGGTAGTGAATTAGAAGAATCTCAATCACTGTCTTTAATCCACTGGAGTAGAACTGTTTTAACTGCTTAAATGGTTTGAACGGTTTCTCCGGGAAGGAAGGTTAGTAGGAAACATAAAATTGCCTGAAGCCGGAAGACCTATCCAGATCAGTAGAAACTAAAATTTCAGAGCTAACAACATGCTTTGAATAAATTATTTCCCGAGGGAGGAAAAATGGAAAAAAGTTATCAGTCATCAGTCATCAGTCATCACTTTTCAAAATTCATTATTTGCATTTCTTTACTTCTCACTTATTACTTTTCACTTATTACTTCTTTATCTGCAGAAGAAAAAGTCGTATCATTTGAGGAGATTGTTGTTATTGCAACAAAAATTGAGGAATCAATTGAGGATATTCCACAGGATGTTACTGTTATAACAAAAAAGGAAATTGAAAATAGCAGTTATACAAATATATCCGAGATTCTAAGGAACATTACAGGTTTAACTTTCTTTGAATATGGTAATAAAGGTTCATCATCGAGTGTAAGTCTGAGGTCTTCAACTTCAGCACAGGTTCTTGTGCTTATTGATGGTAAGAGACTTAACAAGCCGGGCGATGGACAGGTTGACATAAACGCTCTTTCAATACCGGTTGATAATATAGAAAGAATAGAGATATTGCGTGGAGCTTCATCAGCATTATATGGTGCGGATGCTATGGGAGGTGTTATAAATATCATTACAAAAATACCTGAAACTCCAAAGACAAGTATCTCAGCATCATATGGTAGATTTGTTACAAAAGACTTGAATTTTAATACATCACAACGCATAAGAAACGCTGGTTTCTATCTTTCTCTATCAAAAAATTCCTCAGCCGGTTTTAGAGAAAATAGTGAATATGATTCAGAATCCGCAAGCGTTAAAATAACCTATGATATTTCTAAAGACATTAGAACAGATATTTCCTTTGATTATAATTTCAGAGACGCTGGCTCTCCGGGTTCATTATCATGGCCAACACCAAAAGCAAACGAAAAAGACAAGAATTTTCTTGCCGGGATTAATATTAAATATAAAGATTCTATCATGAAATTTTACAGTCACAACTCAACAATTGATTATATGAATCCAGGTCTTGAAGATAATACTCATAAAAACCATGTTCTTGGATTTGATCTTCAGCATAGTCTTTCTTTAGGCTCAATGAATCTCTTGACAGGTGGAATTGAAGTTCTCGAAGAGGATATTGATAGCACTAACAATATTAATGAAAATGAGTCAATTGGAAGACATAGCAGAACAAGAAAAGGGATATTCCTTCAAAATGAAACTTCTTTGAAAAAATATTTAATATTGACTCTCGGGCTAAGATATGATTCCATTTCATCAGAGGATAGGTTCAGCCCGAAAGCTTCTTTATTAATAAAACTCCCGTACGAGACAAATCTTTCTTTCTCTATAGGACAGGGATTCCGTATTCCTGAAATGAATGCTCTTTACTGGCCTGATACTGGATGGGCTGAGGGTAATCCGGATTTAAAACCGGAAAAGTCAACAGAATTTGAGGTAAATATAAATAAATTCTTCGGAAAGATTGCAAATATAAAAGCAGTTGGATTTATTAAACAATCAAAAGACCTTATCCAATGGCAGGAAATTAGCCCTTTCAAATGGTCTCCTGTGAATATTGCAAAAACACGTGTTGCTGGATTTGAAACAGAAAGTAGCTTACACCTTGATTATCTTGACATCGGGTTAAGCTATACTTTTATGGACCCTCAGGATAGAACTTCAGACAAAAAAATACGCTTTAGCACCCGCCATCAGATTAAAGGAAATGTTTCCCTGCATCCTTTCAAGGGAAATACTATTGCTTTTGAAGGAAGTTACATACATCGTTATAAAGTAGAGAAAGGAGATCCGGGTTGCTATTTCTTGCTCGACGGGAAAATTGCTCAAAAATTAGATATCTGGAAGATTCCTACAGAAATCTTTGTCATAGGTAAAAATATATTTGATAGAAATTTCGAGATTCTTAAAGATTATCCAATGCCGCCTGTTCAATTTTCAGCGGGCATGAGTTTTAGTTTTTAATATCGATACTATTAATTTAATAAAAGAAGGGTAAGTTTAATTGCTTAACCCTTCTTTTATTATCGTATTCCTCTTATTATTTTCATAATATAATTCCTAACATTCTTATTAAACAAAATTCCTGCATGATTACAAGGGAAATTACAATGCTCCTGTGCCCATTGCAATTTTGAGCTTTCAACTGTAACAAGTCCATCGCCTTTGTTTTTTCTGAATTCATCAGGGAATAGCCCGGCTGGAATTATTTTTTCTAAAATGTCAGGAAACGACATTTTATATAACCTAAATAGTGTTGGTATCGTGCCCCCTATGGAAAAATATTTTACTCCCTCAATTGGAGAATCATTCAACGATAGGAAAAACTCTGAATCAGGGAGCAATTCATTTAGGGCTTTGCTTCTGAGAAATTGCATAATTTTTCTAATTGCACTTCTTGTAGAATTTCTTCTTCCTTCAGGAACAAACGGAAAAAATAAAGAAACAATAGGTGAAAGATATTTTGAAATCTTTGCCAGGGAACTTCCTCTGTGAGGGGTTGAAATCGTTATCAATGCTTTAATAGGCACTACTTGATTCATGAGATATTTTCTTGCAATTAGCCCGCCTCTGCTATGGCAAATAATAATTATTCCTGCTTTTGTCATATTAGAAGCAATAGACATAATTTCATTTAGTTCTTTCACAACAGTGTCAATTTCGCCTGCAGGATTCCTTTGACTCCATGTTATTAAAGGGTAATTAAATTTACTTAGATCATTGAAAACAGTTTTAACTTTCGGATATTTTCTGAGGAGAACTTTAAGCGGAAACATTCCACCGAGTATTCTTGATTTTGAAGGATCGAGCCATATGTTTTTATCCATACCAAGTCCATGAATAAAAACAATAGCATATTTGCTTTTATCACCTTCGTTTCTAACAATATCAAGTATCATTCTTAGTAAAATTTGTTAACTTAACTGGAAGTGTTCCAGATATTTTTGTTTTACCTAAAATACACTTTAAAACAACAGTTTGAGCTTGAAGTGATGGTTCATATGCTGCGATCAGAGTATTTGCTTCCATAAAATGTCTTAAAACATACGGGCTTCCAAAAGAAATTACTATTGAACGTGAAGACTTCTGGATTAATTTTTTTATATAATCTCTTTCAATATCTGAAATACCTGAACTACCTTTCCATGCAGAGACACTCGTAAATATATTAACAATAATCTGTTCCGGCGTCTGTAACGTTATGTCTTTAATATCTTTTAATGTGCAAACATTACTAAACGTATTCTTAAAAAAGCAATCATTAAAATATTGTTCATCACCAGCTAATACAACAGTTGTAGAATCTAACCCCTTTATAGGTATTATGCTTTGAGTATTCCTAACAAGGGTAATTGATTTTTTAGTAATCCGGCATGATATATCTTCATGAATTTTATAATTAATTTCATCTTTTAAATTACTCTTTATTTTTTGTTTTGTTTTTAAAATTCTATTTATCGCTTTATCTATATGTTCTTCAGTTATTATATTCAATTCAAGAGCAGAAACAAGCTCTTTTACGGTAATATCAGGATTATTTGGATGGAGAAGTATATCAGTACCTGCTTTGATACATAGAGCAGATATACTCTGAATGCCGTTCAATGCTTTCATACTAAGTGCATCTGATAGAACAAGGCCATCGAATCCCATTTCTTTGCGCAACAAGTTAGTTATTACATTATATGATAAGCTTGCAGGCATATTATCAATCTCCGGCAACAGAAGATGCCCGATCATCAAGCTGCTAACACCTTGTTCAATAGCTTTTTTAAAGGGTTTCAGTTCCATAGACATAAGTTCATTCTTAGATTTTTTTATTACAGGAAGACTTAAATGAGAGTCCTCTGATGTATCTCCATGTCCGGGAAAATGTTTGGCACAGCTTATCATGCCATTTTCTTCTAAGATTTTAATATATTCATTGCCAAACCATGATACTACTTCAGGATTATCTGAGAAAGCTCTCGTACATATTATTGGATTATCTGGATTGAGGTTAATATCAAGCACAGGAATTAAAGGCATATTTATTCCAATGTATGATGCTTCATCTGTAATTGCTTTGACTGTTTGACATATTAAAGAAACATCTTCTTGAAAATTTCTTTTTATAGCAGCAGCGATTGCCATCTGGGGTGGAAAATGTGTACAGCCTAAAACCTGTTGCCCGACACCCCTTTCAATGTCAGATGCGATAAATAAAATTATTTCCGAACGCTTTTGTATTTCATCTATAAATTCCTTTATTTCTTCTGATTCCCCGTTAAAAAGTATGAAACCACCCACACCTTTCTGTATTAAAGAATAAATATATTTTCTATATGAATCAGAATTAATTTTATCCCCATCCAGTCTATGAATAATTAGTTGATATAATTTTTCCATTAAAGACATTTCTGATATTTTTATCACCTTGTTCACCTTGGGAAATCTTTTCAATAAATTAATCTATTTTAAATAAAAAAATATAGCCTATTAGATCAAGTGTATTGCTTCTCTAAGCTCTATGCTCTCCGCTTTTTCGCTTGATAGCTCGGTGGCTTGCTATCTTACTCACATAATATCTTGCATTATGAATTATTTAGCTGATAATTACCAGTATAATATCAATTTCAGCTATAATACTTAAGAAAACTTGAATATCTTAACTAAACTATAAGTTTTTTTAGATTATTTTTGATATACTTTTATTATGGCTGAATCGAAAATATTACTTGTAGAAGACGATAAAGTTCAGGGTAGTGCGACAAAACATTACCTTGAATCATCGGGTTATAATGTCACATGGGTAGAAGATGGAAAATCAGCTATCAAAATTGTTAAAACGCAGGATATTGATCTGGTTGTTCTCGATCTAGTTTTACCTGATATGAGCGGTAATGAAGTTTGCAGATGGTTGAAATTGAATCAGGATACAAGAGGAATACCTATCATAATGCTTACAGCACAGGGCTCAACATCGGATAAAGTAGCAAGCCTTACAGCAGGCGCTGACGACCATCTTACAAAACCATTTAATGAATCTGAACTAAGCGCCCGTATATATGCCTGTCTTAGAACAAAAGCACTGCAGGATGAACTTCGTGAGAAGAACCGTCAGCTTGAAGACTTGCTTACAAAACTCGAAATTCTTGCAATAACAGATTCATTAACCCAGATTTATAATAGAAGATATTTTGAATCTGTTATTGAAAAAGAATTCGAAAATACTTTAAGGTACAAAACGCCCGCATCTTGTATGATGATAGATATTGATAATTTTAAAAGTGTTAATGACGAATTCGGACATCGTATTGGTGATGTTGTTCTAAAAGGCATCGCCAATATTATTAAAAACAATCTTCGCAAAGTAGATGTTGTTGCCCGTTGGGGCGGTGAAGAATTCATTGCAATCTTACCAAGAACTACAAAAGAAGATACATTTGTCGCTGCACAAAGAATTTTAAAAGCTATTTCTGATAATGAATTTGAAGGTGTCAATAGACCAATTACAATAAGTATAGGAATTGCCAGCATACCCGATGAATCTATTGACAACGCTGAGAAATTAATACATAAAGCTGATACAGCAATGTATGAAGCAAAAAAACACGGGCGAAATAGAGTAATTATATCGGAATAATTAAGGTATATATCCAAATTAACTGGATCCTTCCGGCTAACAAAAATAGGTTTTTGTTAATAAAACTGCCTGATAAAATCTTTAGCAATAATATAAATTTATATTGATAAATTAATTGAATTATTATATCTTTATTAAGTAGTAAATTTCGGATAATTTCTTAATTTTTATAAGTAATTAAAAGGCATAAAATGGCAAAAGCATCAATTCTTCTCGTTGAAGATGATCAACTGCAGGCAGATAAAACAAAAAAATATCTTGAAGCAAACGGTTACGATGTTATCTTAGCCGAAAACGGCAAATCAGCTTTGAAAATCGCTAAAACCGAAAATATAGAGCTCATTTTACTTGACAGAATTTTACCTGACATGGATGGTAGCGAAGTATGTAGATGGTTAAGATTGAATAAAGATACAAGAGGAATTCCTATTATTATGCTTACTGTAAAGGGGTCTGTTTTGGAGAAAGTTGATGGGCTTGAAGCAGGTGCTGATGATTATTTACCAAAACCTTATAATGAAATCGAACTTAATGCAAGGATATATGCATCTTTAAGAACAAAATATCTTAGAGATGAACTCAAGGAAAAAAACCGTCAACTCGAAGATGTATTATCAACAGTCGAAATTCTTGCTATAACAGACTCTTTAACTGAAATTTATAATAGACGGCACTTTAGCCTTATTATTCAGAAAGAATTTGCAAGAACTTTAAGGTATAATTCTCCTCTCTCTTGTCTGATGGTTGATGTCGACCATTTCAAAGATGTCAATGATAATTTTGGTCACAGTGCAGGAGATATAGTATTAAAAGAAATTGCCCAGAATATAAAGAACTGCCTTAGAAAAATTGATACTATCGCAAGATGGGGTGGTGAAGAATTTGTAGTTCTTCTTCCCGGCACTAAAAAGGAAGACGCTTTCATTGTTGCCTCAAGAATTCTAAGAATGGTTTCTGATTTTAATTACACCGGAATAAATCAGCAGATAACTGTAAGTATAGGGATTGCAACTATGCCAGAACTTAAAGTTAACAGCGCTGAAAAATTAATTGATGCCTCTGATATTGCTCTTTACAAAGCAAAAAATAAGGGTAGGAATAGGATTGAAATTGCCGAACAAATAGAGATTAAATAAGCAAAAATAATAGAAAAGTTTTTATTTAAATTATTTACAAAACTTTATATTTTATGGTATAAAAAAACATGTGGGCAGTATTAAATGAAAATCCAACACGTGAAAAAATAATTCTTCTTCTCAAAAAAAGAGGTCCTCTTGCAATTGAAGAACTTAGCAAAGAACTAAACATCACTTCGATGGGCATCAGACAACATCTTCTTTCACTGGAAAGACGGGGATTGATTGAATATATAACTAAAAGACAAGGAATCGGAAGACCCGCTTTCCTTTACAAACTTTCAGAGAAAGCTAATGATCTTTTCCCAAAAGAATACGACAAACTTATTCTTAACCTTTTTCAGGATATTGAGAAAAATGAAGGAAGAGAAAAAATTGACGAGATATTCAGATGGAGAAAAAATAGGATAATTAGAGAAGTCAAAGAGCTTATCGGTGACAAGAAGACTATTCAGGAAAGAGTATTGGCAATGCGGGATATCCTTGAAAATGAAGGATATTTTGCCGAATTGAATGGTTCAAATAATCATTATACCTTAAAACTATACAATTGTCCCATTTATAAACTTGCCTTGGTATATAAAGAAGTCTGTAAACATGATCTTCAGATGTTTAAAGAACTTATAAGCAAAGACTTAACACGCCATGAATGCATTATAGACGGGCATCCTTCCTGCACTTATATCATCCCCAAAACGTCTTTGAAAAACTAGTTAATTTTAAAATTTTCTTCTTGCCTTAAAACCCTTTTATAGTATATTCTAAATCTAAGAATAAAATTAATTAATTCAGGAGGAATATATTTCAGGGTAATAAATTACCTGCCCTGTTAGTGATAAGGCGAACATGTTGATCCGGCAAATTAGATCTTTAGGGAGCCTGTGTAAAGGCCTTTTGTGCATGCCCTGTTTAATACTGGGAAGCCTACGGGTCCTTTCAGGGCACCCACTTATAACAAAAATGGGATCTAATTTCGCTTTACACGGCAGGGTGGGAATATTTAACAGGCTGGTTGTTATGACAAATTTATCGAGGAGAAATAAAGAATTACTTTATAACATAGAGAAAAAATGGGAATTTTTACTTAAAACACCGTCTTTCTCACCTCCTCTATGATTCTGTAAAGTCATACCCCGGCCCCTTAATCAAAAATATGAAATGGAGTATAATGCCTCAAAATCCAATCCCTCATCTTATGGGGAAATTCTGAGGAAGGGGGTTTAACTATAGATGCTTGGTTCAAATATCATGTTTATTATTATCGGTGTTGTTGCTGGTCTTATATCAGGACTTGTGTTGTTTTTCGTTTTACATTCAAAAATAAAAAACGAAAAGATTGAAATTGAAAAGCAGAGGGCAAAATTAATCGAGGAAGCCCAAAAAGAAGCAGAAAGTATTAGAAAAGAAGCACATGTTGAAGCAAAAGACATTGTCTATCAGTCAAAAGCAGAAGCTGAAAAAGAAATAAGAGAAAGACGTTCCGAGCTAAATCATCTTGATAAGAGGCTCAGGCAAAAAGAAGAAGTACTTGATAAAAAATATGAACAAATTGAAAAAAGAGAGCAAGAACTCTCAAAGCGGGAAAGAGAGTTTACTTCAAGAGAACGCAGTATTCAGGAAAAAGAAAACACTATTAATAAATTACTCAAGGATCAAACCGAACTTCTCGAAAAGCTTTCCGGGCTGAGTTCTGAAGAAGCAAAACAAGAACTTTTGAAAAAAGTCGAAGAAGAATCTAAATTTGAAGCTGCCAAACTTGCTAAGAAAATCGAAGATGAAGCAAGGGAAAACGCTGAAAAGAAAGCAAAAGAAATTATAGGGTTCTCAATTCAGAGATATGCAAGTGATTATGTTAGTGATTCAACCGTAACATCCGTAAGCCTTCCTAACGACGAAATGAAAGGAAGGATTATCGGCAGAGAAGGTAGAAATATTAGGGCACTTGAGGCTGCAACAGGAGTTGATTTAATTGTAGATGATACACCCGAGACTGTTACCCTTTCAGCTTTTGACCCTGTCAGACGTGAAATAGCACGTATTTCTCTTGAAAGATTGATTACAGATGGCAGAATCCATCCCACCCGAATTGAAGAAATAGTCGAGAAAGTCAAAAAAGAAGTTGAAGCTCATATTAGGGAAGAAGGAGAAAAAGCTGTTTTTGATTTTGGACTTTCAGGCATTCATCCTGAACTTGTAAAATTAATTGGTAGATTAAAATACAGGACATCTTACGGACAGAATGTGCTCCAGCATTCAAGAGAAGTAGCGTATCTTGCGGGAATGATGGCAGGTGAATTAAAGGTTGATGTTAAACTCGCTAAGAGAGCCGGGATATTACATGATATTGGAAAGGCAGTTGATCATGAAATCGAAGGTTCACATCAGGAGATAGGAATGAACCTGGCAAAAAAATATGGTGAAAATCCAAAGGTAATAAATGCTATACTTGTACATCATGGTGAAGGTGAACCTCTAACTGTTGAAGCAGCATTAATTGCTGCTGCTGATGCGCTTTCTGCTGCCCGTCCGGGTGTTAGGAAAGAAAGTATAGAAAATTACCTCAAACGTCTTGAAAAACTTGAACAAATGGCTCTCTCATACAAAGGTGTTGATAAATGTTATGCAATTCAGGCTGGTAGAGAAATAAGGATTATAGTGAAGCCTGAAGATGTAACCGATGAAATATCAGCCATGATCTCAAGAGAACTCGCAAGAAAAATAGAATCGGAATTGACATATCCGGGGCAAATTAAAGTCACTGTCATAAGAGAATCCCGTTATGTCGAATATGCAAAATAAATGAGAATAATTTTTATTGGAGACATAGTTGGAAAAGGAGGCAGGAATGCTGTCAAAGCATTACTGCCTTCGATTATAAATAAATTTAAATTAGATTTCGTTATTGCAAATGGCGAAAATGCTGCCGGTGGATTCGGGATAACCGAAAAAATTGCAAATGATTTATTCAATATAGGAATTCATGTTATTACAACTGGCAATCACGTCTGGGATAAAAAGGAATTTATACCACAAATATCAAAAATTGACAGAATAATCAGGCCGTTAAACTATCCACCGGGTGTTCCGGGTTATGGAAGTGTCGTTATACAGACAAGTAATGGTAAAAAAATTGCTGTACTTAACCTTTCTGGAAGAGTGTTCATGTCAAACACAGACTGTCCTTTTAGAAAAGGCCTGGAAGAAATAGAAAAGCTAAAAGAGCAAACTAATATTATCATAGTAGATTTTCATGCTGAAGCCACTTCTGAAAAAATCGCATTTGGTTATTATGTTGATGGTAATGTAAGCGCCGTCATCGGAACACATACTCATGTTCAAACCGCAGATGAAAAAATACTTCCGGGTGGAACTGCTTACATTACTGATGTTGGAATGACAGGTCCGGTACATTCTATAATTGGTATAGAAATAGATCAAATCATACAGAGATTTCTTACTAATATGCCGATGCGATTTGAAGTTGCCAAGGGAAATTGTACATTATCAGCAGTAATCTTAGAAATTAATGAAGAAACAGGAAAAGCAACTGCGATTCAAAGATTACAATTAAACTATCCATAGTTATTGTTCTTTTAGTAATTTATATTCTATACTGTCAACAAGAGCCTGATATGATGCTTCTATTATGTTTTCTGAAACACCTATTGTGCTCCAGCGTTCTTCTTCATCTCCGGATTCAATTAATACCCTGACCTTTGCAGATGTGCCCTTCCCTGCTGTAATTACGCGTACTTTATAGTCATGTAATTTAACATTTTTAAGTGCTGGATAAAATTTATCGAGAGCCTTTCTTAAAGCATTGTCAATCGCATTCACAGGCCCTTTACCATCAGCAGCAGTATGTTCGATTCTTCCGCCTACTTTTACCATAATTGTTGCTTCACTAATCGCCTCTTCGTTCTCTTTTCTTTTTTCAATAATAACCCTGAATCCTATAAGGTCGAAAAATCTTTTATGAAGTCCCAGCGCTTTTTTCATAAGAAGTTCAAACGATGCTTCCGCAGCTTCAAATTGAAACCCTTCATTCTCAAGATTCTTGAGTGTTGCGACAATATCCTGTAATTGAGGTGAATCGGGTGAAAGGCTGATGCCAAATTCCTCTGCTTTTTTGAGAACATTACTTTTACCTGCCAGGTCTGATATTATTACTCTTTGTAGATTTCCTACAAGTTCAGGATTAATGTGTTCATAAGTCTCCGGACGTTTTCTAATTGCACTTACATGTATTCCTGCTTTATGCGCAAAAGCGCTGTCACCTACAAAAGGCTGTCTCGCAAAATGTCTGATATTTGCAATTTCATTAACAAAACGTGCAACTTCTCTTAGCTTTTTTAATTGTTCGGATGAAATACAACTAAAGCCTGCCTTTAACTGCAAATTCGGGATTACAGAACATAAATTTGCATTGCCGCATCTTTCACCGAGACCATTTATTGTGCCCTGCACCTGTGATGCTCCCTGTTCAACCGCTACAATTGAATTTGCGACTGCGCATTCAGAATCATTATGAGCATGTATTCCTAAAGGAACATTTATATGGGGATTTAGCTCAAGGAAAATTCTTTTTACATCAGAAGGCAATGTACCGCCATTTGTATCACATGGAATTATGCAATCAGCGCCTGCTTCCTGTGCAGATTTAAGACATTTGAGTGCATATTCAGGGTTATCTTTATAACCATCAAAAAAATGTTCGGCATCAAAGAATACTTTTTCCGCATATTTTTTCAGAAAAGCAACCGAGTTATAAATTATCTCAAGGTTTTCTTCGAGACTAATTTTTAGAGCTTCTCTAACATGAAAATCCCATGTCTTGCCAAATATTGTTATAGTCTGGACACCTGCCTCTATAAGGGATTTGAATATCGAGTCATCAGAGGGTTTATGTTTAGGTCTGTGTGTGCTTCCAAATGCTGTTACCCTGACTGTCTTGAGTTTTAGTTTTTTTGCTTTCCTGAAATATTCAATGTCTTTCGGATTGGCACCTGGCCATCCACCTTCTACATAATGAACTCCAAGTTCATCCAATTTTTCTGTAATGCGAAGTTTGTCATCTACAGAAAAAGCAATTCCTTCTGTTTGTGCACCATCCCTTAAAGTTGTATCGTATATTTCTATTGTTCTCACTTTAAAGCTTCTTTTTTGATTTTGTTTTTACATTCTTGCTTAGCCCGAAAGCTTCATGTAATACCCTCACCGCAAGCTCTGTATATTTCACATCAATAATACAGGAAATTTTTATTTCCGATGTGCTAATCATCATTATGTTTATATTATGCTTTGCGAGTGTATCAAACATTGTAGCTGCAACTCCTGAATGTGTTCTCATACCTACACCGACAATTGAAATTTTTGCGATGTCTTCCCTCAATTTAACTTCCTTTGCACCTATTTCAGATACGATTTCTTCGGTAATCTTTAAAGCCTTTCTGCTGTCAGTTTTAGGCACTGTAAAAGAAATATCGGTAGATTTGCCATCACTGCTTATATTTTGCACTATCATATCGACAACTATATTTGCATCTGCAATAGCCTTAAACAACATTGCAGCGACACCTGGTTTATCGTGCACAGCAATAGCTGTAATTTTTGCCTGATTTTTATCGTAGGCTACACCTGAAACAACAACTTTTTCCATATCCTTATCCTCCTTAACAACAAGTGTACCGGGATTATTGTTGAAACTTGATCTTACAACAACAGGAACATTATATTTCTTGGCAAATTCAACAGACCTCGTCTGAAGAACTTTTGCTCCAAGACTTGCTAATTCAAGCATCTCATCATAAGATATTTTATCTAATTTCCTTGCATCAGGCACAATATTCGGATCGGTTGTATATACACCATCAACATCCGTGTAAATCTCGCACAAGTCTGCCTTTAACGCAGCAGCAACCGCAACAGCGGAAAGATCTGAGCCACCACGGCCTAATGTTGTTACATCGGATGTTTCTGTAACACCCTGAAATCCTGCAATTACCGGAATAATTCCTTTTTTTATAGCCTTTTTAATTCTTTCTCCAGAGATATATTCAATTTTGGCTTTTGTATGTGCTTCATCTGTAATAATACCTGTCTGTCTTCCGGTAAAAGACATTGATTTAAATCCAAGTTCTGAAATTGCAATGGCAGTAAGCGCTGCGCTGATGCGTTCTCCTGAAGAAAGTAAAAGATCCATCTCCCGTCCATCCGGTTCTGCCGAGATTTGATTTGCAAGACCGATTAATTTATCGGTTTCACCTGACATTGCCGAAACGATTACAACAACATCATTTCCTTGTTTTTTTGTATTCGATACACGATCAGCTACAGCTTTTATTCTTTCAATGCTGCCAACAGATGTTCCTCCGTATTTTTGAACTATCAACATAGAATCATTCCTCACAAGTTATTATTAAAATTAACTTTATCATCTAACTTTTACATTTTCCTTTTATAATTTATATTGTCACTCCCTAACTTTCCCACCCGTCGTTTTTTTTGCAGGCTCAGGGAATCATTATTTCAATCTTCTGGATTCTCGGGTCAAGCCCGAGAATGACAGAAAAAAGAGTCATTCCCGGATTTAATCGGGGAATCCATTTCCTATACTTCCTCTGAACACCACGATCAAATCATGGTATGACACTGGAATTATCTGGTCAAGTTTATACTCTGGCTTGTCTGACATTTGTTTGGTGGAACCAGAGAGCCAGAGAATGACAACATATAATTATAACCACCCTCATTCCCCTTTTCTAATGGGAATTTTATATCCTGTCTTTTTTGTCTTTTATTTTTGCATCTTGTATCCTGCAAATACAATTCCTATGTTATCTGGATTAAACCGTGCAAACCATATAAACTGGGTAAACCGTATAAATAGTGTGTAATAAATAATGTGTAATAAATATAACATGTAATAATCTGAAATAAAAAGGGGTCAGCATTTCACTCTTTTTTATTAATCTTCTTATAATAGTACCTAAAAACATTGTATAAAAAAACATACGTTAATGTCGTCATCACTGCAGTCATTAAGGGGGAATCCATAATATAAAGAAATTGGATGCCCGATTGAAAACTCCGGCAAAGTATTTCGAGGGCAGGCTTCGGGCATAATGGAAAAAGACAATAATCAGGAATCAACTTTCAGTGAACTCTAACAAAGAAACCTGTCATTGCATTTGAGATAGTATCAAAGAGACAATTGATTTTCTGCAGGGATAAGGAAAAATTTATTCAGTTTAAGAAAGATACATTTATATATTATTCAGATATAGCGCCATTAAGAAACATTATTAATGAAAGTTTTAAAAAACGACTCAGAAAGAATCGATTTGAGAAGAACCAAAAATAAAGTCTTTTTTCCTTTTAGACTTTAAAAATATGGTTGAATGGTATGTTTTAAAACTTCGCTATCCACTATATGCTCTTTAATCTTCATAAATTATTGGCAATTTAGTTTTTTGCTTTTTAAAATACATTTTTATGTTAAATTATATCAATATATATGAACAATTTTATAAATATTTGTATTGTTACCTTCAATAGACTTGAATACACTAAAAAATGCATTGAATCTATATTTGCATATGCTGATTACCCTCATGTAATTACTGTTGTGGATAACAATAGCACTGACGGTACAAGAAAATATTTGAACAATTTGAAGTCGAGAGAATTGATAAAAAATCTTTTTTGTCTTGATAGCAATTTAGGAGTTGCAAAGGCATCAAATATTGGATGGCTATGTGAGCCAGATGCTGAATATTATTTAAAATTAGATAACGATGTTATGATTCAAAAATCTCCATGGCTTGCTCCAATGGTTAAAACAATTGAAGATATACCTGTAGCCGGAGCTGTTGCCTATAATTTCGAAAACAAAGAATATCCTCCTCAAGAAATTAACGGACATCATGTAATAATCAAACATGGCAATTTAGGAGGAGCTTGTATTTTAATTCCAAAGAGAACCGAAAAACTACTTGGTTATTGGTGTGAAGATTATGGAGTATATGGGCAAGAAGATCTTGATTATGGAATAAGAATTCAACTTGTAGGATTATTGAACATTTATCTGAATGATAAACAAACAGCATTACACATGAATTTTAGTGATAATCCCCAATATACTACTTGGAAAAATGAGCAATTTGAAAAGAACAACAACTATGAAAAAATTGTCAATAATGTTTATGGATTTTTCAAAGGCTTCAGACCATTATACTACAAATCTACTTATGCAGAAGAATATCTTTGTATTAAGTGTAAAACTGCAAATGATTTACAAGATTCTCAAAGGAAAATGTTTTCTTTTGCGAAGAATAAAAAATATAGCGAAGCAATCAATGAAGCAGAAAATCTTCTTAAAAAATACCCGGGGTTTGCTTTTTTGCACAATTTTATAAGCTCAATCCACGATATACTCGGTAATACATCAAAAGCTTTATTTCATTACGCAAAAGCTGAGGAAATTAATCCTTTTATTCATCAAGTGCCACCTAATCTCTTAGATTTTTATAAAAAGTTTATAGAAGCTTAACAAGAAAAATGAATCAAATTCTTTGCTTTTCTCTCTATTCCGTAAACAGTAAATCGTAAAAAGTAAAATGTTAGAAAAATCAATTTCCATAATTTACATTTTACGTTTTTACTTACTGTCACGGACAACGGACACGATTACCGGTTTTTCCCGTTTCACGCCTTACGGTTGTTGCTTGGCTTCTTGATACCCGGTTGCCATTTAACAATCTTATAATTGCTTTAATTTTTATTCTGCTGATAAATATATATTTTATTGTGATAAAATAAAGATATTTAAAAATATATATAAGGAGTTGAATTATGCAGACAATATTGACTGATAAGCAATATAATTTACTTTCGAGAAAAATACTTAATAAAATAGAAAAAAATTATAAAGTATTGCCTATAAACTCTTTGAAGCATCCAAATTATGTTTTAAGAAAACCCCTTTATATTACCATAGAGATGGATAAAAATTCAGTCATTTCTTCTCTTGATGAAATTGAAGCTTTTGCATATGCTGATACAGAGTTTGAGGCGATTAATCTTTTATGCGATGAGATTATAGCATTGTATGAGGATTTGAAAAACGACAGAACGAATTTAGGGAAATTGCCAGCAAAATGGCTTGCATATTTAGAAGAATTTATTGAAATTAAATGAAGAAAAGCTCTATTGAAAAAGTCTTTAGGAAACTAAAACTACAAGTGCGTTCCACAGGTCATAATTATGGATGGCTGATAGTTAACGGAAAAAAAATTCTTAGGGTTCATTATTCACATGGTAAAGGAGAAATTTCAGAAAAGGTAGTAAATAAAATTAGAGGACAATTAAAGCTTTCACAAAAAGACTTTAAAGATTTAATATCATGTCCCATGTCACGCGAAGACTATCTAAGGGTATTAATAGAAAAAGGAATAGTCTAAGAGTAAGAAACATAAAATCACCTCTAATCCCTGTTAGTTTAAAGGTGGAAAGATTTAGATTCTGAACAAGTTCAGATTATTTTAGCATCTCCAGCATTTAAGGGGCTTTATGACAATATCTGCATTTTTTAGTTAGAATACAAATTTTCATAAATCGTACAAATAAAGTGTAAGAAAATCATCATCCACATTTAGCGTTTAACGCTTTACGCTTTATGGCTGTTCTTGGCTTCTTGGCTACTTGGCTACTTTTTTACATTTCACGCCTTACATTTTACGTGTTTACAGTTCACGTTTTTGCTTACGGTCACGGACAACGGACACGACTCCCGGTTTTCCACGTTTTACGCCTTACGGTTTTTTCACTCTATGCTCTTAGCTCTCTGCTCTACGCTTTTAATCATACTTACACTTTACGTTTTACGGTCTTTTTTGCTTGGCTTCTTGATAACTTCTTCTTCTGCTGCTGCTATCTTTTTAACATAGAACTTAGAACGTAGAACATGGAACATAGAACTTAGAACTTAGAACATTGTACATAGAACGATTGTTGTTTGCTTGCAGGCTTGTTCGTTATTGTCATCGGGTTAATAGATATATTTATATGATACCAAGTTGTTTTTTAATTAGTTTACAAAGACTGCCTTTGATTTCATGGTGTCTTGGAACAGGTGATTTACTGCCAGTTTTAGGATTTATGTAAATATCATGGTTTGAACCATGCCTTTTGAGGTAACATCCTGCATTGACAAGTTCCCTAATGAATTCTTGTCTTTTCAAACTTTGACTTCAATCTCCTTTTCTTGAACATTATCCCGGATTGGCTCCTCTTCTTCCAACATTAATTTATAAGCTTCTTGTATATTTTTTTCTAATTCTTCAATAGTCTCACCTTGACTGAACACCCCGGGAACTTCTTTTAACCTACCTACATACCAACCTTCGTCAAGCCAATATTCAAGAGTAAAATTTTTAATCAAAGGGAAAAAACCTCCTCTCATATACGTTAGATTCAATTTTACCTTTTATTAGTAAAAAAAAGCAAAGTTGCACGTTTTACGGTTTTATGTTTAATATTTTAGAGTTTAATTTTACTCCTAACGTGCGTACATTTCACGCTATTTTTACTCTTAGATTTACGTTTTCTCCTATAAAAAGTAAATCGTAAAGAGTAAAATGTTAAAAAAATCACACTTTACGTTTTACGGTTTCACGTTTCACGCCTTGCGGCTGTTGCTTGGCTTCTTGATAACTTCTTCTTCTGCTGCTGCTATCTTTTTAACATAGAACTTAGAACGTAGAACATGGAACATAGAACTTAGAACTTAGAACATTGTACATAGAACAATTGTTGTTTGCTTGCAGGCTTGCTCGCTATTGTCAAAATTCTGTTGAAACAAAAGAAGGTTATACTTTAATATAAATCAATAAAATATGAAAAGTAAGGAGATGACTGATTGACCCCTAAACCTTTTTAAATTCATAAAAAGTGCTGTAAGGATAAAATTATGAAGATAAATATTATATATAAAAAAGAAAAAGAATGGTATGTAGGACATATTCAGGAATATCCTGATTATGAAAGTCAGGGTAAGACATTGGAAGAATTAAAAAATAATTTAATAGAAATAGCTAATGATATTAAAGAAGGATTAGTACCAGATGCAGAACCTTTTAGTATATTAGAAGTAGCAATTTGAAAAGAGAAAAATTGATAAAAATAATTAATTCAATTGGTTGTATTTTCGTTCGCCACGGTGCTAATCATGATTGGTATAAAAATCCTAAAACAGGTAAAAGTCAACCTATTCCAAGACATAAAGAGATTGAAGACGGCTTAGCTAAAAGAATCATTAAAAGGTTGTCGTAGAGATAAGTGAATAGTTGATTTTTCAAGAAAAAATATTTACAGACTGTCCAAAACCTCCTTTCATGTGACTCTGCTCTCGATTCAAAGTCTATATATACAATGTCGCACTGAATTTTAGAATCTATTTTTAAAAATATAGAGATACTGAAACGAGTTCAGGATGACAGGAATTATAGTAAATGCTGAATAAATATGGTAATACACCCGAAAAATGCATTGGGACACAGATAAACGCAGAACGTATAGGATTATAAAAAGAAATTTATCTTTTTCCATTGAATAAAAATATTCAAGACTTATTTGCATAAGTCTTCATAAATCTAGGCAAGTCTGCTTTCTAATTTTTTTAACTGCATTCTTCGGGCAAATAAGACGCCTTACGTTTTACGCGTTTACGCTTTACGTTTCACGCCTTACATTTTACGTTTTACATTTTTACTTACGGTCACGGGCAGCGGACACGATTCCCGGTTTTTCCCGTTTTACGCCTTACGGTTTTTCACTCTATGCTCTTAGCTCTCTGCTCTACGCTTTTAATTATATTCACGTTTCTACGATTTTAATTGAAAAGAAAGGACATTTTATGTAAAAATTAAATAAAAAAATCAAAAGGAGTTTAGAGGTTGGGTTCGTTTTTCGCTCCTCATTTCATTCATCCTAATATTTTTGGGCACTCGCCTGCTTGTAACCAATTACCAGATTTTGTATATCTGCCATTTGTTAATATAGACATCCTAAAAGATTGTCTAAAAATAAAAATTTACTCTAAAGAGTGCATCAGATGAATAGATTTAAAAATCAAGTATATGTTACACAACCTTTTTGAGGAACAAAAAATTCTATACAGGCTATTGCGATGGACATGTGGGATCCTTATATCAAAGCAGTAAAAGAAAGTTGTCCCCATGCTGCAATTGTGTTTGACCAGTTTCATGTAGTCAAAGCCTTTGGTCAGGTAATAGATAAAGTTCGTAATATGGAATACAGAAAGGCAAATAAAGAGGGCAAAGAAGTTATTAAAGGGAGTAAATATATTCTTCTGAAGAATAAGAGTAATCTTCTTCCAGAAGAAAAACCAAAACTTAAAGTTCTTCTTAAGTTGAATGAAGCCCTTACAATAGTTTATATCCTGAAAGATTATCTGAAAAAACTTTGGCAGTATCGCTATCGGAAATGTGCGGAAAGCTTTTTGAAACACTGGTGTTCTATAGCTAAAGAAAGTGCTATAAAGCCTGTCATAGCCTTTGACAAAACCCTTGAGAAATATGCTTATGGGATTATTAACCATTGCAGATTTCCAATTCATACAAGCCGTATGGAGGGGATTAACAATAAAATTTAAGGTTATTAAACGTAAAGCTTATGGGTTTCATGATATAGAATATTTCTCTTTAATCATTAAAAATGCTTTCGCTTATACCAACTAATTTGGAGAAGAACCAGGTAAATAATGGGCACAATTTTAGAAGAATTATTTATTTCAGAAGGTGATTTAGTATTTGATATAGGAGCACATATTGGTAGTAAAGCTGATAAATTTCTTCAAAAAGGTGCAAAAGTTATATGTATTGAGCCACAACCAAGTTGTGTTAAAGAATTACATAAAAGGTTTAACAATAATGTAAATGTAATTATTATCGGGAAAGGTATTGCTGCAAAATCTGGCAAAATGTTACTTTCTATTTGTAGCGTTGCCCCTACAATTTCTTCCTTATCAAATAGGTGGAAAAAAGGTAGATTTTCTAATTATGAATGGGATCAACAAATAGAAGTAGAAGTAACCACATTGGATGAAGTAATACAACAATATGGAGTTCCAAAATATTGCAAAATTGATGTTGAAGGATTTGAATATGAAGTACTAAGGGGTTTATCAAAAAAAATTCCATTCTTATCTTTCGAATTTACCATCGAATTTTTGGACGATGCTAAAAAATGTATCCAATATCTTCAAGATATTGGATATAGTGAATTCAATGTTGCATTTGGAGAAAATAATAACTTTAATTTTTCTAAATGGGTTAGTAAAGATATCCTCTTCAATTATATAGAAAAAGAAAGTCTAAATAATGATTTATTATGGGGAGATATTTACACAAGAGATTCAGATATGTATAAAAAGCATGATAATGATAATGAAATAAATTTAGTAGAAAAACAGGAAATTAATTTATACGATATAATACGACAAAAAGGTCTCTGGTCTGAAAACCAACCTCTTCGTCTTCATCTCGGTTGCGGAGAACAGTATCTTGAAGGTTATGTAAATATTGATTTTCCACCATCAGAACATAACGTGATGGAAGTCAAGGCTGATATTTATGCTGATATTCTTACCCTTGGTTTTCCATCCGACTCGGTAGACGAGATTCGTTTACATCATGTCTTCGAACATTTTAGCAGGGTAACTGCACTTTATTTATTAATAAAATGGCATCAATGGTTAAAAATTGGAGGAAAACTTTGTATCGAAACACCTGATTTTGTTGGAAGTGCAAAAATGATAATCTCAGATGCTCCGTGGCGTTTCAAAATAGCTGCTATCCGTCACTTAACAGGTGACCAGACCGCGGAGTGGGCTTTTCATTTAGACAATTGGTTTTCTGATAGATTCAAACATACGCTAACTAAGTTTGGATTTGACCCAGTCGATATAAAAACAACACAATGGCAAAAAGAACCTTTTTTATCAAATGTACAGGCAGTTGCATTTAAATCTCGTACTTTATCTTTTAATGAACTCCTTCGAGTCGCTGACGAATTGCTTTTAGAAAGCACTGTATCAATTAATGAAAAAGCTTCTTTTGAAATATGGAAAAAACAACTCCGGGATATGTTTAACAAACAACATAATGTTATAAATTCCCCGAAGGCTTTTAGTTACCTTCAAAATAACTCAATTTTAGACTCAATTTGTTTTTCCTCTAAAAATCAAAGAACACTTTCAGAAATTCACGGGTTTAATCAATTATATCGCGACTATTGGGTTCAGAAAAAAGCTAAAACTATTCCTAAAGGTGCACGTGTATTAGATGTTGGTGCTGGAACATGCCCTTATAGGTCATATTTTGTTCACTGTGATTACAAAACACATGATTTTAAAAAATATACTGGGGAAAAACTCGGTGGCACAACAGAATATGGAGCAATAGATTTTGAATCTGATATTACTAATATTCCTGTGCCAGATAATTACTTTGACGTTATTCTTTGCACCGAAGTTCTTGAACATGTTCCCGAGCCAATTAAAGCGATTGGAGAAATTGTACGTATATTAAAACCAGATGGACATCTATTGCTCACAGCTCCACTTGGTTCCGGATTACACCAACTTCCTTATCATTATTATGGTGGATTTACCCCAGAATGGTATAAATTTATAGCGAATAAATTCAATTTACAGATTATAGAAATCGTACCAAATGGTGGTTTTTTTAAGTTGCTTTCTCAAGAATGCGCACGTGTAGCTTGGACATTTGAAAAACATAAGCATTTACACCATGAATATGCTGAATTTATTTACAAACTATTTAACGAGATATTACCTCGTTATCTTTTCGAATTAGATGACAAATGTTTTATTGATCAGTTTACAGTAGGTTACCATGTTGAAATGGTCAAACCTATTTCTTCTTCAAAAAGAAATGAAAAAAGTTTAATGCTAAGTAGAAGGTTACAGAAAGATTTCAGGCATGTTCCATCTTTTATTAATCTTGCAGAGATTGAAATAGAAAATTCAAATTATAAAAAAGCACAGAATCTTTTAATTGCAGCTTTAACACTTGATCCTGAAAATAATAACGCTAAGAAATTATTGGAAAAATTAAAGAAAGATTAAGAGTTCTTTATCTCTTACAGATAGCATTAATTATAAAAACTGGATATTTTAATAATAACCGTTCGAAGATGTTATATTGACAACACGTAAATTACGTGTTAATTTAAAATCAACCACAAATTTTATAGCGTATGAAAATAAGAATGAAACAAAATATTACTTTGAGTTTAGAAAAAGATTTGATAAAAAAAGGCAAAGTTATTGCATCTAAAAGAGACACATCATTGAGCCGGCTCTTAAGTGATTTTTTAAAAGAAATTATCAATCAAGAAGAATCTTATGCGATTTCCAAAAAGAAGGCACTATCCATATTGGATAAAGGTTTTCATATGGGTGGCAAGATAACTTGCTCAAGAGAAGAGATTCATGAGCGATAAAATCTTTCTTGATACAAATATCCTTATTTATGCACATGATCTTGATGCGGGTATGAAACACACTATTGCACTTCAAATTGTAAAAGATCTGTGGGAAAAGAGGAATGGTGTATTAAGCACACAGATATTGCAAGAATTTTATATTAATGTAACAAAAAAGATTCTATCGCCTATCTCACCTTTAGAAGCAAGGGAAATAATCAGGGCATATTTAAGTTGGGATATTAAAGAAAACCATCCGATGTCTATTATAAGAGCATCCGAAATTGAGGAAAAATATCGCATCTCTTTCTGGGACGCTTTGGTAGTTGTTGCAGCATATGAGGCAAAGGTTGATAAAATATTTACCGAAGACCTGAACGCTGGACAAATTATTGAAGGCATACTTATAGAAAATCCTTTTGAAAAGTATTCGAAAAAATGAGTTGTATAGTTCTTATATTTTCTAAAGACCGTGCTTTACAGCTTGATGCTACAATCCGTTCTTTTCTGCTTCACTGTAAAGACGCAGATGAATTCGAAACAAGAGTATTATTTAAGACTTCATCTGATTTACACGCGATACAGTATGAAGCATTAAAGAATGACTATCAAAAATATCCCTTTATTCAATTCATCAAAGAAGAAAATTTCAGGTTAGATGTTATTGCCTTGATTGCACCTTTTGATTATGTTCTTTTTCTGGTTGATGATACCATTTTTATAAGAGATTTTAGTTTAAGAAATACTATTGAAAGTTTTTCAGAGCAACCCCGTGCAATTGGTGTTTCATTGAGATTGGGAAGTAACACTATTTATTGTTATTCTCTTGACAAGGCGCAGAGAGTTCCGGATCTTCAGAGTATTGGTAAAAATCTTTTCAAATATGACTGGACAAAGGCAGAGCATGATTTTGGTTATCCATTAGAAGTTTCAAGTTCTTTATACAGAGCAGAAGACATAATACCCTTTATAGCTAAACTGGAATTTAAAAATCCAAACACTCTTGAATATATTATGGCAAGCAACAAATCTTATTTCCAATCCGATTTCCCCGAGATTTTATGCTTTGAAGAATCTGTCGCTTTCTCTGCTCCTATGAATATTGTTCAGACAGAATGGAAAAACAGGGCAAATAAAGATACCAAATATACTACCGATAACCTCGCTGCAATATTTTCTGAGGGAAAGAGAATTGACATAAATGAATATATTAATTTCATCCCTAATGCCTGTCATCAGGAAGTTAGGTTTAAATTTATAGAGCCTATAAAAATTGATGAATACCGGCCTCCAATGGTTTCTATAGTAATTCCGTGTTACAATCAGGCTCATTTTTTAAATGAAGCTGTTGAAAGTGTTGTAAATCAGACATTTCAAGATTGGGAATGTATTATAGTAAATGATGGGAGTCCCGATAATACAAGCGAAGTTGCGAGGGAATTAATTTCAAAATATCCTGACAAGAAAATTATCCTTGCTGAAAAGCAAAATGGCGGACTTGCTGACGCAAGGAATTTTGGCATTAAAAATTCTCGGGGAAAATATATACTTCCTTTAGATGCCGATGACAAAATACTTCCCGAGATGCTCGAAAATACAGTAGATTTACTTGAAAATAACCCGGAAATTGCTATCGCATATACAGATACGATAAGATTTGGCTCGGTTAATGATACATACCCAACAGGAGAGTATGATCTCAAAAGACTCTCTTTAATTAACATACTAAATTATTGCTCTTTATTCAGAAGAAAAGCATGGGAAGCTGTAGGCGGTTATAACACTAAGATGCTCTGGGGATATGAGGATTGGGATTTCTGGATTGCATGTGGTGAGAAAGGCTTTTTTGGAAAAAGAGTTCCTAAACTTTTATTTATGTACAGAATCAAAGGCGATAGCATGCTTACTAATGCGTATAAACATGACATTGAATTGAAAGCCCAAATAGTTCTAAACCACCCGAATTTGTACAGTCTAAAAACTATTAAATGGGCTGAAAAAATGTTATCTAAAATATCCAATAATGAACCTGTTAACCAGCCTCGGTCACTACTTTGTAGAATACCAGTTGAAACAGAACTTGATAGTAACGGCATGATTTATGGGCTATATGACTCACCGCCCCAAAAGCGTCTTTCCATCGTCCATATCAACACAGATGACATAGCAGGTGGGGCTGCTAAGGTAGCATGGAGATTATCCGAGACTCAAAGGCTCAAGGGGCATTCTTCGAAAATGCTGGTTAAGAACAAATGGAGCAATTCGGATCATTCTGTTTCAATTCCATATGAGGTCGATGCAGCGTTACACGAGAGTTGTTATAGGGAGGGATGGCTTGACTATGAATTCCAAAAGAGTTATGAACTGGTAAATCATCCATTAATACAATCTTCTGATATAGTACATTTTCACAATCTTCACGGAGGTTATTTCAGTCCCTTTGCAATCTCATCGCTTTCTCATTTTAAACCGGTGGTCTGGACATTACATGACATGCAGTCATTTACAGGGCATTGCGCACATTCTTTTGAGTGTGAAAAATGGCAGACAGGATGCGGTAATTGTCCTGATCTTACGATATATCCCGGACTTGCAGTTGATTCGACTTCAGAGTTATGGAAGGATAAGAAATTCATTTATGAACATTCAAGGCTTTATATAGTAGTACCGTCTAAGTGGTTGAAAGACAAAGTTGAAAAGAGCATACTCGGTAACCAGCAGATAGAGCTTATATATAATGGTGTTGACACAGAAGTCTTCAGACCTTATCCGAAAGACAAAGCGCGAAAGGAATTTGGACTGCCTGCCGATAAACTTCTTTTTGGTAACATTTCTAATGGCGGGGTTTTGATGAGCACTTTCAAGGGTGGAGAATATGTACTAAAAGCAATGGAGAAGATGAGGGAAAGTTTTCCTGATTGTGAGTTCCTAAATATTGGAGCATCTGGAGATTCAGGGATGCCATATGTCAGGAATATACCACCTGTAAATGACGAAAAAGAACTTGCAAAGCTTTATTCATCACTGGATATATTTCTTTTTACATCCCTGGCAGAGAATTGTCCTCTTGCTGTTCTTGAGGCAATGTCCTGCGGTTTGCCTGTTGTATCATTTGCAACCGGAGGAGTGCCTGAAATTATCCGGGATGGAATTGAGGGACTGGTTGTAGAAACAAAGGACACCGATGCATTGATTAGTTCTCTGACCGGATTAGCTTTTTCACCTGATTTAAGGGAGCAATTCGGTAAGAGCGCAAGGCAGAGAGTTTGTGAGATGTTTGATATAAAGAAAATTTCAGAGCAATATGAAGATTTGTACTTAAGGATAGAAGAAGCAGAAAGACAAAGACATGTAAAGATAAACCTGGAGATTGATAAGATACAGAGTATCATTGAAAGTGGAGAGCTCAAAAAAGCAAATGAATTGTTGGTTAATGCAGTTAACAGGTATCCTGATTCTCCTGATCTGAATTATATGCAGGCAGAGGTAAATGTAAAATCAGGCAATATAGCAAGGGGAAAAGCAATTCTTCTTGACCTTGTAAGACTTTGGCCTATGAATTACGTTTTTTTATCGAACCTTGCATTAATATACTGGGAAGAAGGAAATTACAAAATTGCTGAAGAATATTTTATTGAAGCATTGAAGGCATCCCGATTTAATCGTTCGGTTGTCTTGCCATACAGTCAGATGTTACTAAATGCCGGAGATATAACCAAAGCCCGCAGACTTTTTGAAACATATCTAAAGATAGACCCCTATGACAATGAAATCCTGAGTCTTATAAAAAAGACAGAAGGTATTCTGCAGGATTAAATATACTCTAATCTTTCGAGGCTTTTTAGAACATCTTGTTCGGTGTGCCCTTCGATTGTGTAAATAATATTCTTTCCTTTTAATTCCGAAAAAAGCGTATCAAAATCAAAATTCCCTTCACCGATAGCAAGATGTGCATCAGAGGTTCTATTATTGTCATGGAGATGGAGTTCAAAGATATAATCTTTTGTTTGATTAAGCCAGTCTTTTAATGTGGTTTTTGAAAATAAATTAAAATGGCCTGTATCAAAACACAGTCCGAAATATTCTGAAGCGAGCTTTTCCATTAAGAGCCTTAGATTATCAGGATTATCCTCAAATATATTTTCAATGGCTATTTTTGTATTTATTTCCTTTGCTCTTTTTATGAACTCTTCCCATGTCTTTAAACTATTTTCGAGCCATACATCAACTTTAAGAGCGTATTTCCATTTTTCGTAACCCGAATGAAATATAATCGCTTTCGGTTTTATTATTTCTGCAAATGAAAATACCTGATTGAATCTTTCTATTGTCACAGCCCTTACTCTGGAATCAACCGCACCCGGAGATAAATCCATAAATGGTGCATGTATGGTAAAAGAAGGGTTGTATGATAGATTTTCTAAAATTTTCCCGATTTCGGAGATATTTGTTTCATCAAGTATATTGGATGAAAAATATAACTCAAGATTTATTTTATGTTCAATTATAAAAGATAAATAATGCCCTATCCTGTGATAGGGCATATGAATATGTGGAGCTATCATTAATTCTTTATAGCGGTTTCGGTCTTGATATTTTCTTTCTTTTTATCACCATTTGAGGGCTTTGAGTCTTTCGGTAAGGTTCCATCAGATTCCATCGCCTTTTTTCTTTCAGGAGATGCATAATCAGTAACATACCATCCGGAACCTTTAAGTACAAAGGTAGATTGTGATATAAGTTTGTGCATATGTCCGCCGCACTCGGGACATGTCTCCAAAGGTTCGTCATTGAATTTCTGAATTATTTCACAATACTTTCCGCAGTTCATGCACTCGTACTCGTAGATAGGCATTATAATACACCTCCATAATTTTTGTGATTTAAAACCGCAGACCAAAGATTTTCAACTTTTTTATTATAAATCTATAAGGATAGATTATTCAAGGCTACCATTGCAGGGAAGATAAAATAAAAGTCAAGGTCTTTATCTATTAGATTTGCTATAATAATTATAGAATTCTACTTCTAATGGAGGTTAATATGCCTGTAGTGTCACCTAAATTGGGGGAAGTTCTAGTTAAAACAACACATTCAAAAGACATAGAGGATGCATTAAATAAAATTTTTTCCGAATATTTAGAGTTGAAGTTAAAGAAATTACAACAAACTATCGAAGGATTCGAAAAAAAATGGAATATGTCTTTTGAAGAATTCAAAAAACATATTAAAGACAAAACGCTGAGAGCAGATATATATTCTTTTGACACCGAGCAGGATTTTTGGGAATGGGAAGAAGCTGTTAGTTTAAAAAAACACTATGACGAAATCAAAGAACAGTGGACATAACTCAATTTCTCGTTCTACTACTTGAAAATCTATCCAGATTAGATTTTGTTGAAAAAGTTGACATCCAAAGCGAAGCTTTTATTCTAAAAGGCCGTGCGTTCTTAAAGAAAAATCGTTTTTTGCAGATATATTATAATGAGTTTACAGAAACAAAAGCTTTTGCGCTCATAGAAAGAGGAAAAAGAATCTGGGGAATTGATTATGATAATATAAGAGGTTGGCATTTGCATCCTCTTGAAAATCCTGAAACTCATAGTGAAATAACTCCGAAAACTGTTGAAGAAATAATCAATTTCCTTTCAGAAGTATGGATAAAGTTGAAATAAAATGAGAGCTTTTATTGATACGAGTGCATGAGTTACTTTAGAAAAAAGACATTCATTATAAAAAGCTATTCTTAAAGAAGAATTAAAATCCCGGACCAAAATTTTAAACTTTTCTCTTTAAATCTATAAGGATAGATTATTCAAGGCTACCATTGCAGTTTTCTTTGCATTAATTTCTCATATAATCCTTTTGTTATAAAAGCCTGTTGATGTATTTCATCGCTATAATACTTAGTATTTATATCAAAATTACGTTTAATTTCTCTCGGTGATGCTCCGTTTGTAGCAACAGCAAATACCCACCAGTTCCCCGGGTATGTTGCTATGGGTGCTGAATAGAGATCAACAAGGGGAAAGACTTCTTTTAATGCTTCCTGGAGTTCTATGACCATATCTTTGTGAAAATGCATTGACTCTGTATGCGTAACGAACATGCCTTCGTGTGTAAGACAATTTTTTACTGAAGTGAAAAATTCTTTTGTAAAAAGACTTCTTGCAAAACCAATAATATCAGTTGAGTCAATAATAATTGCATCAATTTCAGGAGTTTTTATTTTCTTGATAAAATCAGCACCATCCATAATCTTTATCTCAACTCTCGGGTCATCCATTCCACATGATACTGTAGGAAAGAACTTTCTTGAGACATTAATTACATCCTCATCGATTTCAACAAAATAAACTTTCTCGACTGATTTATGTTTAAGAACTTCCCTGACAACTCCTCCGTCTCCACCGCCGATGACAATTACTTTCTTAGGATTGGATTGTGCATACATAACAACATGGGTTAGCATCTCGTGGTAGAAAAATTCGTCTCTTTCCGTAATCTGAACAACATCATCGAGTATAAGCATTCTTCCGAAATAAGGATTTGTAATTACCATTATTTCCTGAAACTTGCTTTTACCTTTATAAAGAATCTCCTCTACATCATAAAGATATTCAACCGGTGAATATGGTGCTTTTTCAGTAAATTTAATCATTTTTTACCCTCTCTGTAATTATATTAAAATAGTTTTTGGAATCGAAAATCCATTGAATTCCGATGCATATGATATTGTATAAGCTCCGCTTGATGGAATCAATACAAGATTTCCGACTTCCGGTTCATTCAAGATAACATTTTTGTCTATTACATCAAAACTATCGCAACTTGGACCTGCGATAGTCCACTGTTTTTTTGCTTTGATATTTTTCTGGTTTTCTACTATATAACTATATTTTATCCCGCCAACACTTTCCATTAATCCATTAAAAACTCCAACATCTATATAAAGCCAGTCTTCATCTCCTCTTTTTGCCTTCCCGATAACCTTTGTTACAAATATACCTGCATCACCAACAACAGCTCTACCGGGCTCAATATATATTTCTACATTTTCAGGAAAACGTTCTTGTATAAGAGAATCTATATTTTTTTCTATTGCTTCTATGCTAACAACATTTTTAGTATATTTAATCGGGTAACCTCCACCAATATTCAACATCTTCAAATTTAATCCTTTTTTTACAGCTAATTCCCATAATGCCTTAGCTTTATCAAGCGCTGAATTCCAGTTATATATATTTGTGCACTGTGAACCAACATGAAATGTTATTCCAACAGGGTTCAGTCCATTTTCTTTTGCATATAGCAATAATTTAATTGCATGGTCTATTTCCACACCAAATTTTTTGCTTAAAGGCCATTCACTTCCCTCATTTGGTACTGTCAATCTCACATATACATTACATCCCGGTACAAATTCTTTTAATTTATCAACTTCATCATATGAATCAAAAGAAAAATAGTTTACCCCGTATTTTGCAGCGGTTTTTAAAAATATCAGGGTTTTTACCGGATTGCTCGAAATTATCCTTGATGGTTCAACTTTTATAGATGAGAGCAATTCAAGTTCACCTTCAGATGCAATCTCAAACCCTGCTTTAAGCTTGTTCAGTAGTTTTATGACAGATATATCGGGATTAGCTTTGACAGCATAAAATACTCTGGAATTTCTAATAAAACTCCCGATAAGGGAAACTTTTTCAGCAATTTTATTGCTGTCTAACAATAAAAATGGTGTTTTTATAGTTTTCCTATCAAGATACTTTAGTGTCTTGAATAGAGTTGATTCAGGCACAATGCCTGTATGATGTTTTTCAATCTTAAACGAACGTAACATTCTTTCCTTTTTGTTATTTATTTGGTATTGAAATAATATGAGTTTTATTAAAAGAAATTTTTAAAAAATTTTCAATATATTTTATAGAGACTTTCGTGCCTTTAATATTTTCTTTGCATTAGAGCGTACACCTTCAGCTACATTTCTATTTTTTTCCAGTAATTGAAGATCCCTTGTTCTTAACTCCGGAACAAGTTTTATAGCAATTCCAATCGGGGTCTTTGGATTATTTACAAGAGCAAGAATTATATTGTAGCTTTTCATCCATTCTCTTTTCCTTGTTATGATTCTTAAAGCCTCGTCTGTTACAGACCTTGACTTAGCGATCAACTCGACCTCTGTCTCGGTTATTCTTGGATTATCAAGAACAGACAATGCGACTTCTTTATTTGAATCCCTTAATAGAATAGACCTTATTTCCTTTCCGCCTCTTATTGCAAGCTGGATTCTTTCAGATACACTTAATTTTTGTATCTTCTGAAAAATTGTTTGCTCACGTACTTCAGGTGGTTTGCGGGGCTTGACAATCTTTTCTTTTGCAACAACAGGAACTTTCATCATGTCAGAAACCATCTGCCTGACAGAATCAGGAGTGTCAGGACATTCAAGAATAAGCCTTAAAACTTCAGGCCTGTTCACATTGGCCTTTGCTATTTCTTCATACAATGAAGGGTCATATGCATCTTCAAGAAGCAATTCGATTGCCAGAAGTGAGGCAGTAGAATAATCAAAACCAATTAAAACTCTTTGCTCTTCCATCTAATCCCCCGCTTTTATAGATGTAGCTATTTAATTTCTTTTAATTTCAATAATAAAAAATATTCAATATTGCCCTTTTGCCCTTTGACTGGTGATTGATAAATACCAAGCGTTTCCAATCCAAATTCATTTAATGATTCTGATACTTTTTTTACAACATTCATTCTTTTTTCTTCATCCCTAACTATACCTCCTTTACCAACCTCTCCTTTTCCAGCTTCAAATTGAGGTTTTACCAGAGCTATTATTAACCCATTCTTTTTAACAAATACCTTAAGTACCGGCAATATTTTCGTTAGAGATATGAATGAAACATCTACAACAATTATATCAATATTCTTCTCGATAAGTTCTTCTATTCCTTCTTTTCCCTTCTCTGCGACTCTTTTAGATATAATTTCATCGAGGTAACGTGCATTGGTTCTCTCCATAAGAAAAATTCTCGGATCGTTTCTCAAAGACCAGTCAAGCTGACCATATCCAACATCAATACAAAAAACTTTTTTTGCTCCTCTTTTTAAGACACAATCTGTGAAACCTCCGGTTGAGGAGCCAACATCCATTATTACTTTATTATTAACATCAATATTAAAATGCTGAAGTGCTGCTTCAAGTTTAAGCCCTCCCCTGCTAACATAAGGCATTTTTTCGCCCTCTACTGAAATAGAGGAACTCTCATCAATCAATGTGCCGGGCTTTAAGATTTTTACGCCATTAACAAAAACCTTACCTTCAATAACAAAAGCCCTCGCAAGGTCTCTGCTTTTTACAAGTCCCTTTGATACAAGAATCTTATCAAGTCTTTCTTTCAATATGAATATACAGGTTCTTTTGAAAGAGCAAGAATAGCTTGAAAAATACCTTCTTCATCAAGACCGTACTTTTTTCTTAATTCAGGCTGTGAACCGTGTTCAATAAAAAGATCCGGAATTCCAAGTCTTTTAATCTTTATATTTTGTATTCCTGTATCATTAAGCAATTCGAGAATCGCACTACCAAATCCACCCTGTAATACATTCTCTTCAACTGTAATAATTTTTGGTATTTTAGAAGCAATAGACAATAATAAATTTTCATCCAATGGTTTTATAAATCTGGCATTCACGACCATAACCGATATACCTTCTTGCTCTTCAATCTTCTTTGCAGCTTTTAATGAAGGTAAAACTGTACTTCCAATTGCTATTATGGCAATATCATTTCCTTCTTTAATTATCTCAGCTTCACCTATTTTATAAGAAGAAATTGTCTCTGCAAATAAAGGTTCATTTAAAGATTTTCCTCTTGGATAACGTAGTGCTATTGGACCATTATGTGATATTGCAAGCTCTAACATGCTCTTTAATTCATTTTCATCCTTGGGCTCCATAACTATAATATTTGGTATATGCCTAAGATATGATAGATCAAATACACCATGATGTGTTGGTCCATCTTCTCCAACAAGACCACCTCTGTCAATAGCAAAAACAACATGAAGATTTTGAAGACACACATCATGAACTATCTGATCATAAGCTCTCTGTAGAAATGTGGAATAAATCGCTACAACTGGTTTCACGCCTTGAACAGCCAATCCTGCTGAAAAAGTCACTGCATGTTGTTCTGCAATACCAACATCATAAAAACGTTCGGGGAATTTTTCTGAAAATTCCTCAAGACCTGTGCCTTCTTTCATAGCAGCGGTAATAGCAACAACTCTATAATCTTTTTCTGCTAACCCGCATAGAGTTTCTCCAAAAATTTCACTGTACGTTTTACGATTAGCTTTTATAGGTGAGCCTGTGTCAGGTTCAAATGGTCCGATACCGTGAAATAACGATGGATTCTCTTCAGAAAAAGTATAACCTTTACCCTTTTTTGTAATTACATGAACAAGAGTTGGAGAAGTACAGGTTTTAATACTTTTTAGTGTACGGATAAGTAGCTCCATATTATGGCCATCAATTGGACCTATATAATTGAACCCTAACTCTTCAAAAATTATACCGGGCAAAAATAACCCTTTGAACATTTCTTCTGTTTTTTGGGCAATCTTGGCAGCAGTCTCACCAACCTTTGGTATGTTTTCAAGAATAGCTTTTGTATCCCTCTTAAACCTTTTATATAATTCACCTGTCATTATCCTGTTAAGATAAGAGTGCAATGCTCCAACATTTGGAGAAATTGACATTTCATTGTCATTCAGAATAACAATTAAATCCTTCTTTAAATGTCCTGCATTGTTTAAACCTTCAAATGCAAGCCCACCTGATAAAGCTCCATCTCCGATTACAGCTATCACTTTATAATCTTCCATACGTTTGTCGCGGCCTTCAAGAATTCCAAGGGCAGCAGAAATAGATGTTGAACTATGTCCTGTGTCAAAAATATCATGCTCGCTCTCTTCCCTTTTTGGGAAACCTGATATTCCTCTGAATTTTCTGATAGTTGAAAATTTTTCGAATCTTCCGGTAACCATCTTATGGGGATAGGTTTGATGCCCGACATCCCATATAATTTTGTCCAGAGGAGAATTAAAAACATAGTGTAGAGCTAAAGTAAGTTCAATAACTCCAAGATTTGAAGCAAGATGTCCACCATTTATTGATACACGCTCTATGATTATATCTCTCATTTCATCTGCAAGGAGTTTAAGTTCTTGCAGTGAGAGCTTTTTAATATCTTCGGGAGATTTAATATATTCAATAAACATTAAGCCCTCCTTTTAAGCAAATACAAAGCTAAATCCCTCAGTGGATCTGCTTCAGATGAAAAGATTTTTAAAACACTAATTGCGGAAGAAACAAGTTCTTCTGACTTTTGTTTTGCTTTTTCAATACCATATAAAGCCGGATATGTCATCTTTCCTTTTTTTACATCTGAACCAGAAGTCTTGCCAAGTTCTTCTGTTTTTCCTTCAACATCAAGAATATCATCAATAACCTGAAAGGCAAGCCCGATATTTTCACCGTATTTAGTCAATGCATTTAATATACTCTTTTTTGTTCCTGCAAGTATAGCCCCTGCTCTTACCGAGGCTTTAATCAAATCTGCTGTTTTATGTTTATGGATAAATTCAAGTGTTTCTCTTTCAGGTTCCATTTTTTCTGAAATTATATCCTGTGTCTGTCCTCCGACCATGCCGTAAGCTCCTGATGAATACGCTATTTCATGGATTAGAGTTACGATAGCTTTATTTGATATTCTGCGGGATTCCTTTTTAGAATCTTTTCTTACAGTCATCATCCTAAAAGCTTCTGTAAGTAAAGCATCCCCTGCGAGTATTGCAATGGCTTCTCCGTAAATCTTATGATTAGTGGGTTTCCCGCGCCTTAAATCATCATCATCCATTGACGGTAAGTCATCATGTATTAGAGAATAAGTATGAATCAGTTCAAGTGCTGAAGCCTGAGGCAATATATCCTCCGGATTCCCTCCGCAAACTTCATATGAAGTAAGGGCAAGAACAGGCCTTATTCTTTTACCACCTGCAAATAAAGAATAAGTCATTGCTTCATAAAGCACACGGGGTTTAAATGGAGAGATAAAGTAATTGTTTAAATAATTATCTATAAGTCTTTGTTTTTCTTTAATATATTCTTTAATGTCCATTATTGGATTTCATTGAATTTTATTCCCATTCTATTGTGCTCGGGGGTTTTGAGCTTATGTCATACACCACCCTGTTAATACCCTTTACTTCATTGATTATCCTGTTTGAAATTATTCCAAGCACATTATATGGAAGCTTTGCCCAGTCTGCTGTCATACCATCAAGGCTATTAACAGCCCTTACAGCAATAACATTTTCATATGTTCTTTCATCACCCATAACTCCAACACTTTTTACAGGAAGTAAAACTGCAAATGACTGCCAGAGTTTTGTATAAAGTCCTGCTCTTCTGATTTCTTCCCATACAATTGTATCTGCTTTACGCAATATGTCACATCTTTCTTTCGTAACTTCGCCAATAATTCTTATTGCAAGTCCCGGTCCGGGAAACGGTTGACGGTTAATTATTTCTTCCGGAATATTAAGGTCCCTACCGAGCAACCTCACTTCGTCTTTGAACAATTCTCTTAATGGTTCTATGAGTTTTAGCTTCATTCTCTTTAATAGTCCACCCACATTGTGGTGACTTTTAATAGTTGCTGAAGGTCCTTTGAACGAAACACTCTCTATAACATCCGGGTATAGGGTTCCCTGAGCAAGAAATTCAACATCTTTAATTTTTTTTGCTTCTTCTTCAAATACACGGATAAACTCATTTCCGATTATTTTTCTTTTTTTCTCAGGGTCTGTAATTCCCTTTAATTTGCGTAAGAATCTTTCTGAAGCATCTACAAAATCAATATTCATATGGAAGTGCTTGCGTAAATTTTGCTCAACCTTTTTACTCTCTCCCTCTCTCAGAACACCATTATCAACAAAAATACATGTCAATTGTTTTCCTATAGCTTTATGTACAAGTACTGCTGTTACAGTAGAATCAACACCTCCGCTTATACCGCATACAACTTTCTTATTTCCGACTTTATTCTTAATCTCTTCGGTTGTGCTCTCAATAAATGACTTCATTGTCCATAAAGGCTTGCAATCACATATCTCAAATAAAAAATTTTTCATTATTTTTGTTCCAAGAGGTGTATGTGCAACTTCTGGATGGAATTGAATCGCATAAAACTTTTTCTTTTTATCAAACATTACAGCAACAGGAGAATTATCTGTATGCGCTGCAGGATAAAAATCAGGTGGATATTTTTCTATTCTGTCACCATGACTCATCCATACAACAGTTCTTTTTGGTATATCCTTAAAAAGTTCTATTTTTTTGTCTATAATAAGCTCGGCCCTTCCGTATTCTCTTTTTTGAGCTTTTGCAACCTTTCCACCAAGCATATGAGCCATGATCTGCATTCCATAACATATACCAAGTAACGGCACGCCAAGATTAAAAATTTTAGGATCTGGCAAAGGAGCTGAAGTTTCATAAACACTCGAAGGACCTCCGGAGAGGATTATCCCTTTAGGTTTAAAAGCAATAATTTTTTCTAAAGGAACATTATAAGGATATATTTCAGAGTAAACCTTGCTCTCCCTAATTCTCCTTGCAATAAGCTGGGTATATTGTGAACCAAAATCAAGAACTAATACTTTTTCTTCGTGCATAATATAGTTACGGGGTTACCACTCTGGTCTGTAATTCGGAGCTTCTTTGGTGATTATTACATCATGTACATGGCTTTCTCTTAACCCGGCGCTTGTAATTCTAATAAGGCAGGCTTTTTCTCTGAGTTCCTTTATAGTTCTACATCCACAATAGCCCATCCCGGAACGCAAGCCTCCTATCAATTGATGGATACTTTCTGAAAGCAATCCTTTATAAGGAACTCTACCCTCGACACCCTCGGGTACAAGCTTTGAAGACTGAACACCGGATTGAAAATATCTATCCTTAGCTCCCTGCTCCATTGCTCCTATTGAACCCATTCCACGATATACTTTATAACTTCTTCCCTGGAATAACACAATTTCTCCTGGTGATTCATCTGTGCCTGCAAAAAGACTCCCTATCATTACCGAATATGCACCAACTGCAAGAGCTTTGGTTATATCACCCGAGTATTTAATACCACCATCGGCAATGACCGGTACATTATATTTTTTAGCTACCTTATAGCAATTATTTATTGCTGTAATCTGCGGCACACCTGCGCCTGCAACAATACGTGTTGTACAGATTGAACCAGGGCCTATACCGACTTTAATTCCATCTGCTCCTGCTTTTATTAAATCTTCAGCAGCCTCGGATGTTGCTATATTCCCTGCTATTACATCTATATCAAATTTTTTCTTTAACATTTTAAGTGTATTTAAGACCGGTTTTGTATGACCATGTGCTGTATCAATCACTATTACATCAACCCCTGCTTTTACAAGCAACTCGGCTCTATGCAAAGAATCTTCACCGGTACCTATCGCAGCTCCAACCCTTAATCTTCCGAGAGAATCCTTACATGCATTGGGATATTTCTTTTTCTTCTCAATATCTTTTATTGTGATAAGCCCTTTTAATTTGCCCCTTCTATCAACTATCGGTAATTTTTCTATTCTGTACTTATGCAAAAGTTTCTGAGCCTTCTCAATACTTGTTCCAACAGGAGCTGTAATAAGATTTTCTTTTGTCATAACAGTTGATACTTTTTTACTGAAATCTGTCTCGAACCGCAGGTCCCTGTTTGTTACAATGCCTGTTAAATAACCATCAACAGTAACAGGAACACCAGAAATTCTGTATTTTTCCATCAAAGCCATTGCATCGGACAAAGGAGCATCGGGTGAAATAGTTACAGGTTCTATTATCATTCCATACTCGGATTTTTTCACTTTCTCAACCTCTGTTTTCTGGCGTTCAGGAGACATAGCTCTATGTATAATGCCTATACCACCCTCTCTTGCAATAGAAATAGCAAGAGCAGCTTCAGTAACTGTATCCATCGCAGCACTTATAATTGGAATATTTATAGGTATATTACGGGTCAGATATGTTGATACATCAACTTCTTTTGGAAGTACTTCAGATTTTGCAGGTAAAAGTAATACATCATCAAAAGTTAAACCTATTTGTATATTATTATCAAGCATAAAATACCTCTTGTTTTTCTGTTAAGTTTACCATGATATTACTTTTTTACGCAAATTTAACAATTGACAGGTAGTGTTAACTTCCTTAACCCAAAAATGCAGAAGTTGCTCAAAAATTTATTTAACTCGATGATTTTT
>DYFC01000016.1 GCA_020725385.1 Nitrospira japonica | reverse complement strand
CCCTGACCAGAATTCACACTTGAAATTAGATGTATCACTACTGATAGAATCAATAAGCATCCAGCCAGAAAATTTGTAGAGTTTCCCCGGTATAATCATATTCTTTTCAGACCTCGCAAAGCTCCATTGCCCTGTTTCGCCCCTACCTGCTATCCTTAAGCTAAATCTGCCTTTATGTTTTTTTAAGTCTGTTATACCAACATTAATATTAATTCTGTCTGTACTCCATCCTTTTTTATTCTGCTCAAAGTTGTATGTTATAGCTGAAAGCATATCTTTCTGTTTCTGTCTATAAATTTTAAATTCAATTCCATATTCAGAAAAATACTTTTCATGGTAGAGGTCAAGGCCGTACTTTTTATAGTTTTTATTAATAATATCAATGTATTCTCTTTTCCAGAGATTAAATTTTTCATAGTCTTGTCCAAAAAATGGTGAGTTGTCTGATAAGCGTATAGTAGCAATACTATATTCAGGATGAGAATCTATCCATGAGGTTAAGAATTCCTCGTAATTAGACGCTTCTTTCTCAAATGTATCAATGAGAATGTCATAATTTGTATTTTCCTTTATATCTCCATGTAAATGTAATTTAATTAGAGCAGGACTTATTTCGGCAAATGTGCCAACTATTATAATTTTTTTCCTTTCATTAGCTTCATATTTTATCTTTGTTAAGATTTCTTTTATTGACTTAGCCATAAAATAATTAGGGGATAATGTCCCGCTTGATAAATAACGGGCTTTGGTATCAAGACGGCTAAATTGATAAAGAGGTAAAATCAAAATGAGAAAAGTTATAGTCGTGAAATAGAATATTTTAGAAAATATATTTTCTTTTAATAATTTTGATATCCATTCTGTAAAAATTACAATACCAAGAGAAACAAGCAACCAAAGAAATGGCAAAAAAGGAATAAAATATCTTGTATCTTTCAAAGGGTGTATTGTTGCAGCAATGAAAGAGATGATAAAAAATAAAGACATTCTTAAAAAAGGCTTGCGATAACTATTCAATAAACCAATAATGAAAAATGGTATGATTATTGGTGAGAATTTTCCTAAAAAAGAATATTCGGATAAAAATAGCTTTGGATAATAAAACAGCCTGTATTCACTGAAAAGGGCTGACTCAATTCTTGGAACATTTTTCATAAAAAAAAGAAAACCTTCAATTTTTGAATTGGTTTCCCAAAGAAACCAAAGAATTATAATTAGAAATAAAGGAACATAATTATAAATTAAGATTTTCGATGTTAATTTGATTTTATTATTATCGGTAGATCGAATAAAAAAAATAAAATCAGCAATCAAATTAGCTACAATGAGCAAGAAACCATAGTTATATTTTGTTAAAAAAATAAATGCAACCAGAAGGGAAAAAATAATGGAATTAATATTTGAGTTGTTTTCATCATTATTAATTCTTACAAGTATTACAAAAGGAAGCAGAAATAATAGAACAGGCTCTATCATGGCTATCGCTGACAATTTTATGGCATATGGCGTAGTAATCATAAATATGACGGCAATACTGCCTACCAGCCAGCCTTTTTTCTGGTTCATTTTAAGACCTATTTGATATATAACAAAAGTACTCATAACAAAAGACAAAACAGATAGAAAAGAACCAGCAAGCTTTATTTTCCCCAGAACAATATAAAGCCATGCAAAAAGCCATGCATAACCCGGCCCCCATATTGTTTGCATATTTGTGTCGCGCCAAAATTCTGAAAATCGGCCATTTAAAATGTCATCTGCAATGTTTATCCCCCGGAGCATATTAGATGCATCATCCCATCCGACAACACCTTCTGTGGGAAAAAGATATTTAATAATGAATATGGCTAAGTAAAAAACAAGTATTGTAATCCAAATGAGGCTTAATAAAATTTGTTTTGTTTTAATTTTATTGTAAATACTTTTGAAAAAAAGGATTATACTGGCAAGAGTAAGTATAAGAAAAGTATATTGCAACAAGATATTTGAAAAAATATTATTTCCCATAATATTTTTTAAGTATTTTTATTCATTTCTGACATCAATACATTAATATGTTTTAGTTCCGCTTTATATCATGATTTATTATTTTAGTCTCAAAAACATCTAATAGATTACATTGAAAATATAATATCGTTTATGACTCTACATCAAATTGAATAAAAACACAATTAATTTTTTTTCGATATTATAATTTATCCAAAACAAATAAGAAATTCGAATATGACCTAAAAATCTGATGAGACAAATAATAAAGCTTTTTATTTTATGTTATATTATTAAGCGAATTTTTGAATTTTTAAAAATGTTAAAATTGGGAATTAAAGATTTATCAAAATTAAATAATAAATCTAATCAATTATATTGGTTATTTTTATTACTTACAATTATTTTCATTAAATTTATTATTTTTTGCATAGATCCAATACCAAGGTTTTTTTTAGGTGATTCATGGAGCTATTTATCTACCGCTATTAATAATTGGATTCCTCCGGATAGGTCATTTATTTATGGGTTTATTATCAAATATACAGCCATTGCATCTCATTCACTTACTACTTTAATATCAATTCAGATTGCAACGAGTTGTTTTAATGCTATTATTATTTCTTACATTCTTATTACTTTTTTCTCATTTAATTTTAGAAGAGCTTTTCTATCAGCCTTAATTTGTACTTTAGAACCTTTACAGCTTATGTATGAGCGTTTTGTAATGACAGAGGCATTTTCTTTGTTCTTATTCACAATATACATACTTATAATATTTCTTTATTTTAGAAAACCTCGTTTATTATTGTTAGTAATTATACAAATTATAGGCACATGTTTAATTAGTTTAAGGTTAAGCTATCTTCCTATTGTTTTAATTAACACTTTAATGCTTCCTATTCTTGCTTTATTCTTTCAAAGAACTCAATTTAGTTTCTATCCAATGATTTTTAAGAAGTATATTTTTTCAGAAGATACTTTTAAAAAAAGATGGCTTATCAGTATGATTGCTTTTCATATTCTTGTTTCTGTTTTATCAACATTTATCTTTCACCTCGGATATAAAAATCTTAATGGATATTTATCTAAAAATCCTCCTGCTTATCAATACAAAAGTGGAACCATCATGATGGTAGCTTTTCTACCAGTAGTTGAACAAGAAGATTTTCCCATACCTGAAGTAGCAGAAAGAATTTTCAAAGATTTAAATTATGATCCAAAAAATCATTATAATCGGGTATTTCATCACTGGCAATCTGATGGAATTATTGCCCGTTTGAACGAAGCTTTTCCTGATTCTATTAAGGCTGATAATTTAGCCCTAAAAACTGCATTGAATGCTTTAAAGAGAGACCCCTTCGGGGTTATTTCAGTTATTTTTAAAACATTTAAAGATTTTTGGAATTTATCATATTTAAAGCGTAGTTTATTAAATGACGAGGGAGACAGACCACTACCAGAATATATGTTAAAAGCCTTAAAAGATAATTTCAATCTTGATGGAGAAAAATTGCCTTTTCTCAGAACATTAATTGTTAAATATCATATGAAAATATGGTTCTGGTATTTATTTTTACTTTGTTTACCTTTTTTTGCATTTCTAAATATATTCATATATGGCAAAGATTACAGAATACTCAATTTCTTTGTTTTCTATATATCATTTTTAATAGTTCTTGTCTCATGTACTTTTTGTGAGGGAGTAACAGTACGTTATCTTCATTCTTTAGGCTGGATAGTTTTTCTTGTTATTGGACCTATGATAAATATTTTATTAAAACAAAAAGCTAAATGAGTAAATTCTAATTCATTATTTTAAATATGATTTGATTTGCAAATCTTTACATCTTTTAGTGAAAGTTTCTCAAATAGAGTAACAGGTTTTACATAACCGTTTTAATAACATTTCAATAAATGTTAATTCATTATAATATGATGTTGCAATATATTTTACTGAGAGGAATTTTATATTAAAACCAGGCTTGTTTTAATTTTATATAGATTTTTACAATTTGGGTGATACAAATAATAAGCAATGATCGGATAAAAACTATTTTAAATAGATATTTGTTTTTAAAATGGATCACTTCAAAAAACTTACTAATAATTTAGTTATTTATAAAAATCTGTATTTTGGATTAATTTTTATTTTAACGGTCTTTGTTTTTTGTTTTCTATTGATAAAAAATATCAACTTAATAGCTGATGAAGATGTTCACTTTAATCAAATAGTAAAATTCTTATGTCATGATTTCACTTTAATCCCCGAACTAACAATGTTGCCGGGTTATCATATTTTTATCGCCGGATTATCTTATCTTTTTCATACATCCAATATAGCGACTTTTAGATTATTTTCTTTCATACTTTCTCTAACCTCAATCATATTTTTTTTCTTCCTTTTAAAAAATATCAACCATTCAATCTCCGAATATAAATTATTACAGTTTTCTTTTTTACCAATATCGTTCCCATTCTTCTTTTTATGTTATACAGATATGGTTTCCTTATCTTTTGTTTTATTAACACTTCTTCTGGCCATTCGAAAAAATTATTATATTTCAGGTATTATTGGATTATTAAGTATAACTATAAGACAGAATAATATTATTTGGATAATATTTGCACTTTCAATTATATATTCTCAAAATTACAATTCTAAACTTATAATCGATAAATTGAAGATTTTTATTAAAGATTCTTTTGTTTTTATTATTGTTATTATTCTTTTTATTATCTTTGTGATTCTCAACAAAGGAGTAGCAATAGGAGATAAAGAAATGCATAAATTATCTCTCTCAAGTAGCAATATATTCTTTATGCTTTTTATTTTTTTCTTTCTTTTTCTACCTTTAAATATCCAAAATTTTCAAAGGATTAAAAATATGATTAAAACAGATAAAAAATTTTTACTATTAATTTTTCTAATGTTTCCAATATATTTTATTACATTTAAATTACACCCATATAATTATGGCTTGTTTTTTTTGAGAAATATACTATTAAGTTACTTCCAATCTGATATTTTTAAAGCTCTATTCTATTTGCCAATTGCATATTCCATTCTCTCCATTAGAGTAACCTGTCTTTTAAAAAAGTATTATTATTTTCTGTATCCTTTAACACTTGTATATTTAATTCCTTCTTCCTTTATAGAACAAAGATATTACATAATTCCATACTCCTTATTTATTTTATTTAAAAAAAGTGATAATAATTTTGTTGAATATGTTACAGTATTATGGTTTTTTATAATTTCAGCTATATTTTTTTATCTTATTAGAAATAGATTGTTCTTTCTTTAAAATAATCGAATAAATGCAAGGGTTAGGGCAGAATTACGACTCATTACTTTCAGGTAAATCGAAATCTTATTCCAGAATATTAAGTAGTAATAAGGACATAAATAGACTTTTTTAAAAAAATATTGTTTAATATTCAAATGCTTAACAAAAAACAGAACTCTATCTCGATAATAATTCCAGCTTATAACGAATCTAAACGTATTCTTTCTACACTTTTTAAGATTAATGAATACTGCGGCAAAATTTTTAGAGATTTTGAAATAATTGTTGTTAATGATGGAAGCAATGACAACACATTAGAAGTTCTTATGCAGGCTAAAAATAGCATCAAGACGTTACATGTTACCGGGTATGATATTAACAAAGGGAAGGGATTTGCACTTAAATATGGTGTAAACATCTCAAAAGGTGATTTTATTCTAATTTCTGACGCTGATTTATCCACTCCGATTGAAGAAGTTGAAAAGCTCATAGTTTATTGTGAAAAAGAATATGATATTGCTATTGGTTCAAGGGCTCTAAAAGAAAGTGAAATAGTAATAAGACAACCATGGTGGCGTGAATTTATGGGTAGAACATTTAATAAAATTGTAAGAACAATAGCAAGTATTGATTTTTTGGATACGCAATGTGGATTTAAGCTATTTAGAGGAGAAATTGGAAGGAGCCTCTTTAGAAAAGCAGTAATTGATCGGTTTGCTTACGATATTGAAATTCTTTATATAGCAAAAAAAGAAGGTTACAAAATAAAAGAAGTGCCGATCAAATGGTTAAATTCGCCTGATTCTAAAGTCAAACCTTTCAAAGATTCTCTGCAATGTTTAAAGGATTTGGTAAAAATTAAATTAAGTCATTAAGTACTTCAAAAAGCATGACTTTTTCATCAAGATGGGGTTATATTGAAATATAAAATATTGCATTTTAATTTTGTTTATTTGCCCCAATCCATTTTTAATCTTGTTCTTTTATAAATAAACTTTTCTGCTGAAAGTGCTGCAAGGCAGCCCTGTGAGGCAGCGATAACAACCTGTCTTACTTCTGTACATGTCACATCTCCTGCTGCAAAAACTCCCGGTATTGATGTTTCCATCATATTATTGACAGGTATACAACCATCCTCGCCTGTTTCGATAGCTCCATATAGAAAATCAACAACAGGTTTATTGCCATGAAGATACACAAAAACTCCTGATAAAGGAAGTTCAAATTCTTTTTTATCAGGGTCAAGCATTTTAATTTTTTCAACAGAATCGCTGCCTTCGATAGATGTTACAATATATCCTGTGAGAATCTTTATTTTTGGCTCTGAAAGAGCAGGATGTTCATCTACACTAAGCTTTGATGTTGGAGAAATAAGATATACGGTATCGGCAAATTTTGTAAGAACGCCTGCTTCTTTAACTGCTTCTTCTGAATTTCCTATTACACAAACAGTCATGCCTTTATAGAAAGCAGCATCACATATTGCGCAATAACTAACACCCCTGCCCAGAAACTCAGCTTCACCTTTAATTGTTGCTTTTCTTCCCATAGAACCTGTTGCAATTATTACTGTTTTGGATTGATATGTTTTATCCATTGTAATGATTTCTTTTATCTCACCTGACAGGTTGACTCCTACAACTTGTGTCTCGATATATTCAGAACCGAACTTAATCGCCTGTTGACGCATAATATCAAGCAAATCTTTGCCAGGCAAGGGTGATGTAAGCCCGGGATAATTTTCTATCTTGCTTGAATATGCAAGCGCGCCTGCTGTTTTGGATTTATCAAGAATTATTGTCTTTAGTTTTGCCCTTGAAGCATATTGTCCTGCTGTAAGACCTGCCGGACCGCCGCCAATTATAGTTACATCATAAAGAGTTGTCTCTTCCTGCATATATCCTCCTAACCCAATAATATATCAAGTAGCCTTTCAAGTTCTTCATAGGAATAATATTCAATCTCTATTTTCCCTTTCTTACCATGAGAAATAATCCTAACTTTAGTCCCCAGGTTCTTTATTAATTTATCTTCGAGCAAATTTATCTGGGGGTCTTTTATAACTTCTTTTTTACGGGTCTTTATTACTTTTTTTGTAATTGCTTCGGCCTCCCTAACGCTTAATCCCTTTTGAACAATTTTTCGTGCAGCCTCTATTTGATTTGTTTTTCCCTCAATTGAAAGAATAGCCTTTGCATGTCCTATGCTCAAAGAACCGTTATACATTAGGGATTTTACTTCATCGGGAAGTTTAAGTAATCTCAAATAATTTGCTATTGTTGCCCTGTCTTTTCCGACTCTTTCTGAAAGTTCTTCCTGTGTAAGATTGAAATCAGAAATCAGTTTATTAAAAGCTTCTGCTGTTTCAACAGGATTTAAATCTTCACGTTGAATATTTTCTATGAGAGCAATTTCAAGTGAATCTTTTGAAGCAACATTCTTTATTAAAGCAGGAATTTTCTTAAGTCCTGCAAGCAATGCAGCCCTGCATCTACGTTCGCCTGCGATTAATCTGAATGTACCATCTCCTACTCTCGATACTATTATTGGCTGCAATACACCTTTTTCTTTGATTGAAGCAGCAAGTTCTTTAAGTGATTCATCTTTAAAAGTTTTTCTCGGCTGTTGTTCCCCTGGAAATATGCGTTCAATATCAATATTTATTACTTCTTCTCCCCTTTCGGGTATTAAAGCTTCAAGACCTTTGCCCAATGCCGTTTTCATTTAATATCTCCTTAGCAAGGGTTAGATAACTTTGAGCACCTTTTGAGCGTATGTCGTATAATATTGCGGGTTTGCCGTGACTCGGTGATTCACCCAAAGTAACATTTCTTGGAATAACAGTATTATATACTTTATCACCAAAATGTTTCCTCACTTCATTTGCTACTTCCTGTGATAGATTGTTTCTTGAATCAAACATGGTAAGAAGAATTCCTTCAATTTCAAGTTCGGGTCTAAATGAGTTTCTAACAAGCCTTAAGGTTCTTGTCAGCAAGCCCAATCCTTCAAGAGCATAGTATTCGCATTGAACAGGAACAATCACTGAATCTGCAGCAACAAGGGCATTCAGAGTAAGAAGGCTTAATGAAGGAGGGCAATCAATAAAAATATAGCGGTATTTTTCTTTTATACTTTCTATTGAACTCGATAGAATATATTCACGTCTTTCTTTTGAAACTAATTCAACTTCCACTGCAAGTAAATCAACAGTGGAAGGTACTATGCTTAAATGCTCAATTTGGGTACTCTGTAAAGCATCAATAATTGAGCACCTTCCCATATATACATCATAAAGACTTCTTTCGATTCCTTCTCTTGATATGCCAAGTCCTGATGTTGAATTGCCCTGAGGGTCAGTATCTATTATAAGTATTTCCTTTTCAGCAAGAGCTAAAGAAGCTGAAAGGTTTATTGCAGTTGTTGTTTTTCCAACCCCGCCCTTTTGATTGACTATAGTAATAACTTTGCCCATATTATTTATTTAACTTGCTTGATAAATATATTATTATACCATGTCATTTATGCTATAATTTCCTAAAAAGGAAAGGGATTATATTATGAAAAGTATTGTTTCTATTCTGTTAACGATGTTTTTTACTCTGCTGCCTGTCTTAACACTGGCAGGGGGGAAGGAGGTTCAGACAATGATAAAAGATATACATTGGCTCGGACATGATACCTTCAAAATAGTGGGTGAAAAAGTTATTTATACCGATCCTTTTAAAATTAAAAAGAAAGACGTTGCTGATATTATCTTAATAACCCATGAACATTTTGATCATTGTTCACCTGACGACGTAAAAATGTTACAGGGGCCAAACACAGTTATTGTAGCAACGGAAGATTGTGTCAAAAAACTATCTGGGAAGGTAAAAACAGTAAAACCAGGAGATAAATTAAATATTGAAGGCATCGAGATAGAGGCCGTCCCTTCTTATAATACAAATAAAAAATTCCATCCAAAATCCAATAACTGGGTTGGATATATTTTTACTGTTAAAGGCAAAAGAATTTATATCGCAGGCGACACTGACTACATACCTGAAATGAAAAACTTTAAGGCAGATATTGCTCTACTACCGGTTTCCGGCACCTATGTAATGACCGCAGATGAAGCAGTGAAAGCAGCATTGGATATTAAACCATCTATTGCAATACCTATGCATTATGATTCAATCGTTGGCACAAAAGATGATGCAAAAAAATTTGCTGATGCTCTTAAAGGGAAAATCGAGGTTATAATTTTAAAGCAAGAATAGAATTTGAATATAGAAAAAATAAGACAGGGTGTAAAAGGAAATATAGGCAGAGAAATATTGTTTTACCCTGTAATTGACTCAACCAATACAGCAGCCTTTGAAAAAGCACTCAACTCTAAAGAAGGTCTGGTAATACTCGCTGAGAGTCAACTAAAGGGCAAAGGAAGACTGGGTAGAACATGGGTTTCTCCACCGGGTTTAAATATTTACATGAGTATAGTTCTTAAGCCTTTAATTGAATTGACAGATGCGACTCTTATAACTATTATGGCTGCTGTTGCATGCACTATAACTCTCAGAAAAATAAGCGGACTTGAAATAACAATTAAATGGCCTAATGATTTGATATTTCGAAATCGAAAAATCGGCGGGATACTTACAGAACTTAAAAGTGAACATAAAAAAATTGTTTTTGCTGTTTTAGGAATTGGTATCAATGTAAACGCGGATTTAAAAGATTTCCCCGAAGATATACGAAACATTGCAACTTCTCTAAGAGATGAAACAAAAAAAAGCTTTTCGAGAACAGAGGTATTAATAGAGCTACTGAATGAGTTAAACAAATGGTATGAAGTATTATTAACTAATAGAAAAGTAATCGTAGATAAATGGAAAGAATTGACTTCAACAATTGGTAAAAAAGTAAAAGTTGTAACTGTACAAGAAACTTTTGAAGGAATTGCCCAGGACATTGACGAAAAAGGTGCTCTTATTTTAAAACTACAAAATGGTGAACAAAAGAAGATAATCTCCGGTGATTTAACAATATTGTCATGATTATTGCTCTTGATATTGGAAATTCATCAATTAAAGTAGGTTTTTTCATTAATGAAGAGTTGATTGTAAAAAACATACCGGCTTCCCCTGTTCTGAAGAATAATGAATATGAAGATTTGATTAATGGATTCATAAAAGAAATTAATAAAAACAAAAATCCAGAAGGAAGTATAATATGTTCTGTTGTATCCGAACTAACAGGAATTCTATTTGAGACTATGAAAGAAATTTCCCGTTCAGAACCTATTTTGGTTAGTCATAAAATAGATACAGGAATAACTTTTTCTGTTCCGAAACCTGAAGAACTCGGGGCAGACAGAATTGCAAATGTAGTAGCAGCAAATGAAATCTGTAAAAATCCTGTCTGTGTTATTGATTTCGGAACAGCTACAACCTTAAGCTTTAAAGGCAGGAACGAAGATTTCATTGGCGGGGCGATTCTTCCTGGAATGAAAATGATGAAGGAAGGTCTTTTTATGAAAACATCGAAACTTCCTGATATTAATATAGAAAAGCCTGATAGAGCACTCGGAATAGATACAAAAAGTTGTATTCAAGCAGGAATTATTTACGGGACAACCGGAGCTGTAGAGAGAATTATTGATGAGATAGAGAAAGAGACTAATATGAGTTTTGAATTAGTTTTAACAGGTGGTTTTTGTAGTTTTATTTCCAAATACATAAAAAGGAATTATAAAATCATTCCTTATCTCACTATTAATGGTTTGAAAATTCTGTATATGAGAAATTGTCATGCATGAACTTAGAAAAGATATATTACTTGGCAGATGGGTTGCTGTTCTTTCAGAATCAAAACTGCCTTCCGAGTATCCAAAGATACCTTTTGAAGAGCCGGTTGAAGAAAACTGTGTTTTTTGCGAAGGCAGAGAAAATGAAACTCCATCTGAAATAACATCTATAAGAAAGGCAGGAACATCTCCAAACACGGCCGGATGGTGGATAAGGGACCTGCCGAGTTTTAATCCTGTCTTTAGGGTAGAAGGTGAACTTGGCAGACGGGGTGTTGGTATTTATGACAAAATGAATAGTATAGGAGCAAATGAGATTATAGTTGAATCTCCTTATCATGATAAAAGACCCGAGGATATGGGACTCGAGCAGATGATAAGGCTTGTAAAAATGTATCGTGATCGCATCTCGGATCTTGAAAAGGATACAAGACTGAGATATATTCTTATATATAAGGATTCGGGTAGATGTGCGGGTCAGCAATATACCCATCCTTTAACATTTCTCATGGCAACTCCTGTTATACCTAAGGTTGTAAAGGATGAACTCGATAATGCCAAGCAATATTTTGCTTATAAGGAAAGATGTATTTTTTGTGATATTATTAACGAAGAACTGCGTACAGGTGAAAGAATTGTATATGAAACAAAGAATTTTATCGCTTTCTGTCCTTTTGCCGCGCAGTTTCCTTTTGAGATATGGATAATTCCAAGACGTCATAGTTGCTCGTTCACTGAAATTACCGTTGAAGAAACAGAGGATTTCGGGCTTATTTTAATGACTGTTCTGAAAAAACTAAGGCAGGTCTTGAATGAGCCACCTTTCAACTATTTTATTCATACTGCGCCAAATATGGTGCCAAGAAGGAATCACTGGCATACTCTTGGTGAAGATTTCCACTGGCATCTTGAGATTATTCCGAGAATTATTAGGACAAGTGGGTTTGAATGGGGTTCAGGATTGTATATCCTTCCCACATCGCCTGAGAATGCAGCAAAATTTTTAAGGGAGGTTGGATAATGGAAATTAAAAGTATTCTTTTCCCGACAGATTTTTCAGAGGGTTCGGCAGAAGCATTAAAGTATGCTGTTGAGTTTGCAAAAAAGTATGATGCAAAACTCTATGTAGTTCACATTATTTATGATGTGGCAAAAGCATCGGGCTGGTATGTTCCGCATATTTCTATGGACAAACTATATCAGGACATTCAGGAAGGAGCGAAAAAAGAACTCGATAATTTTGGAGTAGAAGAACTTTCCGGCATAAAAAATATTGAAAGAGTTGTTATTACAGGAATACCACACCAGGAAATAGTTGCTTTTGCAAACAACAAAAAAGTAGATATGATTATACTTGGTACACATGGAAGAACAGGGATTGACAGAATCCTTTTCGGTAGCACAGCAGCTCAGGTTGTAAGAAATGCTCCATGCCCTGTTCTAACAGTTAGATTGCCTAAATATTAGTCATATAGTTAAAAAATTAATAAAAATGAATAATGCCTGCAGGATTTATCTGTTGATCCTGCAGGCATTATTTTCTGGAAAGCATTAGATATTTCAGCTCCATCATCTTTGTAAGACGGTCTTGCGACAGAACGGGAGTTCGGGAGTTCAGAAGCCCGGAAGTCAGCAGTACATTGATGTCTCATTACAAAGATCGATAGAAACTCCATAAAAGCTTGCCAAACTTCATTCATTAAAGCTTCAAAAAGATTCTGTTCTTCTGCTCTTCCGAACTTCCGCGCTTCTGTTCTTCCGCGCTTCTGCTCTAAAGAAGTTCCCTCGTCATAGGGCTCGCTACTGCATCCTAAAGTAACTATTTCTGGTAATCCAGTTTATGAGTTTCAGTTCCCTCGTCATAGGGCTCGCTACTGCATCAACCTAATAAGCAATCAAAGAGACCACCAGAATTTGATGTGTTTCAGTTCCCTCGTCATAGGGCTCGCTACTGCATCGTCTTATTATGATAAATATAAAAAGAAAGAAAAGAGTTTCAGTTCCCTCGTCATAGGGCTCGCTACTGCATCTCTTAAATTTAAAAATACATTAGAGGCAATTCAGTTGTTTCAGTTCCCTCGTCATAGGGCTCGCTACTGCATCGCTAAATCCGTTAAACCATCAGGTAAAGGTTTTATATGTTTCAGTTCCCTCGTCATAGGGCTCGCTACTGCATCGTGAGATTAATTCAGAAATTTTAATGGATATTATAGTTTCAGTTCCCTCGTCATAGGGCTCGCTACTGCATCTCAGACTCTTAATTGTTCCATCTGTTCTATAGATTTTGTTTCAGTTCCCTCGTCATAGGGCTCGCTACTGCATCCGTTCTTAAAATAGCAAAAAAACAACATGTTTTGCAATAAAATTTTGAGAATTTCTCGCAAATATATTTTCTGTCGAAAAACCCGTTAGGTTTGCGAAAACTTATCATGTAGAACATGAAGTTAGAACAATTATATTGTTAAAGGAGATTTTAATGAAAAATATAATTATATATAGAATTAGAAGCCCGCCATCCTTAACCCGCAAAATACGGTTGGAGATTCTGAATCGAATTCAGAATGACAAATTTCGAAGCTTTAAGCATAACCAATGTCAAGCTGAATTCTCACCTATCATCAAGGCAAGTTTATTTTAATGTCTCCGGTATTTGAGAGGTTTTACAGCACGAACTGCATTTTTTGGTTAAAATAATATTTAGAGGGTTTTTACAGGGATAATCACATATGACGATTAAAACGCATACGCTTATAATCGGCGGAGGTCCGGCAGGGTCAACCGCAGCAAGATTCCTTGCAAAAAATGGGAAAGATGTTATTGTGCTTGAAAGAAATCTTAACTATATCAAACCATGTGGAGGCGGATTATCAATTAATTCTTTTGATGAGTTCGAAATTCCATATGATGCGATTAAAAAGACTACCAAAAGCATAATTCTTGTTTCTCCTTCCGGTCAAAGACTTGAGATAAATTTAAAGGATAATAACATTGCAATAGTTGAAAGGGGTGAATTTGACAGGATTCTCAGAAAGCAGGCTGAAAAATGTGGAGCAAGAATTATAAATGCAGAATTGAAAGATATTCATGGTAAAAGCAAATATGAAATTATAGCTGAAGGAGAAAGAAATTTATATAAGATTGAGGCAGAATACATTGTTGCAGCAGATGGTGTTAATTCAAAGACAAGAACTATACTCGGGTTAAAACCAATAAAATCTTTTTTTACAATATCAGAATATATAAGTGATATATTTGTAGATAATTGTGAATTCTGGTTTGGCTCCTCACATGCTCCAAATGCATATTCATGGGTATTCCCTGCAAACAATGGAATATCTATCGGCACAGGCACTTTTTCTCAGGGAACGATTCATGCTTTTTTTGATAAATTTATTCAAAGAGTCGGAATTAATAAGCATGGCATAAGAAAAGTTTACAGGATTCCTGTATGGCAGGGAGATTTATTCAATATTGATAAAATACTTTTTGCTGGTGACTCTGCTGGGCATGTCCTTCCACTTACATATGAAGGTATATATTATGCCATGAAATCCGCAGAATATGCTGCCCGGGCTATAATAGATAATAAGGTTAGCAATTATAAAAAGAAATGGAAATCCAGATTTCAGAAAAGATTCTTGCTGATGTGCAAACTACGGGATTATTTTCTTAAGAATGATGAATCAACCGAAAGGCTTGTTTCAATACATAGAAGAGCTGAAATACAGGATGCCTCTCTTCGTTTGTGGCTGGCAAAAGAAAGTAGTAAGGGAAGCCTGATGGACTATATAAAACTAATAGGGAACTTATTAAAGTGAACTTAAAACAATCACTGATATTATCATCTTTATTTCATATAGTTTTATTATTTCTATTCAGTATTTCTTTTTTATTGGTTCCGAATAAAACTATTAAATCAGGGAAAAGTTTAATCGCAAGTCTTATAACACCGGAGGAGACAAAACCTATTATATCTTCTTCAAAACCAATTGAAAAATTTTTACCACCTTCTAATTCTCAACCTTATACAATTCCTCAAAGTTCTGTGCAACCAAAAATTTATGTGCCTGTTCAACCTGAAGTTCATTCAAAACCTTCAGAAAATATAAATCCAACGGTACCTGTTCAACCATTACCCGAATCAACAGAAAAGAAAAATTCCTTCAGGGAATCATTAGCTGTAGAACAAGCACCTGTTGAAAAGAAACCCGAACAAAAAGCACCTGTTATGCCTTTCTTGATTTCCCCTGAAAAAAATGAAAAAAAGGTTGTAAAAAAACAGGAAGAATTTCCTCATCCCAGAGCCGAAAAACAAGAACAACAGAAAACAGAAAGTCATGTTCCGGTTAAACCACTACCATCGATTAAAGAAAAACTCTTTGATAAAGGAATACTTGGTGATATAGCAAAACGCAAAGATGAAAGTAATAGCAAAAATAAAAATGAAAACATTCCACTAAATGATTTGAAAAAAGAACAGCCATTCAGTCTCAGAGAAGCTCTTAAAGATGCAAGAACTTTTACTCCTCAAAAAGGTCTGTCTTTTGATGTATCAGATTTAAAATTTCTCCTTTATAATTTGAAATTAAAAGAACGTATCGAACATATATGGATTTATCCGCCAGGCGCTGCTGCAAGGGGAATTTCCGGAGATTTAATTATACGTTTTACAATAAATAAAAATGGAAAACTCGGTTCAATAGAACTCGTAAGAACCTCTGGTTATAAAGACCTCGATGACGCTGCCTTGAAAGCTTTAAAGGATGCTTCACCTTTTTGGCCATTGCCCGAGTCTTGGGGCATGGAATCATATACTATAAACGGTCATTTCGTTTATACTATTATATATAATTTATGAAACCGCGACTCTATTTAAAACTCGGCGATTCTGTGAAACATATCCATTATGAATCATGGGGCAATGGAAAGGTTATCGAAGAAAAACATTCCACACTTCCCGGTGGCATATGTATTGTAAGAGTACTATTTTCTGATGGAATTGAAAGGTCTTTTATAAATGATCTTGATAATGAATGCTGTTGTTATTATGCCGGACTTCATCTCCTGCAATATTAAGAAAAAGGTTAACTTTCCTTTGTAACATACTATTAATAAATAATTTTTCTTGACAAATTTGTTTCCCTAATGGTTTAATTTTTGTAATGGGACCTTTTACTAGTCTTATAGAAAAAGAAAAGCCCTCTATTCTGGTCGTAGATGACCATAAGTCTAACCTTGAACTTATGGAAGCTGTTTTTATCAAGGAAGGATTTAAAGTTTATACTGCTCTTGGCGGCCGTGAAGCAATTAATAAATTCCAAACCTATCCAATAGATGTTGCTGTCCTCGATGTAATGATGCCAGAAATAGATGGTTTTGAATTATGCAGTAAACTAAAAAATATCTCTGGAAAGCGTTTTTTCCCGGTTATACTTCTAACAGCTCTCACTGATAAGAATAGTAAATTGAAAGGATTAGAATCAGGAGCTGATGATTTTATATCAAAACCTTTTGATACAGTAGAACTCATCTTAAAAATAAAGTCCTTGCTGAAAGTGAAATCACTTAATGATGATCTTGACCATTCTGAAAATATAATAATGACACTTGCTGTAGCGATGGAAGCAAGGGATCCATATACCAAAGGACATTCCACGAGGGTTAGCAAACTTGCAGCAGAATTTGTAGCCTATCTCGGTCTTCCGGAAACAGACAGGCAGGAAATGAAAAAAGCCGGCATATTACATGATATAGGCAAAATATGTTTAAGCGAATCACTGCTCAGGAAGCCCGGTCCATTAACAAAAGAAGAAGTTGAGATGATAAAAACCCATACTATTCTTGGTGAGGATCTTTGCAGACCTCTAGTCTCAATGAGAAGAATACTTCCTGCTATAAGACATCACCACGAAAGATGGGATGGGATGGGATTTCCAGATGGACTGGCCGGCGAAGATATTCCTCTTATGGCAAGAATACTTGCTATAGTAGATTCATTTGACGCAATGGTTTCGGTAAGGCCGTATCGTAACAGGAGGTCTGTTAGCGAGACTATCAAGACTATGAAATCCGAGCAATATGATGGACAATGGGATTCTGAACTGCTCAATTATTTTATGGAAATGATTGGCTCATTAATCAATAAAGGCTTTAAAATAGATGCTTAGAGTCGCTATAGCCGGTGGAAATATTGGAGCAAGCGCATTAATTTCATTACTTAAGGGAGATACAAATACCGAATTAATCGGTGTTTACGACAAGAAAATAGATTCTCCGGGTTCAATTCTTGCTAAAAAATGGAATATACCTGTTTTTGAAGATATTCAAACACTTTGCAATGCTGCTCCTGAAATTGTAATTAATGTCACAGGCAATTTTGAAATTAGCAATGAGATAAGAAAAACTTCATCATATAAAATAGAAGTAATCGAAGGCACAGGAGCGCGTCTTTTATGGGAAATTATTGAAAAACAGAAAAGAGCAAATCTTGAAGTTTTTAAGACTATAGAAAATCAAAAAATTTTTTTCAACATTACAGAAAAAATTGGAATCTTTCCTCCTTTAAGTGATTTTTTTAACTTCATTCTTGATAGGGCAATTGAAATAACAGACACTCCTGCCGGAAGTATTGTTCTACTAAAAGACAATGGTTTAAACCTTATCGCGAGCAAAGGTTTGAGTAAAAGATTTATTGAAAGTACATCCGGAGGAATCATACAGGGAGGCCTTGCGGATACTATAATAAAAACAAAAGAAATAATTGCTATATCGGATACAACAAAAACAGAATATACAAAAAATAATCCATCGTTAATAAGTGAAAAAATACGTTCTTTGCTCGCATGTCCTATTGTTCTCAGAGGAAATACTGTGGGCATATTATATCTCGATGATTTTAAACCCCGTCAATATTCGGACCGGCAAAAGACATCTATTAAGCTCATTGCCGGCCTTTTGTCTATATTTATAGACAAACTTAATATTCAAGAAAAATTAGAAGAACTCAAGAATAAAGAAATTCTATTTTTAGAAAACTCTTTTGATATTGTTCTTTTAACAGATTCATCAGGAAAGATTTATGCAACAAGCGAGATAGTCGAGAAAATTCTTGGTTACTCAAAAAATTATTTACTCGGCAAATCTATTCAATCACTCATGAAAGCGAATTACTGGGAACAGATTTTTAATAAGCTTTCATCAGGTAATATTATTAAAGAATTCGACTCGGGATTACTTATTTCAGGCGGAGGGGAAATTCCTGTAAAAATAAATGCTGCTGCTTTAAAAAAAGAAAACGGGGGAAAATTCGACTGGTTATTTGTTATACATAGTTTAAAAAACGAAGAAGAATTAAAAGAAACCATTTTAGAAAAAGAAAAATCTATCGAATGTATTAAAGAGGAGTTTGAGAAAAAAGTACTTGAAAGAACAGGAGAACTGGAAAGAATAAACAAAGACCTTGAGTATGCAAACCAGCTTAAAGGAAGATTTATTTCAAATATGAGTCATGAATTAAGGACTCCTTTAAATTCAATTCTCGGATTCTCTGAAGTTTTGCTCGATAGAACCTTTGGTGACCTTACAGAACATCAGGAACGTTATCTTAAGAATATACATAACTCCGGCAAACATCTTTTGGAATTAGTAAATAATATACTTGATATTGCGAAAATTGAAGCAGGGAAATACGAAATGGTTTACGAGACCATGCCTGTTGATGATCTCATGAACGAAATAATAAATGTCATGAAGCCACTTGCTGAAGCTAAGTTTATTGAAGTAATGGTTTCGGTAGGGGAAGGTGTAAATCTGATAACAGCCGACCGTGTTAAATTGAAACAAATTCTCTACAATCTGCTGTCAAATGCAATTAAATTCACACCAGAAGGCGGGTTGGTCAAAGTGGATGTTTCCGGTGAAGGTAGGATGGGTACAGATTATTCAGGAAATGGTTCAGGATTTCAAAGCATAAAATTCTCGGTTCAGGACACAGGCATAGGTATTAGCCCTGAGGATATAGAGAAGATATTTAATGAATTTGAACAGGCGACATCAACACTCTCAAAAAAATATGGTGGTGTTGGTCTCGGACTTGCCTTAACGAAAAAACTCGTCGAGTTACATGGAGGAAATATATCTGTTGAGAGCAATCTCGGAGAAGGAAGCACTTTTACTTTCTCTATTCCAATGACTACGCCTTTGCCTGCTGAATCAGAAAAAATCAAAAATGAGGCGATTATCCTTAATACTCCGTGGGCAAAAGAAGAAGCTCCTCTTATTCTTGTAGTCGAAGATGATTTATCCACAGCCGAACTCCTTACCCTCAATCTCACACAGGCTGGTTATAAAGTTGCTCATGCTTTTAACGGAGATGAAGCTCTTGAAAAAGCACAGGATTTAAAGCCATTTGCGATTACCCTTGACGTGTTATTGCCCAAAAAAGACGGGTGGGAAGTATTGCAGGCTTTAAAAAGCAACCGTACAACTTCCGAGATACCGGTAATAATTCATTCAATAGTTGATAATAAAGAACTAGCTTTTGCGCTCGGTGCCACCGATTATCTTCTTAAACCTCTTGAAAGAGAAGCTTTAATATCAAAACTTGAAGAAATAACAATTTCTAAAGGTAAAAAAGTTCTTCCGGTTTCTGTTTTGATTATAGAATCGGATGATAAAGTCACAAAATCTTTAAAAGACCCTTTTGAACAACAGGGATTTCTTATATATACAGCTACAACAGGAAGAAGAGGGATTGAACTCGCATCAGCATTAAGACCCGCGGTAATACTGCTTGATTTTAAATTGCCGGATATGATCGGATATGACGTTATCAAAGAAATCAAAGAGCATCCTTCTACTAAAGACATACCAATATTTATACTTACGGAAAAAGACATTTCTGTTGAAGACAGAATTGCTTATGTAGGAAAAATTGAAAGAATAGTACAAAAATATTCCTTTAATATTAAAGAACTTGTGGGACACATTAAAGAACTCGAAATACTTTATCCGAAAAGAGCAGGATTGATTGATGAACTTACAGGAGTATTCAGCCACAGGTATTTTCAAATAAGACTTGCACAGGAAGTTGAACGTTCGACAAGATATAAAATTCCGTTGAATCTACTTCTTCTTGATCTTGACGGATTCAGTCAATACAGCAAACAATATGGTGAATATTATGCAAATATTACTTTAAAGAAAGTTGCGGAGTTGATACGTAAGAATATCAGGGGCTCGGATGTTGTTGTAAGATACGGCGGTGATTCCTTTGCTATTATTTTGCCTAACACAGTTGTATCCGCTGCACTCTCAATGAGTAACAGGTTTAATGCAATAATTAAGAACTATCCTTTCATATTTGAGAATTCACAGCCCAAAGGACACATAACCGCAAGCATAGGGCTGACTTTTCTGGATGGTCAATCCACGGAAGAATTTATTTTATGCGCTGAAAAAGCTCTGGCGAGGGCGTTTACAAAAGGTGGAGATAGGGTTGAGGTCTATTCAAGGGAGCAATATGAAGAAGAAGAGGTCGAGCAATATTGATTCCTTCTACGAGATATTCGACAGCCCTATAGGAATTTTATATTTAATTTTTAGCGGTAAAAAATTAACCGGAATTAGATTTGATAAGCCATCAAATATACCTTTAAAACCTTCATCCAAACATGCCATCCATCGTGAATTGAGAGAATATTTTAATAACGGCCTTGATGTGTTTAGTCAGGAGGTACATTTTACTGCAGGAACCGATTTTGATCATAAAGTATGGCTTGCATTAAAAGAAGTTCCGTTTGGAGAAACCCGCACTTATAAATGGCTTGCTGAAAAAATTGGTAATCCAAATGCATCAAGAGCTGTGGGACAATCTCTTAGCAGAAATCCGGTTCCTATTATACTTCCCTGCCATCGTATAATTGAGTCAGATGGTTCAATAGGTGGTTTTTCAGCAGGCCCGGCTATAAAAAGAAGGTTGCTGGATATGGAGTATTATATAAAATTGTCGAAAAAGCAAGGATAAATCTATATAATACAGATATTGCCTTAACAGGATGCAAGATACGATATTTACGAAACAACAGACCATGGACAGGAGACACGATGCAAGAAGGGGTACGATTTAACAGGTAAGATGCAACAGATTATAGACCACAGACAAAAATTCCTCCTCAGAAAAGGGGGATAAATCACGGATATAATGAAAAAAAACTTTTCTCTTTTTTCTTGCGTATTTTTTATCCTATTATCTCTCCATACTTTTCTTTATGCAGCCGGTAACATTTCAGAGGAAGAACAAAAGCTTATTGCCCTTCTTGACAGGTACAAATCTCATATGCCTGAAATTACAAACAAGATGATGAGGGCGAAAGATAATGAAACTGTAAAGCTTGGCCAGGATGAAAGCAGGCTTATAGCGGAGACAGGCTCATTTTTCAATGAACTGCTGACCATGAAAAAAGGTACACAGGCATATCAATCCCTGAGAGGGAAATTGCCTAACTGGAATACCGACTATATTGGTATTGAGCGTGCGTTGATGATGGGCAGGGCATTGATTGTTCAAAAGGTTTTAAAAGATACCCTGATACAATTTTATAACGATAATCCTGAAGCAATAGGAACGATATACGGAGAGATGGATATCGGAACATGGGTAAAGATGCAGACAAAGACCCTTCAATTCGATAAAGATATTGACTTAAGCAGTCTGTCGACAGACGACCATCTTAACATGAAACTGAGGGATATGTTTAAAGAGAATCTTCAAAAGATAACCGGTGTCTCTGATGAGAGAATAATGATAAATATGGATGCACTGATAACTCCTCACGGTAAAGCATCATCAGAAGTATTTATAGGTGAATGGGGAAAGACATTTGCGGAGATGGATCTGCTTTCAAGAGGCAAGTGGAAATTGATTCTTCTGAAACTCGATGACGGCAGATTAATTGCTCCTGATGAAGCAAAAAAAATAAGGAAGCAGGGTGGCAGAATTAAGGTTGTTGATATAGTGACCAAAGAGATGCCCGGGAGCCAGCTTTTCTGGTGGAGAGCATTTATGGAGGCCCGGGATTTTGACCCTCCAAAAGTTACTATGCAAACAGAACCTATGTTGAGCCTTGAGATGTCAAGGCATCTAATAGCAGACATAGAAAAGGGCAATTACAGCGGAATCGATAAACTGGTAAAGATAATGAAGTATGTGGAGAGGAGCTATCTCTACAATCAAAAGGCAACAGCAGCCTATAGAGGTGAGTGGGATCCCTTTGATGACAATGACCATATGCTTGGTGAATTTGCTGTGGAACTGACAAAGGCAAAACAGGCAAGGGATGCTGCTATTGAGATGGCAAAGGTTCTTGAAAAATACAAAGACAAACTAAAATTAGCGGAAATAAGCGGTGGAGATAAAGAAGCTTCTGATAGAGCTATAAATGAACTGCTTGTGCGCTCAAAGAAGTCAATTGTCAAGAACGCAGAAGTAGCACTTGCACTGAGATTGAGGGAGATTGCCTCAGTAAAAGATGAAAGTAGAAGAAACAGGAATTTGGACGATATGCTCGAACAGATGCATGAGGAACTTGAGACCTATAAACATCATGTCGGTGATTACCCCGAGGGCGGGATAAAAGACATTATATGGCTTTCAGAGAAACTCAGGCAGGGTGACAAATGGAGCGCTGATGTTGTTAAACAGACAATGGATGACCTTATAGAAGCATTAAGGCAGGAAAACTACCAGATAAACAAAGGGATTATCGAGTATATTTTTTCACCGGATGATGCACGGGATCTTCGCATTTATCTCAGAGAGCAGATGAAGTGGACAGAGGAGAAAGTAAGTAAATTCATAGAAGATTTGCGGAAAAAATATCCATCACTTGCCAGAGGATATGACAGGCTCAAAAAAGATTACCAGAACATGGGAGAAAGTCTGCCGACTTTTGCGAAGATACACAAAAAAATAAAAGACTTTAATGAAGACTGGTCCAATACCATTGAGGGGAGCAAACTTTTAAAATCCCTTGACTTTGCAGACCAGGCCATTAGTGTATACGATGCTTATATGAATGAGGACACCCATGCAAAAGGTGCTGTTAAAGCAGCGGGTGCTATTTTAAAGATAAAAGCCACAGGTGACTTCCCGAGCCTTTCAGTTGCCGAGGGCATACTGCAGGCATACCAGACAGGAGATACAGGGCCTGCCATAAAATCATTTGCGTTTTATTATTTTCCCACTATAGGTGCATTCTGGGGACTGGGTGAAAAACTTCAGCGTTTTGATGTATTAATGAGAGACAAGGAATTTCTTTCATATCTCGATAAGATGCGAAGCAAGATAAATTTTGACCCTAAAACAGGGCATGTTATTGGTATTAAAACCAGTTCCAAATACGGTGATATCTTAGAATATAAATATTCACCGGATCTGCAGCAGCGGGCAGACAATTTTGCCGACTTCTTCATGAAGGGTGAAAACCTTATATCGGGAGATGAATTGCCTGAATTCCGGTATTGGCTGACTCTCATCCCGAGAAGTCCAAAAAGCTATGGATACGGCAGTGATTTTGTGGACAAAGGCGATGAAACATTGCAAGATGCCGGGGAAACAAACATAGGAAAGAAACTCGGCCTTGATGGCATGGATTTATCTGGCAAAAAGGCGAAATATGCTAAATTAAGAAAATATTTTTCACACAACGAAGACCTGCTTGCCGCTGTTCTGATTCTTGAAAACAAGAACAATGCTCCTGCATTTACCAATCTTGCAGGTCAAAAGCTTGCACAAAAAAGGGAAGAGATGATTTCCCAGATGGAGAGTCAGGTTGAAAGGCAGATGTGGAAATCCTTGCTTTATCTTCTTGAGGCGTCTGCAACACCACCTAAGGATTTGGAAAAACTTGTAAAAGATTTAGAAAAGCTTGAATCTGATCTAAATCTTGCCGGATACGATCTTTCTGACCTGAGAGGACTGAATAATGGCATGATGGATGCAATAAAAAAGGAAGTACAGTCTCAGATAAACAAGGACTACTATGGTGTATTTGTTTATAAGAAATATTATGATGCCTACAGTCAGATTAAGAGGATGCAGGATCAGATTATACAACTATGGACCGAGGAATACAGAGTTGACTGGCAGAAGATGATAAATCCTCCTTTAAAGATGATTATAGGAGGAAGAAAGAATTGTGCACCGAGGCTAACACTTGATATAGTGAGTGATCTCGATAAGGCAAAGGCTGCCCTTCCTGCACATAGAAACAGGGGCCGGAAAATTGACTCAGATCTTTCTGATGCCTTAGGACATAACCCGAAGAGCAAAGAGGAACTTGAACACCTTAAGAAGCTTGCACAGCTTGGTTTTGAAATTGAGCATCTCTTTGATGATTGCAAAGAGAGGAGTATTGATACCTGTGAAGCTGATACAGTGCAAGCAATTAATGAAAGGCTAATTCAATACAAAGAATATCTTAAAAATTTGAAAATTTCAGAATGCACCTATCAATACACTGACTGGGGTGAATGTGACAAAATTAAAAAAATACAGACGCGCAAGTTAATCAAAAAAACACCTGAGGGCTGTATTGAAAAAGAAAAACCAGAGACCCAGAGAGCCTGTAACCCTGACAAAAAAGACACTGAAGGAAAAAAACCCGAAAAGAAACAGCTTGAAAAAGAAAAAATAGAGAAGGAAAAAATAGAAAAAGAAAAAGACTGGCGAAAACTTATTGAACTTAAGAAAAAACTATTAAGTGGAGACAGCAAGAATATTGAGAGCACTCTGGAAGCAATCAATAAGGGTCTTGAAAAAATTGAGAAGGAGATGATGGAATGGATACAGGGTTATAAACCCTATATTGATTCTCTCAGGAAAGCTGATGAAGAGGCATTCGGGAAACTGCGGGAGGCCCTCTTCAGACTTACAGATGAAAAAGTGCGGTGCAGGCAATGTAGTACAGGCGGGGCATGTCCAAAATATTGCGGTGAATTTGACGAATGTATAAAAGAACCAAAAAACCTCCACAACAAACAGCAGGACCGGATTAAAAAAATAGAGACCGAGATGCCGCGGGTTATTCATTCACTGCAAGAAGGTATAATAGAGCAGAGACTACAGAAAATAGAAGACACGGCAAGTAAATATGGCCTGCCGAGACCTTACCCTATAAAAGTTGAGCCACCTGTTAAATACCAGAGTTATTGCCTTGATATTGTTGATCCGGACAAAGAAGACGGATTGACTGTAGAGCTAAGCACCAACAGGATAACCCTAAAACCCGGCAATATTGCAACTATATTAGCAGTAGCCTCCGGAGGCAAGTCGCCCTATACTTACAAATGGAGCGAAAATGTTTCAGGAAGTGGTGCAAACGTTCAGTTTGTATCACAGAAAAAGGGCGATTATGTTATATCTGTTACAGTGTTCGATAGTGAAGGGAAGAAAGCAAACGGTGAGATAACTCTGAAGGTTGAGAGTATAGAGGTAACTATTGAAGGACTGCCTAAACAAGTTGTATACGGGACAAAGCACACATTAATCGCAAAAATTCCGGGCACCGATAAAGCATCATCTTCTGAATTAAAGAAATTCGAGGACGAAATGAAGAGATTGAAATGTGCAAAGGCGTACGACCCGAACGAAGAGGATTGGAACGGTTGCTATAGTTGTCCTGCTCTGGAGAAAGGAAAGACAAAATCCATAACAAGGTGCCGTCCGAAAACAGGGTCTTCAGGAATTACTGTTACATGGCAATCTTCGCCAAATATCCAGTTTGACCCTCCTTCAGGTGAAGGTCCGACAACTGCCCTGTTCAACAGTATGGGAGACAACGGCAAAGTTAAGATATGGGCAATAGTTGAAAAAGACAAAACAGAAAGCTTTGAAACACCGCAGTATGAAGTGAACGTTGTTCCGCCTAAATTCATGCTCTTTTTTGATCCTGACAAGGGAAGGGGAAAGGTCGGTCAGGAGATAAGTGCAACCCTGAAAACTGACCCTGATATCGATTCAAAGCTGATTGATTATGAATGGTCTGAGCCTGAATTCTCAAAAAGAAAACAGTATGAGGCTAACGCTGGAAAAATCGGGTTCATACCAAAAGATGCAAAACCTGTCAAACTTCTTGTTGCGCCGAAAGTTCCTTACTACAGAACCCCAATTGGTGGAGCAATATCAGATGAGTATACGGCTTCACCTTATACTGTAACAATATCCGAACCCAGATACCGCCAGTCCAAACCTGTAATATGGAAATGCGATACCCGGTCCGGTGGTGCACGATCATGCGGTAATGTTGAAGTAGATTATGAATTTGCCGTTGATTATGACATCCTTATGAGAGCGGAGGTCTTGCCCAAATTGGACGGCGTGAATTATAAATGGACAGTTTTCCCGCAAGGATGTACCCTTATGAATGACATAACACAGGATTTGACTTTCAAATGCAGTCTCACCGGCACCTATACTGCCAGTGTTACCGTAACAAAAGAGATTGAAGGCATAAAGGCAGAGATAGGTAGTGTTTCCCGTAGCGTCAATATCACAATTTCTCAGGAAGAAATGAAAAATTCAAACAAGAGAAAAGAGGCATCGGAGAAACTTGCAAAATCCAAAGAATTTGCAAAACAGGGGAAGCTTGATGAAGCGATTGTAGCTGCAGAAGAGGCAGAACAGCTTGACCCGAAAAACATTGAAGCGTCAAATCTTGCAGCTCAATTAATAAAGGAAAGACAGTATATACTTAGAGAGATTAAGAATATCAAAGATCTTACAGATCAGGCGCAATTCGATGCAGCCCAGAAGTCTTTTACACAGATTTTCAATAAATACGGTAAATATCAACCGGTTTGGGAAGTGCAACATTACATTGGAAATCAGATAACAAAGTATAACACCCTGGTCAGAGACAGGTTTTACGAAGTACAGAAGGCTAACGATGAGAAAAATTTCAGTAATGCATTAGAAATTATAAAGAATATTCAGCAGACAATGAAACTTCAGCCAGTGGATGCTCAGAAGTTACAGCAGATAGAGCAGTGGACTGCAAAAATGGAAGCTATTAAGGGAAAAAAGAGGGGAGTACTCAGAAAAGGTGAAGAAAGATTCAGCGCCGGTGATTACAAAGGAGCATATGAATCCTTGAAAGAAGGGCTTATTGATGAAAGGAACTACTGGAGTATGACAGACCCGGAGCGAACACATTATGTCGAACTCCAAAGCAAAGCGTATAAGATGATGCAGGAACAGCAGAATAATATAGAAACTGCAAACATGCTTAGAAACAAAGGCATTTCGCTCGAAAAACAAGGAAAACTGACAGATGCAGTTCCAAAATATAAGGAAAGTCTGAAATACCTGCCTGATACAAAGCTTGAAAGCCATATCAAGGAACTTGAAGACAGGATAGCTGATATACAAAACAGGGCACAAACAGCAGATAGGTTGTGGTCTGAATGTACGAATTTCTATAACCAAAAAAAGATGGAAGAAGCTTTGTCAAAATGCAGGGAGAGTATAAAAATCTGGCCTGATACTATGAGACAAGACTATGTCAGAAAGATGGAGGCAGCAAAGGCAAATGCGAAGAAACTAATAGACGAAGGAGGTGTGCTTCAGAACCAGGGCAAATTACAGGAAGCTCTGAATAAATACAGAGAAAGTGTAAAGATATGGCCAAACGTTGCACTTGAAGATCATATTGTAAAAGTAGAAAACAGGATAAATGAGATTAATCTCTGTGCTCAAAAATGGAATGAAGGAGCTATATTACAAAAGCAGAATCGTTTGCAGGAGGCATTAGCAAAATTCAAAGCAAGTTATGAATGCTTACCGACAGATGCAAAAGCAAGCCATATTAAAATTGTTGAAGATTATATTAATAAATCTTCTATTGGTACAATTTCTCAAGAAAAACAAATTCCCAGGACCGATAGATACAAATATCTTGGCTGTTATAGGGACCAGGGAGATCCTTACGGAACAGGAGGCCGGGATATTTCGGAATTTGTTCTCAATGACTCAAAAATGACAACAGAGATGTGTATATCGATTTGCATAGAAAAAGGTTTTGCTTACGCAGGTACCCAGTGTAGTTCATGGTGTTTTTGCGGAAATAGTTACGGAAAATCAGGAACAGCAAACAATTGTGATATGAAGTGTTCTGGCAACCCAAATCAGATTTGTGGCGGCTCATGGGCGAATTCTGTTTACAGTACCGGTGTTGGTAAAGCAACACAAAACAAAAACAAACCCGCACCTTACGGCGAGACCGGGAATTCATCTTCTCCTTCATTGAATATTGAAAAAATTAAAGAGATAATAAGAGATCAAAACAAAAAAACAGAACAATATATAGACGAACAAAAATCTCATTGACTTAACCCGCTTTATTCATAAAATACTTATGAAGTATTTTTGTAATTTTTATAGATAATAAGAGCAAGTTGAATAAGAATGAGACGTTTTTTTATTCCAAGATATGCGCTAAGGTTATAAAATCAAATTACATGAATGGTCTTTTATAAGATTTCTCGCTTTGTCCGGAATAACACAGAAGGTTTTCACAATATTTATAATTATCTTAGCTGGAGGTAGGGGAATGGAAAATATTGTTGTTTATATAACTGCTTCAAAGGAAGAAGAAGCGGAAAAAATCGCAAGAATACTTGTAGAAGAAAAACTTGCCGGCTGTGTGAACATAATTAAAAATATCCGGTCTATTTATAGCTGGGAAGGGAAGATAGAAGATGACCCTGAAGTTTTAATGATTGCTAAGACACAGAAACATCTTTTTGAAAAGCTTTCTAAGAAAGTAAAAGAACTTCACAGTTATACTGTGCCAGAAATTATAGCGTTACCAATAATTACAGGTTCAGACGAATATCTCAAATGGCTCAATGATATAACAAAACCCGAATAATACAGGCATCGCACAAATAACCGTTCCTCGTATCCGTTTTTGTACGATTAACGAACAACGGACTGCGGATAACGGATTTTATAACATTTGCATTACCTCAACTGCATTTTTCGGGTTAATCAATAATAATTTGTGATAAAATAGAAAAGATTGGCGCAGGGGTATGAATAAGATATTTGCGACTGGAATTATTATAATCCGTTTCGGATGTTATATTGACAGCTTAATCTATATGTGATACTTTGAATAATACATACAATGTCAGATAAATCAGCGATTATAAAAGAAGCCCAAAAATATCTTGCAAGGGGTCAGATAGATAGAGCTATCTCCGAGTGGGAAAAACTTGTCAAAGAGTTCCCTGATGGTAATTCTTTCAATACATTAGGCGATTTATATCTTAAAAAAGGAGGCCGCTCTACTGCTGTTGAATCATTCCATAAGGCTGCCTCTTATTTCAAGCAGGAGGGTTTTGCACTTAAGGCTCTGGCTTTATACAAAAAAATACTCAATATAATGCCCAATGATACAGTTGCTTTATTTTCTTTAGGTGAACTTAATGAAGCTAAAGGGTTGATAACAGATGCAATAAAGTTTTATCTTGCTGCTGCAGACAGCCTTTCAAAGGAAGGCAAAAAAGAAAAAATTCTTGAAATCTACAGCAGAATACTATCCCTGTCACCTTCAAATGTCCCGCTAAGGAGTAAGGTAGCAGAAATATATGTGCGCGACGGATTATTAAGCGAGGCTTCCAAACAATATTTACAAATCGCTGCGCTATTGCTGGAAAAGGGTGAAGTTGATAAGTCAATTTTTTATTACCAGAAGGTGCTTGACTTAGAGCCTGTTAATAAGCAGGCAATTCTTGGATTGTCCGAGTTGTATGAAAGAACTGGCGATTTAAATAAAGCCATCGAATATATGAAAGAGGCTGTAAGCTTATTTCCTGATGATACCGACATTTTAATGAGAGCTACCGAAATATATATTGTTAACAACATGTATGATAATGCAGTCGAATATCTTCAAAAAACCCTTGATAAGGAACCCTCTAATATAAAAGCCAGAAGACTTCTTGGTGATGTTTATAATAAAAAGGGTCAAAGAGAAAAAGCATGGGGTGAATATTTGCCTGTTCTCGATGAGATGATCCTTGAAGAAAAATATGAGGATGCGATAAAACTTCTGGAATCGTTTAAAGATATAGATCCTCTTGAAACAGGCAAGCGTCTTGTCTCTCTATATAGACAAATAGGGGAGCAGGAACATGTAGCGCGTGAACTGATTTCACTCGCCGATGTTTTTATTTTAAGGGATATGAAAAGTGAAGCCTTAAATTGTCTAAAAGAAGTTTTAAATATAACCCCAAATGACGAAATAATAAAATTAAGACTTATAGAACTCGAAAAAGAAATATTAAAATCAACCTTACCTTCGGAAGTTGAAAAAACTGTTGATGAGGCAATTCTTGAGGCAGACATTTATTTAAAGTATGGACTAAAAGAGAACGCAAGGGAACTCCTTGAGTCACTCAAAGATAAAGAACCCGCGCATGTTATTCTTCACCAGAGGCTAAAGACTCTATATTTTGAAAATGACGAAAAAGACAACGCAATCGATGAATGTTTGCGACTTTACCATATTTATAGACAGAACGGAGAGCCGGATAAAAGTGCCCAGATGTTAAGAGAAGCATTTGAAATTGACCCCGATAATCCAAAGCTTGCTCATATTTCTCCTGAAGAGGTTTCGGAAAAAGTTCCTGAACCATTGGTTCCTGAAGGTCCTGTAATTGATGATTACACCGAAGAACTTTCAGAGGCTGCTTTTTATGCAAGACAGGGACTTTTTGATGAAGCAAGGGCGATTCTTGAAAGGCTTCAAAGCCTATTTCCTGATAATGAAGAAATTAACCAGCGCTTGGCTTCGCTCGAACAGATACCATTAACAGAAGAACCCGAGCAAATTATTGAAAGTACTGTTGAACCACACCCTGTTGAAGAAGTACCTGAATTACTCGATATTACTGAACCAGAATTGGATAGCGATGTTCTTGATATATTCAACGAATTTAAAAAGGGTCTGGAAAAAGAACTCGAACCTGAAGATTATGAGACTCATTACAATCTTGGTATTGCATATAAAGAGATGGGGCTTATAGATGATGCTATCCGTGAATTTCAAGCTTCACGGAATGACCCGAAAAGATTTATACACTCTTCAAATATGCTTGGTGTGTGTTATTTAGAAAAAGGGCTTTATTCTCTTGCAATAGATGTATTAAAAAATGCGGTCGAAAAAATGGAAGATCGGGGAGAATCCTACTGGGCAATGAAATATGATCTTGCCGAAGCATATGAAAAGAATGGCAATCTTAAGGAAGCTTTAGATTTATATACAGAGGTATTTGGCTGGAATTCAAAGTTCAGAGCAGTTTCCTCAAAGATAGATCAGGTTAGGGCTTTAATGACAGATAAGGGTGAAAAGAAAACGAGAGACAGAAAGGATAGGGTTTCTTACCTGTAAGTATGGATTATCTTGAATATTTTGGTCTGAAAGAACATCCTTTTTCCAATGTTGTGGATAATAGATTCTATTTTAACAGCCCCCAGCATTCTGATGCATTGATTAAGCTTAAATATGCTGTAGATACAAGAAAAGGTCTGGCAGTTGTAATAGGAAATATTGGCACAGGCAAGACAACTCTTGCAAGAAGATTTCTTGAGGAACTTGATGAAAATGAATATGAAGCTGCTTTACTCGTAGTTGTTCATTCAAGTGTAAGTTCCGAGTGGCTTTTTAAAAAATTCGCACTCCAGCTCGGGATTAAGGACCCGAAAGATGATAAAGTCGAACTTCTGACACAAATTTACCGGAGGCTCTATGAGATAAATGAAGAAGGCAAGAAAGCTGTTGTAATGGTTGACGAAGTTCAGATGCTCAATTCAAAAGAGATAATGGAAGAATTCAGGGGTATTTTAAATATGGAATCTCCTGATGGCAAAATGATAAATTTTCTTTTTTTTGGTCTTCCTGATCTCGAGAAAGTTCTAGCCCTTGATGAACCTTTAAAACAGAGAGTTGCAATGAAAATTACACTTAAACAATTTACCGAGTCCGATACAGGTGAGTACATAAAACATCGCATGGGTGTTGCCGGTTGCAGCAAAGAAATATTTACACCGGAAGCTATAAAATCAATCTTTCTTTACACAAAAGGAACTCCAAGATTGATTAATGCTGTATGTGATAATGCTCTTCTTGAAGGATTCCTGGCAAAGTTACCGAGAGTTGATTCTACAACAATAAAAACAGTAGCTGTTGATCTTGGGTTAGCCTCTCCTGATAACTGACATATCTTTTAACCTCAGCACGACTGCATATTTTGCAAATTCAATTCTTAACTTCGAAGGATACCAGAGGTCACCGAATTTTTCCGGATTCTCATAAATAATATCTAATTCCTTTCCATCGTCCAGAAAAATAACCTGTTTTGTTGGAAGCATTGTCTTTTTATTTATCCAGACATGGCGCTGGCTGTTTATCAGGATATAGTCATTCAGGCTTTCATCAAGATCATAATCCTTTATATCCCACCAGAAAAGACAATCCCGAAGACCATATGTGAGTATAGTTGACTTATTATTATCGATCCGGGGTTCGCTTTTTATTACCCCGTCTTTTGAAGAAAGTTCAAAAGCAAGAAAACCAAAAGAATAAATTCTCATATCCATATCACCCGAATCTGAAATTCTTACAATGCCATCACCTCTGATTTCTGTATCTTCTCTTTCAAAAGTTGCAGAAAAAGTTGTATCAATTGAGTAAATATCCTTATAAGAAGAAAGAACATCTGTCAGACTGCTCCCTTCGTAAGTAGGTATTTCAACACGTTTTGGTGCACACGCAAAGAGCATGATCAGGATACTAAGAAAAAATAATCTCGATGCATTCCTGTACATTTTTAACTCCTGAAATTTGTAATCCAAAATCTCCTCTGATTTTTTGGTAGTTACCATAAGGAATCACCGCTGTTTTAAACCCGATTTTTGATGCTTCCTTAAGGCGATTTTCTGCCTGGGCCACTGCACGTATCTCTCCGGAAAGACCAACTTCACCAAATACAAAGAGTCCCGGATTAACCGGTATATTTTTGAATGATGAGGCAATAGTAGTAATTATGCCCAGATCAACAGAGGGTTCTATTATCTTAAGCCCTCCAACTACATTAACAAAAACATCCATACCTCCGAGATGCATTCCAACCTTTTTTTCAAGTACAGCGATAAGAAGATTTACCCTGTTAAAATCAACACCTATAGTGGTTCTGCGTGGCATGCCAAAAGTTGTTTGGGTAACGAGTGATTGAATTTCGACCATTAATGTCCGTGTGCCTTCTGTTGTTGCAACAACAGTTGACCCCGATGCATTAACAGGCCGCTCGAGCAAGAAAAGTTCCGAGGGATTCTCTACCTCGAGCAATCCTGAATCTGACATTTCAAAAATACCAATCTCATTAACAGAGCCAAAACGATTTTTAACAGCCCGAAGAATACGGTATGAGTGTCCGCTGTCACCTTCAAAGTACAACACAGTATCAACAATATGCTCAAGCACGCGTGGACCTGCAATCGCACCTTCTTTTGTTACATGCCCTACGATAAAGACAGGCAGGTCGGATTTTTTTGCAAATAACATAAGTTTTGCAGCACATTCACGAACCTGACTGACCGACCCCGGAGCAGACATGATTTCTTCTGTATATATTGTCTGTATAGAATCAATAACCATTACTTTTGGTCTAAGATTAACGGCAGAATGTAAAATAGATTCAAGGGAAGTCTCTGCATGAAGTATTATGTTGTCAGAATTGATGGAGAGCCTGTCAGCCCTTATTTTTATCTGCTCGGGTGATTCTTCTCCAGATACATATAAAACAATACCATGCTTTTTTGAAATTCTGGAAAGAGCCTGTATAAGCAGGGTCGATTTACCGATGCCGGGATCTCCTCCTATTAGAATTACTGAACCGGAGACAATACCTCCTCCTAAAACCCTGTCAAGTTCATTAATCCCGGTTATAATTCTCTTGCCGGTTTCATGTTTTACCGAACTTAGAGGTTTAGGCTCTGATTTCCCGATATGTGCTACAACGGAAGAATAACGTGATGAAATCTCTTTTTTTTCTTCAGCAAAACTATTCCACGCACCGCAGTCAGGGCATTTTCCAAGCCACTTTGGACTCATATAACCACAGGCCTGGCACTGAAAAAAAGTTTTTGCTTTTGACATTTAATTATTATTAAAAATTATTCCTCAACCATGTAGTCTTTTAATTTTTCCTGCAATGAATCAGGCCAGTCGTCTTCAAATAAAAATGCATTCATTTCTTCTTTGGAAAATGATTTTACTATATCAGCAGGAAGACTCCTTAGTGCCTGAAGTCTCTCGGGTGCTGGTTTTCTAACATTGCACTTGGATTCTTTATTTTCCATTAATTTCTCCTTATTGTAATCTCATTGATATATTATAAATATTTTTCTTAAGAAAATTCTTTTTCGGAGACAATTTCATTTTTAATTCTTGAGAGCACTTCTTCAAAAACAGGCAGGACAAACTTCCTGAATCTACCTGCAACGAGGAGGTACATAATATCATCTCCAATGGTCAAATTGCCTTCGTTAATCCATGCTTTTATAGCAATGATTCCCTCTTTTTTAGAATATTCTCCGATAAGTTTTTGTAACTTATTCTTGTTATACGTTAGATGCATTCCTTTTACCGGTTTGCCCTCTTTTGATGTAGCCCTTACCATCCCGTTGTGGATAAGAATCATGCCCAATTCATTGAAATCCGCGTTCTTTTTGACTTCGGTTATCCATTCTTCAACCATAATTGCCTCCTCTTTTACTAAATTAGTATTTTTTCTTCAATGTTTATTTTATCAGATGTCAAATCTTTTATTGTCTGTATTTGAACCGGATGATTTGCAAAAGTTATTTTTGAAAGTTATTATACTAATCAATACTAAATGTAAATTTGTAACAATACAGAATTTAATTTTTAAGTGTCTTTGTAGTTCCGGAGTATTTTTAATGTCAATACTTAAGAAGCATGCAGGTATCTATACAGACCATTACGAACTTACGATGGCGCAGGGTTATTTATTGAATAACAAAAAAGACATTCCTGCATGTTTCGATTATTTTTTCAGAAAAAATCCATTCAAAGGTGGATATGTAGTCTTCGCAGGATTATACGATCTTCTGGAAACTCTCGAGAATATGCAATTTGAAAATGAAGACCTCGATTATTTGAAATCAATCGGTTTTGCTTCGGAGTTTATCGATTATCTAAGGGAGTTCCGGTTTATGGCTGACATATATTCTCCTCAAGAAGGAGAGATTGTATTCCCTTATGAACCAATTGTCAGGGTCGAAGGCAATATTATAGAAACCCAGATTATCGAGACAATGCTCCTTAACTTACTCAACTTTGAATCACTTATAGCCACAAAGGCAGCGCGTATAAGATATGTAGCAGGTGAAAGGCTTTTTATCGATTTTGGACTCAGGAGGGCTCAAGGACTCGGAGGAATTCATGCAAGCAGGGCTGCTATAATTGGAGGGGCAAATAGCACATCAAATGTTTATAGTGCATTTATGTTTGGTCTTACCTCTGCAGGTACCCAGGCACATTCATGGGTTCAATCTTATGATGACGAGATTACTGCTTTCAGAGATTTCGCGAGAGCATTTCCACTAAAATGTGTTTTTCTTGTCGATACGTATGATACTCTTGAATCAGGCATACCAAATGCCATTAAGGTTGCTAAAGAAATGGAAGCTTATGGCCAAAAATTATTAGGAGTCCGTCTCGATAGCGGAGATCTCGCATATTTAAGCAAAAAAGCCAGAAAGATGCTTGATGATGCCGGATTGAATTATGTTAAGATAATGACCTCGAACCAGCTCGATGAATATGTTATCAGGAGCCTTCTTGAACAGGGCGCACCTATTGATGCATTTGGTGTTGGAACAAAGCTTGTTACCGGGCAGGAGGATGCTGCTCTCGATGGTGTATATAAGCTTTGCATGAGCGATAACAAACCAAGATTAAAAATCTCGGAGAATCCCGAAAAGATTATCCTTCCAGGCATAAAGAATTTATGGAGATATATTGATAATGATGGAAATTTTTATGCTGATTGTATTTCGCTTGCCGGCGAAGAAGATATAGAAATGATTTATCATCCTCTTTATCCTGATAAAAATTGTTCGGTTAAATCATATAAAAGGGAAAATATCCACCATAAGGTAATGGAGAAAGGAAAGATAATAATCGATAGAAAGAAAACTTCAGAAATAGCTGAATATGTTCGCACAAGATTGAAGCAACTGCCCGATGAACATAAACGTTTTGAGAATCCACATATATATAAAGTGGGGATAAGTAGAAAATTAATGGATTTGCGTTCATCTATTATTGAAGATATACGTAGTAAATATAAGAGAGGAGGTTATTAGCAAATGAAAGCTCTCCTAATAGTAGATGTGCAGAATGATTTTTGTCCGGGTGGCGCCCTGCCTGCTCCTTATGGTGACAGGGTTGTTCCGGTTATAAACGATTTATTGGATAAATTTCCTTTAATTATTGCTTCAAAAGACTGGCATCCTGAAAAAACTGTACATTTTAATAAATGGCCTAAGCATTGTGTTCAAGGCACAAAAGGCGCTGAATTACATCCTGATTTGAAGAAAGAAAAAATTAACAGGATTGTTCTTAAGGGTACATTAGATCAGGAAGAAGGTTATTCTATATTTGAAGGTATTGATATTGATCTTGGAAAATTTCTAAAAGACAACGGAGTAAACGAACTTTATATAACCGGTCTTGTAACAGAGTATTGTGTTAAGGAAACAGCAATAGATGCTGTTAAAAGAGGATTCATTACATTTGTAATAAAAGAAGCAGTAGAGGGTGTAGAATTGAAGGCAGGAGATGTAGATAGGGCTTATAAAGAAATGGAAAAAGCAGGGGTAAAGATTATTTCTTCGTCAGATATAAGCGGGTAATTCTATAAATTTAGTAATCCCGTTCCCTTTCCTATGCGGAAAGATTCTTTAATGGCTGTTTTGATAAATTCTTTTGCTTTTCGTACTGCTTTAAGAGGGGTATAATTAAGGGCAAGAAGCGCTGTAATAGCCGCAGAAAAGGCACAGCCTGTTCCATGATATTCACCCTTCATCTTTTCTGATTCGACTTTACGGAATTCGCCATCATAATAAAGATCAAGTGCGGTATTATTTAAATGACCGCCTGTTATTACTACAATCTCTGGCCCCATATTTTTTAGAGCTTTTGCAGCCTGTTCCATACCTGACCTGTCTTCTATCAGCATTCCTGTTAGAACAGATGCCTCGTAAATATTCGGAGTAATGACTTTTGATAAAGGGAATAATTTATCTTTTATTTCATCCAGAGTGCCATCTTCCATAAGACTTTTACCTGAAGAAGAAACAGATACAGGATCAATCACAAGATTCTTAAGTGAATATTCCCTAATTACCCTAACAACAACATCAATCATCCATTTACTATAAATCATTCCTGTTTTAAGAGCATCCGGCTTAATATCGGATAAGATAACATCCAGTTGTTTTTGAAACGCTTCCCTCCCGACAGGAAAAACAGAATCAACTCCTTGAGTATTCTGGGCTGTTATGGATGTAACAACAGAAAGTCCGTGCACATTGAAATATCTGAAAACCTTAAGATCAGCCTGAAGTCCTGCACCGCCGGTTGGATCAGACCCGGCTATAGTAAGTGCTGTTTTTGTCATAACTTCTCTATTTCTTTTTTCTTAATGCCCTTTCTACAGTCCTAATTGCACAAAATTCACCACACATACTGCATACTTCCTGTTCTGAAGGCGGGGTTTCAGCACGCAACTTTTTGATTTTTTCAGGATTGAAACTCAATGCAATCTGTCCGTTCCAGTCAAGGTTTTTTCTGTACCTTGCCATTTTTTTATCAAGCTCAATCGCTCCTGGAACCCCTTTTGCAATGTCTGCAGCATGAGCGGCAATTTTAGATGCAATAACTCCTTCTTTAACATCTTCAATATCAGGCAAACAAATATGTTCTGCAGGTGTCACGTAACATAAAAAATCAGCACCTGCTGCTCCTGCGATTGCGCCTCCAATAGCAGCAGCGATATGGTCATACCCCATAGCTATATCTGTTACCAATGGCCCTAAAACATAGAAAGGAGCACCTTTGCAGATTTCTTTTTGAAGTTTTATATTAAGCTCGACTTGATTCAAAGGAACATGACCGGGACCTTCAATAATTGCCTGTACTCCTGCTTCTAATGCCTTATCTCTTAATTCGCCGATAGTAAGTAATTCTTCTATCTGACTCCTGTCTGTAGCATCTTCAAGACAGCCGGGACGCAAACCGTCACCGAGACTTAAAGTCACATCATATTTTTTTACTATTTCAAGGAGCCTGTCATAATATTCATAAAGAGGATTCTCTTTTTCATTGTAAATCATCCATTCAAGTAAAAAAGAGCCTCCTCGACTGACAATATCCAGCACTCTACCTTCTTCTCTTAATCTCTCGATTGCTCTTAATGTTACTCCACAATGCACTGTTATAAAATCGACTCCTTCTTCACAGTGCTCTTTTATAACCTGAAATATAGTGTCTGTTGTCATTTTTGCTATAGTTCCATAAGACTCAACAGCACGCACAACAGCTTCATAGATTGGTACGGTACCAACTGCTACAGGAGATTTACTTAGAAGAAGTCTTCTCATATCTTTTATGCGTCCACCTGTTGAAAGGTCCATCACTGCATCAGCTCCATATTGAACAAGAACATCGAGCTTCTTGAGTTCTTCTTCGAAAGATATTTTATCCTTGGATGTTCCTATGTTTGCATTTATCTTTATCCTCATGCCTCTACCAATACCAAGAGGCTTTATATTATGAATTTCATTTCTTGTAATAACCGAAACACCTGAAGAAATATCAGACGCAAGCTGTTCTGGTGATATGTTCTCGGATAACGCAACCTCTTTAATTTCATCTGTAATTAATCCTTTTCTTGCAAGTTCGATTCTTGTCATTTTAATAACCTCAAAATTTCTTCTGATATTTGTCTCTTATCTTCAGCAGCAAGGATTGCAGATATTAAAGCTATACCATCTGCACCCGCATTTCTTACTTTTTTTACATTTTCAGGCTTTATCCCGCCAATCGCAAATACAGGTATAGATAAACTTTTTTTTGCATTTCTTATCGTCTCTATACCAATAGGTTCTCCGTATTGAATTTTTGATGGTGTTTTAAAGATAGGGCCGAGTGTTATAAAATCAACACCCTCATCCTGTGCTTTTAAAGCCTCTTCAACACTATGTGTTGATTGACCTATAATAAGTCTGCCTCCGGAAATCTTCTTTACAGCGTAAGCCGGCATACTATTCTGTGTTAAATGTACTCCATCAGCCTTAACAGCCATAGCAATATCAACCCTGTCATTTATAAAAAGTTTTGCATCAAATTCATCGGTTAGCTCACGCATCCAGTAAGCCATATCAAGGATTTCTCTTATAGGTAAATCCTTTTCGCGCAATTGTACTGCCTTAATTCCTGCTTCAAGTGCGGTTTCAAGTGCAACATACATTGAACAGCCTGCCTTAAAAAGTTTTCTGTCAGTTATAAGATAAAGATTAAAATCAATTTTATTTACCAATGAATAATCCTTCCTTATAAAAGCATACCCTCAAGAGGACTGCTTGCTGTTGCATATAATTTTTTAGGAATTCTACCTGCCTTAAAAGCAAGCCTTCCGGCAATAACAGCGTGTTTCATAGCTTCAGCCATAGAAATAGGATCTTTTGCTCCTGCAATCCCAGTATTAATAAGAACAGCATCACAACCAAGTTCCATTGCAATTGTTGCATCCGATGCTGTGCCAACTCCTGCATCTACGATTACCGGTACTTTGACTGTTTCAAGAATAATTTTAATATTGTATGGATTTCTTAATCCAAGACCCGAACCAATTGGAGCACCAAGAGGCATAACAGCAGCAGCTCCTGCATCTTCAAGTCTTTTTGCCATTATTGGATCATCATTTGTATATGGAAGAACAATAAACCCTTCCTTGACAAGAATTTCGGTTGCTTTTAGTAATCCCCATGTGTCGGGGAATAGGGTTTTTTCATCACCTATTACTTCAAGCTTTATTAAATCAGAAATACCTGCTTCTCTTGCAAGCCGGGCATATCTTAATGCATCTTCAACTGTATAGCAGCCCGCAGTGTTTGGGAGTATTTTGTATTTCTTAGGATCTATATAATCAAGCAAATTTTCTGATTTTCTGTCAGTAATATTTACCCTTCTTACAGCAACAGTAACAACATCAGTTCCTGAAGCTTCGACAGCTTTTCTTGTTTCTTCAAAGTCTTTATATTTCCCGGTACCCACCCAGAGTCTTGATTTAAATTCAATGCCTTTAATAATTAACTTATCATTCATATTCTTTATCTCCTTTTAAGAACTTGTTTTCTAAAAACTATAATCTTTTTACTTTTTATCCACCTCCAACAAAATTAACAATCTCAATCCTATCACCGTCTTTGAGTTTATAATTTGAATAATCAACTTTTTTGATTATATTTAAATTTACTTCTACAGCAACCTTAACAGAAGAAACACCGAGTTCATCTAAAAGGCTCTGTATAGTGTCAGCTTTTAATGTTTCATAAGGTTCGCCATTTACTATTAGTCTCATAAAAACAAAAACCGTATCCCTTCACCCATTTGTTAATTTCCCGGCGAAGGAAAATACGGTTGACAATCCCATTCCCTACGCCGGTATTATCCGTATCAGGTTCAAGGGGTCACTCCTGGATATTCAGGAGAATCTCAGGCTTTTAGCCACCCCCTGGGTTAATTTCAGTATAGATAAGTCTTAAACATATTGTCAAATGACATTTTATAGACTAATCAAGTATTTCCCTTATTTTGTTTAACAGACTTTCGGCAGTGAAAGGTTTTTCGATAAAAGGCAGGTTTTTTTCAAGCACACCTTTTTTATGAATTATATCATTGGTATGCCCGCTGATAAATAAAACCTTTATATCTGCTTTGAAATGTCTTATTATTTCAAAAGCACTTCTACCGTTTTTTTGCGGCATTATTATATCGAAAAGTAATAGTTTTATATCTTCTCTGTTATTTTGCATGAATTTTGATATTGCTTCATCACCATCTTTGGCTTCTATAACTCTGTATCCAGCAGTTTCAAGTATCTCTTTTGTAGATTCTCTTACTGCATCATTATCTTCAGCCAAAAGTATAGTTTCATTACCGGTCTTGAATTCAAAAGCAATATCTTTCTTTTCCTGCAAAGGAATATTTTCAATGAGTGGCAAATAGATTCTGAATTCAGTGCCCTGTCCTACGCTGCTCGAACACAAAATATTTCCGGAATGTTGTTTTACAATACCGTAAGCAGTTGCCAACCCTAATCCTGTACCCTTACCAACCTCTTTTGTTGTAAAAAAAGGCTCAAATATTCTATCTCTTATATATTCGTCTATCCCCTGTCCTGTATCCTGAACTGTTAACAGTGCATATACACCCGCCTTCTCCAATCCGGAATCATCTATAAGATCATCGTTCAGATACACAGATTCAGTTTTTATTGTAAATACGCCTCCATTTGGCATTGCATCTCTTGCATTTGTAGTTAGATTTATCAAAACCTGTTCTAATTGTGTTTCATCTGCCAAAACAACGAGTTTTTCGTCACACAATATAATTTCGAATTTGATATTTTCTGTTAATAAATGTTTTAAAAGATTTTGAGAGCCTTTAATAACCCGGTTCAAATCCAAAGGAACCGGATTTAATATTTGTTTTCTGCTAAAAGCAAGTAAATCCCTGACAAGGTTGGCAGCTTTTTCACCTGCTTTTAAAATATTCTCGGGATAACTTTTCAGATTTGAGTCCTGCGGCATTTTCATTAACATAAGATTTGAGTATGTCATAATAGCAGAGAGTATGTTATTAAAATCATGCGCAATTCCTCCGGCAAGAGTTCCAATTGCCTCAAGTTTTTGTGCCTGTATTAATTGTGTCTCGAGTTTCTTAAGTTGTTCAATGGAATTTCTTAGAGCTTCCTCAACCTTTTTTCTTTCAGAAATTTCAGCTTCTAAATGTTTATTTATTTCATCTATCCGGTGAGTATGTCGCAAAAAATAAATTGCAAGGGGACTAATAATTAGGGTATTTATTCCTGCATCAACAATGCCAATGAGTATAAGTTCAGGCCATATGTATCCCCATCTGATTATACTTTGTACTATATTCGAAAAAAGTGTAATGATTTGTGCTGCAACAAATACAATCCATATAAAATGCCATGGATTGATTTCTATTAATTTTTCGAAAATGGACTTGTATTTACGGGTCATGATACCTAAAATTATTTTTTATCAAAATTAGAAAGTAAAAGTGTCCTTCCTTAAATAGGGAGCTTACTCTATGTATCGAAAATGTTTTTTGAAAAATCAAGTGAAATGTTTCTTAAAACTTTAATGCTATTCTAACTTATTAATATACTGAAAAACAATTAATATTATGGGGGAGGAAGGAACCCAGTAAAAACTTTCCTGAATTCCTTCCTTGAATCTTAATTTGTGATTGTAAAGAAATTATCGCTTGTATCTGTTATTGATGCATTGGATGTGCTTGTTATTTTTATTTTATAATCCGAACCCGGTGTTACACTTGGCATTGAGATATATGAAGAACCTGTCCCGTTTGAACCAACATAAACAGATGTTTTTAGAATTTTAACAACCGTGTTACCTTTAACAAGTTCGATCTTCAAATAACCCGGATTACCAGTATATTTCCATGTTATATATTTATATGTCCAGATTTTCCATGTCTCTCCGCCATTTGGCGAGGTTACTATAACAGAAGGAGGTGGAGGTCCTGCTATTGAGAAAGTATTATCACTTGTGTCAGAAATTGTTGCATTTGATGTGCTTGTTATCCTAATCTTATAGTCAGAACCAGAGGAAAGATTAGAAGGAACTGTCCAGTTATATGAGCCAGAACCACTGCCTCCCTTATATGCATATGAAGAGATTGTGCTTACAACAGAAGTTCCTTTAAGTAATTCAATCTTTAAATATCCTGGGTCACCGGTATATGTCCATGTGATTGTTTTATAAGAACCTGCTGTCCATGTTTCACCACCATTGGGTGTGGTTATAGTTACAGAAGGCCCAACAATAGTAAAACAATTATCACTCATATCTGTCATTGATGGATTTGAAGTTCCTGTAATTCTTATTTTATAGTCAGTTCCTGAAGTTATATTGGAAGGAACTGTCCAGTTATATGAACCGGAACCACTGCTTCCCTTATATGCATATGAAGAGATTGTGCTTACAACAGAAGTTCCTTTAAGCAATTCAATCTTCAAATACCCGGGCTCTCCTGTATATGTCCATGTGATTGTTTTATAAGAACCTGCTGTCCATGTTTCACCACCATTGGGTGAGGTTATCTTTACATATGGACCATTGATTGTAAAATAATCATCGCTTATATCACTAACAGAACTATTTGAATTGCTTGTTATTTTTATTCTATAATCGGACCCTGTGGTGATTGAAACAGGTATTGTCCAATTATACGAGCCAGAACCATTAACACCTTTATTAGCCATAGAAGCTATGGTACTTACTACTGAAGAACCTTTTAAAAGTTCAATCTTTAAATATCCGGGGTCACCGGTATATATCCATGTGATTGTCTTTGAGCTGCCTGCGGATAGGGTTTCTCCACCGTTTGGCGAAACAACAGTTGTAGATGATTCAGTGGTATCTGGCAAAGCTGTATATGCTATTGTCCATCTTCCAAAATTTACGACACTCGAGATTTCAGAATAAGCAATCTTAAAAAATCCTGCTTCACCCCAACCAGTGCCCCAGCTATTTTTTGCAATAAAATATTGACCTGCATCATCATAACCGACGAGCAGAATACCATGCCCTCCTTGATAACCACCTGAAACATATCTGTAAATACCACTTTTGTAATAATAAAAGTCATAATATACATTCATGGTTGTAACAAGCGGGCCATAAGCGTTAAGAGCAGCCTTAAGTGTTTCAACTGTAGGATATAGTGTAGCAATCCATTGCCAGTTATTTATTTTGAATGTGTTTAATTCCCAGTTTAAACATGCACTTCCACAATAACCGTTCGTAGCAGTATAAGGATAACATGTTTCAGGAGGAAGACCTATAGATTGAATAAAGTCTGAAGCAGAGTCTATATATCCGCCACCACAATCACCGGCACCGCTACATGAAACAAGAATCTGCTCTGCAAGATTTAAGTCAAGACCTGGAGTATTGCTTGCAATTAATGTTGCTGATTCGAGGGCTCCTGCTGTTGCAAATGCCCAGCAGCTTCCACAATTGCCCTGATTTCTCACAGGTGTAACAAAATTGCCACCATTATTTCGCCAGTCAAGAGATGATGGAATTACAACCTGGGTTTTAATTAGTGATGATATATTGGCTGCTATCATCATATCGTCAGGCGCTTTTTCTGGAAAATAAAGTCCGAGTCGTTTCTGCCTGTCCTTTAGTGGCAGCTTTGAAATAGATGTTTCCCCTGCAACCCAGCCTGCTTTTTGGGATTTTATTTTTGATTGTATTTTGTAAAGATCCCCTGCAATTACATAAGAATTGGCAAGGAAAAGAAACGCTATTATGGCTGTAACCAAAACTATAAACTTACGCTTAAACATTTTGTCCCCCTTTTTTATTCTATATTCAATTTAATCCTGAATTTTTCCACTGACTTTCCAGCGCCCTCCCATGGTCTAAAGTAAAGCATTTGAAGTTCGGTAATGCCTTTTTTAAGAGCTTTTAATTGCCAGTATCTAACAATTGGAGCACCAACTTTCCCCTCCACAGTATTTTCTTTTATGCCTTCTGATATTAAATCTAAGTATTCTCTGTCTAAATTATTAATGTGCCATGTATAGCCAGTGGCTCCGGATGTTTCAAGCTCAATCTGAATCAGGTCACCGGATTTGATAGTTATTTCTTTATTATTATCGTCTTTTGTGATTAAAGCTTTATTCATTGTTTGTCCTTCAGTAATATTTATAACGAGTAATATAAAAACAGTTAGGGAAAATATTTTAGAAGCAGTGTTTGTTATATGCGCTTTCCCCTTTATAACCATAAATTTCTACCTTCTTAAGGATAAAAAGAGCAAGCTTCGTGCCATAGAATAATATTTCTTGTGTATTGAATATCCTTTTAATTCAAGCAGTTATATGCAGATTTATAAGAAGTTACATTAAATTAGAATAATACAGGCTATTTCTGTCATTTTTAGGTAACAAAATTTGTCAGCCTTAAAATGCATTATTTTGGTTTATTTATCTTATGTGCGAGGCATCCTGCGCCAAAGCCATTGTCAATATTCATAACAGCTATGCCAGGAACACAGGAATTGAGCATGGCAAACAATGGAGTTAAGCCACCAAGATTTGTGCCATAGCCTACAGAAGTAGGAACAGCTATTATTGGTTTGTCCGTTAGCCCACCAACAACTGAAGGAAGAGCTCCTTCCATACCGGCAACAACAATAATCGCACGGGCAGAATTTAATGATTCTTTTATATGAAAAAGACGATGAATTCCGGCAACACCAACATCATAAACATGTTCGACTTTATTGCCGAGAAATTCTGCTGTTACCAGAGCTTCTTCAGCTACCGGAATATCAGAAGTACCTGCTGATAATATCAGTATGTATCCTTTTTTATCTTTTTCACCTCCTGCAGAAATTGCTTTGGAAGCAGGATGAAAAATTGCTTCTTTAATTTTCAATCTGCTGTAAATTTTTTCCGAACCTCTTGTAATTAAGAACTTTTTATTTTTTTTATAGATGGATTTTGCTATCACAACAACTTCGTCAGGGTTTTTACCTTCAGCAAAAATTACTTCAGGAATTCCCTGTCTTATATTTCTATGATGATCAACTTTAGCGAATGAAAGATCTTCAAATGGAAGGTGTTTTAGATATTCTAAAGCTTTTTCAATCGTTATTTTGTTGTTTTTAATATTCTCAAGGATTCTTTTAATTCTTAGCTCATCCATTATTTATAAAATTCAGATTTCAAAGAACGCTCCATAAGTTCTTTTACTGCTTCCAATGGATCTTTTTCCTCATAGAGCACTTTATAAACCTGCTCAATAATTGGCATCTCAATCCCGTATTTTTTAGAAAGTTCATGAGCAGACTCAGCTGTTGGTACTCCTTCTGCTATACTTTTTGTTTGACTTAAAATATCTTTCAATTTCATTCCCTGTCCAATTTTCATACCTACAGTATAATTTCTTGATAAAGTACTTGTACATGTCAGAACCAAATCACCTATGCCGCTTAGTCCGGAGAATGTTCTTTCAGAAGCACCCATTGCAACACCAAGCCGGGTCATTTCAGCAAGGCCTCTTGTAATTAAAGTCGCTTTAGCATTATTGCCAAGTCCGAGACTTTCACAAATCCCGGATGCTATTGCCATTACATTCTTTAAGGCACCTCCAATTTCGGTTCCTATAACATCATTGTGAGTATATACTCTGAAATAATTTGTATTGAATATCTCCTGAAGAATCAACCCGAGATTTATGTTATTTATCGCAAGAGTTACTGCTGTAGGAAGTTTTTTTGTAACTTCTTTTGCAAAACTCGGTCCAGATAAAACTGCAACAGGACGTCCTGTAATTTCATTAAGTATAGAAGAAACAGTCAATAAAGTGCCCCTCTCGATGCCTTTTGCTACGCTTATTATCACAGCCTCGCCATTCAATAAAGGAGCGACTTCTTTAAATACAGAACGTGTAAATTGTGCTGGCACAGCATTTATAATAAAACGAGCCTTTTTTAATGCTTCGCCTAAATTATTTGAAGCTTTTAAATTATCAGGAATTATTGCATCAGGCATGTATGTTTTATTTGTTTTTTGTTCATTTATTTCATCAACAATATCTTTCTCGTATGCCCAGAGAGTCACATCATAACTTTTATCTGCAAGAAGGCAGGCAAGAGTGGTTCCCCAGCTTCCAGCTCCAATTACTGTAATGTAACTCATAATCCTATCCTTTCTTGACTCAGTTTACCAAGTTTACTTAGTTTACTTGGTTTACACAGTTTACTTAGTTTAAAATTTCAACTTATTTCAACTGTGCAAACTATGTAAACCCTGTAAACTATGTAAACCTTTATAGTTTTTTCTGAATCTTAGCCCATGTGTCTTTTAATGTCACAGTCCTGTTAAAAACAGGTCTGCCTGCTATAGAATCAGGGTCTGCGCAAAAATAACCCTGTCTTTCAAACTGATATATACCGCCGGGTTTAACACCTGAAAGCGAAGGTTCAACACGACATGAATTAAGAACAGTCAATGATTCTGGATTAATATAGTCAAGAAATGTTTTACCTTCTTCAACATCATCAGGGTCTTCTTTGGTAAATAAAGAATTATAAAGCCTTACTTCAGCTTCTATCGAATGTTCGGCTGAAACCCAATGTAATGTTGCCTTAACCTTTCTTCCATCAGGTGCATCACCTCCACGTGTTGAAGGATCATATGTACACCTAAGCTCTTTTATTTCACCTGTTCTGTCTTTTATAACATCAATGCATTTTATGAAATATGCATAACGAAGTCTAACTTCACGTCCGGGTGCAAGTCTGTAAAACTGTTTGGGAGGATTTTCCATGAAATCTTCTCTTTCTATGAAAATTGTGCGTGAAAATGGAACTTTCCTTGTGCCCATTGATATATCTTCCGGGTTATTAATAGCCTCGAGTTCTTCTGTTAAACCTTCTTCATAATTTTCTATTACAATTTTCAATGGGTTCAATACAGCCATTACACGGAGCGCTCTTTTATTCAAATCTTCTCGAATACAATGCTCGAGCAATCCTATTTCTACAGTGCTGTCTCGTTTCGCAACTCCTATTCTGTTACAAAAATTCCGAATTGCTTCAGGTGTATATCCCCTTCTTCTTAATCCTGAAATTGTAGGCATTCTTGGATCATCCCATCCTTTTACAAAACCCTCTGATACTAATTGAATCAATTTGCGTTTACTTAAGACAGTATGGCTAAGATTCAGCCTTGCAAATTCTATCTGTTGCGGATGATATACATCAAGCTCATTTAAAAACCAGTCGTATAATGGCCTGTGGTCTTCAAACTCAAGAGTGCATATTGAATGAGTTATTCTTTCGATAGAATCCGAAAAACAATGTGCAAAATCATACATTGGATAAATGCACCATTTATTACCTGTTCTGTGATGCTCTGCATATAATATGCGATAAATCACAGGGTCTCTCATATTTATATTTCCAGAAGACATGTCTATCCTGGCGCGAAGGGTTCTTGAGCCTTCCGGGAATTCACCTTTTTTCATGCGTTCAAAAAGATTAAGGTTTTCTTCTACAGAACGATTGCGATAAGGACTTTCTTTACCCGGTTCAGTTAGCGTTCCTCTATATTCTCTTATCTCTTCAGGACTTAAATCACATACATATGCCTTACCTTTTTTTATAAGTTGTACTGCATATTCATAAAGCTGATCGAAATAGTCAGAAGCATAGAACTCTCTATCTCCCCAATCAAATCCAAGCCATTTTACGTCTTCTTTTATGGAATTTACGTATTCAATATCTTCTTTCGAGGGATTCGTATCATCAAAACGGAGATTGCATAAACCATTATATTCCCGGGCTATTCCAAAATTTAGACAGATAGATTTTGCATGTCCTATATGAAGATAACCATTAGGCTCAGGCGGAAAACGGGTGTGGACACGGGATTCATACTTGCCTGATTTTATGTCTGCATCTATGATTGCCCGAATAAAATCACGGGGCTCATTGGTTTCAGTCTTATTATTTTGTGAAATATTTTGTTTGTTAGTTTCTATGTTCATTTTAATAAGTTTAAATAATGAAATAAGCTAAAATATTGTTTTGTTTCTAAATGAAAATATTCTAACATAAAATAAGTTATAGCCCGGTATAAATTTTAACCCAAAAAATGCAGACATTGCTCAAAAATTTATTTAACTCGATGATTTTTATATCAAAAGATATTTTTTGGTTATACATAAAAAAGTTCATGGCAAATCATCTTTAAACGTACACTAAGGTATCGAAAAATAAATT
>DYFC01000002.1 GCA_020725385.1 Nitrospira japonica | reverse complement strand
GAAACTTTTCGTTTAGATTTTTATGTGAGGCAACAGGGCTAAAAGCTCATTCAGGTTAGGACATCACCAACAGGTTAAAGGGAAAATGCAGTTAGGATAACAAAGGAATAAAAAAGTTCTTCTTTCGTATTAGAATCAATAAGCTATAAACAATTCTAAAGAAAAGGAGAACAAAAATATACATACCAAATATACCACGAACGTAGAAATAAATAAGATCAGGATAATATTTTATATTCAGAAGGAAATTTATTGAATTTCAATATGCTGAATGTAATTTAAAAACTCATTCTCGAAGTTCTCACTTAAAATCTGCTTGCCAATTGCGGCTTTAATATCTTCGATGCTCCAGAATTTTACTTCATCTATTTCATCTTTATTGAAAGATATATTACCATCGCATACACATCGAAAGGTCGTTACAAGTTCTGTCTCGTAACTATTTCTGTGAATATAAGTATAAAGATATTCTGTTTCTACACCGTTTAAACCGAGTTCCTCTTCCATTTCCCTTTTGGAACTAATAATTAAGTCTTCTCCAATACCTACATGGCCACCCACTGATGTATCCCATTTTCCAGGTGCAACATCTTTTTTCATCGAGCGCTTCTGTAGAAGTAAGTTTCCATTTTTATCAAATACCAGAACATGTACTACTTTGTGCATCAAAGATGGATTTCCATGCACAACCGAGCGTGGAAAATGTCCTATAACTTCACCTTTATGGTTAACTACTTCAAGATATTCTTCATTATCCATAATCTTATTGAAATGTAAATCCGGTAGGTTTATATATGAAAATGCGGGTTCTATATAAATAGAACCCGCATGTTAGAGGTTAAATTTTATTTACGTTCTCTGCTTTAGGTCCTTTAGGCCCATCAACTACATCAAAACTAACTGCCTGCCCTTCAGCAAGAGTTTTGAATCCATTTCCCTGGATAGCAGAATAATGCACGAAAACGTCACCACCATCCTCCTTTGTTATGAATCCAAATCCTTTGGACTCATTGAACCATTTTACGGTTCCTTTTACCATACAACTACACCTCCTTAAAAAATAGAAAAATTAATGTTACGGAGTAATGCCATAGAAGCTTCTTAGCCTAAATTCCTGAAGCAGCATACAACAAAACTTCCGAAACTTCGCTGTTAGTATTGCATAAGAACATTATAAAGGTCAAGAACAAATTAATTATTTAAGATATTTTTGTTTCAATTCAATCAAGCATTTGACGTATTTTCCTCAATAAAATTATAGGAGAAACAGGTTTTAAAATAAAATCTAATTTTTCATTAGAAATGCTTTTTTTCATTACAATCTCAGGTTTATATCCACTTATAAAAATTGCTTTAATATCCTGTTTAATTTTAATTATCTCATCATAAGCTTCTTTCCCGCCTTTCTTAGGCATTATAAAGTCTATAATCAATAAATGAATACTTTCTTTATTCTCTTTAAACTTTTTTACCATATCTTCACCATCAACTGCTTCTATAACCTTATAACCATATTCTTCAAGTATAGAACTAATGCTTGAGCGCACTTCAAGATCATCCTCTGCCAGTAAGATTGTCTCTTTACCTCTTTTTATTGATAAATAATCTTCTGATTTAAGTTTTTCAGGTTTTTTGTCTGTCAAAGGAAGATAAATTTTAATTTCAGTCCCTTTCCCTTTTTCGCTATCAATTTCTATACATCCTCCATGATGTTTAACAATTCCATATACCATTGCAAGTCCAAGTCCTGCGCTTTTCCCTTTTTCTTTAGTAGTAAAAAAAGGTTCAAATATTCTATCCTGATATTTTTTTTCTATTCCAACCCCTGTGTCAGCCATGGAAATAACACCCAGTTTCTGTTCTTTAAATTCTTCATACTTTTTTATAAAATCATTATCAGGAGTTATAATATCACTTGATATAGTTAATGTGCCTCCATCCGGCATAGCATCCCTTGCATTTATAGCAAGATTAAACAATGCCTGCTCTAACAGAGCGTAATCCGCAAGTACAAAAATTCCTTCTTTTCTACCTTTTTTAATCTTTAATTGAATATTTTCTCCTAAAATTTTTATAAGAATATCTTCAATATTTTGGATTATATTATTTATATCTACTATTCTTAAGCTTAACGCCTGTTTTTTACCTAATGTTAAAAGATTTCTTACAAGATTTGCTGCTTTTTCTGATGAACTAAGTATATTATCAACATAAGTAACAAGGTTGACATTATTTTTCATCTTTAATTTAAGAAAATGAGAGTATGCGATGATAGCTGTAAGTATATTATTAAAATCATGTGCTATCCCTGCTGCGAGTTGTCCTATAGCTTCCATTTTTTGAGATTGAATTAATTTCATTTCAATCTCTGCTTTTTCAGTCTCTACTTTTTTTCTATCTGTAATATCTGTTGAGATATGAATTATTTTTTTAATGTTTCCATCTTTATCAAAAATAGGTGTACATGATACAAGAAATATTCTTCCGAACATTTCTATTTCCATTTCATTCATTTCGGGACCTTTTGTTTTTGATAGTCTTTTAAAAGGACATCCTTCGGGTGGAGCATTTGTCCCATGCATTATTTCATAACATTTTTTACTAATTAAACCTTCCTCAGAAATCCCGGTAATATCGCATGTGGCTTTATTTGCCGAAATTATATTTTGTTCTGTATCTAATAAAAAAATGGGGTTTACTGTAGCATTAAAAATATTCCTCGACTCTTCATACAGTTGAACAAATTTTGACTCTCGTCTCTTTGCATTATTCAATTTATTTTCAAGGTCAATTATCTTATTCTTTAGTTCTTGAATTATTTCATGGTCTTTTCTCATTTTTCCATTTCTCCAAAAACTATTCCTATTCCAGGCTTGCTAATCTTCAATCACCACAATAGTCATTTTGATAAACTGGAAGGTTGACATAATAAACCGATTTGATTAATCTAATTAAATCATACCAAGCTGGAAAAATTTGTCAACTTATGAAAGATAAAATTATTAGGTCATTTGAAGAAAGCATACAGGTTAAACAGAAATTTATAGATGACAAAAATATCGATAAGATATTTGAAGTCGCAAAAGTTATAGCTAATGCTTTTAATGAAGGAGCAAAACTCATTCTTTTCGGAAATGGTGGAAGCTCAACAGATGCTTCCCATATAGCCGCAGAATTTGTTAATAAGTTTAAAAGAGAACGGCCCGGACTTCCCGCAATAGCACTTAATACTGATATGGCTGTTATTACTGCAATAGCTAATGATTACGATTATTCAGAAATATTTGCAAAACAATTAAAAGCCCTTGCACAGGAAGGAGATATTATTTTTGCTATCAGCACAAGCGGAAATTCTCCAAATGTCCTTAAAGCCATGGAAGTTGCCAAGAAGAAAAAATTGATTACTATTGCGCTTACCGGTATAAAAGGTGAAAAATTTGCTTCAAAAGCAAACTATTCTTTTATAGTTCCCTCGGATAACACACCACGAATACAGGAAACCCATATAACAATAGGTCATGTAATTTGTCAGATGGTAGAAGAGATTCTTTTTGAAATACCCCGTAAAAAATAATTTTTCATATGATTATTCTTGGAATTGACCCCGGACTTGCAACAACAGGTTTTGGAGCGATAAAAATAGAAAAATTTAAACCTTTGCTCATAAGATGCGGGATAATTAAAACTCAAGCAGGTGAGCATATTTCAAAAAGACTTTTTCAGATACATATCGATTTATTGAAAATCATAAAAGCAATTAAACCTGAATTTATTGCGGTTGAGAATGCCTACTCTTTATTAAGGTATCCCCGTGCTGGTATTATACTTGGAGGAGTTTTAGGTATCATATATTTAACAGTTTTCCAGAATAATTTAAAAATGATAGAAATCACACCAAGAGAAATAAAAAATTCCCTTGCCGGATATGGTGCAGCGAATAAATATCAGTTACGTGATGCTGTCACCAATATTCTTGGAATCAAAGCAATTAAATCTTTTCATGCATCCGATGCTCTGGCTGCTGCCATTACAGCTTATTATAGGAATCCTAACAGGAAAATAATATGATTACATATCTTAAAGGCAAAGCCAAAATCAATTTTGCTAATGATGATAGAATTACTTTAATAGTAAATAATATAGGTTATGATGTACTTATACCCTCTTACGCTATGAAAGAAATAAAAAGCAAATTAAATGAAAATGATGAACTCGAATTGTATATTTCATATAATCAGACAGAAAGACAGCCAAAGCCTGTTCTTGTAGGATTCCCCAACTCTCTTGATAAAGAATTTTTTGAGCTTTTTATTTCTGTTGAAGACATAGGTCCCTCTGCTGCTGTAAAGGCTTTAATTAAACCAGTTAGAGAAATCGCGAGATTCATTGAAGACAAAGATACAAAATCATTAAAACAATTAAAAGGAATTGGCGAAAGAAAAGCTGAAAAAATAGTTGCTACTTTAAAAGGGAAAGTAGCTAAGTATGCGTTAATTAAGGAAGTTCCGTCCTACCCGGAAATCCCGGAAGATTTTATAAAAGAAGTTGAGGATGTTCTTGTTAAGCAACTCGGACATAAACATCCTGAAGCCCGTAAAATGATAGAAGATGCTATTAAAAGAAATCCTTCAATTAAATCTTCAGAGGAACTTTTTGAAGAAGTCTATAGAGGTCAGTTTAGATGATACAGGAAGAAGCTAATATTTCTGATATTTTGAAAAAAGAAATCCCGGGAGATGAAGATATAAAATTCAGTCTTCGGCCTTCCCGCCTTGCAGAATATATCGGGCAGAATAAAGTTACCGAAACACTTAAAATAGCAATCGAAGCTGCCTTAAAAAGAAAAGAATCCCTTGATCATATACTTTTTAACGGTCCTCCAGGGCTCGGGAAAACAACTCTTGCACATATAATTGCAAATGAAATGGGAACCCGTATAATTACATCATCTGGACCTGCCCTTGAAAAGGGAGGAGATTTAATGGGTATTCTCACGCATCTTGAAAAAGGTGATATTTTATTCATTGATGAAATTCATAGAATCCCGAAAATAGTCGAGGAATTTTTATATCCGGCAATGGAAGATTTTGCTGTTGATTTTATTTTTGATAAAGGTGCACATGCAAGAACTCACCGTTACAGACTTGAACCATTCACTCTCATCGGTGCAACAACAAGAGCAGGTCTTTTATCATCTCCATTAAGAGAAAGATTTGGAATAACAAGAGATTTAGATTTTTACGATGAAAATGACCTTACAAAAATAGTAAAACGCTCTGCTTCGATACTTGAAGTCCCAATTGATGATGAAGGAGCTTTTGAGATAGCACGCAGGTCGAGAGGAACACCGAGAGTTGCTAATAGACTTTTAAAAAGAGTAAGAGATTATGCTCAGGTACGTGCCCACGGAAAAATAACAAAAAATGTTGCTATTGATGCACTATTACTTGAAGGAATTGATGAACAGGGCATCGGTGAAACTGATCGTAAGGTGTTGAAAACAATAATTATAAACTATAAAGGCGGACCTGTAGGAATAGAAGCTATTGCTTCCACCCTTCAGATAGAGGCTGATGTTCTTATTGATGTTGTTGAGCCATATCTTCTTAAAACAGGTTTTATCATAAGAACCCCTCAGGGTAGAAAAGCAACCGAAATCGCCTATTCACATCTCGGAATATCTTTTAATAAAAATTTAGGCCTTTTTGCTGACAATGACAGGAAAAGAAAATAAATTGACTAATCTTCGTTATTATTGTTAAGCTTTTTATAATTTAAACTTCCTCAATCAGGAGGTTATTATGAAAATAACTATGCTTCTAATAATATTTCTAATTATTTTAGCAACAAATTTTTCTTTTGCTAATATGAACTCTGAATATGAAAAAGCTTTAAGTTATTACGATAAAGGACGATTTAAAGAAGCAGCAGAAATTTTAAAGGAATATGTAAAACACAGACCTGATTCAGATGCTTATTATAGAACAGGTTATGCTTTATATAAACTTAAAAGATTCGATGAAGCAGATAAATACTTCAAACAGGCGTATCTCATAGACCCGAATTTTTCCCCGCAACAATCGGCTATTTCAAAAAATAATAAATTTAAAAAACACATGAAATCAAAAAAAGTAGGAAACAAATAAAGGAATACCTGCCTTAAAATATGAAGCTTCTGATGCATATATGCTGTTCAAATTGTTGTCTATTCCCAATAAGAACTTTAACTTCAAAGGGTATTGATATTGTTGGTTTCTGGTTCAATCCTAATATACATCCTTATACAGAATATAAAAATAGGTTTGATTCACTGAACAAATTACAGAATCTCTGGAATCTTAAGATTGAATATAAAGACAATTATGGACTTAAGGAATTCATCAGGTCTGTTGTTAATAATGAATCTAATAGATGTCAGTATTGTTATTACATAAGACTTGAAGAAACAGCAAAGACAGCGAAAAAAATGGGACTTGATGGATTCACAACATCATTACTTGTAAGTCCTTATCAAAAATTTGATGTTATAATAAAAATAGCCAAAGATGCTGGCAAAAAGCATGATATAGCATTCTATGATGAAGATTTTAGACCCGGTTTTTATGATGGCATGAAAATTTCAAAAGAATTGGGGTTATATAGACAAAAATATTGTGGATGTATTTATTCAGAAATGGAAAGGTATCTAAAAAAATAAATGCCTGATAATATTCAATATTTTGGAAAAATTCTTATTCTTGTTGGATTAATATGCATTATAGCCGGCATTATTTTTATGCTTTCGGGTAAATTGCACTGGTTTGGCAGACTTCCGGGTGACATATACATCCAGAGAAAAAATTTTAGTTTTTACTTTCCGTTAGCTACCAGTTTATTGATTAGCCTTCTTTTGACTCTTATTTTTTGGATACTAAGAAAAAAGGGATAAATACAATGAAAAAATTGCTGTTTTTTATTTCATCATTTATAGTTTTATTATCTTTTACTAATGCTATAGCTTCGGAAAAAATCAAAGTTCTTATTGTTAATGAATACTATCCAAATATACCTTTAAAGAACGAAAAAATTGAAAAACTTGGCAACATGAAAGGCACACTCCTTGTTATGGGCACAAAATATACCGGAGACATAGAAGTCTGGAAAGGTGATAATGGACTTTATATTATTAATGAATTGCCTCTTGAAGAATATATTAAAGATGTTGTTGCTGCAGAAGTAAGTTCTGATTGGGATATGGAGGCATTGAAAGCACAGGCTGTTGTCTCAAGAACTTATGCTTTATATCAGAAAAAGATTAGTGGAGACTCCCTTTATCACATAGCATCTTCGGTTCTTCATCAAGTTTATAAAGGCAATAATCCCGATGCACGCATAGCATATGCTGTTGAAAAAACAAAAGGTGAAATTATTACATATGATAATTCACCTATAGCAGCATTTTATCATTCAACTTGTGGTGGAAGAACAGAAAATCCAGAAGAAGTATTCGGGAAAGGTTATCCTTATCTGAAGTCAGTTGAAACAAAATGTGACTTATCACCTTATTCAGAATGGGAAAGGAGTATCGATATTAAAGAAATAGAAAAAGCCTTAAATATTCCTTTAATTAAAGATATATCCATATCATCATATACATCAACCAATAGAGTAAAAGAATTGAATATAATGACAGATTCCAACATCTTAAAAATTCCTGCTACTGAATTCAGAAAAACTATTGGATGGAGCCGCCTTCCGAGTACGAATTTTTCTATTAACAAGGATAATAATACAATTTTTTTTGAAGGTAAAGGTTATGGACATGGAGTTGGGATGTGTCAGTGGTGTGCTTTGAAAATGGCACGGGAAGGCAAAAATTACAAAGAAATCCTTTCATATTTTTATCCGGGCACTATAATAAAATTATATGAATACCGCTGATTTCGATTACAATCTTCCAGAAAACTTTATTGCCAGTAAACCTTTGGAAAAAAGAAGTAACTCAAGGTTACTCGTTGTTCACAATGATGGAAAGATCGAACATAGAACTTTTACAGATATTATCAATTATCTTTCAGAAGGTGATTTATTAATCTTAAATAATTCAAAGGTATTTCCCGCAAAACTCATCGGAAAAAGAAATAACGGGAAACCTATAGAAATTTTGCTTGTTAAAGAAAATAAAGATTTTTCCTGGGAGGTGTTAACAAAAGGTAAACATACAGGGAAAGTATACTTTGCAGACAATTTTCAAGCGGAGATTATAGATGGTTCTATTGCAAAATTCGAATTTAAAGGGAATTTCAATGAGTTAATATGGAAATACGGTTATATGCCTTTGCCACCATACATTAAACGTAAACCGGATAAATCTGACCTTGAAACTTATCAAACTACCTATGCAAAAAATGAAGGTTCAATAGCAGCACCAACAGCAGGCCTTCATTTTACCAAAGAACTTCTTTCAGAAATTCAATCAAAAGGTATAAAAATAAGAGAACTAACCCTTCACGTTGGAATAGGAACTTTTAAGTCAATAAGAACAGAAAAAATTGAAGATCATGCTATGGAAAAAGAACATTTTGAGATTGAAAGTCAACTTATTAAGGAGATAATTCAAGCAAAAAAGGCAGGAAATAAAATCTTTGCTGTAGGGACAACAACCACAAGAGTACTTGAAGGATTTATAAGTAATCGTTGCAACACATTTTCCATGAATGGTAAAATAAAAGGAGATACCGATATTTTTATTTATCCGGGTTATAAATTTAAAATAATTGATTCACTTATAACAAATTTTCATTTGCCAAAATCAACTCCATTAATGCTTGCATCAGCCAAATGCGGGATCGAATTATTGTTTAAAGCCTACTCTGAGGCAATTTCTCTCGGGTATAGATTTCTTTCATATGGTGATGCTATGCTTATTTTATGAAACAGGAAAACAAAGAGAAGTCATCAACAGTATATATAGGTAAAGGTATAATTATTTCAGCGATTGTTATTACTGCTTCGCTTGGATTCATACTCGGCTTTTTCGTTGGCAAATCTTTCAGACCGATAAATTCTGAAATTTCTGTAAATGTCAGTAATATTCCATCCGGACAGCATATAGAAACAGTATCACAATCACCCATAAATCAACAGGATAATACCCCATCTCAACCAAATGAGACCGTAAACACAAACACGTTAACTGCACTCAATCAACAAATACAATCTTCTCAAACTTTACAGCAGGATAAAGGAAAAATTAATACAAAAGAAGAAACACCCGCACAGGCAAATAAAAACGAGCAACATGAAAAATCTAAAACTAACCATCCAACAGAGCCGGAGTTAAATAAAAATTCCAAATTTAAAAAATATACCGTACAGGTTGAAGCATTTAAAAATCAAGATGCTGCAGAGGAACTTAAAGACAAACTAAACAATAAAGGTTACAAGGCTGTTGTAGTTCCTTCAGACAAAAGAAAAAATAGTAAACTTTATAAAGTTTTAGTTGGAGAATTTGCAACAAGAAAAGAAGCTGAAATAATGTCTATAAAAATTAGGAAATTTGAAAAATTACAACACGCTTTTGTAACTTTTAAAAATTAAAAGGGGGCGTTACGTTAACTTTAGAAATTGAGCTTGATAGCGAAAAAGAGATTAATCTGCTTTACGGCAGACTCGACAAAAATTTAAAAATAATAGAAGAAACACTGGGTGTTATTGCATCTCAGAGAGGTAATAAGATATTCTTACAGGGTGAACCTAATAATGTTGAAAAAGCTGAAAAGATTATTAATGATTTGCGTGCAATAAGCCATGAAGGATATTTCTTAAATCCTGAAGACATTCGTTTTGCTATTAAATCCATGTCTTCAGAAGCAGAAGCAACTTCTGTTAAAGACCTTTTTCTAAACAACATACCGGTATCTTCAAAAAAACGTTTTATTATCCCCAAAACCGATACCCAGAAACAATATATTGAAGCAATCAGAAATTATGATATTGTAATCGGTATAGGTCCTGCAGGAACTGGTAAGACATATCTTGCTATGGCTATGGCAATAAGTGCTTTTTTAAAAAAACAGGTAAGCAGAATTGTGCTTGCAAGACCCGCTGTTGAGGCAGGTGAAAAATTAGGGTTTCTCCCCGGTGATCTCTACGAAAAGGTAAACCCATATCTCAGACCGCTTTACGATGCTTTATTTGATATGATGGAAGCTGAAAAAGCAGGAAAACTTGTTGATAGAGGGATAATTGAAATCGCCCCACTCGCATTTATGAGAGGTAGAACACTTAATGATTCTTTCATCATTCTCGATGAAGCGCAAAACACTACTTCCGAGCAAATGAAGATGTACCTTACAAGACTCGGATTTAATTCAAAAACTGTGATAACAGGTGATGTAACACAGATAGACTTACCTCACGGAAAAGTTTCAGGGCTTATTGAGGCAGTAAAAATACTTAACGGTATCGAAGGCATAAAATTTGTCTATTTTTCCGAAAAAGATGTTGTAAGACATAAACTTGTTCAAGAAATTGTTAGGGCATATGAACGATATGAAAAACGGACAACAGAAGAATAAGTCTTCAAAAATAATCAGTTTTTTTAGATACTTAACAGAAGGTAAAAAAATTTCTGACATAGAAGAACTTTCCCCTGTTAATAAAAAAGAAAATTTAACCAGAATTTATTTTATAATTATCTGCAGTATTATATCATCGTTTTCAATTCAAACAGTTTTTAAAGCAGGTCATTTTATTGGTGGCTTTTTAATTTCCTGTCTTCTGCTTACAATTTTTTACCGCGACATTATGCGTTACAAACCTGCTTATATTAAAAAAAGCAATATGCTTCTTTTACTTGGTCTGCTCGTTATCGGGACACTTTTGACAGGAAGACTTTTTGGTTATCTTCTTATAAACCTTTCAAAAGGCCTGGAATACAAGATTCTCGAAATTTCTTTATTCGGGCTACCTATACCCGCAGGTGCAATGTTTGTTTCTTTACTTTTTGATTTTCATACTGCGATAATTTTTTCTTTTATTTTAAGTCTTCTAACAGGTCTCTGGCTTCAGGATGCTTCTTTTACTGTTTATACCTTTGTTGGAAGTATCACCGCCGCTTTTGGCGCTTTACAATGTAAAAAACGATCGTCAATTCTAAGAGCTGGAGGATATGTTATAGCTGCAAATATTATAACAGTAATAATACTTCTTCTTTTTAAAGGAGAATTATTTACTACAAAATTTCCTCCTTCAATTCTTTTTGCCGCACTCGGTGGAATTAGCGTTGCAGCTATAGTATCTCTTCTATTACCGCTTATAGAATATTCATTTAAAGTTACAACCGACATAAGTCTTCTTGAATTGCTTGACCTTAACCAGCCTATTATGAAAAGTTTAATGATAAATGCTCCAGGTACATATCATCATAGCGTAATTGTCGGAAATCTCGTCGAGGCAGCAGCAGAAGCAGTCGGAGCAAATCCTTTACTTGCAAGAGTAAGTGCATATTATCATGATATTGGAAAAATAAAAATGCCGGATTATTTTGTTGAAAATCAGGGTGGAACAGTCAGTAAACATGATAAGATAACACCCCATATGAGCAGTTTGATTATTATTAATCATGTTAAAGAAGGGCTCGATATAGCCAAACAATACAAATTACCAGAGCCTATTATAGATATAATTGAACAGCATCACGGTACAATGCTTGTAAATTATTTTTATCAGAAAGCAAAAGAATCGAGTCAAAATACAAATATAAATGAAGAAGATTATAAGTACCACGGACCAAAGCCACAGACAAGGGTTGCAGCCCTTGTAATGATGGCCGATGCAGTTGAGGCAGCATCAAGAGTCCTTACAGACCCTACGCCTGCACGTATTGCTTCCCTTGTAGATAAAATCATTAATCACATTTTTCTTGATGGACAGCTTGATGAATGCGAACTTACCCTGAAAGATATACACGAAATTAAAAAACGTTTTACTTATATTCTAACCGGGATTTTCCATAAACGAATTGATTATCCCGGATTCGACTTCTCAAATGAAGGTCTATATAAAGAATCAGCAAAGACAACAAAAGATAAACCTTCAGAAGATACAAAAGCTTCTAAGGAAAATCCTACAAATACTGTCTCTTTCACAGGCTGAGTTAAGCATTCTTTTTGTCAATGATAAAAGAATGAGATTACTTAATTATCAGTATCGTGGAATTGATAGAACCACAGATGTTCTTTCTTTTCCACAGGAAGAAAAATTTTCTTTAAAAAAGATAAAACCCATGCAGGAAATAATTCTTGGAGATATTGTAATAAGTGTTCCTAAAGCAAAAAAACAAGCTAAAGAAAATGGATTAACATTTTATGAAGAAATTAAAAGACTGCTTATACACGGAGTTCTTCATCTTATTGGATACGACCATGAAAAAAGTAATAAAGACTTTAAAAGAATGCAAAAAATAACAAAAAAGATTATCAATCAATTAGAAGACATTTAAATTACCTATTTTTATTTTCATATTGTTTATACAAATAAATTTATGTTATTTTATATTTTCTGGGGCTGTAGCTCAGTTGGGAGAGCG
>DYFC01000015.1 GCA_020725385.1 Nitrospira japonica | reverse complement strand
TCCATCCAGTGTGCTTCTTCATCTCCCAGAGCTTTTGCCTCTACTTGTTTAAGAAATCTTTGCCTCTGGTCCATTGGATCATTGAGTTCAGAAAATGCATTAGCTATTTCCCTTGCAGAGATAAAAAGCTCAAATCTCTCAACCAATGATGGATTATCGGATTTGCGCTTTGCCAGAGGTGAAAGTTCAACAGGATGGTCAATAATAAAAGTCGGCTGTATTAGAAATGGCTCGACTATTTCCTTAAAAATTTCATCAAGCACTTTTCCGTGGGACATATTTTTATCAATCTCTATTTTATGTTCTTTTGCCCAGGTTCTTGCTTTATCATAATCATTAAAAACTTCTGAAGGAACTCCTTTACTTTCAAGCGCATCAAGCATTGATAATCTTTGCCATGGAGGGGTTAAATCTATAATATCATTGCCATATTGAACTTTCAGAGTTCCAAGTGTCTTTTCAGCAACATAAGGAATCAACTCTTCTGTAAATGACATAAGATAATTATAATCTCTATAAGCAATGTAAAACTCGAGCATCGAAAATTCTGGATTATGCTTGGTAGATATACCTTCATTCCTGAAATTTCTGTTAAGTTCATAAACTCTTTCATATCCACCAACAAGAAGTCTTTTCAAATATAGCTCGGGAGCTATCCTGAGATATAAATCAATATTTAATGCATTGTGATGTGTCTTAAAAGGTTTTGCGGTCGCACCACCGGGTATAGGTTGCATCATTGGCGTTTCCACTTCTATAAAGCCTTTTGATTCGAGAAAATCCCTTATAGCTTTTATAATCATGCTTCTTTTTACAAAAGCCTGTTTTACGTCCGGATTTACAATAAGGTCAACATATCTTTGACGGTAACGGGTTTCGATATCCTTAAGTCCATGCCATTTTTCAGGCAAAGGTCTTAAAGACTTTGTAAGAAAAACAAAATCTTTTACCTCAACAGTAAGCTCATTAGTTTTTGTTCTAAAAAGCCTTCCTGAAAGTCCGATTATATCTCCTATATCAAGAAGTTTTTTAACCAGAGAATATTTTTCACCAAGCAAATCTTTACGAAAATACAATTGAATCTTTCCTGTTGTGTCCTGAATATGCGCAAAAGCAGCTTTCCCGAAATCTCTTAAAGCAATAATCCTTCCTGCGAGCGAACAATTTACAATATTTTCCTCAAGAGATTCTTTTGACATAGATGAAAATTCATTATGCAGATCATTTGCATGGTTTTCTGCATAAAAAGCTCCGCCAAAAGGTTCTATTCCAGCCTGTCTGAGTTCTTCGAGTTTTTTAATTCTCTGTTCTATCAGTTCATTAATTTCTTCCATTATCAAAGCACCTTTCAGTATTTAGATATTCAATAGAATTTATTATCTTTAAAGAATAGCATAGACATTAAAGAAATGTAAAAAAGCTGTATACAAGAACAACTATTGCGGAAACGCAACCTGTTGAAGAACTTTCATAGGACCTGTTTTTTTTAATAGTTCCATCTGAGTTTCATCTTTAACAAGCAAGGCCCCTGCAAAACCAAGTGAATTTATAGAAATAGAGTCAAAAAATTCACGGGATCGCGGGACCAATAACATCCATTTATGAGTTATAAGCAGACAATAAGGTGAAGTTTGATATTTAAGAAGGTCTCTGTCAGGCTTATCCATGCCTAAACTAACAAGCATGTTACTGTAAATATCAAAAGATAACATTGCAAGTTCTTTAGGAGATAAAGATATACTTTTAACCCTGGCAAATATATGTCTAAAAGGAAAACCCGGAACTGTTCCTGCTCCATTATTTAAAACCGTTCCCTGCAATAACGGCTCTATAGGCAAGTCAGGGCCTTCTGGTGCCAGAGGTAAAGGAACTACTTGAAGATGTTTATGTTTCTGACTCGCTCCTGCCTCGGTTCCACCATTATAGAAACCAAGACTTTTAAATTCGTTCATGCATAACCATAGCGCCTCAAAATCTTTCAATGTTAAAAGAGTCTCCTGTTCTTCAAAATGCTTTGTAATTATTAAAAGATGATTTTCAACTACATTGAATTTATTTAAAAGAGCAACATGTGTATCGGATATGTTTTCAACAAACAACTCTCTGTCATATGGAAGAAAAGGATTAGTAGGATTTTCTGAAATCATTTGTTTTCTTTTTTCTTCATCCTTATGTTTAAGGCTTGAAAGTTTCCTTACAAAAAACCTTATTCCACAATCTTCTATAAATTCATAATCAGTAGGTATTGGGAATTGGGCCCCTACTTTAAGGGCATGTTGGGTGGTTTCAAGTACTTTGTTCCAGAGAGTTCCTTTTTCAAAAAACATTCTAATATACTATTCCTCCACCGGAATTTCAAAAGACCTGCATTCAGTTAGTATAAATGCTTTAAGTGCCGCAGCAATTTGCTTGTAGAATCCGGACATAGCAATATCCATAACATCATCACAGAAATAAGGAATCCAGATACATAGGTGTTCATTTAAAAATTTTTCCTGTAACTCTATAAGTTCGTTTTCTATAAGATAAGACATAAAAAGCAACTCGGCAGAAATATGGTCCGGAACAATATCAAGGTCTTCGTCAAGAATAACATTTGCAGAACGATAAGTCTTCTGGACTTCTATTGTGGCATTTCCCCATACTTTTGGAACATCGGTAATTTCGTAGTTATATAGCGATTCATAAGGCAGAAGTTGTCCTGCGTAATTTGAAAAGAGCTGGATATAATCTGCCCTTATCTCATCGCCTGTTTCTGTAGTTGTAATCCCCAGAAGCTTTGCCGCATCGATTAATTCTTTATCAGATGGCTCCTTAATAAACAGTGATGAGAATATACGATAAAGCTTTATTCTATCTTCTGGTTCTTCATAATAAATATCCAATTTCCACCTCAATGCAGTCTATTATAACCTAACTCGAAAAATTCAGTTTAAGCAGAATAATGCAGACATCGGGAAAACATCAATTGGGTTAGAATGTTGGCTGTAAATTTAGCACTCTCGAAATAGTTTTACTCAATTCATTAATTTTGTATGGTTTGGAAATAACAGCTTTAAAACCAAACAGAGGGAAATCAGACATTGCGGGATTATTTGAATAACCGCTGGATGCAATAGCTTTTATATCAGGATCAATCTCGATTAATTTTTTTATAGCCTCTTCTCCTCCCATTCCTCCAGGAACAGTTAAATCAACAATAACCGCATCAAATTTTTTGCCATTAATAAACTCTGTCCTATACTTTTCAATTAGTTCGGAACCATTTTCTGCATATTCGACTTCGTACCCGAGTTTATTAAGCATCCATCCGGCAATTTTTCGTACAACTTCTTCATCATCCATTAAAAGTATTCTTGCATCACCGTGAATAAGTTTATCTTCAATATCCGGTAATTTCTCATCTATATCCCTAAGGGCAGGAAGATAAATTGTAAAAATAGTGCCTTTCCCTACTTCGGATTCGACCCCTATGAAACCTTTATGTTTCTTGACTATAGAATAAGTTGTTGCAAGCCCCAACCCGTTTCCTTCCGGTTTTGTTGTAAAATAAGGGTCGAATATTTTTTTAAGATTCTCTTCCGGTATTCCTGTACCTTGATCTTCTATGAGAATTTTGACATAATCTCCTGCAACTAATTTTGGCACATCATAATTATTTTGAAGTGTAACATTTTCACATTTAATTGTAATGATTCCACCTTCCGGCATAGCTTGAGATGCATTTATTATTAGATTATTAATTACCTGACTTATTTGACCTTCATCCGCAAATATATGCCAGATATTGTCGGGTACTATAATATTGCTTTTGGATTTTGAACCTCTTAATGAAAAACCGGTTGAATTTCTTATAATTTCTTTCAGAGAAACAATCTGTTTAACAGGCTCGCCTCCCTTGGAGAAGGTTAAAAGTTGCCGTGTTAGATCTTTTGCACGTAAAGCTGCTTTTTCAGCATGTTCAAGCATCTGGTAGGATTCGTCCTCGGCGCTGGTATAAAGTTTAAGAGCCGATACACATCCAACAATAGCTGTCAAAAGATTATTAAAATCATGTGCGATTCCACCTGCAAGTATTCCAAGAGATTCAAGCTTTTGGGACCTCAATGTATCTTCTTCATGCTTTTTTCGTTCGGTAATATCATTAATTACACACAGATAGGCAAAACAGACATTATTTTCATTATATAAATGGACAATATTACAGTCTGCAGGGAAAAGAGAACCATCGAACCTTCTCATCTGAAAATCGTTAATTTGAAAGAACCCTTTTGTTTCTATATTTGTTACTAAATTGTTCTTGAATTTTTCAACATCATGAATGCCCGGTAGTAATGATATAAGATACTGCTCTAACATTACTTTTTTTTCAATACCAAACATTTTCTCGGCCACAATGTTACAATTGATTATTTTTAATGTATTCGGGTCAATAATAAACACTGCTTCTCTAAGGCTTAAAAATATCTTGTTAAGAAGTTCATTGGATTCTCTTAATGCTTCCTCTGTTCTGTAGATCATCTCTATCGGAACAAAACGAATAATTAAAAATGTAACAATGCCAATAGGTAACATAAGAAGCGAAAGCACACCGGTTTTCTTAAAAAGAGGCATTAAAGAGCGATAAATTTCAAGTCTTCCCACAATTGTTCCTGCATCAATTAATTCAAACGTTCTCATAATGTAAGGCTCGGAAATCTCGGTATTGCTTTCCGCTATTACTTCATTTTTTGCATTCAAAGTACGCCATTTTTCAGGGTATCCTTTTCTTGGAAAACTTGATAAAGAAATCTGGAGTCTTTCCTGTTCGAATTCCCATGCAGAAGGATTGCTCGCTATAATTTTCATTATCTGTGATGCGCTTATCTTTCCTTCTGTTTCGATACTGCCTTTTATATACTCATATGAAACAAAAAAATACACAAAGGGAAAAGCTATGGCTAATATAAAAATAATTAGCCCGGACAAAAATGTAATTATTGACGCAGCATTTTGTCTTGGCATTAATCTATCACCAAGTTGCCTGTTTCGGTTAGAATCTTCTTACCTTCAGAAGATTTAACAAAAAGTATAAATTTTCTTACAGTCTCAGAATATCCCGGTTTTAGAATCATATAATGGGTCTTAAAAATTGGATACAAAGTATTGACCTTTCTATTTGATAAGGGAGATATTCCATTATAATTCAGAATATTAACATTCCTTTTTTCCGAAATTATTTGTGTTAGTGTCGAAAAACTGAAAGCACCGGGTGTTTTTTCTACGAGATCAACAGTTTCCTGGTCTGTAAGGGCTATAATTCTCCATTCACAGGACATTGCAATATCCATTGCATTACTAATTTCCGGAGATATGTTCCTTATTATAATTGCATTACTTTCTGATGGCTGTCTTAGTATGGGGCGAATTTTTTCTCCATCATCCCAATTTTTAGTAGTACCATTAAAAATCCTAACTACATCCTGATGGGTTATATTTGATAAATTTATATTTTTATTGACAATAAATATGACAGGAGTCTTTGCATACTCGATTGCCAGCAAACCGAGTTTCGCTTCATCTTTATTGAATTTTCTTCCAGTTATACCAATGTCGATTCCACCTTTTGATACTGCTTTAACTCCCCCGAGACTTCCGAGACTTGATAGCACGGCAACTTTTATCCCCGGATTTTTTTTCTCAAACGCAGAAGCAATTAGCTTCATTGTTCCTAACGAACTTCCGCAACCCCCAATTTTTATTGTTTCTCCAGCAGAAAGTTCTACAAAAAAGCAATTGATTAAAAATATAATAAACAAAGAAATTCCTTTCAACTTTATATTTCGCATCAAGTTTTTTAATTTTGTCATTTTAATAAAACTCCTTATTATTTATAATCGTATTTTATAAGATAATTCTTAACTTTAAAAAAGTTAAGCTGCTTCTTATTAACCGGAACAAATGAACAATTTCTCCTTTATTAGTATAACCAATTCTATCTCCATTATTTGAAATTATGCTTAAATAAAGAAAGTCTTTAACCTTGCATTTGTTTAACCAAAGCAGTCATAATTTAAAATATATATATTTCGTTAAAAAGAGAGGACAGATATTATGCTGCGCTGCATTTTAAGAGCAAAAATACACCTTGCAACTGTTACAGAATCAAATCTTGAATATGAAGGAAGCATTACAATTGATGAGACAATTATTAAAAAAGCCGGAATTCTTCCTTATGAACAGGTAATGATAAGCAATTTAAACAACGGGGAAAGATTTGAAACTTATGTAATACCGGGCAAAAAGAATTCAGGAGAAATATGCCTGAATGGTCCTACTGCAAGAAAAGGTGTTGTTGGAGATAAAATTATCATATTTTGCTATGGCTATGTTGAGGACTCAAAATCAAAAGGGCTAAAGCCAAAAATTGTACTTCTCGATAAAAATAATAAAATAGCAAAAGTCAAATAATCCTTTGAAAAAATCGGCTTATAAAGGCCTGCTCTTAACTTTTTTATAGTATAATATACTATGACAAAAATAAAAAAAAGGATACTTGTTACAGGCGGTTCAGGCTTTATTGGTTCCCATCTCTGCGAATATTTATTGAAAGACAATTGTGAAGTTTTATGTGTTGACAATTTCTATACAGGAAGACGCTCAAATATAGCCCATCTGTTTTCAAATCCCTATTTTGAAATCATGAGACATGACATTTGTTTTCCGCTTTATGTCGAAGTTGATGAGATTTATAACCTTGCCTGCCCGGCTTCTCCTGTTCATTATCAATTTGATCCGGTTCAAACTATTAAAACCGCTGTTCATGGCGCTATAAATATGTTAGGTCTTGCAAAAAGATTACGAATAAAAATTCTTCAAGCATCAACAAGTGAAATATATGGCGACCCAAAAGTTAATCCCCAGCCCGAGACATACTGGGGGAATGTTAATCCAATCGGTCCAAGGTCATGTTATGACGAAGGGAAAAGATGCGCGGAAACATTATTCTTTGACTATCATAGACAGCACAGGCTAAAAATTAAGATTGCAAGAATATTCAATACATATGGGCCGAGAATGCTCCCCAACGATGGCAGAGTTGTAAGTAATTTTATTATTCAAGCTCTAAGAGGTGAAGATATAACTGTTTTTGGAGACGGGCAGCAAACAAGAAGTTTTTGTTATATAGATGATATGATAGACGGTCTCGTAAAACTTATGAACAGTCCCGATGAATTTACAGGACCTGTAAATCTCGGGAATCCTTCAGAAATATCTATTATTGAATTGGCAAAATTGATAATAAAGTTAACAAAATCCAGATCAAAGGTTATTTTCAGAACGATTCCACAGGATGACCCGAAACAGAGAAATCCGGATATAACACTTGCAAAAGAAAAATTATCATGGCAACCATCTATAAACCTTGAAAATGGTCTGAAAAAGACCATAGCATACTTTAAAAATATTTTGTCATGAAAAAAGCAATAATATTCTTGATAATTTTCATTTTACCGTATCATTCTTTTGCCCTTCAGAAAGAAAAAGACGCTCATTTATTTGATGTTTTAAAACTAAATACGGTCAAAGACGTTGTTATTGGCTATAATGAGTTAACTGGTAAGATAAGATTTATTGGAACAAACCGTAACAATCCAATCAAATTAAAAGAATCCTTCGCACAAACAAATAAATTTTCAAAAGAGATTCTTAGTAATGCAATTTTTTATACAGAATCCCTCAAAGACTTTACCGGAATTTCGGATGCAGTTAATGAACTTAAACAAACCAAAATTTCAAAAAATATTTATGATGACACTTTTATCAGATACCAGCAAACATTTTATAACATCCCTGTTTTTTTAGGTGAAATGATTGTTCAATTAAATAAAAACAGCGAGCTAATTTCTCTAACATCAAAAATAGTCCCTAACATAAATATACAAACTATACCTTCAATAGACTCCGGGAAATCCAAAGAGATAGCTTTAAAAGCGGTTTCAAAATGGTATAAGGAAGATATTTCTAAACTGAGGGCAGAAGAACCCGCGTTATTGATTTATAACCCTATTGTATTCAATATCCAAAATAATAAAAATTATCTTGTATGGAAGACCGAGGTTGAATCAAAAGATTTAAAACCAATAAAGCACCTTGTTTTAGTTGACGCAATTAATGGCAAAATAAGACTTCATTTCAATACTCTCGAAAATTCTTTGAAGAGGAAAATTTACGATAACTATAATACCCCGGGACTCGGACTGCCCGGTGACGGGCCTGTAAGAACAGAAGGACAGGGTGCTACAGGGATAAGAGATGTTGATCTGGCTTATGATTATATGGGAGATTTTTACAATTTTTTTAAAAGTAATTTTAGTAGAGATAGCATAGACGGGAAAGGTATGCCTCTGGTTGCAACGGTAAGATACTGTGAAACTTCTGACAATTGCCCTTATAACAATGATTTCTGGTCAAGTAATTATAAACAAATCGTTTTGGGTGATGGAACTGTTACGGATGATTGTGTAGGTCATGAATTGGGACATGCGGTAACATATTACACAGCCAACCTTTGTTATTACATGCAATCAGGAGCAATTAATGAGAGTTTTTCCGATATATGGGGAGAATTTATTGATCTTACGAATGGTAAAGGTAACGATAGCTCAGGTTATAGATGGTATCTATTTGAAGATGATAATGCAATCAGAAATATGGCAAATCCTGGAATTTATGAGCAACCCCAGAGGATGACCGATTATTATTACTATTGTGGAACATCCGATAATGGTGGTGTGCATACAAACAGCGGGGTCGGGAATAAGACAGCATATCTTATCACAGACGGCGGATATTTCAATGGTTATAATATTTCAGGGCTCGGGATAACAAAAACAGCCCAGATTTATTATGAAACACTTACTAATTTATTAACTTCAGGCAGTGATTACCTCGATTTATATTATGCCCTCTATCAGGGTTGCTTGAATCTCATAGGGAAATATGGCATTACTCAATATGATTGTGATCAGGTAAGAAAAGCAACACTGGCAACAGAACTTAACGTAGCTGCAAAATATTGTGTATATCCAAAAGCTCCTGTTTGTGAAACAGGAGAGCCTGTTGATATTTTTTTTGATAATATAGAAGGCAAAGCATACTGGAAATTAACACCTGTTACAATTTCAAATCTGCCTAAATATATGTATTCTTCAGCGTATGCTACAAGCGGGACATACTCCCTTTATGGCGAAAATCTTGATTATTTATCCGATTTTGCCATTTCGATGAAAAAAAGCATTTCAATTCCTTCGAACAAAACTGCTTATTTACATTTTGATCATGCTTATGATTTTGAATCAGAGGGAAGCACAATGTATGATGGAGGGATTGTTGAGTATAGCACCGATAGTGGCACCACATGGTATGATGCAGGAGCCATGATTATAAACAATGGATATGATGGAGTCATTTATACAGGAGCCGGCAATCCTTTAAGCGGAAGATACGCTTATACAGGAACAAGTTTTGGTTTTACATCAAGCCGTCTGAATTTATCATCTTTAAGCGGCAAGAATGTCAGATTCAGGTTCAGGGTTTCAAATGATGAAGCATATGCGGATGATGGCTGGTATATAGACAATGTAAGAATATACACTTGCCAGATAAAAGGGATAGACCTCACGGGTCAATGGAGTAGTTTAAATCAAACATGTAGAAGTGGAAAATGTAATATCAAAGGAAAGTTTGTTGCACAAAATACAGGCACTTCAACATCATCGCAATTCAAAGTAAAGTTTTACCTTTCAAGCAATAACACTTTTGATGGAAATGACTTATTGATTAAGGAATTTACGATTAAAAGTCTCAAAAATGATGCTTCAAAGACATTAAATCTAAGCATTAATTTACCATCAGGCACTTCAGCTTCCGGAAAATATCTAATCGCATTCATTGATGCTGATGGTACTGTTAGTGAGATTGACGAGAACAATAACAAGATAGTTTTTGGCCCTATATATTGAACCTAATATAATTTTCCCAGTAATAAAGAAGTTCACGGGTTGCAAATAAATCTCCAGCACAATATCTTGCGATTTCAAGACACTTGCCTTTTTTATAGAATTCTTTAACATCGTAACCCGTTATACCACTTTGTTTGGGACTTTTTATTCCAAAGGTTCTGCACCACATATCAAGACTAAATTTTTTACGGCTTGCCCCAAAAAAAGTAAGCTGATCGAGTAAATCAATATGTGAGTCATAATATCTGTTGGGCATAAGCTCTTTTGTTGGTTTTATTTTATGTACTGCTGAGCGAATTAAAATAAATGGACAATCAAAGCCTCTTCCATTAAAGGTAACAAAATTCTTATATTCCTTGATGATTTTCCAGAATCTTTCAATTATATTTTTTTCATCGCCTGTTTCATATCTTATCCCATCTTCTTCGAAAGGAAGAAGCGGTTCACCTTTGTTCTGATAAAACACATAACCTTTCAAAGTTTCAGGGTCAAGCATTCCGATTGCGACTATCTCGGCAGTCTGGGGATAAAGAGAGAGCCTGTCTTTAACTTCTGCCTTTTCTTCTTCGGATTCTGCATAGCGAAGAAGATATTCCTGAACAGAAGCATCAAGGGATTCAAAATCCTTTCCGGCAGTTTCAATATCAAATATTATTCTTGACATAATTTTATCTAAATCATAATTACAAGGTAAAATAACTTTTTAAGCAATGTCTTTTTCATTTGGCTACCATTGCTTGCAATCTCAAAAAGTATTCATTAAGTAACGGTAAAAGATTTGAATCATCGAGTCTCGGGCCAAAACGATTTATAAAAACAATAATAGTAATCCCCTTTTCAGGATATGCAAACATAGCTGTCTCATAACCCGGAACCGCACCTGTATGGCCTATCATACCACCTATATTGAATACTCCAAGTCCGTATTTCATAGAATTAGGGTCTTTAGGGTCTGTATCGACCCATGTCATTTGTTGCCGGTGCATTTCCTTGCTCAAGAGTTTTCCCTTAATAAGAGCATCGGACCATATTTTAAGGTCATAAAGATTGGAAACCATAGAACCAACTGCCCATTCACATGAGGTATCAAATCTCGAGACATCCTTTAAAACACCCGGATAATCCCTGTCCCAGTATCCATGCGCATATTCTCCCTGAAGATCAGGAGTCTTTGGAAAATAAGTATTTTTTAGTCCGAGCGGCTCGATAATTCTTTTTCTTACTTCATCTTCGAGACTATTGCCTGTAATCTGTTCTATTATCATTCCAAGTAAAATATACCCTGTATTTGAATAATGCCATCCTTTTCCAGGTTCAAAATAAACAGATCTTGAAAGCGCTCTCACAAGAAGTTCCTGAATTGTCCATTTTTTCAAAGGATCAAAAGTCATCGGCTCTGAAAAAATTAATTCTTCGAAATCATAAAGACCGTTTGTATGATTTAAAAGTTGTAATATAGTTATTTCTTTTGAATTAACAATAGATGGGATGAATTTATATAATTTATCTTCAAGTTTGATCTTACCTTCGTCAACAAGCTGCAATGCTACTGTAGAAACAAAAGTTTTTGTGATACTGCCGATCCGAACACTATCGGTAAGCTTTATATCAACTCCTGTTTCCAGATTCCCCTTCCCTTTTGCATAGAGCCAATACTCTTTGTCATTAACCCATATGCCTGTTATTACTCCCGGAAGATTGAATTTTTTCATTGCGGTGTCCGTGAGCTGTATAAGGTCTTCATGGGATCCGAGAGGAGGTTTTTTATTTTCCTCAAGCCCGATACAGGAAGTTAAAGAGAATATCGATATTAAAAGCAATAACCTTAAGGTTATAGAGAAATTCTTAATCATCATACTTTTTAATTAACTCCTCATCTTTTATGGATAATTTTCAATGTCTGTTATTTTAACAATTTTTGCCCGATATTTTTAAGTTAATTTCTTTTTATTTCTATTCCCAAATAGAAAAATATATCCCCAAATAAGAATTATTTCTACCTGCTCTTAGAAATAACATTTTGATAAATCTGAATTATTTTCTGGCACAAAAGATGCGTAAATACATTTACAGATTATTTAGTTAAAATTTAAATATAAGTTTTTTACAAAAGGAGGCAAGAAGATGAAAAAGGTTTTAATAATAGTTCCAATTTTTATTTTAGTTCTTGCGATAACCGGCTATGCAGCTCTAACAGGTGATTGTCGAATTAGCCTTATAAAAGGAGATGTACTTATCCAGACTTATGATACAGCTTCAGAATGGGTTCCGGCTTCTATTAACACTCCGGTGACTGACGGAGACAAAATATGGGTGCCTGATAACGGAAGATTAGAATTACAATTTACAGGCGCTACTTATCTTCGGGCTGATGAAAACACAGAAATTGAAATAAACAGAATATCATTGAATGCTGATGACAGGATTATTCAGATTGCTTTGCCACAGGGGAGAGTTTTTGCGAATTATAAAGGTTACTTTAGCAGGGATTCAGTCTTACAGATAGATACACCTATAGTCTCGGCAATGGTTTATGGAGATGCACGTTTTGATATAAATGTGATTGAAAATGACACTACCGAAATTTCTGTCTTTGATGGAACAGTTTATGTAGAAACGCAAACAGGAACCACAAAAGTTAGAGCAGGTAATATGTTAAGAATTGACCCGGGAAATTCTGCAGAGATTTTTCCGAGAAGACCAAAAGACAACTGGCAAACATGGAACCTCTCAAGAGATTCATTCCTCTTGAGTAACCGTACAAGCTCAAGGTATTTGCCCCCTTCTCTCAGCGGATATTGTTCTGACCTTGATCAATACGGGCGATGGGTATATACACCGGATTATGGATATGTATGGACACCAAGACTGGTTGTAAGCACCTGGGCGCCATACAGGCATGGCAGATGGGTATGGATGTATGACGATTATGTATGGATTTCATATGAACCGTGGGGCTGGATTCCTTATCATTATGGAAGATGGGCTTTTAGAGTCGGTATAGGATGGTTCTGGGTACCGCCGGCAGTCAATGCAGTCTTCTGGTCGCCCGGTTTCGTGGCATGGATTTATACTCCTACTTATGTTTCATGGGTTCCTTTAGCTCCTGGAGAGGTTTATTATGGATACGGATATTACGGTCCGCATAGCATTAATTTGCGCAAAGTTAATGTTAAAAACATCAATATAACTAATATTTATATAAATTCAAAAGTACATAATGCTGTTACTGTTGTTCATCGCGACACTTTTCTTACCGGAAGGCAGGTTGTATTAAAAAATGTTCCTTCAAATCCTTTTATAGCCGGTGAGCGTGTTTCTCCCGGAAGACCGGAAATAAAGCCTATAAGAGAGACAAGAATACCTAATCCACTTAAAGTAGTTCATGAAAAGTCATTTCCTAAAAAACATATTATTGAAAAAAACGAAAAATATAACATCAAAGAAAGAATGCCGGCTGTAAACAATAAAATATCTGTATTCAGACATGATAGACCTCCAGCAGAAATACATGTTCGCAAATCAGATTATCCAAAACCTGCTCCAAAAATAAATATCCCTAAATCCGAGCCAAAAACAGTTATTGAACATGAACAAAAACAGATTCACACAAGACCCTCAATGCCTCAGGAAATAAAAGAAAAACCTTTGTTACACGATAAAGATAAAAGTGTACGTATCCCTGAAAGAGCCGTTAAGATTCCTGAATCCAGAGAAAGAACCGGCAATGTTGTAAGAAAAGCAATGCCTGATAAGCATATCGAGAAGCCTAAAACAGATTCAGTGAAACCAATGTTACGGCCACGTGAAAATTCCAATAGTAGAGAAATTATAAAGAAGCAGGTTCCTGAACGACAAATAATGAGGAATACTTTTTAAATTAATATTTGTTCTATTGTAAGACGTTTTCTTGGTAGAGGCGATTCATCGGGATAACCGACGGGCAGAAGTGCGACAACAAATATATTGTCATCCCATCCAAATATTTCCCGCACTTTCTGCTCCTCTATTAGTCTTATCCAGCAAGTTCCCAGACCAAAATCAAGTGCTCTGAGAACCATATGCTCTACAGCTATAGCAACATTGAAAGCAATACGCGAACCGAGCTGTTCCTTATTCATAGTTTTTAACTGGGTTTCCATCTGGTCTGCTCTTTTATTAAGTATATTTATAATTCTGCCTTCAACTGCATTTATTTTCCCGAGGTCCTGAATGCCGGAAACCATACCATTGATATATCCCTGTATATCAGCGCAACACACAATAACCACAGGAGCATTAGCGATAAACATTTGTTGATACGCTGCATTAGCAAGTTGTAGTTTCTGTTCTTTATCCTTGACTATCCTAAATCGCCATGGTTGTGCATTACAGCCGGAGGGAGCAAGACGCGCGGCATCGAGCAATTCATTAATATATTCATCAGGCACAGGATCTGATTTAAATTTCCTTATACTTCGCCTTTTCTCAATTGCTTCTTTAGTAGTTAGCATATATAACTTTCCTTAATTTCTACTATTATTGTAACCAAAGGAATAATAAATTAAAACCTTTTCGATAAATTTCTAAGATTTTAGTTACAAATATATTGAAAATGGTGTAATTAACATTACTATATTAAGTCATTATAATCGATAGGTTAAATACTGTTATTAGTCCAAATATTAAAAACTTTATAAATAATCCAATTTGCGTGAAAAGTTTATCCTTCTCCCTTGTTACTCTGCTTTCGTTAATGGTCTCAATGGTCTGAAAGGGCGGGGAAATCTTTTCTACCTCTGTCCTTTTCCCTTGCCAGTATATACTTGTTAGGATGCTACTGTTGTCTTTCATTAAGTTTCGCTCTCCGTTAGGCAACCTTCTTTAATAAGGAACTCTTTTGCTTTCAATATTTGAATGCCTTTGTATAAACCTAAATCAAGCAGGTGTTTATCTCCTGAAATAATATAGTCTGCTTTACCATCTAATGCGCATTCAAAAAAGACATTGTCTGTAGGATCAGCATCAATCACAGAAATCCTGCTCGTTGTTTCAACAAACTCTGCATAGCCTCTAAGATTTCTAATGAAAGGAGGAATTTCTTTTGAAGAAAGTCCGAATTTCGAATAACCAAGAACCCGGATATAAATTCTTTTTCCATATCATTGCTCAGAAGCATAACAAATTTTCTGTCACGAATTAAATCATAAACTGCCCTTGGATGCCCTTTCCAGAAAAAGGCAGCGATAGTAACATTTGTATCAAGAACTACTCTTTTCAACGAATGCCCCGTGACTCATGTATTATCTTCTCGATATCATGCTCTGTCAGGTCTGCAAAACCTTTGTCTCTGGCGATACTTTCGGCATAGCTGTAAACATCAGGTTCTTCTATAGGCATTAATACAACATCAAAAACACTTCCAATTTCCTTGGCTGCATCTTCAGGCAACGAAAGATGACCATCGGGCATGACCTTACCAATATATCTTCTTACAGTAGTCTTCATAAACAAATCACCTCCTTGATTTTTTTTGGTTCTTCTCCAATTTAGTTGCTCCAAAACTCTCTTTTGTCACTTTTCATGTTCATATACACTTTTAACTATGTCAAATGTAACAACTATATACGGTTTTCCTTTGTAATTACTGCAATGGATATAAACATAATAATTTTTCATATTTTCCAGGATTCCCCGATCCCGCAACAAAAACAGCAGACAGGCAAGTCGGGGAATAACAGTCTGTCCACTTATTCAGCAACTTTTTTGGAAAAGAACCTAAATTATTAACTGTCCTACTTTGTCTGCTTTATAGTATGTGTTTTCTTGCTGTTTTCAATTGAAGTTATTATTATCTTTCCGGCTCTGTTCTTAGCACCAGAGCTTGTATTCGGAGCAACAGTATAAGTAACAGTCCCGTTTCCAACTCCAGAGGCTCCCGAGTCTATCGTAACCCATGTGGTCTTTGCATCGGTCCCGGCAAGCCAGCTACAACCATCAGGAGCCAAAACCTGTATGTTGCCACTGCCTCCAATGTTTGTAAATGATGCTTTGACAGGATTTATACTCTTTATTTTACACGGCGCTCCCTTTTGTGTAACTGTAAATGTCTGTCCACCAATATCTACTATTCCGGTTCTTAATATGCTACTTCCGTTTGAAGATACTGTCAGAAGAACATTCCCTCTGTTTTTATTGAATGATTTTACAATCCCTGTTATCCAGCTTTGCTCAGAACTAATAACCGGCGCCAAACAACCCTCGCCAGTGGCTGTCACCTTAACGCTTATCTTTTTGCCCTTATATCCTACTATCGCACTTACAGGATTGATGTTATATGTACATGTAGATTCATCAAAATTGGCAATACAATTCTT
>DYFC01000014.1 GCA_020725385.1 Nitrospira japonica | reverse complement strand
TATTACTAAGCTACAAAATAAACTTATGGGATTGGTTACATCAAAAAACAATATAAAAAAGAAAGGTAATTTCGTTTATAATTTTAATGAGGCAACAGAGAAACTTTTCGTTTAGATTTTTATGTGAGGCAACAGGTAACTATTTACCCCCTTCTTTCGCATTTTAATTTTCACTCATTGTTCTCTTCCCTTTTTGTTCTTTGCACTTTCCGGGTTAAAATGAAACCCTATAGATGCTCGAAAAAATGTTACCTTAAAATAGCAACTGTTAATTTTTTGACAACAATTTAAACATACTCTCAAAGTCAAATAACAATTAATATCAAGATGATAGCCTATCAGAAAGACTTTCCTTAATTTTCCCTTGACAATAAATAAAGCTTTTGCTTATATTCTATTATTAGCTTTTGCTTTAATTTACTGCATGGGAGAAAATCCATTGACGTTTAAATTTAAATTTAATATCTTACTTTTGTCTGTAAATAAATCTGCTATTTTTCTTTTTTTCCTCGCCTCAATATTTTTCATCCTACCTTGCTTTATTCATGCATCAATTATAGGGTCTCCACATGACTCGAGCACAAAACAATGTAACATTTGCCATGTATTCACTTCAGAGGAAACGCAAATTCCCTTATGGGAAATAACTACGGGAAACGTAAGTTATAATTTATACAATTCTTCAACAAATGATATGAAAATGTCTCCTCAGGAACAGTCAACAACCTTTTTATGTATGGGCTGCCACAATGGAGTTTTCAGTGTATTGATGATTAATACCCTTCCCTTTCTTGATGAAGAGAATTACTCTGACCCTGTAAGTGAATTAATAGATTTTAATAAAAATCATCCTGTCTGTTTTCAATACGAGCCAATGAAAGATATTGATAATAACAAATTTCCACCTATAACAATTATCCCGGGTAATATCATAAGAAAAGGAATCTTTGGTCTAAGGACAGGCACATATTACCCTTTATATGGCCCGGATTATACCCGCTTTGAATGTACAACCTGCCATAATCCTCATTATCCTTCAAACAATTTAGTACCTTCACAATCTCAAGAGTTGTTACTCAGAGCGGATAACAGCAGTTCTAACATGTGTAAAGATTGCCATCAAAATAAATAATCCCTTAAGAATTCATCCTGTGCCATTGCATCCTTTTTTGAATATCGCATAATTGCTGTCTTTTTCTATGATTGTATAACCTGAATTCAATAAATTTTTTACGCTACGTGTTTTTGCTATTATGTAAATGCAAGGATATTTTTTTTGAAGATTATCCAGACCTGCCAGCCTTGTTTCATGTATAACTTTCATTCCTGAATAGAAAACAATGCTCGGATTGCTTGTATTGTATAGAATTATTTTCTCATCATTTTTGAAATGTTCCTTCGCATAAATACTAAATCTATACAACATTCCCTGAAGCTGTTGATTTAACACAGGCACTGCGTTAACTAATATAAAGAGAAAGAAAATAAATATTAACAAAGATTTAACTTCAAATATTGTCTTACCATATATATAAGAATAGAAATTTAAAAAACTATATAAAAACAGCAAAAAACCGGCAATAATTATCCATTGAGTATTTCCCGGTGTTATGTTTTCAATATATCCCTTCAGAAAAAAACAGCTCACAGCGAGAATTAGTGAAACTATTCCACCTGTCAGATTAATATACTTTTTAAACTTAATTTGTTCATTAACAATGCCATATCCTATAAGCAAACAGGCTGCGGGCACAGCAGGCAAGATATAATTTGGAAGTTTTGTTGTGGAAAAAGTAAAAAATACCAGAATAAATAAAAGCCAGACTATTGCAAAAAATTTTACATCAAAATCATCTTTTCTGATATTATTTTTTAACGTATAAGAATCCCTCATGTATTTTAAAATTCCTGGAACCCCGGCCGGCAGAAAAACAATCCAGGGGAAAAGCCCGAAGACTATAACAGGAATATAGTAATAAAATACTCCTTTGTGCCCTGATACAACATCAGCGTATCTTTTAAAATGATGTTTTATAAAAAATTGGTCTATAAACTCATATCCATTTATTTTGTATTCAATAACATACCATGGCAGTGCCACAATCAAAAAAACAATTAATCCGCCGAAAGTAAAAATTGTTTTGATTTTTTTGTGCTGTCCGGACAACAGAAGATAAATTAATGAAATCCCGAAAGGGAACAAAATTCCTATGAGCCCCTTTGTGAGAAAGGCAAGTGCTGAAAAGAAATAAAAACCATAAATATATCTTGAATTTATTTTCAATGAAAGGAAAAAAGAAAATAAAGACAGTGTTATAAATAATGTAAGTGTCATATCCGTAACAGCAGCATGCGAATAACCAAAATAAAAAGGAGATAGCGCCATTGAAACCGATGAATATGCTGCAGTTTTTATATCCGAATATTTTCTGATGAAAAAAAACAATGCAATACATAAGATAATCCCGGAAAAAGCTGATATAAAACGTGCTCCAAATTCATTGACACCGAATATTTTGTATGAAAAAGCCATTAGCCAATAGAAAAGAATAGGTTTGTCATATCGATTTTCACCGTTATAAGTTGGAGTAATCCAGTCACCGCTTTCTATCATTTCTTTTGTGGCTTGAGCAAAAACTGCCTCATCAACATCAAAAAGAGTAAAAGAACCCAATTTATAAAGGGAAAGAAATGTAAATAAAACAATTAAAACAATTAATATAAAGCTGAGATTTTTTTCTTTATATAACATTTTCAATATAACCAGATTATTATTCTTAAAAGCTGAATTTTTGATTTAGTGTATTTTTTTATTGTAAAGCAAATCAATTTTAAATAAAATGTTTTTATGAAAATTAAATGGAGGAAAACAAAATGGCTACTATTAAAAAAGTATTTGCAAGAGAAATTCTTGACTCAAGAGGAAATCCGACTATCGAGGTAGATGTTATTCTTGACAATGGTATAACCGGGAGAGCATCGGTACCATCAGGAGCATCAACAGGCAGTAAGGAAGCTATAGAATTAAGAGATGGAGACAAAAAGCGTTATTTTGGCAAAGGTGTTTTAAATGCTATCAAAAATGTTAATGAGATTATTGCTCCTGCCATTACAGGAATGTCACCGGAAAAACAGAGCCAGATAGACAGGTTAATGATTAAACTCGATGGAAGCGAAAACAAAGCTTTTCTTGGCGCTAATGCTATTCTTGGTGTTTCCCTTGCTGTAGCAAGAGCCGCTGCATTTAATAAAAGAATATCATTATACAGATATGTTGGAGGAGTTAAAGCTGTAAGACTTCCGGTTCCTTTTTTTAATATTCTTAATGGTGGAAAACATGCGGATAATAACGTTGATATTCAGGAATTCATGATAGTTGCCAAAGGTGCAAAATCTTTTAGAGACGCCCTTAGAATGGCTGCCGAGACATACCATACACTTAAATCTATCTTAAAATCGAGAGGTTTGAATACTTCAGTAGGTGATGAAGGTGGATTTGCACCCGACCTTTCATCAAATGAGGAAGCCATTCGGATAATTGTCAGTGCGATTGAAAAAGCCGGGTATAAACCCGGAAAACATATTTCAATCGCTCTTGATCCTGCTGCAAGCGAATTCTATGAAGATGGCAAATATATACTTAAAGCTGACAAAAGTAAGCTTTCATCTGAACAAATGATAGATTTTTATGAAAATCTTCTCGGAAAATATCCGATTATTTCTATTGAGGATGGTTTATCAGAAGATGACTGGGAAGGATGGAAACTACTCACAAAAAGACTCGGCAAGAAAGTACAGATTATCGGTGATGATATTTTCGTAACAAATCCCAAAATATTTGCACAAGGGATTAAAGAAAATATAGCCAATTCTATTCTCATAAAACTCAACCAGATTGGCACACTTACAGAAACACTTCAAACTGTAAATATGGCAAAGAAAGCCGGTTATACATGTGTATTTTCGCACAGATCAGGAGAAACAGAAGATTCTTTAATGGCAGATATATGCGTTGCGACAAATGCAGGACAAATTAAATCAGGAGCGCCTGCGAGGTCAGAGAGGCTCGCAAAATATAACCAGCTTTTAAGAATCGAAGAGGAACTCGGGAAGAAGGCTCTATTTAAAGGCGTTCTCAAGTGGTAGTACATGAAATGCAAAAGAAGGATTGGAGTACATACATCAATAGCAGGAGGAATTTCCCTTAGCCTTCAGAGAGCACATGAACTCGGGTGTAAAACTATTCAGATTTTTTCGCACAATCCGAGAACATGGAATTTGAAGCAAATCGAACCAGTTGAAGTTGTTCGATTTAAAGAGTGGCGTTCAAAATTTGATATTTCACCTGTTTTTATACACGCATCTTACCTTATTAATATTGCGTCTGGGAATCAAGAATTAAGGGATAAATCCATTACCTTACTCTCATTAGAATTAGATATAGCTGACCAAATTGGAGCAGAATATGTAATATTGCATCCGGGCAGTTCATCAGGAGAAGATAAAGATATTTCATTAAAGAGAGCTATAGCCAGCCTAACAGAAGTTTCCAAAATAAAGAGATGGAAAACAAAGATTCTTATCGAGAATACATCGGGCAAATCCGGGGACATATCATCTTCCTTTAATGACATATCTAAAATCATTGCTTCTTTGCCTGAATATTTAATTGGCGGTATCTGTTTAGATACATGTCATGCTTTTACTGCCGGTTATGATATAAGCACAGAAGCTGCCATTAAAAAAACAGTATATGAACTGAAAAAGTACACGGGGCTTAATATGATTAAGCTTATACACCTGAATGATTCAAAAGGAAATGCAGGCTCGGGACTTGACCGTCATGAACATATAGGCTTGGGGAAAATCGGAATAAAAGGATTAGAGACATTCATTAATCATCCATCTTTCAGGTACATACCCATCATTCTTGAAACGCCAAAAAAGAAACCAGGAGACGATCCCGAAAATATTGCAAAAGTATTAAATATGATTAACAGACAACAATAGTTGATTAATTGTAAACAACTGTACCAAATATATAATCGTTCACAAATTTGCATCATTTGTTCTCAAATATAATTTTTTTGTTGACAAATAGAATTTTTTATTGTATAAACATATACAGGTATATAAAAATGCTAAAAAATTTATTTTCATCATCAATAAGAGCAGATGTTCTTTCTTTGTTGCTTAATAGCCCTGATGAACAGTTTTACATCAGGGAGATAGCCAAACTCCTCCGCAAGAATCCTTCAGGCATTAAGCGTGAGCTCGATAATCTTGAAAAAATGGGAATCGTTACGAGCGAAAAAATTGTCAACCTAAAATACTTTCAGGCTAACAAAGAATCTCCTCTCTTTTCAGAACTTAAAAATCTTATTACAAAATCCCTTGGATTGCCCGGTGCTCTTAAAGCTGTCCTTAGAGCTTCAGGCGCCAAGGCTGCCTTTATTTTCGGGCCTTATGCTGAAGGTGATGACGAAGCCCCTGTTAATCTTTTTGTTCTCGGCGCTTCATCTTCTTCGCTGGCAAAAGATCTAAAAGATATAGAAAGAAGATTCAACCATGAGATAGATTACATTCTTATGGACGAAGACGAATATAAGGTTAAAAAGAAAAAAGGTGATTCAAGCCTGAAAAAGATTTTATCAGGCAAGCGGATTACACTTATAGGAAGACTATAGGTGAGGATTATTTCCGCATATTTTTAAATGTGCGGAAAGAAAGGGGGTGAATATAAATGGCAGCAACAAAGAAAGCAGCAAAGAAACCGGCAAAGAAGACCGCAAAGAAAAAATAAGTTACCATTCAAAAGTACTGACTCATTATTTGAGGCTGGGGATGAACCTCTCCAGCCTTTCTTTTGCGGTCTTCTTACCTAAATATGTAACTCTATTATGGGGGGAAAATTCAAGTAAAATTTATAACACATTGTTTTTAAATGATTTTTTAAGAATATATCACGGCAGGCTGTTGTAAATTTTCAGAGACAAGCTCCCAATGGTCGTTACTCATAAGAAGCTTTTTTAGGAACTTTATATTTGTGGTATGTCCTGATTTATTTGCAATAATATGGCCGTATATGGGGAACCCGCATAATGAAAAATCCCCTATCAAATCAAGTATCTTATGTCTTACAAACTCATCTTTGTATCTCAATCCTGTTGAATTCAGCACACCATGATCACCAAGAATAATTGCATTCTCAAATGAGCCGCCACGCGCAAAACCATTGGCTTTAAGATATTCGACATCTTTGAGGAATCCGAATGTCCTTGCAGGAGCAATTTCCATGATAAAATTTTCTTCTGTAAGCTCAATACTCATAGCCTGTTCTCCGAGCAAATGGTGATTAAAGTGAATTCTGTAAGTAATGCGTCTTCCATTGTAAGGAACTACAGCTATTTCTGCATTTCCATCGGATAGAGTAACCGGTGATGTAATTTTTATATAAGGTCTTTTCTTGCTTTGCTTCGCTATTCCACTTTTTATTATCATGTCTGAAATCTCAAGAGAACTGCCATCGAGAATGGGTATCTCCTTACCGTAAACCTCAATAAAAGCATTGTCTATCCCAAGTCCTGAAAGTGCTGCAAGCACATGTTCAACAGTTCTTACTTTTGTTCCATTATAACCGAGCGTAGTCGCGAATGCTGTGTCAGATACTGAATTAACATTCGCTCTTATAGAAACATTCTTGTCAGTACGAATAAAAACAATACCATTATCACGCGGTGCTGGTTTTATACACACCCTTGAGAAACTTCCTGTGTGTAAACCTATACCTTCTATAATAATTTCTTCTCTTATAGTTCTCTGTAAACGCATCGTTATTATATGAAAGCAAATAAAATGCCAGACATGGAATATTATTATTTTTTACTTTAACATATAACATATTGTCTCAAAACAGCATCTTTACAACGACAGATAAAGTATTACTTTAAGTTGTAAATTAGACCTTTTGTGTTATGTCTTAATATTCAGTGTGGTTAAATTACAACACAACATTTATATATTTTCATGATTAATATTATGGTAAAATGTTTGAATGAAAATTATGATCGGCATAATTGGTGGTAGCGGTCTATATAATATCGAAGGAGCAATAATTAGAGAAAAGATAGATATTTCTACTCCTTATGGAACTCCTTCGGACTCTTATACTATTGTTGATTTATCGGGCATAAATTTAGCTTTCTTGCCAAGACACGGAACAAATCATACTATTCCGCCGCATAAAATAAATTACAGGGCAAATATCTGGGGATTTAAGAAGCTCGGCATTGAAAGAATAATTGCAACAGGAGCAACAGGTAGCATAGATGCTTTAATGTCTCCGGGTACAATTGTTGTTCCTGATCAGATAATAGATATGACAAATGGCAGAGAAACAACTTTTTTTGATGGCAAAGAAGGTGTAGTTCATATTGATTTCACCGAACCTTATTGCCCGGAATTGAGAAACTTTATTATTGAAGCAGGAAATACTCTTGGAATTAACCTGAGGAAATCCGGAACCTATCTCTGTACAAATGGTCCAAGACTTGAAACAAAAGCAGAAATAGAATTCTACTCTCAAATAAGAGCCGATATTGTTGGAATGACAGGAATGCCTGAAGCCTGTCTTGCCAGAGAAGCAGAAATCTGTTATGCTTCTATTGCAATTGTCACCAATTATGCAGCAGGAATTACTGCTAAAAAACTTACAGCGACTGAAGTTATTGAAAACATGGATAAAACCAATGCTTTATTGAAAAATCTCATAAAGAAAACTATATTACTTTTACCAGAAATCAGAAAATGTTCCTGTAAGGAAGCACTAACCAATGCAAAAGTAAACTAATGGAAACCATTCTTGTAATTGAAGACAAGGAATCAATGGCAGAAATGCTCAAAGAAACTCTTGAATCAGAGGGATATAGTGTATTTATAGCAGAAGATGGTGAGAAAGGAATCAAACTTCTCAGGGAAAACAGAATTGACCTTGTTCTTACAGATCTCAAAGTCCCGATAAAAGACGGGATAGATGTCCTTAAAGCATCTAAGGAAGAAAATTCCATGGTTCCTGTAATAATAATGACTGCCTATGGTTCTGTTGAAACTGCTGTAGAAGCCATGAAACTGGGAGCTTTTGATTTCATCACAAAGCCTTTTGATACTGACCATCTTCTAATGATGATAAAGAGAGCAATCGAAACCCAGAGGCTTATCACAGAAAATCTTCTCTTGAAAGAAGAATTTGCTACAAAACTCGGAATTCCCCGCATAATTGGAAAAAGTAAAAGTATTATAAATGTAGCACAGATTGTTCAAAAAGTTGCGCCAACAAAAACAACGGTACTTCTTATCGGTGAAAGCGGAACAGGCAAAGAACTTTTTGCAAGAGCAATACATAATCTTAGTCCAAGAAAAGAATATCCATTTGTACCTATTAATTGTGCTGCTATACCGAGAGATTTACTCGAATCAGAATTATTCGGACACGAAAAAGGTTCTTTTACAAGTGCTGATACAAAAAAACTTGGCAAATTTGAACTAGCTGATCATGGAACTATTTTTCTTGATGAGGTTGGAGACATGGATTTAACCCTGCAATCTAAATTGCTTCGCGCAATCGAAACAGGCGAGATCGAAAGGGTTGGAGCTATCAAACCAGTAAGAGTTGATGTCAGAATAGTTGCTGCAAGCAATAAAGACCTTGAGAAAGCTGTTGAAGAAAAAAAGTTTCGTGAAGATCTGTTTTACAGGTTGAATGTATTTCCTATACAAATACCTCCACTTCGCGAAAGAAAAGAAGATATACCTTTACTCGTAGATTTCTTTATTAAGAAATACTGTCAGGAAATTAAAACACCTGTTAAGGAAATATCGAAAGAAGCTCTTGAGCTTCTTTCAAATTATTACTGGAAAGGGAACGTTAGAGAGCTCGAGAACGCAATAGAAAGGGCTGTCATACTTTGTGAAGGAGATATTATTACTCCCGAACATTTTATTCTTGATAAATACACAAAAACCTCTCCTGGAGAAAAACCTGAAATGATTAGCGGAACACTTGAATACGTCTCAAAAGAAGCCACAAGAAAAGTTGAAACACAGCGGATACTCGATGTACTTAAACAAACCAAAGGTAACAAGACAAAAGCCGCAGAAATACTTCAGGTAAGTTATAAGACCTTGTTAACTAAGATTAAGGAGTACGGGATTGAGGCTTGACAGTATCATTCATATAGAATTATCATAAATTTATCTTATTCTTCAATAATTTAACCGGAGGATTGTTGTGGCTGGACACTCTAAATGGGCTCAGATAAAGCATAAAAAAGCAAGTACTGACGCAAAACGCGGGAAAATCTTTACAAAAATTGTTAAAGAACTCACTGTTGCAGCAAGAATCGGCGGCAGTGACCCTTCAGGAAATCCAAGACTGAGAACAGCAATTGAAAAAGCTAAGGAAGTTAATATGCCTGCAGATAACATCAAACGGGCAATTATGAAAGGCACCGGGGAACTTCCAGGTGTTACCTATGAAGAATTGGTTTATGAAGGTTATGGACCCGGTGGCGCTGCAATTCTTATGGAAATTGTGACTGATAATAAAAATAGAACAAGCTCTGAAATAAGACATATAATGTCAAAAAATGGTGGCAATCTTGGCGAGTCCGGATGTGTTGCATGGATGTTTCAGAAAAAAGGTTATATTCTTGTTGATAAAACAAAGATAGATGAGGACTCGCTCATGTCAATTGTACTTGAAGCAGGTGCTGAAGACATGAAAAATGACCCCAAAGAAGATAGTTTTGAGATTATAACAACTCCAGAGAATATGAATATTGTAAAATCAAGCATTGAAAAAGCAGGTATTCAGGTATCATTTGCCGAAATAACTATGCTTCCAAAGAACTATGCCACACTTGATGGTAAAAATGCCGAACAAATGATACGTCTGATTGAAGCTCTTGAAGATCATGACGATATTCAGAATGTTTATACAAATTTTGATGCGCCTGATGAGGTAATTAGTAAAGTTGGGAAGTAATATGCATACTTCCATACGTTCAACTTTCAAGCGCAGATTCTTTGCAGGGTTAATAATTTCCATACCGGCAATAGTAACATTAATTGTAATTAGCTGGTTTTTCAAGCTTGTTGATGGATTGCTTGAACCCTTCTATTATAATCTTCTCGGCTACCATGTACGGGGTCTCGGATTTATTTCAGCTATTGTCATCATATTTATCATAGGAATAATTTCTACAAATGTCATAGGTCAGAGGATAATAGGATATGCTGAAAAAATTATGCTCAGGATTCCGGTATTCAAGGGTATTTACACTGCTGTTAAACAGCTTGTTGATGCTTTTTCACCAGAGAGCAAAGAAGTATCATTTAAAAAATTTGTATTAGTAGAGTATCCCCGTCCGGGTGTTTTTTCTTTTGGTTTTCTTACAAAAGGAAGTGTTATTAAAAAGGACCGGGACGGGAATGAATCTAAATTGAATGCAGTATATATCCCCACAAACAATCTTTATCTTGGTGAGATTGTGCTTTTTAAGGAAGAAAATATGTTTTATACCGATATTCCTATTGATGAAGGTATTAAAGTCATTCTCTCAGGTGGAATTGCTACTCCATCAAAACTAATAGAGGCAAAAGAATGAAACTTTCCGCTGTCGTACTTGCTGCTGGCCTTGGGACAAGGATGAAATCTAATATTCCAAAGGTTCTTCATCGAATACTCGGCAAACCAATGCTTCAATATGTAATTGATACAATTAAATCTATTAACCCGGAGAAATTAATCATAGTTGCAGGCAAGAATATTAACGAGATAAAAGAAGCAATTCCAAAGCATAATGATATAATATTCGCAAAACAGGCAGAACCTAAAGGCACAGGAAATGCTGCGCTGAAAGCTTTACCTTCACTTAAAGGTTTTAAAGGTACTGTACTTATTGCAAATGGTGATACTCCGCTGATTACAAAAAGCACTATCTTAAATTTTATAGCACTTCATAAAAAAAGGAAAAATCAGGTATCTGTTCTATCTTTTGAATCAAAAGAACCTTCATCCTATGGCAGGATTTTAAGGGATGAAAAAGGCAGGGTTACTTCAATAATAGAGCAAAGAGATGCATCGGAAGAACAGAAAAAAATAAAAGAAGTAAACAGCGGAATATACGCAATTGAAAATAATGCATTGAATCTTCTTAAGAAAATACCGGTAAACAAATCAAAAGGTGAATATTACTTAACAGATATTGTAGAAATAGCCAGAAACAAAGGATTTCAAACAGATGCAATCTGTATCGGTTTCGAGGATGAACTAACAGGAGTCAACACCCAGGAAGAACTTAATCTTGTTGCAACTACTATGAGATACCGTATTATAAAAAAATTTCTTGAATCAGGCGTTACTTTTATTGATTCAAATTCCACATTTATCTCACCTAATGTACAAATAGGACGTGGAACAGTTATTTACCCTAATGTAATCATTGAAGGATATACCACCATCGGAGAAGGATGCAATATATATCCGAACGTTAGAATAATTAACAGTGAAATAGGTGATAAAGCTACAATAAAAGATTCAACACTTATTGAGGGCTCTATTATAAAAAGCAATGCTGTAATAGGACCTTTTGCACATATACGTCCGGGGTCGGTTGTTTGCGAAAATGCTAAAATCGGAAATTTTGTTGAGGTAAAAAAATCAATTATCGGTCAAGGCACAAAAGCCTCCCATTTGTCTTATTTAGGAGATGCAAAAATTGGCAATAATGTAAATATTGGTGCAGGGACAATAACATGCAATTATGATGGTAAAAACAAATATATAACTACTATTGAAGATAATGTTTTTATAGGAAGTGATACCCAGCTTGTTGCTCCGGTTACAGTAGGCAAAGGAGCTTTTGTTGGAGCAGGCTCTACAATTACAGTAAATGTTCCTCCGGATTCTCTTGCTTTAAGTAGAGTTGAACAAAAAAATATAGAAGGTTGGGCGATTAAAAGGCGATTAAAAGAAAAGAAAACAAAAAAGAAATAATATGTGCGGCATAATAGGATATATCGGAAATCGAAATGCAGTTCAAATAGTCATTGAAGGACTCAAACGTCTTGAATACAGAGGTTATGACTCTGCTGGAATAGCTTTCTTCTCAAATGGCAAGATTGAAGTCAGACGCAAGACAGGAAAAATAAAAGAACTCTCTTCAATGCTTGAAGCAGAGAATCCTGAAAGCTTTACAGCAATAGGGCATACAAGATGGGCTACTCATGGTAAACCTTCTGAAGAAAATGCACATCCACACAGGTCAGATGGAATTGTTCTTGTTCATAATGGCATAATCGAAAACTATCTTGATTTGAAAAAACAATTAATTGAAAAAGGCTATGTTTTTAAATCCGAAACCGATACAGAAGTATTGTCTCACCTCATTAATTATTATTCTAAGACACTCTCTCTTGAGGATGCTGTTAGAGCAGCTTTAAAAGAAGTTAAAGGAGCTTATGCTATCGCAGTTATAAATGAAAAAGAACCTGATAAAATAGTAGGTGTAAGAAAAGATAGCCCTTTAGTTGCAGGAATTAGTGAAGGTGAATACTTTTTGGCTTCAGACATCCCACCATTTTTAAATTATACAAACAAAGTAGCCTTCCTAAATGATTGTGAGATGGTTATTCTCTCAAAAGATGAGGCTGTTTTTACTGATCTCGAAGGAAAGATTCTTGATAAAACAATCCAGACAATTTCGTGGAGCCCTTCAATGGCTGAAAAAGGTGGGTTCAGACATTTCATGCTCAAAGAAATATATGAACAGCCAAGAGCTATTGCTGATACTTTAAGAGGAAGATTTAATGCTGAAACAGGTGAAGTCAATCTCGAAGAATTTGCGGTTACAGAGGGAAAATTAAAAAATATCAATAAAATCTTCATCGTAGCCTGTGGGACTTCATATCATGCAGCGCTTATTGGGAAATACATGATCGAAGAACTCGTAAGAATACCTGTTGAAGTTGATATTGCGTCTGAATTCCGTTACAGAAAACCAATTATCAATAAAGGTGATCTAATGATTGTAATAACACAATCAGGTGAAACCGCTGATACACTTGCTGCACAAAGAGAGGCAAAAAAACTTGGAGCAACAGTTCTCTCGATATGCAATGTTGTCGGAAGCACATCTTCAAGAGAAGCTGATGGAGTTTTTTACACTCATTCTGGTCCTGAAATAGGAGTCGCTTCCACAAAAGCTTTCACTACTCAAATTGTTGGGATATACCTTTTCACAATTGCGCTTGGTATTATTAAAGAAATGATCTCAAAACAAAAAGCTCAAGACATGTTAAGAGAAATTCTTCTTCTTCCAGGAAAAGTAGAAGAAACACTTCAATCAGATAATCAGATAAAAAATATTGCCCGTGAGTTTTTTAAGGTAACAGATTTTCTGTATCTTGCAAGAGGCATATGTTTTCCTGTTGCTCTTGAAGGAGCTTTGAAACTAAAAGAAATATCATATATACATGCTGAAGGTTATCCCGCAGGTGAAATGAAACACGGACCTATAGCTTTGATTGATGAAGAACTTCCAGTTGTTGTGCTTGCTCCAAAGGATGAACTTCAGAGTAAAATTTTATCAAATATTCAGGAGGTTAAAAGCAGAGGGGGGAAGATCATAGCTTTTACAAACTCAGGCACAAATGACATCTGTAGTTTCTCTGACAGATGTATCATAGTTCCTGAGACCAGTACATTCCTGGCAACAATTATTTTTACAGTTCCGATGCAGCTTCTTGCCTATCATATTGCTGTTTTAAGAGGATGTGATGTTGATCAACCACGTAATCTTGCCAAGAGTGTTACTGTAGAATAAGAAGGGTTTGATGTATAAAAAATTTGTAACCCTTTATGATTTCTGGATTTTTTAGTCTTAAATCTGTTATATTATTTATACGTCAAAGGAGATGCCCATGTATGATCTAAATCCCAAACAAAAAGAAGCCCTTAATTATTCAGAGGGGCCGATGCTTGTATTCGCAGGTGCAGGAAGTGGTAAGACAAGATTAATAGCTCATAAATTCATTCACCTCACAAAAGTAAAAAAACTATCTCATGACTCAATTTTTACTGTAACATTCACAAATAAAGCTGCCGATGAAATGAAGGAGCGGATAAGTAGATTAATTGAAAAAGATATTAATGGAGCATGGATCGGTACATTTCATTCTCAATGTAGCAGAATATTAAGAAAAGAAATAAAAGTACTCGGGTATAACAATAATTTCACGATTTACGACGAAGATGACCAGTATAATCTTGTTAGACATATACTCAAAGAATTCAAAATATATGAAGCTCTCTATAAGGGTATCGTTACACGCATTAGCTTCCTTAAATCATCTTTAATAAGCCCCCAGGACTTTCTTTCAACAGGAGACGGATTTGGATTCGATGAAAAACTTGCAAAAGTCTATGTAAGGTATCAGGATGAATTAAAAAGATGTAACGCACTCGATTTTGATGATCTTATCATGCTAACCGTAAAGCTGTTCAAAGAATACCGTGATATTCTCGAAATGTATCAGAATAAATTTCAATATATCCTCGTTGACGAATTCCAGGACACAAATTTTGCACAATACCACCTTTTAAAACTGCTTGCATCCGGACATAAAAACATATGTGTTGTTGGAGATGATGACCAGAGTATCTATAAATTCAGAGGAGCAAACATCAATAATATTTACAACTTCGAAAAAGACTTTACTGGCACAAAGATAATAAAACTCGAACAAAACTATAGATGCACCCAGCATATTCTTGATGTTTCCGGAGCTGTAATTTCACGAAATTCAAAAAGAAAAAATAAGAACCTCTGGACCGAAAAAGGAAGGGGTGAAAAAGTCCAATTCTGCTGGTTTAATACTTACGAGGATGAAGCAAAATATATTGCAAGGGTCATTAAAGAATATTATCTCAAAGGAACTAATTCTTACAGGGATTTTGCAGTTTTCTATAGAGTTAACCTTCAGGCAAGGGTACTGGAAGACGCACTAAGAGACAACGGGATTCCATATAGAATCGTCGGGGGAATTAGTTTTTACCAAAGGAAAGAAATAAAAGATATTATAGCATTCATGAGGCTGGCTCTAAATCATGGTGATAATGTGAGTTTCAGAAGAATTATAAATATTCCGCACCGTGGTATAGGTTCTGCTACAATATCAAAAATAGAACATGAAGCCAGAAAAAAATCCCTATCTCTTTTTGATGCTTTAAAATTATCATTAAAGGGAGAAAGCTTTGCGCCTGCAGTTAAAGAAAAACTCACCGAGTTTGTAAATATGATAGATACATTTTCTGCAACAAAATATAAATCAGCCGGGGATATGCTCGAACATATTTATGAAATAACCGGGCTTTCTGAATTTTTTGAAGAAGAGAGAAAAAACAATATTGAAGACCTTATCTCTTCCTCTAATAATAAAGATATAAAAGATTTCATTGATAGAATATCTCTGATAACAAACATGGACGAACCATGTAACACAGACTGTGTTTCATTAATGACCTTGCATAATGCAAAAGGACTTGAATTCCCGGTAGTCTTTATAACAGGTCTTGAAGAAGGAGTGCTTCCTTATTGTAAAGCCCTTAATAATGAAGAAGAAATAGCAGAGGAAAGAAGATTGTTCTATGTTGGCATGACAAGGGCAAAAGATATACTCTGGCTTACAGGAGCCAGAAAACGAAAGCTTTATGCAAAGTTACAGGAACAGGAACCCTCCCGCTTTCTCAAAGATGTCCCGAAAGAATGTTGCAAATGGATGGAAAAAATCTCTTTTAATCATCCAATTCAAATCTCCACCATAAAACAAAAAATTAAAATAGCAGAGAACTTCACTATATATACAACCGGATGCAGGGTAAAACATCCATCATGGGGAATCGGTGTGGTACGGGATTGTTACGGTGATGGCGATGACGCTAAGGTTATGGTAAATTTTCCCAATATAGGGATAAAGCGCCTTGCGGTTCGTTTCGCAAATCTCGAAAAAATTTAGCATGAAAATTTCTAAAAAAGAAATAGAGCATATTGCAACTCTGGCCAGACTTAATCTTACCGAAGGGGAAAAAGAACTATTTGGTTCACAGCTAAGCAGTATCCTTGATTATGTAGAACAGTTAAATAAACTTGATACCAAAGATATAGAACCAACTTCCCATGTGATTTCACTAAATAATGTTATGCGTGAAGATATTCCCGGCACTTCATTATCAGTTGAAGAAGCTCTCAAAAATTGCCCGTCACATACAGAAATATTTTACAGGGTTCCAAAAATTATAGAATAACTGTATCCAGGGTGGAACATCTTAAATATTTAGTTTTATTAATGAAACCGGGCTCACATTAATCCCGTTTATTTTGATTCCAAAATGTAAATGCGGTCCGGTAGCCCTGCCTGTTGAACCAACATTCCCGATTACTTCGCCTTTTTTAATTTCATCATTGGGTTTCACTTTTATATCAGATAAATGCATATATATTGAATAGATTCCAAGACCATGATCAATCACAATTGTATTTCCACCGTAGAACAGATTCTCGGTCAAAACAACTTTTCCATTATTTGAAGCTTTAATTCCTTCACCTTCTTGTGCTTTGAAGTCTATTCCCCAGTGAATGCTTGTCAACTTTTGATTCATTATTCTTTTTGCACCAAATTTTGTTGATATTTCATTTTTAATAGGCAGTATAAAACTTCCTTCCCATTTTTTTTCAGTAGTTAACTGCCATATCTGTTCCATTTTACATTTTTCATCTGCAATTCTTAATTGATCAATTTCATTTGGAAAAACTTTTTCTTCAGGAAGATTTATGTGTATTGAAGGAAATTTTTTCTTTTTAACATGTAAATAACTCCAAAAAATTTTATTACCCGACTTAATTCTAATCTTATATTTTTTGGGTTTGGAATTTATATCCATTGCCCCTATCGCAATATAGGAATTTTTGTCATTTTCAACAAAAACAAATTCTTTTTTATTAACAATAGCAACAGGGATATTTTTGCTTCTTAAATTTTTAATTTTAATTAAAAAAGCATCTCCCGGATAAATTTTTTCAGGTGTAGTCTGTATAATAACTGACTTTCCAAAAACAGATTCAGGCAAAAATATAATCGCTAAAAGAAATAAAAAAAGAAAAGAGTTTTTCATAAAAGCATTTTCAATATTAAGACATTAAAAACTCAAGCAAAGCCTTTTGGGTATGGAGTCTATTTTCTGCCTGATCAAAAACAACACTTTGCGGTCCATCCATTACTTCATCAGTTATTTCCTCGCCTCTATGAGCTGGCATACAGTGTAGAACGATGGCATCTTTTTTTGCGCGCTCGAGGATTTTTTTATTAATCTGATATTTTTTAAACTTTTTTCTTTTCATTAAAGCTTCCTTTTCCTGTCCCATACTTACCCATACATCGGTATACACAACATCTGCATTTTCAACAGCTTTAAGAGGATCGTTCAAAACTTCTACATATCCATTTGCGCGTTTTAATACATCCGGGGCGGGTTCATATCCTTTGGGACATGCAATTTTCATCTTAATCTTTGCTATTGAAGAAGCTTCAATGAGTGAATTTGCGACATTATTGCCATCTCCAACAAAAGCAAGTTTAATCCCCTCGAGGGTTCCTTTCTTTTCAAGAATTGTCATCAGATCAGCAAGCGCCTGACAGGGATGGTGTTTATCACTAAGACCGTTTATTACAGGAACAGAAGAATATCTTGCAAATTCTTCAAGGGTTTTATGACTGAAAGTGCGAATTATGACTCCGTGAAGGTACCTTGACATTACTTTTGCAGTATCATGAAGAGTTTCACCCCTTCCTATCTGTATTTCTTTGGGATTCATATATATTGCCTGTGCCCCCAGTTGATATATTCCTACCTCAAAAGATATTCTTGTTCTTGTCGATGCTTTTTCGAAAAGAAGACCTATACTCTTTCCTATTAAAGGACATTTATTTGCATCAATACCTTTTTTAAAATCAATTGACCTTTTAAGCAAAATATTTAATTCATTAGAAGATAAATCCATTACAGTTAAAAAATCTCTTTTCATAAAAATAACCTCTCATCCTTAACAAAACACGAAATGATAATAAGGCTACATCTTGAGGAAAATTTCTTCAAGAACTTCAACTAAATGGTCAATATCCTTTTTCTGAATAATAAGAGGGGGAATAAAACGAAGTACATTACCGGAAGTATAGTTTATCAAAACACACTTATCCATGCATGTTTTAACTATCCGTGCACAATCTGCATTTAATTCCATGCCAATAAGCAATCCGAGCCCTCTTATCTCTTTAACCAGCAAAGGAAATTTTTCTTTGAGAATTTGAAGTTTTTCAATAAAATACTTTCCCATTCTTTTGCAATGATCCAGGATAAAACCATCTTCAAGCAACGTTTCTATAGTAGCAACGCCGGCAGCACAGACTAATGGATTACCGCCAAACGTTGATGCATGATTTCCGGGCACAAATGCTGACGCTACTCTATCGGTTGCAAGCATAGCTCCTATCGGCGCTCCACCGCCAAGACCTTTTGCAATTGTCATTATATCCGGTGTAATACCAAAATGTTCATGAGCAAAAAACTTTCCGGTCCTGCCCATTCCTGTCTGAACTTCATCGAGTATCAATAATATATTATTTCCATTACATATTTCCCTTACCCGCCTGAGATAGTCCATATCCGGTACTCTTACCCCGCCTTCACCCTGAATCGGTTCGAGCAAAACTGCACATGTTCTTTCATTTATAGAATTTTCTAAAGCATTTATATTATTAAAAGGCACATAAACAAACCCTGGAACCAGCGGTTCAAAACCCTTATGAAATTTTTCCTGTGCTGTTGCAGTTACAGCTGCGTATGTTCTTCCATGAAATGAATTTTCAGCTGTAATAATTTCATAACGTTCGGGACTTAAATTTTCTTTTGCGTATTTCCGGGCAAGTTTGATTGCAGCTTCTATCGCTTCTGCTCCTGAATTGCAGAAGAATACTTTTTCTGCGAACGAATTCTCAACAAGTAACCGGGCTAGCTTTATCTGGGGCTCTATATGATAATAATTCGAGACATGAATAAGTCTCTGCGCCTGTTTCTGAATAGCAACAACAACCCTGGGATGACAATGCCCGAGTATATTGACAGCCACGCCTCCCACAAAATCAAGGTATTCTTTTCCGTCCGAACTCCATACTTTCATACCCCTGCCTTTTCTAAGAATAATGGGATATCTATTGTATGTATTCATAATATAACGGCTTGATTCTTCTAAATATTTTTTTGTATCCATAGATTGTAATAATAACTCAAAATATGGATTTAAATCAATTGGTTGAACATAAATATTTACTTTATGAATTGAAATATATTAAAATTATAAACTTTAAGAAGGAGGTGATGTTTTGGTAAAAATAAGGCTCACAAGATTAGGTGCGCATAAGAGACCTTTCTACAGGGTTGTTGTTGCAGATTCAAGGGCAAGAAGAGACGGCCCTTTTATAGAAATTTTAGGGACATATGATCCTTTAAAAGAACCTTCTGAAGTCAAGATTGACATAGAGAAGGCTAAAATATGGTTACAACATGGAGCACAACCTACAGATAAAGTAAAGAAGCTTATGCAAAGGGCTGGACTTTAATCTTGCCCTAAACTCATATGGAGGTGGGACATGATGAAAGAATTAGTTGAGAAAATGGCAAAGGCTCTGGTTGACAGACCTGAAGAAGTAAGTGTTACCGAAGTTGATGGAGAAAAAACAACTGTTTTTGAACTCAGGGTTGCACAGAGTGATCTTGGGAAAGTTATCGGTAAACAGGGTAAAACCGCACGAGCAATGCGGACAATCCTGAGCGCATCGGGAACAAAGGTTGGCAAACGCTGCGTACTTGAAATTCTTGAATAAGAATTAATTCGCCTGATAGCAGGGTGTAAAATTTATATACATCCTTAATTTTCAAAATTATCTATTCAAGGGGTAGAAGGTTTTCTCCGTCCTTTTACCCCTTGCTGTTTCTTATATTATGAGATTTGATGTTATAAGTATTTTCCCTGAAATTTTCCGTGCTTACATAAATGAGAGTATTATTAAAAGAGCCATAAAGAAAGGTTTGATTGATATAAATATACATAATCTCAGGGATTATGCTAAAAACAGGCATAAAAGTGTTGATGATTATCCCTATGGCGGTGGGTCAGGAATGGTAATGAAACCCGAGCCTTTTTTTGAGGCTGTTGATGCAATATGTCCTGATAAAGAAAAACGTAGGGTGATTATGCTGAGTCCTTCTGGTGTTAATTTTAATCAGACAAAAGCGATGAAATTATCGAGAGAAAAGAAACAATTGATATTACTTTGCGGCAGGTATGAAGCAATTGATGAACGTGTGGCGTCTTTTTTAGCAGATGAAGAAATTTCAATTGGTGATTATGTTTTGACTGGCGGAGAATTACCAGCATTAGTTATAATAGATGCTGTCTCAAGATTAATTCCCGGGGTACTTGGAGATGAACATTCTGTAGAGGAAGAATCATTTTCATGGGGAATACTGGATTATCCTCATTATACAAGACCTCCGGCATATAGAGGATACGAAGTACCGGAAGTTTTACTTTCAGGGAATCATAAAGATATTCAGCGCTGGAGGCGAAAAGAAGCACTGAGGCGTACCTTAAATAGGAGACCCGATCTGCTTACTTCAAGAAAAGAAATTAGTGATGAAGACCATGAATTGTTACAAGAAATAAAGGAGGAAGACTTAAAATGAATCTTATAACATCTGTTGAAGAAGGGTTAAAAAAGAATATACCGGAATTCAATATTGGAGATACAGTAAGGGTGATGGTAAAAGTTGTTGAAGGTGATAAAGAGAGATTTCAGCCTTTTGATGGTGTTGTTATTGCCAGAAAAGGAAGTAATACTAAAGAAACCTTTACTGTAAGAAAAATTTCTTTTGGTGTCGGGGTTGAAAAAATATTTCCTGTTCATTCACCTTCTGTTGAGAGAATTGAAGTACTTAAAAAAGGACGTGTTAGAAGAGCAAAGCTTTATTATTTGCGTGGCAAAAAAGGCAAATCAGCAAAGATAAAAGAAAAGGATAGAGGTTTTATGGTTAAGGCTTCAAATGCCGCGGTTGCTACTCAGGATACACAGGTAAAAGAAGAGCAACTATCCGAACCTCAGAATAATGTAACAACAGAATAGTAATTCCAAAGCTGATATGGACATATATCAGCATGATGATTTCTACAGAAAAAAGGGATACTTCCGTATTGCAGGCATCGATGAAGCAGGACGGGGACCCTTAGCAGGCCCTGTAGTTGCTGCAGCAGTAATCCTTAAAGAAAATATATTTATAAATGGACTTAGAGATTCTAAAAAAGTTCCTGAGAAAGAAAGAGAAGTTCTTTATACTGCTGTTAAAGATGCTGCACTCGATATAGGAATTGGCATTATCGGACCTGAAGAGATTGATAATCTCAATATACTTAAAGCAACCCGACTTGCTATGCTGACAGCAGTTGAAAGCCTGTCTATAATTCCTGATTTACTTATTATTGATGCGGTTAAGATTCCATCGATTTCAATTAAACAAATCTCTTACACAAAATGTGAAAGCATAAGTGCATCTGTTGCTGCGGCTTCAATTATTGCAAAAGTCACAAGGGATAGAATAATGCTGGACTTCCATAAGATATATCCACAATATCATTTTGACAGGCATAAAGGATATTCAACCAGCGAGCATCTTGAACTCATCCGTATTCATGGACCCTGCCCTATTCATCGTAAAAGTTTCTGCAGGGTTAAGACCCTGCAACTTCCCTTCTGAATATTTTTCATGGACATGATATAATTTTAATCATGGATAAAGAAAGAATTGATGAGGCTATAGAACTTTTATGGGTATTAAATGAAGAAGGCCATAATGGTTTAAACCGCTTCAGGCTCAGCTCCGAAGATGATGAAATTGATCGCCTTATTCAGATCCTAAAAGCTGAAGGTCTTGCAACAGTTAGTGATGATAAGATTCAATTTACTGAAAAAGGTCATAAAATGGCAAAGGCCCTTATTAGGAGACTAAGGCTTGCAGAGAGGCTTTTTACGGATGTCTTCGAGATGAGGGGTGACTCTGTTATCAATGATGCATGTAAAATGGAACATATTCTAAGTGAAGAACTGACAGATAGTGTTTGCACATTTCTCGGACATCCCCAGACATGCCCTCATGGAAAGCCAATTCCCAGAGGTGAATGCTGTAAGAAATATAAAATTGATGTTGAACCAGTTGTAACAAGGCTTTCGGAATTTGAAGTTGGTTCACGGGGAAAAATTACATTTATTGTTCCCACAAATGCATCGAGATTGAGCAAATTGAATTCACTTGGAATAACAGCAGGAAGCATAATAAAATTAATTCAGCGGAAACCTTCTTATGTTATTCAGGTCGATGAAACAACAGTTGCTCTTGATTCTGATATAGCAAAAGAAATTTACGTTAAGAAGACCGCTTGAGATGGTAAAACTGTCTTGTCAGGGGCAGTTCCAGACCGTTTTCCTCAAGCAAAGATTCATCCAATAATATCTTCTCTGAAGGACCATCGGCAAACACTTTTCCATCTCTAATAATAATGCATCTTTCACAAACATCGAGGATAAGGTCAAGATCATGTGATGCTATTATCTTTGTATGTTCGAATGTATTCAAAAGATTTATCAATTGCCTTCTTGATCTCGGATCAAGATTCGAAGCAGGTTCATCCATGATTAAAATATCGGGTTTCATAGCCATAACCGTTGCTATTGCAACAGATCGTTTTTGTCCTTCGGAAAGTCTGTGAGGTGGTCTGTCTTTAAGATTATAACAGCCTACCATTTCGAGTGCATTCTTTACCCTTTCATTTACTTTATTTTCCGGCAATCCAAGATTAACCGGCCCGAATGCTACATCTTCATATACAGTGGGCATGAATAATTGATCATCCGTACGTTGAAAGACAAAACCCACCTTGCGTCTGATCTCCTGACGTGTTTTATGACAGAGTGTAATTTCGCCGATGGATACTTCTCCTTTTGTGGGAATAAGATGTCCGCTTAGATTCATTAGAAGGGTTGTTTTTCCGGCTCCATTGGCACCGGCTATTCCAACAGATTCTCCGTGAAAGATTTTAAAAGATATACCTCTCATCCCTTCGGTGCCGTCGGGATATGTGAAATATGCATCTTTAAGTTCAACAATATGATGACTCATTGATTTCTATCTTTTTATAATTTCGCCGAAATAATTTGATATATTATAATTCCTGAATATATAAAAAAGTAAAACAGAAGATATTCCAAAAATTAAATCAGTGAAACCCAGCTTATATTTCTTCAATACTTTTATCTCTCCGTTAAAACCACGCGCCAGCATTGCCTGATATACTCTTTCGGCTCTGTCAATACTTTTTATGAGCAAAACAGAAATGAGCCTAATAAATGTTTTAATGTCTTTGCCTTTATTACCGAAAGCCCTTGCATCCCTTGCTCTTACCATTCTTAATGCAACATCAAGCAGGACAAAAATATATCTGTATAAGAAAAGAAGTTGAATTACAAAAAGCTTTGGCATTTTCATTCTTGAAAGCGCCTCGCATATTCCCGGGAATGATGTTACTGCAATGAGAAGCAAGGCAGTGCTTACTGTTAAAATAAATTTAATTATTATTGAAAAGAAAGATAGCCAGCCTCCTGAGACAGGAATCCCGAAAGGAGCTATTAAAACCTGCCTGTCAATAATTGGATTGAATATTCCGATAAAAATCGCAAAGGGTGAAATAAAAAGCACTTTTTTAAAAATTGCTTTAAGAGGTATGTTGCCCGCTGTCAATAGGAAAACCGGAAAAAGCAAGAATGGAAGCAAACCGGAAATCTCATATTTATTGAATGAAATAACAAAGAGGATAAAGATAAGAGTAACTATTATCTTTATCCTCGGATCGAGTCTGTGTACAAAAGTATCTTTATATGAAAGCGTATCGAGATAACCTAAATTAAAAAACTCTTCATCGAATCTCACGTCTTTGCTCTGTTTCTATTCATAATTCTTATGCCCATTCCAAAAACTATAACAAGAGCAAGCACCATAATTCCACCTATTATTCCCGATACCGTTGTTCCTGTATCAACTGCAGGCCATGAAGGCGATTTCTCTTGCTCTTCTCCTTTTGAGGGGAATGTATAGTCAGGCAGAATCGCTGTTTTTTCCTGTATTTTTGATAGGTTTTCAGTCACAGGGTTCCCTCTTTCAGGGACTTCAGGTTTACCGTATATCTTCTCGATAGACCATTCAAGACCGTCCGGATTCGTTGATGCAAACCAGGAAAAAGCACCACCTGTTATAATTGCAAGCAATGACATGATAATCAAGACTTTTTTCAATGAACCTGCTGAATATGTATTTTTAACAACTTCAAGATTATCTACTATATCGGGCCTTAAACTTCTTACATATAAAATTATACCGGCTGTTACTATTCCTTCAATTAATCCAATTGCCAGGTGTATTGGTTGCATCATTATTAAAAAAGTACTGAAAGGCAATTCGGTTATTCCTGACAATTTTGTTTCGAGTACAACCGAGAATGCGCCTAATTGCAATGATATAATTACGCTGATTATAGAAGCAATTGTTATGGCCTTAGTATTAGAACTCTTTTTTACAAGAGCCCTATAAATAAGCGGGTACCCGATAAAAGCAGGATAAATTCCAAGATTCCATATATTAGCTCCAAGTGCAAGGAGCCCGCCATCGGCAAAAAACAATGCCTGTACAACAAGAACAGATGCAATTACAAGAAAGGCAGCATAAGGGCCAAGCAAAATTGCAAGCAACATTCCACCTCCGATATGTCCGCTTGAACCTGTTCCGGGAATTGTAAAATTTATCATTTGTCCAGCAAATATAAATGCGCCAAGCACGCCCATCAGAGGTATCATTTTTTCATCCATTTTGCCACTTAGTTTCTTAGCACAATAAACAATCACGCCAAGAGAACCTGCCCACATAGTTCCACCTACTGCAGGCGACAATAAAGCATCTGCCATATGCATAATAAACCCCCTTTTAATTTAAAACTCTAAAAATAAGCATTAAGCCTTACTCCGTAAACAAAACCGCTTTTGTCACTTTCCTGCTTCAGACTATCATTAATATATTGCAAATCAAAACTTATATCATTGTATTTAGAAATCTGGAGTTTGAAGTAACTTTCGAATGCATTGGTTTTATCGATCTCAGAATCATCGGCGCCTGTTAGATAAGCATAACCAAGACCTATCTCATCCTTTTCTCTACCCCATAATTTGCCATTTATATTGACCCCAGCTGAATAAACATTCTGATGATCTATGATTGCAGCATCATCCTGCCAGCCAGCCCGTGCAAACACCCCTATTATTGGGCTAAGTTGCTGGTCAGCAGAAATACCGAGTCCCTGCAATCTTTCTTTGTTAGTGCCATCCCAGTCATTAAATCTTTTGCTTGTAGTAAAACCGTAAATCCTGTAATTGCCTGTTCCCATAGGAGTTTCAAGAACATATCCGACTTGCAATGCATAATAGTTGTAATTCTCTAAAGAACCTTCAGCGTCTTCAAATTTTGAATTCATTACAACGCTCCTGATAGAGAAGTTTGAGATATTAAATTCAATAGCACCACCTATATCATAAGATGGAAGGTTTACATTTTTATGATTTACAAAAATCTGATTCATAAACTGAGAAGTCTCGCAATTGGCAAATGCGTTGTCATCTATGTATCTTGTTGAATCTATAATTCCCCCGGTTAATGCTAAAGAAGTCTTTTCGTCTAATTTAAAAGTATGTTTATACCATGCTTCAAGCAGATAATCCCTGTTTCTTCCATTTATGTTCTTCAGACCATCCTCAAGATCATCTGCATATGGTGTCAAAGAAAAAGGATTCCCTTTATCAAGTCCATTACCCCCGGCAAAACTTGCTGTAATCTGAAATTCATCTGTTTCTGTAGGATGAAAATTAAAACCGAGATCAAGAATAACTGCTCCACCGTCTTTATTATCCAGACCTTTAACATCGTAATTGCCATATTGATATACACCTGTCAACGTACCATCAATGGTTAGTTTTTCATTAACATCATAAGCAAAAGCAAACATGGATGAAGTAAATATAATTAAAACAGATAATAAAAAAACAGCCACTTTCCCCCGCAAACTTTTTGAGATGTCAGAATACATAAAACCTCCTTTTTTCTTCTGTATTGTCAAAACATGCTATATTTTCAGTCATTCCCCGATTTACTTGCCCGCCGTTTTTGTAGCGGGATCGGAGAATCATTATTTAAATTTTCTGGATTCTCGGGTCAAGCCCGAGAATGACAGAAAAAAGAGTCATTCCCCGATTTAATCGGGGAATCCAGTTTTAAGTTATCTGGATACCACAATCAAGTCGTGGTATGACTGAAAATTCTGGATTTTCAAGTCAAGCCCAAGAATCAAGCCAAGAATGACAACTAAATAAACGTCATTCCCCAACTCGATTGGGGAATCCAGTTTCAAGCCTTATCACTGGATACCGTCTGCTGACTTTTTAAAGTTTCAAGCATACTCTCTGGCTTATCCAGAGGGCCAGAGAATGACAAATTGACAGTTTACAATTTACTTTTTACGTTTTACGGTATTCGAGCAATATCTGCATTTTTGGGTTAAACAATTTTCTTTGACCGAACAATCCCTTCTCGCGGCAAAAAAAATAGCCGCGAAAGCTTTTTGACCTTCAGGTCATTGTTTTAGCCTTCGTGGCTTATTTGTTTTAAGTATATTTTATATATAAAATTTGTGTCAAGAGAATTATTAAACTTGCGGTTATTAATTTCTTAAATTTTATTCTTTCTCTGTCTGAATTGCTACTTTCTTAAATCCAGAATTATTTATGACATCAAGCACGTCAACAAAAATTTGAAGTCTTATATCCCTATCCGCTCTTATGATTATTGGTGTCTCTCTATCAAGATTTTGGACTGTATTTTTCAAATCATAAAGCGTCATTGCGATTGAATTGAAATATATTGTTCCTTCTTTACTGATTGTGATAGTCTGGTTTTTCAAAACTTCTCTGTTTTCATTGGATGCTTTTGGCAAAGACACATTTATCATTCCCGAAGCTATAAAAGTCGAAGTGGTAAGAACTATTGTTAACAAGACAAGCATAACATCAACCAATGGAATAACATTCATATAATCAAATTCTTTTTCTTCCATTCACTTTCTCCCATTCTACGAGTAAAACTTTAACTTTCCTGAGTAGAAAGTTATAAAAAGTTATCGACGGAATAGCGACAAGAAGCCCTATAGCTGTAGCTTTCAATGCAAGCGCCAGACCGGTCATTATTTTACTTGTATCAACCAATCCTTCTTTGCCGATATTGTAAAAAGTAAGCATAATTCCAAGCACAGTTCCAAGCAGGCCAATATAAGGAGCATTACTACCAATCGTCGCAATGATATGAAGTTTATCGGTAAGTCTGATTTCAAGAGATTTCTTATCATCGAATTCCTTAACATTCACCTTTTTGTATGTAAGCATGCGTTCGATTGCAATCGAAACAGCAATGATGCTCATCAGAATAAGAAGACCGACAACTCCATAGTCAACTACTGCAGAAATCCATACCATATTTTCTCCTTTAAGTTTTCTTTATTACAAAACGTATTGTAAGCAAAGCTTTTGACTCAATGTTTATTCCATTATCATAAGCCGGCGCAAAAGTTGACATTTTAACAGCTTCGATAGCAGATTCGGTAAAACCATATCCTGCCGGCTCAACAACTTCAACGTTCAATAGCTTCCCCTTCTCATTTATATGAAGCCTTAGAACAACTTTTCCTTCTTTCCCAAGCTTTCTTGCAATCATCGGATAAACAGGCATTTGCCTGTGCAGAAAAACAGGAGCTCCACTTCTTCCGAATTCTGTTTCGATTAATGAAGGTTTCCCGGATGAATATGTGGTAGAAGAAGTTGATGTTTTTATCGGTGGAGCATTATCTGTTCTAACCGGCTGTGTTTGTATTAAAGGCTGATTAATCGATACTGGATTGGATTGAGGTTTAGGCACAGGATTGCTTGCAACCCTGACAGTATTCCGACTGTCGAAAGAGGGGTTCCTAATAACAGATTCAGGCTCTTTGTTCTTAATGTCTTTTATAGCAGACTTTTCTTCAACCAGCTTTGCTTCTTCTCTTTCTACAATTCTTGGTTTTTCAACTTCTTTTATAGGTTCAGGTATTGGTTCGGGTTTGACCTCGTGCTTAACAGGTTCAGGCTCTTTCGGCAGAATTTCTTCAATCTGCCGGGGTTCCTGTATTTCTTCATTTTTTAGCGGTTCATCAGAAAAAGTTTGTCTTAAAGGTTTCACAGATTTAGATGTTTGAACAGGAATTTGTTCATTAAATTGTGCGAACTCTATATAATAAGTTTTAATTTCATCATTTTTCCTATAAGTAGAAAAAGTAAAAAAAACAATAAAGACCAGTAAATGGATTATCAGAGATGCTATAAAACCATATTTCTGTTCGCTTGAATAATACATATATTTTATTGCCAGAGCCATGTATTTTACCCTATTTCCAATTAAGCTTACATAACTTTCAGCAATGCTATTATTATACTTTGATGAATAGTCACTATTTCATGTCATCCTATTTTCAATTTCATAGCTATTTGTTAATATCAGGCAACTTCGTTATTTTGTTCAATTATTATTCGTATTAACCATAAAAATGCATTTGAAGTAATGCAGATATTGCGAAAAAATTTATTTTTCGATACCTTAGTGTACGT
>DYFC01000013.1 GCA_020725385.1 Nitrospira japonica | reverse complement strand
GCCATCCCTTTAAATGCCAGTACCTTCGTTATCGCCGATGTCAATGTGGTCTTGCCATGATCTACATGCCCTATCGTACCTATGTTAGCATGAGGCTTTATCCTCTCAAATTTCGCCTTTGCCATATTCCCTCCTTTGTTAAATCCTTCCCGACTTTAAAATTATCGCAAAATTAATACGGATATGCTTATATGAAAATCTATATTCACATGTATTTAAATTTTGCATATTGCTCAAGACCCTCTAACAACGGCAATAATTCCTTCAGATACACCTTTTGGTACTTCGCTATAATGGGAAAACTGCATTGTATATGTAGCTCTTCCCTGAGTTTTTGAACGCAAGTCAGTTGCATAACCAAACATCTCAGCTAATGGAGCCTGCCCTTTAATTACCTGAGCATTGCCTCTTTTTTCAATCTGTTGTACCCGTCCGCGTCTTGAATTCAGATCACCGATAACATCACCCATATATTCTTCGGGTGTTACTATCTCTATATTCATAATAGGCTCGAGAATAACAGGTTTTGCATTTTTTGCAGCTTCCTTAAATGCCATTGAGCCTGCAATCTTAAAAGCCATCTCAGAAGAATCTACTTCATGATAAGAACCATCATATAATCTCGCTTTTACATCCACTACCGGATAACCTGCAAGTATTCCTCTATCTAAAGATTCTTTAATTCCTTTTTCAACAGCAGGAATATATTCTTTTGGAATTGTACCACCTACAATTTTATTCTCAAACTCAAAACCTTTCCCAGGTTCAAGAGGTTCAATTTCAATGCACACATGACCGTATTGTCCGCGGCCGCCGGTCTGACGAATAAATTTTCCTTCACCTTTTGCAGCGCTTCTTATTGTTTCTTTATAAGCAACCTGAGGTTTACCAACATTTGCACCAACTTTAAATTCTCTTAGCAATCTATCAACAATAATCTCAAGATGAAGTTCACCCATTCCGGAAATAATTGTCTGTCCCGTTTCTTCATTGAATGATACTTTGAATGAAGGATCTTCCTGAGCAAGTTTTGCAAGAGATTGAGATAATTTTTCCTGATCAGCCTTAGTTTTTGGCTCAATAGCTACAGCCATAACAGGTTCCGGAAACTCAATAGTTTCAAGTAAAATTGGTTGCTTTTCATCGCATAGGGTATCGCCTGTAAGGGTATTTCTTAATCCTACTACAGCAACAATATCTCCTGCTGATACTTCCTTGACTTCTTCACGCTTATTAGCGTGCATTTTTAATAATCTCCCTACCCGTTCTTTAATATCCTTTGTTGAGTTATATACATAAGAACCTGCATTTAAAACACCTGAATATACTCTTATAAATGTAAGTTGACCAACAAATGGATCGGTCATTACCTTAAAGGCAAGGGCAGAAAAAGGATCTTTATCGCTTGCCTGTCTTACTATTACAGAATCGGTTCCCGGAATTGTTCCGGCAACTGGTGGAATATCAAGAGGAGAAGGGAGATAATCAACTATAGCATCCAGCAAAAGTTGAACACCTTTATTCCTGAATGCTGATCCGCACAAAACAGGGGTTATTTTTTTCTCAAGAGTACCTTTTCTTATAACCGATTTAATTTCTTCAGGACTTATTGTTTCTTTATTTAAATATTTTTCCATTATTGTATCGTCAATATCAGCCAATGCTTCGACCATTTTTTCCCTGTACTCTAAAGCCATTGGCATTAAATGTTCGGGAATTTCTCCTTCTGTATAACTTGCGCCCAGAGTTTCATCATCAAAGTAAATAGCTTTCATATTTACCAGATCAACAGGTCCTCTGAAATTGTCCTCAGCACCTATCGGTATCTGTACCGGTACCGGATTTGCGTCAAGCCTCTCTATCATGCTATTTACACTCATAAAAAAATCTGCTCCAACCCTATCCATTTTATTCATGAATGCTATTCTTGGCACACCATATTTATTGGCCTGTCTCCAGACAGTTTCTGACTGTGGTTCTACACCGGAAACAGAATCAAAAACAGCTACTGCACCATCAAGCACTCTCAATGACCTTTCTACTTCGATGGTAAAATCAACATGTCCCGGAGTATCAATAATATTTATTTTATAATCTTTCCAGAAACATGTTGTTGCAGCGGAGGTTATGGTAATTCCGCGTTCCTGCTCCTGAACCATCCAGTCCATAACAGCGGTACCATCGTGAACCTCGCCAATTTTGTAGGTAACTCCTGTGTAATAGAGGATACGTTCCGTGGTCGTGGTCTTCCCGGCATCTATATGAGCCATGATACCAATATTGCGTGTTTTTTGAAGCGGAAATCTTGACAACTTTTTTCTCCTCTATTATTCCTACCATCTATAATGGGCAAAAGCCTTGTTCGCCTCGGCCATTTTATGGGTATCTTCTTTTTTCTTAATTGAAGAACCCGTATTGTTATATGCATCCATAAGTTCCCCTGCAAGCCTTTCCTGCATGGTCTTCTCAGCCCTTGCTCTCGCATAATTGATTATCCATCTAAAAGCAAGCGCTGTACGCCTATGGGGTCTAATTTCTACCGGGACCTGATATGTTGCTCCACCGACTCTTCTTGGTTTTACCTCAAGTACCGGCTTAACATTTTCAAGCGCTGTTTTGAAAACCTTCAAAGGGTCGCTGCCCGTTTTTTGTTTAAGTATTTCAAAAGCACCATAACAAATGCGTTCTGCCGTGGATTTTTTCCCGCTTTCCATAATCGCATTAACAAATTTGCTTACAATTTTGCTGTTATATTTTGGATCCGGTAAAATATCTCTTTTTTCTGCTACTCTTCTTCTTGGCATTTTCTAACTCTCTTATTTAGGTCTCTTGGCGCCGTATTTGGATCTTCCCCTTCTCCTGTCAGCCACACCCATTGAGTCAAGCGTTCCTCTGATTATGTGGTATCTGACACCCGGGAGATCTTTTACTCTTCCGCCGCGAATCATAACAATTGAATGTTCCTGAAGATTATGTCCAACACCTGGTATATATGCAGTGACCTCCATAGCATTCATCAGTCTTACCCTTGCTACTTTCCTCAGTGCCGAGTTGGGTTTCTTTGGTGTTGTAGTATAAACTCTTACACAAACACCTCTTTTCTGTGGACACTCTTTGAGCGCAGGGCTTTTTGTTTTAACCTTTACCTTTTCACGCCCGTTTTTAACTAATTGTGCTATAGTAGGCACTTTACCTCCAAAAAAATTAATTTATTGAAATAGGATAATACCGCAAGAGATAATATTACCAGAGATATATATTTTTGTCAAGGAGAATGGTAATATTTTTTATAACGATTTTCCAGTTTTGGATAATATAAGTAATTTTATATGATTTTATCTTCTTTCGCTTACTTTATATTTTACATCAATTAAAGACAAAATTTTTCTATCAATCTCTTCAGGACTAACTATTACGCCACCTGTTCTGCCATAAAATAATACCTCGGATCTACCATTTATTGCTAATTTAACATCTTCGAGCATTTGACCTGCATTCATTTCAACAACAAGGAATCTTTTATTTTCATCGGAAATTAAAAAAAGTTCATTTTCAGGAAATGGGAATAAAGTAACAGGCCTGAATAGCCCGACTTTAATGCCCTTCCGTCTCATTCTAATAACAGAAGAAAGAGCTATTCTCGCTGCTATGCCAAACGCAACCACAATTAATTCCGCATCATCTATAAAATGACCTTCTGAAATGACCTCTCTACTTCTAATATTCTTGTATTTTTTTTGCAATTTATTATTCATCATCTCAAGTTCACCGTCTCCCATATATAAGGTTTTAATAACGCGTGGAAGACGTCCCTCGCACCCATCAAGTATCCAGTCTTTGCCAGGGAGTTCGGGCTTTTGGTAATCATTCGGATAAAAAGGTTCCATCATCTGACCAATTATTGCATCCCCGAGAATCATTACCGGAGTTCTATATTCATCGGCCTTATCAAAAGCAAGCATAGTAAGATCCCACAATTCCTGAACACTGTATGGAGCATATACAATCATTTTATAATCACCATGACCGCCACCTTTGACAGCCTGGAAATAATCAGCCTGACTTGCTGAAATATTTCCCAGTCCGGGTCCCCCTCTTTGCATGTTTACAATTACGGCTGGAAGTTCAGCTCCTGCAAGAAAAGAAATTGCTTCTTGTTTAAGACTGATACCCGGGCTGCTTGATGAAGTCATAGCTCTAATGCCTGCTGCAGATGCGCCATAAACCATGTTAATGGCAGCAAGTTCGCTTTCAGCCTGAATAAAAACCCCGCCAGCTTCGAGCATCCTCCATGAAAGATATTCGGGTATCTCATTTTGTGGAGTAATGGGATAACCGGCATAAAACCTGCACCCAGCACAGACAGCAGCTTCAGCAATAGCTTCGTTACCCTTCATTAATATTCTATTTTTCATTACTAAAAATTATACCATATTTAAACTGACCAGAATAAATTACCGCTCTATTTCCGTCCACAACAAAATCTCAAAATTTAGATTATAATAAATAAAAAACACTTATGTCCGGTCAAATGGAAAAATATTCTATAATCCTTCAATGCGAGGGGATGGGGGATTGTCTTTATGCTATACCGGTCATAAAGAAACTTCACTCAATTGTTGGAGCAAACGTGCAATTATCCATTTTCACCCATCACCCTGAATTATTCAAAAAATGTCCTTATATAAACAAAATTCATCACATTACTGAAAAATCTGAATATTCTAAGTATGCAAAACACATAATATTATTCGATACTACAAAATTACCGCATTATCTGGTAGATACATATGATTTTATAAGCATTCCCGCAGGCATTGGAGAACTCAGCTTTAGGGAAAAGCAACTCGAATATTTCCCTGTTGAAGAAGATAAATCGGAACATTTTGATGTCGTTATAAATACATCTGAAACATGGCCGAGTAGAAGCTGGTCGATTGAAAACTGGCAGAAGCTTGCCGATTACATTCTATCACAAGGATATTCCGTTGCAGTTGTCGGAAAAGACACTTATAGTAAACACGACGAAATGTGGAAGAGAAGTCTCCCGTTAAAAGGATGTACTAATTTGACAAATAAACTAAGCCTTGACCAGACATATTACACTATAAAAAATTGCGGACTTTTTATAACTTGTCAGAACGGACTTTCGGTGCTTAGCGGAGCCACCGATACAGAAGTAATTGTTCTTGATATGTCAATTGAATGGAGCAAAAGAGCTATTTACAGAAATGAAGATCCGCATTATAAAGCGACATATGTAAAAGGCAACTGCCAGCTTTATTGCTGTTCGAGTTTTGAGTGTCCTGTATTCGGTGAATTCCGCTGCATCCCGACACTGGAACAGGTTTTAGAAGTGGTTGAGAGAAAACTAAAGTTCAACAACATGAAAATCAACCAAAGAGAAAATATTAGTTGGACTTCGCTGATTGGGAAAACAATATGTTTAGAAAGTCAAATACATCCGCACTGTGAAGAAGAAAAAGCATACTTATATCATGCTTTCGATTCTGGAGGAACTGAGATAGAAACACTCGATTTACTGCGTTCTTTAATAAAACTTTTCAAACCACGTTTAATAATTGAAACAGGAACATGGCAAGGAGATGGAACAATTGCAATAGGCACTGCATTAAAAGAAAATAAGTCCGGAAAGTTAATTTCAATTGAGATAAATTCAGAATTAGCAAAAAAAGCGAACGAAAAAATAAAAAAACTGAGATTAAATGAATTTATAGAGATTGTTAATCAACCATCATTAGATTTCATTGAAACATTAGATTCAAACAAGATTAAATTTGACTTTGCTTTTTTCGATAGTGCAACGAATGTCAGACCTTTAGAATTTTATAGATTATATGAAAAAGGAGCTTTAACTGATCTTGTTGCATTTCACGACACATCAAGACTTCGAGAAAAGACTTTAATTATTCCCAACGAACCTCAAGATGAATATGTAAAAGAATTGGATAAAATTGAACAAAAATATTGCAGAGGGGGGATAGAATTTTGTTTTTCAAGAGGACTTAGAGTAATGCAATTAAGAAAAGATATTAACCCTGCATTTACTAAATAGTAGAATCTCTTGAATTAGGGGCTTATTACCAAAACATTGGCAAATTGAGGGAAGCCGAGATAATATTTAGAAAAATTTTACAGTACCATCCCGAACATCAAGATGCAAAAAGACTTCTTTCGATGATAAAAAATTCAAAACCAAATTAAATTAAGTACTTCACTACATTAATATTATGACTTTTTCACCCTGGCCAAACAACATAGATGATGCAAAAGAAATTCAAAACAGGCTCAAACATAAAGTCATAATTTGTTCATTAGAAAGCAAACCTTCATTAATTGCCGGTGTTGATGGAGCGTTTATTGATAATAAAGCTATAGGTACTGCTTGTCTATATACTTTTCCCGAATTGAGATTAGTTGAAGAAACCTATTCCGTACTTTCAACAACTTTTCCGTATATATCCGGATTTTTATCATTTCGTGAGGGGCCTGCAATTATTGAGGCTATCGATAAATTAACTCATAACCCCGACCTTATTCTCTTTGATGGACAGGGTATAGCTCATCCTAAAAATTTTGGTATAGCATCTCACATCGGAGTTTTGCTGAATATTCCTTCAATTGGATGTGCAAAATCAAGGCTTATTGGAATATATAAAGAACCCGGCATGAAAAAAGGACAATGGTCCGAACTAATATTCAGGGACCAAATTGTTGGTTCTGTTGTAAGGACAAAAGATAATACCCGCCCTCTTTTTGTGTCACCCGGGCACTTAATTGATATAATATCTGCAAGGGAAATTGTAATTGCATGTACAACAAAATTCAGGATACCGGAACCTCTACGAAGAGCAGATATTACTTCCAAAAAAATAAAGAAATGCTTTTGTAAAGAATCAGATTCATTTTCTTGGCAATCATTTCAAATATTCGGCACAATGGCAGCAGCAGGCTTGCCTCCTCTAATAATCGTATAACTCTCGCCTTTATACTTGACAGAATTAATTATCTCAGAAAAAGTTCTCGCTGCCTCGGTTGCATTGATTGTTTTTGCCATTTCTGACCTCCTTATAATCTGATAATCATATTTTACGCAATTTATCGGCTGGCTACAACAGATTAGCTAATTCACAAACAGAAAAAAACCTCGGAACTATTGCGCTTAATTGGTGTATTGACAAGAGGCACACATTAACTATTAAAATAGTAACGTGGTTTTTGATTGGGACAACGATAAGAACGAGCAGCTCAAAAGAGAGCGAGGTATTTCATTTGAGCAAATTGTGTTTCTTATTTTAAATGACCATATACTTGATATTCTGGAACATCCAAACAAGATGAAATATAGTGACCAAAGGCTTTACGTCATTAACGTTAACGATTATGCGTATGTAGTCCCTTTCGAAGACAGAAAGGGTGTACGATTTTTAAAAACAATTTTTCCAAGCCGCAAATTTACCCAGAAATATCTGAGGGAGAAGGAGAGCAAAAATGAAAATAACAAAAGAAGAAAAAGAATTAATGGAATCGGTTGAGAAAGATGAATGGAAAACTATTCCCGACCTGAAGAAAGAAATAAAAAGGTCAAAGGCATATGCAAAAGCGACCGTAACAAAAGACCAGCGTATGAATATCCGTATAGCAAAAAAAGACCTTGACGCCTTAAAGGTTAAGGCTATAGAGGAAGGGATACCCTATCAGACACTTGTATCAAGCATCCTACATAAATTTTTATCAGGCAGACTGATCGAACGGCGCTCATAATACTCACGCTTCATTGTTTGCCTTTGTTGCACATACCTATAGTCTCAAAGTCAAGGTAAATTCCAAGCGATATGCTCATTTAAACTTAGAAACATTGCGAGAATCGATAAAGAAACTTGATTCTATCACAAATTTATCACAATTCTATCACACTACAATAAGAACATATGCTGACGCTCAATCATAATATATTAATTTTATTGAATCTTTTTGGCGGTCCCAACGGGATTCGAACCCGTGTTTTAGCCTTGAGAGGGCCACGTCCTAGGCCTCTAGACGATGGGACCATGGGATGGCTGGGGAGAGAGGATTCGAACCCCTGTAAGCAGATCCAGAGTCTGCCGTCCTGCCACTGGACGACTCCCCAGTATTTTAGAAGTAATATTATACCATATCAAAAAAGAAAGTAGCTTTTATTGTTCGGTTATGACTTTGTCGGTAAGCTCATTTACATCACCAGGTGTAATAGGAAAATGTAGAGCAAGAAGTTCTCCTGCTTCCAGGATAGCTTCGCAAAGCGCATTACACGCACGTTTTTGTTTTATGCCTTCTGTAACTTTTTTTGCAAAATTATTCAGTTTTTCCTGTTGAATTTTCTCATATATGCCTTTGTCAGCAAGCACCCATACCTTATGTTCAAATAAAGATATAAAAAATAATACTCCTGTGTTTTGTCTGGTTTTATAAAGTCCCTTTTCGTAGAAAGCCCTAATAGTCCTCTGAAATACTGCTTTTTCTTGCCTTTTCTTACTAATAAATGCTCTTTTCAAAAAAGGAATTTTATGGACAACCAACAATGAAGGAAAAAACATTACAAAACTTAATGGTATGTACCACCAAAGTGACGAGTGCAAAAAGTAAAAGGTTATTAAAAAAGCAAGGAAACTACCCAATGACATTCCTCCCAAAACTTCTGCATCACGATATTCATCACTGCTGTCAACTACCATTACCGCAACCTCACCGATGGTTTTTTTCTCTACCAATTTTATAGTCTCACTTATTTGATTCTTCTCGTATTCTGAAAAAAAATTTTCTGCAATCATTACCAATCCCCTGATGCTCCCCCACCGCCAAAACTTCCACCTCCGCCAGAGAATCCTCCGCCGAAGTCAATTCCTGATGATCCGCCACCACCCCAGTAAAAACCACCACCCGGAAAAATTCCACTGCTTCCATGACGCCTCGTTGATGAGAAAATAGAGGGTAAAATAAAACCAGCTATTGCTCCGAATACTGCAAAAATAATAATTGTAATTATTCCAATAGAGGTAAAAGTTAAAAATGCAAATAAAGGCAAACCAACAGCACCTGCAAAAATGCTTAAAATTCTTGAAATGCTTCCTGTAACTATCAATATGATTGCACCGAAAATAATCATTGTTAAGAGTTTTGATGACTCTTCATCTTTTTTCCCGTGTTGAATCTTATCTGCTGTAAATTCACCTCTTGCTGCATCTATTAATGCATGTACTCCTGCAATAAAACCACCGTCGAAATCACCTCTTTTGAATTTTGGTTTTATTACGAGATCAATTATTCTGCCTGTTAAAAGGTCTGTTAACTTACCCTCGAGTCCCCTTCCAACCTCTATTCTTATTTTTCTTTCCTGTTTTGCAACGAGAAAAATTACTCCGTTATCTTTTCCTTTCTGTCCTATTTTCCATGCTTCGGCAACTTTAATACTAAAATCTTCAAGGTTTTCTCCCTCAAGTGAAGGAATTGTAAGGATAACAATCTGGGTAGAATCAGACTGCTCAAATGCCTTAAGCTCGGTTTCAATTAGTGACTCAGCCTGCGGGGAGAGCATGTCAGCATAATCGTTCACATAACCCTTTAGCACAGGCACATCCAGAGCATAAGCAGGAACAATAAAAAAAATCAGGCAGAAAACAAAAAAAATACAACTTATTATTTTTTCTTGATTTTTTGAAAACATTATTTCCCTTAAACCTTAATTATGTATTTGTAATAATCCAGATTTTGCAAAACTATTATTTAAAGACCGTTATCCATTTTAGTCTTAAGTCTTTTGTTGTATTTTATCCTGCATTTTCTCAGAATTTCACCTGTGGAGCCTTTTCTGCGCCTGCCTCTGCCTTGAATGGTTCTTTCATTTTCAATTTGAGCAATAATGCGTTGGTAATATTATTTGGAAAGATTCTGATTGAAGTATTAAAAGTCTCAACAGCCTTATTGTACCTTACACGCGCTACATTTATTCTATTTTCTGTACCTTCTAATTGGTGTTGAAGATCGAGAAAATTCTGATTTGCTTTAAGGTCAGGGTACCTTTCAACAACCAGCATTAATCTCGAAAGCGCACTGCTCATTGCTCCCTGTGCTTCCTGAAATTGAGCAAAGCTCTTAGGATCCTCAATAATATTCTTTGACATTTGAATTGAACCAACCTTTGCTCTTGCTTCTGTAACTGCGAGCAAAGTTTCTTTTTCATGCTTTGCATATGCTTTGACCACTTCAACAAGATTGGGTATTAAATCATTTCTTCTCTGATATGCTGCTTCAACGTCAGCCCATGCAGCTTTTACTGCCTCTTCATTTGCCTGAATTGTGTTATAACCACAGCCTGAAACAATTAGAAGTAAAAAACTTAAGATCACAAAATATGTTTTTCTCATTTCTCCTCCAATTTCATTTATTTTTTAAAGTAAATTTATTTGCTTTTATACCCCGGACAACCTTCAAAACCCCTGCAACCTGCTTTTCTTAATTTACACGATGCATTCATGCAAATGTTCTCAAACTTATTCGAGGATTCCAAGGATTCTTTCTTACTTGACTTGGAATTGTAAAGTATAACTTTCCCGGGTATCTTTTTCATATATGAATCTGCAATAATTTTATCATCAGCAGTGCTTTAAGATAAAGCATTTTTATCTGTTATTTAATTTTTCGGTTTGCTTAAATTAACTGGCATGAGTTTGCCCCTGTTTCATACAACAACCTATGCTTAAAAATTTAACCATACAAGTAATTCGTTTTATTGACTTTGAATACTCAAAAACATTATTATTTAAAAAAAGAGGTTATAATGTTTGAGAAATTCACGGAACGTGGCCGTAAGGTTATTATATACGCAAAAGAAGAAGCCGAAAAAAGGCAGAATGATTATCTTGGCACCGAGCATTTATTGCTTGCAGTTTTAAAAGAAGACGACGGACTTCCTGTTGCTATTCTAAAAAGAATGGGTATAATGCCCGATGAAATTCGCATGGAAGTAGAAAGAAACCTTCCACAGGGTACAAATCTGATGACTTTTGGAGATATTCCTTTCACTCCACGCGCCAAAAAAGTACTCGAGCTCGCAGTCGAAGAAGCAAGACTTCTTGGACACAATTATATAGGCAGTGAACATATCTTTCTGGGACTTATAAGAGAAGAAGAAGGGATAGGAGGAAAGATTCTAAGAAGTTTTGGTGCTAACCTTCTCGGAGCCCGCCAGCTTACAATAAATTTCTCAATCAGGGCTCATTCACACGTCAGGGAAAGAAGAAGTACTACACCTGCGCTTGATGAATTTGGAAGAGATTTAACAATGCTCGCAAGAGAGGGCAAGCTTGATCCTGTTATTTGCAGAGAAGATGAAATCGAAAGACTCGTTCAAATACTCGGCAGAAGGATTAAAAATAATCCGGTTATAATCGGAGAACCGGGTGTAGGTAAAACAGCCATTGTTGAAGGACTTGCCCAAAAGATAATATCAGGAAATATTCCTGATATTCTTCTCAATAAACGTATTATTTCACTTGATCTCGGAGCTTTAATTGCAGGCACCAAATATCGTGGACAGTTCGAAGAGCGTTTAAAAATTGTTATGAAAGAGATTACACAATCCGATAACGTTATTCTTTTCGTTGACGAGCTTCATACTCTAATTGGTGCTGGTGCTGCGGAAGGTTCCGTAGATGCTTCAAGCATGCTCAAACCTGCTTTATCGAGGGGTGAGATACAGTGTATTGGTGCCACAACTCCTGACGAATATAGAAAATATATTGAAAGAGATGGAGCTCTCGAAAGAAGATTTCAACCTATTTATATAAATCCACCTGATGTCGAAGATGCAATTACTATTTTAAAAGGCCTGAAATCACGATATGAAGCATTCCACAAAGTAAAAATAAGCGATGCTGCTGTTGAAAGTGCTGTCAGACTCTCGGATAGATATGTATCCGACAGGTATCTTCCTGATAAGGCAATAGATGTTATTGATGAGACCGGGTCAAGAATAAAACTTAAAAGATATACTCCACCGCATGAATTAAAAGAAATAGAAGAAGATATAAAAAGATGTTCAAAAGAGAAAAACTTATATATCAAACTTCATGATCTTGAAAAAGCTTCTTCTATAAGGCTTGAAGAGGAACGCCTGAAACGACTTCATGAACAATTACATAGACAATGGATAGATAATCTTAATAAAGAAATCGCTGTTGTCAGGGAAGAAGATATAGAATATACTTTATCAAAAATGACCGGAATCCCGCTTTCAAAACTTGAAGAAAAAGAATCCGAAAAACTTATCAGAATGGAAGAAAATCTGCACCAGAGAATAATAGGGCAGGAAGAAGCTATTAAAGCGGTTTCAAGAGCAATAAGAAGATCTCGTGCAGGTTTAAAATCAAATAAAAAACCTATTGGTTCTTTCTTCTTTTTAGGTCCGACAGGAGTTGGTAAAACAGAACTCGCAAAAGCCCTTGCAGCTTTTCTATTTAATGATGAATCTTCTCTGATAAAAATAGATATGTCCGAATATATGGAAAGATTCAATGTTTCAAGACTTACAGGCGCGCCTCCCGGTTATGTAGGCTACGAAGAGGGAGGACAATTAACAGAACGTATCCGGAAAAAACCTTATTCGGTTGTATTATTCGATGAAATAGAAAAAGCCCATCCAGATGTCTTTAACATACTTCTTCAGGTTCTTGACGAAGGTGTATTGACAGATAGCTTCGGAAGAAAAGTTGATTTTAAAAATACTGTGATAATTATGACATCAAATCTTGGAGCAAGGCTCATCGAAAAAGCAACACCACTTGGTTTCCAGAAAAATGTTAGCGGAATAGTTTATGAGAAAATCAAAGAAAACGTTCTCAATGAACTTAAAAAGACTTTTAATCCGGAATTTCTTAACCGTGTTGATGAAACAGTTGTATTCCATCCATTAGAAAAAGAACACCTTCTTGCAATCATAGATCTTCTTATATCAGAAACTAATAAAATGCTTCTTGAACAGGAAATAGTCGTTGATGTATCTCATGAGGTTAAAGAATGGCTTATTGCACGCTATTATCAACCTGCTTATGGAGCAAGACCGATGAGACGGGCCATTCAGAAAGAGATCGAAGATCCATTGTCTGAAGAAATCCTTAGGGGAAAATTTAAAGGAATTAACCATATTTCCGTTGTCATAGAAGACGACCGGCCTGCCTTTGTCGAAGCAATGGAAGCAGTTACCGTATCGTGAAAAATAAAGGGATACTTCTCTTAATACTTATATCCATTGCTGTATTGACAATATTCTTATTTATCAAACCTCCAAAAACCGCAAAAAAGGCAGTCGAAGGCGAACCAATACCTGATTTTATTCTTGTGGACGTTGATAACAATAAAACAAGCCTTTCGGATTTGCGTGGTTCCGTCGTTTTCATTAATTTCTGGGCAACATGGTGTGACTCATGTATTGAAGAAATGCCATCAATGGAACGTCTTTACAGACGTTTATCCGGTAACCCTAATTTTAAAATGGCAACTATAATTGTTAAAGATGATCTTAATAATGCTTTCTCTTTTTTGAAAAAAAATGGATATACATTTCCTGTATATCAAAATCCCGATGAAAGTGCTTCCCGCATTTTCAGAATTACAGGTGTTCCCGAAACCTTTATTCTTGACAAAAAAGGCATATTAAGAGCAAAATCCATAGGACCGGAAAACTGGGATTCCCCTCAAATATTTGCAAATATTCAAGAATTGATAAACGAACTCTGAGAATCAATCAAAATGGGCAAAATCACGCCACCAGAACGTGCAATGCTTTTTGCCGGTTTTCTTTTTAATGATATATTAATTTTCGAGAAATCTCTTGAACTTCTCACTAAACTTCATGGTGAAATTCTTTTTAAAAGTCAACAAATTAACTGGAATTATTCGGAATACTACAAAGATGAACTTGGCGGGAATATTCTAAGACAGTTCGTTTTTTTTAAGAATCTTATAGACCCCGTCAATATTGTTGACATTAAAATCCAGACAAACAAATTTGAGGAAATGTTTACAACTAATAACAGAAGAAGAATTAACATAGATCCGGGTTATTTGACTTTATCTAAAATCATACTTGCTACAACCAAAAACTATTCTCATAGAATATATCTTGGCAAAGGTATTTATGCAGAGGCAACTCTTATTTATAAAAATAATACTTACACTCCTTTCTTCTACACATATAAAGATTACAGAGGGAAAGAATACATAGATATTTTTATAAAAGCACGCAATGAATTAAAGACTATTCTGAAAGACCAATCTGCCAGAATTTAAATTGCATAATAGTTATTAACTTTTTATGAGTTATTTGTTATTTTAAATTAAATGCCTGAATAAATATGGAGACATTTTGTTAGGAAATTTAAGAAAATTTGCTAAGCTAAAACTGACGCTTATCAGCCTTATTGAAAAATACCATCCATTCAATCTAAGGTATTTCAAAGCAATTGTAGGTATAAGTATGACAATACTTCTGGGCACGGTTTTAGTTCTCGGATGGATGTCCTCAAAAAAAGTCAGGGAAACTGTCACCGATGATTTCAATCAGCAACAGCTTGTTCTTGCAAGACATGCTGCCCGTCAGATAGAAAATAGCCTTGAGTCGATTAAAAGAGAATTGCTCCTTTTAAGTCTTTCTCCTTCTATACAATATAAAGAATCGGCTTTTATGGGTGACAGGATGAAAATAGCATTTTCGAGTATTAGACACGAAGGCGCTATAGAAATGCGTTTTACCGGCATCGATAATAAAACTTATATTGTTTCAGACAATATAAAATTCACTACAAGCAAGGCAGACAGTAATGATATAGAATGCCTTAATCGGGCAAAAGATGAGAGTTTAAAAGGAAATTTATTCATGACCAAGGTTACAACTATTCCTTACAACCATAATGGTGATAAGCCCATTATGAAAATGGCAATACCCGTATGGCAGGTATCTGTTGATGAATCACATCCTGTTGCGCTGAATAAATTTTCGGGTGTTATGGTCTTTGTTATTGATATTAGTAGCCTTATTGAGTCTGTTGTAAAAGAACTTCGTTCAGGAAAAACAGGCTATGCATGGGTAATAGATGAAGACGGAACCTTCCTTTATCACGAAGAAAAGTCATTTATTGGTAAAAATGCTTTCGAAGCCCGTAAAGGCAAAAAACCAACAATATCTTTTGCGAGAATTAATGAAATTCAGAAGGAAAAAATGTTAAAAGGTCAGGAAGGAAAAAGCTGGTATATTTCCGGATGGCACAGAGGAATCGAAGGTGAGATAAAAAAGTTAATTGCATATACACCAATAAAAATAAATGAAAAGAATCCTGATAGAATCTGGTCTGTTGCAGTAGTTGCACCAGTAAGCGAGGTTGAAGGCGCAATTCATTCCATACATATTCAGCAGTTCATATTACAGGCAATCATTATATCCGTAATACTTTTTGGCGGGCTCTTCGTAAACTTTATGATACTTTCATGGTCTAATATTCTTGAACAGGAAGTTGCGAGAAAAACAAATGAATTAAAGAAATCAGAGCAAAGATATAGGTCTCTTATTGAGAACGCGGAAGATTTAATTTATACAGTCGATTACAATGGTAACTTTCTTTCAATTAATAAATATGGTGCAAATTTTTTAAACAAGAAAAGGTCTGAAATTATAGGTAAAAATATAACCGAAATATTTACATGGCCGAGTTCCGAAGTTCTTATCGTTATGATACAAACTGTCTTTAACACTAAAGAAAGCAAGCAGCTTATACATATGGTTATTGTGGGAGAGAATGAATACTGGTTCAGCACAAACTTGAGAAGGCTATGGGATGAAGCAGGTAATATATATGCGGTGCTTGGCATTTCAAGAGATATAACCGACAGGAAGAAGATAGAAGAACATAGCTACTATACTGAAAAGCTTGCTTCTATGGGAACTCTCGCAGCAGGTGTAGCACATGAGATCAATAATCCTCTTGGCATAATACTCGGGTTTACAGAACTTCTTTTAGAGAAATATCCCGAAGGTTCCGAAGAATATGAAATGCTAAAAACAATAGAAAAACAAGGTCTAAATGCAAAAAGAGTTGTTGAAAATCTACTCAATTTCGCACGTCATAAAGAGCATAAAGAAGAACTTGTTGATATTAATAAGAGCATCAGGACAGTTCTTTCGGTTATGGGCAATACAATTCGTTTAAATAAAATAGAAGTAAAAGAAAATTTGCAGGAGGACCTGCCACCGGTCTTAGCCGATGAAGGAGAACTTCAACAGGTTTTCTTTAATATCATAAATAATGCCATTTATGCTATGTCCCAAAAAGGCGGTGGCACTCTAACAATTAACACATCAAACCTAAATTCAGATACAGTAGATATTCGTATCTCCGACACCGGTGATGGAATAAAAAAAGAGCATAGAAAAAGAATTTTTGACCCATTATTCACGACAAAAGAAGTGGGTAAAGGAACAGGTCTCGGTCTGTCCATTTCATATGGTATAGTAACAAAACACGGTGGCTCAATAACTTTCAAAACAAAAACACGAGACGAATCACCGGATACAGGAACAACTTTTATAATTAATTTACCGGCGGCAAAAGTTGCTACCAGAGAAAATTAAAATTATAATAAAGTATTATGAATCCCGGAGGTAAAAATGGCAGAAAAGATTTTAATAGTTGACGATGAGCCTGACATGTTGAAACTTTTAAGTATGACTTTACAAAAGAAAACGCCTTATCATGTTACGATTACTAATAATCCTGTTGAAGCTTTAACTCTTGCAAAAAGCGGAGAGTTCGATATTGTTATTACTGACCTTAAAATGCCGGGTCTCGACGGGATGGAACTTCTTGATGCTGTAAAAAAAATTAACCCCGATACTCCTGTTATAATGATTACTGCTTATGGAACCATTGAGTCTGCATCTGAAGCAATGTCTAAAGGTGGATTTGACTTTATAACAAAACCGTTCAGAATTGAACAAATACTATTTACAATCGAAAAAGCTATTAAATGGCTAAACCTTCAAAAAGAGAACCGACTTCTCAAAGAACAGCTCCAGAAGAAGGAAAATAATCCTTAATAAATTCTTCAAAATGTCTTTCAGTCGAAGTCTCATCATACATGGCAGCGTCAAGTTGCTTTGTATAAGCTGTTAATTTACCGATTACAAGGAGTTTATTAAGCAATGACTCTTTATTATCTTTTGTTAGTATAGCATTAATAATGTCTTCCCTTGCGTAAACATTAAAATCAAGTTTTTTTAGAACCCTTGAAATCAATTTCACCCTTCTTAGTCTTCTTTGAAAATCAGCACCTCCACCTTTAAAATAAAATCTTATATAATTGTCAATTATATTATCACCTGTAAGTGCCTCAATCACTGAAAGATGATACCCGAGATTAATTGAGAAATTCATATAATCTTTTGAAATAAAGGCAAAACTCTTTTCTGACATACTGGACATTTCAGCCTCGGACATAGAAGCTGTATGGGCAATCATACCCATTATTCCGGAGATGTCCGGAATTCTCGGTTCCGGCCATTTTATCGAGGCAAGTCCATTAATAAAAGCAGATAAAGGGATAGATAATATATCCTGCCTTGTTATTTTTTTTAATGAAGCCTGCTCTGGAAGACCATCCCCTAAATCTATAAGGTATATTACAAGAGGCACAATTCCGGTTAATTTTACGGCTTCTATACCTGATGGAAATCCATCCGTAATTCCAAAAATTTCTTCCATTACTCTTTGATGAGCATATCTTGCTATATCATGTAAAGTCCTGCAATTCTCGACACAAAAATCTTTATCTTTAGGGTTGGGCAAATTAAGAGGCATTATATTCTTCCATAGAAGTTTGAGTTCTTTTTCAAAATCTGTTGCCAATTTGTCAGATTTTTGTTCGACTTTAATTTTCTCAAGTTCGTGGATTTCCCCATCATATATAATCCCATTTATTGCATCTACTGTTATTTCCATTCCATCTTTTATAATTTCAGTTGCATTTTCTGTATTAACAATCATTGGCACCCCTGATTCTCTCGCAACAGCTGCAAGATGTACAGTTATTGCTCCGACGTCAGTTACAACAGCACTTGCATTCTTAATAATAGGTGAAAAATTTGATGAAGAATATTTTGTTACTAAAACTGCACCTGCTGGAAAAATTTTTAAGTCATCTTCAGAGTTCAATATAAAAGCTTTACCGAGACCAATTCCTTTTGATGCAACTTTGCCTTTATCAATAATTATTTTATGCTCTCTGTAAATTGGTATTTTTATAGTATAGACACTTTCCGGTACCTGTTTTTTAAAGCTTGATTTTTTTAAAGATATTCTCTCTAAACATTCTCTAATATTTTCGTTTATCTGAGTAAGTTTTAATGATAAATTAGAGTACTTCCCATCAGATATCTGATTTAGTTTGACCACCATTCCTTTGACTTCTTCTGACATTCGAAGTATTTCCTTATAGAAATTATCAATTTTATCCGTATCAATATCGGGTAGTTTTTCTTCTACATCCACCATTAATTCAAGGAATTTATTATTATGACAAAGTACTTCTCTGAAGGTATTATATTTATAAACATAAATATTCTTTGCAGCATCTGATTTTTCAGAAGATGGTTTTTTATCAAGAATTTCTGATATGCGTTTCAGGATTTTCATTTCTTAAAATATTATTAACCCAAAAATTCAGCACCTGGATTAATCTTATAGCTTCTCAATAACATTATATCAACTATATTTTAGTTCTGCATTTATCAGAACCTGTACTGTTTAGATATTTTATTTCGGGTACCCATCCTTTCTTTGCCATTTGGAAATGAAGGGAATAAGGAGGATTTCTCAGTCATTATAAAATCATTATAAGAAGATTTATAAAATGAAATATGTTATTTTATAAACAATGAATAAAATAATTTCTGAACATATTATAAGAGTTCATAATATTTTCAAGGAGAAAAGATTTACATTATCTGTTGCTGAATCATGCACTGGTGGCCTTATTAGTCACTATATTACTTCATTTCCCGGTGCAAGCGAATTTTTCATTGCAGGATTAGTAGTATATTCTGCGGAAATGAAAAAAAAACTCCTGCACATTCCATCTAAAGTAATTGACAAATTTGGAGTTGTAAGCAATCAAACTGCAAGAGAAATGGCAGAAAGAGTTAGGAAAATCACTTTAACTGATTTTTCTGTTTCAACTACTGGCAATCTTGGTCCGGATGTGCTTGAAGGTAAAGAAAAAGGACTTGTATATATTGCTGTGAGCAGAAGAAATCATACATTTGTAAAAGAATATACATTTAAGGGTAACAGACGACAAAACAAAGAAAATGCTGTTATTAAAGCATTGGAGCTTTTGATAGAAATTGTTAGTTCCTGAATTTTATTGTTAATCTTTTAAATTTTATAAAAATTTATTATATTGACTTTATATTTTATTCATTGATAGACTTTTAACTATGATAGATACACTTGAATTTTATGAAGAACTAAAGGAAGCACTTGAACCGGCAGCTGCAAAAAAAATAGCCGAACTTCTTGCTATGTTATTATTATTCACCTGATGTTGAAAAACATCTAAAAGAAAAATACTCTGATATAAAGGCGATGAAGAGTTTTGAGTTTGAAATGAAATACTCAAAACCAAACAAGTAAATCTTTAATTTTAGGAGGCCTAAGTGTTTAAGAAAATATCAATAATTCTTTTGTTGATTCTTTTTGCATCATCAATCGCATTTGCTCTTGAATTCTCGGCGGATTCAATAACAACACAAAAAGGAGAGTTTCAAACTAAAGGTAAATTATTCTATAAAGCTGATAAATTCAGGATGGAGACACAGGCTCATGGTGATATGAACATGATTGTTATTACAAGAATCGATAAAAAGGTTGCATGGAATCTTATGCCTGAGACGAAAACATATATGGAAATGCCGTTGAACATGCAACACAGGCCAAAGGTTGAAGAAAAATATGAAGGCGAGATAGAAAGAAAACAGGTAGGCAGTGAAACAATAGACGGACATCCTACCAAGAAATATCTTATTACTTATAAAACAGATAATGAAACCCATCAGGTTTATCAGTGGGTTGCAACCGATATAAATATGCCTGTTAAAACTTCAGCGATTGATGGGTCATGGTCACATGAACTTAGAAACATAAAAATTGGTAACCAGCCCGATAATCTTTTCGAAATACCCGCAGGTTATCAGAAGATGCAAATGCCACACTTCCCGGGTATGCCAGGTGGCATGAATATGATGAAAAAAGCACGATAAGACTAAATCAAAAATCTAATTGTAATTCCATATAAAATACACTTTGGGGAAATACCTTTTCTCTTATTAAGAAAATTTAGTTAATTTTTATCGAACCCCGTGTTCTTTATAAGCAGAACCTTCTTCAACAAACATTGATTTTGCTGCACCGCAGGCAGGACATACCCAGTCATCGGGTAGACTTTCAAAAGGGGTACCCGGCGCTATTCCTGAATCCGGATCCCCTGCCGCAGGGTCATAAATATATCCACACGCAGTACATACATATTTTTTCATTTTTAAACCTCCAGAATTCTAATAGATAATTTATAAAGTAATTAATTATAATATTTTTAAAAAGAAATACTCAAATAAAAAATATTATATGAAAATTCAAAATAATACTCTCCGACTGAAAGCAATTTGAAATATAATTTTTAAATAATGAAACATTATAAAATCTATACAATATAAATGAATCGAAAGGGAACCGGATTTTAATGGATGATTTAATTATCAATATGAAAAATGTTTACTGGAAAAATGGAAACCGTTATATTCTTAAAAAAATAAACTGGACTGTTAAGCAGGGTGAGCACTGGGCAATTCTGGGTCTTAATGGTTCGGGAAAGACTTCTTTGTTAAATCTTATAAATGGTTATATATGGCCATCAAAAGGTACGGTCAGTGTGCTCGGTAAGAACTTCGGTGAGTACGATATAAGAGAATTAAGAAAATCTATTGGAATGGTAAGTTCTTATTTACAGGAAAAATTCTACACAACCGAAACGGCTGAAGAAATTATTTTAAGCGGCAAATTTGCAACTATCGGTTTATATAACCGAATTTCTTTTAAAGATCATAAAAATATTAAAAAAATTTTAGAATCTTTAGATAGCCTTTCAGTATTGAAAAAACCATACTGCATACTCTCACAAGGAGAAAAGCAAAAAGTTCTTATAGCACGTGCTCTTATTAATGCTCCCGAAATACTTATATTTGATGAACCATTAAGCGGACTTGATATTTTCGGGCGGGAATATCTGCTTTCTTATATTGAACATTTAGCGAGAAAAGATAAGTCACCAACTATTATTTATGTTACACACAGGATAGAAGAGATACTTCCTGTTTTTACTCACGTTTTATTATTGAAAAAAGGTGAAATCTATTTGCAGGGAGAGAAAAAAGATATTCTTACAAATGAAAATTTATCGGGCTTCTTTGAAACTCCTGTCAGGATAAACCTAAATAGAAACAGATTCATCTTAACTTTTGTTGATTAGCTAAATGCAACATCAAGAACCATCATTACAGCAAACCCTATCATTGCACCGGCTGTTGCTAAATCTGTATTGCCTCCTCGTTGGGATTCGGGAATTAACTCTTCAACAACAACGAAAATCATTGCACCTGCCGCAAAAGAAAGCGCATATGGAAGTATTGGTTGGGCAATAATTACAGCTACTGCTCCGATAATCCCCGCGATAGGTTCAACAATTCCGGACAGTTGCCCGTACCAGAAACTTTTTAGACTTGATAATCCTTCACGACGCAAAGGTAATGAGACAGCAAGACCCTCAGGAAAATTTTGAATGCCAATTCCAATAGCAAGTGCAATAGCTCCGGTCAATGAAGCAGAAGGAATATTAGCAGCAACTGCACCAAAAGCTACCCCGACTGCGAGTCCTTCTGGAATGTTATGTAAAGTTATTGCGAGAATAAGAAGGGTACTGCGCTTCCATCCTGTTTTGATTCCTTCTGCTTCTTCGATTGGAAGCCCGAGATGTAAATGCGGAAGCAAAATATCAATGAAACGTAAACATATACCACCTAAAATAAAACCAACTAATGCAGGAACCCATGAAGGAATTGTTTTTCCTTCAGCCATTTCAATGGCTGGCGACAGTAACGACCAGAAACTTGCTGCAATCATAACACCGGCAGCAAAACCGAGCATTCCATCAAGCATCTTTTTATTTAATTCTTTTGTTAAAAAGACACCTGCTGCTCCTAATGCAGTTAGACCCCATGTAAAACATGTTGCGGTAAAAGCCTGCAAAACAGGATGAAAGTTCTGAAACAATTCAATCATATTATTCAAGCAATCCTACAACTATTTCTCCTCTACTTTTTTTAATGTTTTTAGAATAAATTTTTTGCCAGCTTACTTTATTTAAGAAAAATTCCTTTTCTTTCTTTTCCATACGTTTCATATATTCGGTATCGAAAATGAAACAGACTTTCCCGCTATTCTTTTGAATATCTTTAAGGTCCGAAAAATAATCAAGCTGCAATACTTTTCTGTCAATATAACTGGTGATACCGAGAAACCTTCTATATCCGATTTCATATACTGTATCAATATCTTTTGGTAATATAAGATTTATTTCACGTGCAACAGTTCTTTGATTCGTTTCATCCATATTTTTATATTGTATTTCAGCATCTGTATAAATAAGAAATAAAAGAACTGTTATTGATACTATATAAACTGGAGTTTGTTTTAAAGATATAAAATGAGCCTTAATGAAAACAAACAAGCTAAAACATATTACTAACAATAAAAGGATTATCAATGGTATAGTAAAACTTAATTTTAGAGTAGTTATTAGTGGTACAGTTGCAATTGACATAATAATTGCAAAGGTTGAAACAATTTTCAAGAGTTTGTTTTTGAAAGATTCAATTATGGGAAAAGTTTTATAATTTTTTAAGTACCATTCAAAAATTACACCTGCTGAAATTGCAAAAAAAGGACCCGCTGGCAGAAAATATCTAAAACGCATATTGGGGAGCAACCAGTACAAAGGGAAATTTGCGAGCAATAGAACAATACAAAAAACTAATAATTCATTTGAAATATTATTTTTTATTTCATGCCGTAACTCTTTATTGATTAAAGGAAATAAAAAGAGGATGCATGGCATAAAGGAAGCCATACCTTCGAAAGGATACTCAATTAGATGGGTAAAGAACGAAAAGGTCTCTTTGCTTTCAGCCCTCGACATTCCTTCATTTAACCACCTGTTTATATAATAATCCAGAGTAGTCCATTGGAGTATAGATAAAATATAAGCAGATAAAACCATTAAAAGAACTAACAAACCAAAGATATGACCTTTAGAGAATAGTAATGACGTTTTTTTTCTGTATATAAGATACGGGATAATCGTCATATAAAAAAACATAAGAACCTGTGGTCCTTTCGAAAGAAAACCGATTCCTACAAGGAATAAAGAAACTCCCCATAATAAAATAGGTTTCCATTGTCTTAAATATCCATTAATCCAGACAAGTAATATCGATGTAATAACAAATATGTGAAGGCTTTCTATTTCTGCTTCCCTACCTTTTTTTAGAAGTCCTATCATTGTAAGGGTCATTATGGCAGCAAAAAGACGTGCTTCTCTGCTTAACCATCTTTGAGTACCGAAATATACAGAAATACCTGTGAAAAATATCATAATTACTGAAGGTAAACGGCTTGTCCATTCATTAATTGTACCGAACAAACTGCCGCTTGCAGCAATAAGCCAGTTCATCAATGGTGGCTTTGCAAAATATGCTTTACCGTGCAAAATTGGCATTATCCAGTTGCCTGTCTGCGTCATCTCTTTTGCAATTATCACCCTTATTGTTTCATTGCCTTCCCATGCAGGCAAGCCAAGAAAAGGCAGATAAGCAACCAGTGTAATGAAAATTAAGAGACTAACATCTTTGAGTGTATTATTTTTATCTGTAAATATATAGGTTGACATTATAAAATAATAAATTATTATAAGATAAAAAAACTATAGAAAGATACTATTTAGAGGAGTTACATATTTGAATAAAATTTTCCTTGTCCTATTTTTCACTGTCTTTGTTTTCTTATTCAATCTTGGTGGAAGAACCCTCGAAAATCAGGATAATATCCGTTTAGCTGAAGTTGGAAGAGAGATTCTTGAAACAGGTGACTGGATAATAATGCATTTATCGGGTGAAGTATATGTTGATAAGCCACCACTTCATTTTTGGAATATGGCTCTCTCGTATAAAATATTCGGTGTTAATGCCTTTGGAGCAAGATTTCCTTCAGCCCTTTTTGCTATTATTGGAGTTGCAGGTATCTTATTTTTCAGTTATATCGCTGATAAGGCTAATCAGAAAACAGCAATTTATTCTGCCTTTTTCCTTCTTTCAAATTATGCGTATATAAACTATGCAAGAACAGCCCGTATGGATATAGAATTTTCAGTCTTATTTTCCTTGTCACTAATAGCATTTTATGGAGGCTTTATCTCCACAAAGCGAAAAAAGGTATTGCTATATTCATTGTTCTGGTTTTTTACTGGCATGGCCTTTCTTAATAAAGGTCCTGTAGCATTTCTTACACTCTTAATAGCATTCGTATTTCTTGTAATAAATAAAAACTGGCGAAATGCTGGAGTTAAAATCCTGATTTTTACTTTTATGGTTTTCATTTTGACAGTAATGCCATGTATTTTACTTCTTCTAAACCATAACAAATTTGATGAATATATTTATTTGTTAAAGACATCAAAGATTATGACAAGGAGGGAAAACTTCCTTTATTATTTTTATGCTTTTCCTTTGAATTTTTTCCCTGTTATTATTTTTACAACCATCACAATTCCGTTTCTCTGGAAATCGAGAAAAGAATTAGATAGAAATAGTGGTTTGGTTTTTTCTATTATATGGTTCACAGTTTACTTTTTTGTCATACACTTAACTTCTGCAAAAAATGCCCGTTACCTTTTACCGATTTTTATCCCATGTTCTTTTATTACAGCATGGACAATACAGAAAATTTCATTCAGAAATATTAATGATAAAACTAAAAAGTATGGTTCTTTATTTGCTTTCATCTCCGGTATTCTAATTAGTATTACTCCATTAATTTGGACTATTTATAAAAAAGAACTTTTGCCAAATACCCTTATTCTTGCAATTATTGGTCTTATTTTAGTTCTTTATGCATATTTAAAATGGAGAGATATTATTATTTTTATATGTATTTTATGTATAATCGGATTTCTTTCAATAGATATCATAAGAACATCATTTAATTCACAATTGTCTCATAATCTTAAGCTCTATAATTTATTAAAAGATAAGAACATAGAAGCAGATGAAATCCTTCTTTATAAAACCGATCCTGAAGTTAGAAAAAAACTAAGTTTTTATTACAATAAATTGATTACACAGAAAGATGATATTCCCGTACATTTGACCAATACAAAAGTAATAATTACATCACCCGATTTTTTTGATAAAATTCTCAAAATATCCGGGGATAAAAGCAGCTACTTTAAAATTAAAAATAGGGAGGGGCAGGAGGAACTTGATGTATATGCAGTTTTTATTAAATAATAAGGGCACGTTGAAACGTGCCCTTACAAAAACCTGACCATGAGTAGCCTTAATAATCATCCATATATTAAATCTTCAGTAACTCTTGCACTATTTACATTCTGAACATCCCGACTACTTTCTGTAAATCACCCGCGAGTCTTGAAAGATCCGATGATGCCTGTGAGACCTGTTCCGAACTTACAGATGTTTCTTTTGATACATTTGCAATTGTTTCAATATCACCGCTAATCTGCTCTGATGCAGTTGACATTTCTTCTGTAGCAGTTGCTATCTGCTGGATCATGGTCTGCAATTCGCCAACACTTTCGACAATTTTACCGAGAGATTCTCCAGCTTGCGCCGAGAATTCGACACCTATTTCAACTCTTTTCGTTCCATCTTCCATCGAGACAACCGCCTTGTCCATTTCCTCCTGAATCGAACCGATCATATTGCTTATCTCTGATGTTGCTTTTGCGGTCCTCTCAGCCAATTTTCTAACCTCGTCAGCTACAACAGCAAATCCTCTGCCCTGTTCTCCTGCTCTAGCAGCCTCTATAGCTGCATTTAGGGCAAGCAGATTAGTCTGGTCTGCTATATCTTTAATCACATTTACAATCTCTCCAATCTGTTTTGAACGCTCACCAAGAGAAAACATTAATTTTGCAGATTCATTTACAGTTTCTGCTATTGCCTTAACTTCTTCTACTGATTTTGTAACAATCTGCCTTCCTTCATCCGCAATCTTTGCTGTATGGCCGGCAGAAGATGAGATATTGGAAGAATTTTTTGCTATGTCCACAACTGTCTGTGACATTTCATTAGCAGCAGTCGCAATCTGTGATGCTCTTCCAGCCTGCTCTGTAACTCCTCTCGACATTTGTTCGGCGCTTGCAGAAAGTTCATGACTTGCCGACGCCATATTATCCGATGAAGATTTTACCTTCGCTACAATCTCTTTAAGTTTATCCGTCATATTCTTCATCGCAGCATATATGCCCGTCAGTTCTTTACTTTCCGAACCAAAATTAATCGTTAAATCACCATCTGCTACCTTTTTTGCAATCTCTGAAATAACATGGGGCTCGCCTCCAAGTTGTCTCATTAATTTTCTCGTTATCATTAACGAAACACCTGTAGCAATAATAATTGCTACAACTGCGAGAACAAGAATAATAACAGTAAGTTTGTGCGCATCTTTAGTCGTCGATTTTCCGGCTTCTTCCATCAATGAACCCTGATACTTAATTAAATCCTCAACAGCCTGTATATATGTTGCCTGCACAGGTCTCAATCTGGAAAAAAGCAACTTCTTTGCATCTTCTTTCTTATTATTATTAATTGCGTTAATTACTGCATTCTGTTCCTGTAGATATGCGTTTCTTGTTTCTGTTATTTTTTTCATCAGTTCTTTGCCCTGTTCAGATTTCACAGTTTTTTGAAGACTTTCAATATCACCTGTAATTTTTTCTCTTGATTCCCCTATTCTTCCGATTTCCTTCTGAATTTCAGTCCTGTCATCCTGTAAAATAGCATTTCGCAAAGCCCTTGCTACAATATTGATATTGGCAATAATGTCGTTAGCCCAAACTGTTTTTGGCCATCTATCGTCAACCACTATGTTTATATCGTTATCCAGCGATCTTAATCCCAAAACTGATATAGCCGATATTATAAGAAGCATAACAATTACTATTCCAAAACCAGCGCTCAATTGCATTTTAACTGTCATATTTTTAAGCATTTAAAATACCTCCGTTTAATTATTTTCACTCCCCCTGAAGTTAATTCTTGCTATTCAGGAGCTTTTCAATATCAAGTAAAATTAAAAGTCTGTCTTCGAGCTTACCAACTCCTTTTATATATTCCGAAGAGCATTCGGATGTTATCATCTCGGGGGCCGGCTCAACTGTATCGGAAGACAGTCTTAAAACCTCGGATACGGAATCCACTATTAAGCCTATAGTCTCTCCTACATCTACAACGATTATTCTTGAATGTGAATCCATTTCCCTATTTTCGAGTCCAAATTTTTTTCTGAGGTTAATTACAGGTATTACTTTTCCTCTGAGATTGATTACACCTTCCATATAAAAAGGTGAATTTGGCATGGATGTTATATCCACAAGGCGATTGATTTCCTGAACTTTGAGTATATCCACAGCATATTCTTCCTGTCCGAGATTAAAAGATACAAGCTGCAAAACCTCTTTATTGACGGATGCTGTATTCATGTGCACCTCCTTTCTTTTCCTGTTGATTTATTCATCGTAAAAAAACAAAAAAAGATATATAGGGAGGAAACTGATTTTCACTTACGAAAATCCTGAGGGGTTAAGAAAAACTAAAGGTGAGTTTCGTTATAAAATTATCTCGATTAAATCAGACCTTTATTAAACTGAAATGAAAAGAGTAGAAAGCAACCTCTCAAACTGTCATTCTCTGGCTTGACCAGAGGAACCAGAAAGTTTTTAAAGCGCCCCGATCATACAGGAGTAATACCTTCTTTAATAGCATATTTAGTTAATCCAGCGATATTGAAGATATTAAGTTTTATCATGATACGCTTTCTGTATGTCTCAACAGTCTTTGTGCTTAAATAAAGGATACTGGCTATCTCTTTCGTATTTTTCCCTTCGGCAATAAGCTGAAGCACTTCTTTTTCCCGGGAAGTAAGAACTCCAAATATTGATTCTTCCTTTCCGGAACCCCGTATAAAATTTTTTACAACTACATCCGTAACCAGATCGCTAAGATATGTCTTATTCCTGGCAACAGAATTTATGGCATCTATTAATTCGGTAAAAGGGCAATCTTTGAGTATATAACCTGAAGCTCCTGCCTTTATTACCTCAACAACAAAATTTTTGTTTGAATACATTGATAGAGCTATAATTTTCACAGACGGCACTTCGCTTATTATTTGCCTTGTTGCTTCAATCCCGTTAAGCCCGGGCATTGAAATATCCATGAAAACTACATCCGGCTTTAATTCGCGCGCCAGTTTCACCGCTGTTCTTCCATCCCCTGCCTCGGCAATTACCTGCATTTCAGGATTTTTCTCAATTAAGGCTTTTAGGCCTTCACGGAAAAGTTTGTGGTCATCGGCAATGAGGATCTTCGTCATATTTTTTGATAAAAGAATTAATTTTAAATTGTTTTTATCTTAATTAATATGCCTGCATAATAACAATCAGGATATTCCTGATTTTACATTTGCTAATTTCCTGAGTCTTTTTTAAGCTTTGATATGAATCAAACGGATAAAAATGATAAAGTATATTATGAAGCACGGACAGAAACATATTGAAAAACTAATTAAAGATCTGGATATTTTGCGAACCAGGCTCTCAATATTGAAAGAAAGTGAACAAAAATATCGAACCATGATAGAAACACAACCCGAGCCAATTTGCAAATGGCTACCCGATACAACGATTACCTATGTAAATAATGCGTACTCAAAATTTTTTGGCAAAAAAAAGCAGGAGCTTGTCGGGAAAAAGTGGACATCACTGTTATCCGGAAACACAGACAGTAAAAAAGTAATTGAATTCTACAAACATCTTTCCATACATCCTAAAATAATAACCCGTGAAAATAAAGTTAAAAGAGCGGATGGTTCAACAAGATGGTTACAATGGAATAATGTTCCTATCAAAGATAGAAAGGGACGTCTGGTTGAATTCCAGTCAATTGCACGTGATATCACAAATCAAAAAATGGCAGAAGAAGCTATGCGTTACTCCGAAAAAAAGTTTGTAAAGATATTTCAAATGATGCCACTCCCGATTGCGATCACGGACTTTGAAAATGGTATTTTTATTGACGTTAACAAGGCTTTCCTAAAATTATTTGAATACAGCAGAAAAGAACTTATTGGCCGTTCATCCAAGGACATTATATGGAAAAGCTGCAAAAGAAGAAAATATTTTATCGATAAATTAAGAAAGAAAAAACACATTTATAACATGGAAGTATCCGCCCAGACTAAATCGGGAAAGCCTCTTAAACATCTAATATACTCCGACATACTAACAATAGGAGAAAAAAAAATATATCATTACAGGAGCGATTGATATAACAGAGCCTAAAAAGCGTGAAGAAGAGATTTTTAGGTACCAGTCACAATTAAAAGCCCTTACATCTTCACTTGCAATGGCAGAAGAAAAGGAACGCAGGCGAATTGCAGGTGAAATACACGACAACATAAGTCATACCCTTGCTGTAATCAAGATGAAAATAGGCGAGATTCAGTCTTCTGCGTATCGATGTCCTCATAAGAAAGAACTTTCTTTATTAACCAAGCTTATCGATGAAGCAATATTATGCTCACGCACCTTAACATTCGAGCTTAGTCCCCCCATACTTTATGAACTTGGATTCGATGCAGCGGTTAACTGGCTCGCTGAGAAATTCCGGACAAAATATGGACTCACTCTTAAGATAAGCAGTAATATTAAGTCAATTCCCCTTAGCGAAGACATTAAAATAGTCCTTTTTCAATCATTACGCGAGCTTCTCAGGAATGTAGTTAAACATGCACACATTAAAAAAGCATCGGTTAAAATACATATAAATAAAAAAAGAATTCTCGTTAGAGTTAAGGATCGTGGCAAAGGTTTTGATATTTCAGATCTCTCTGATAAGATAAATAAAAATATCAGTTTTGGATTGTTTAACATCCGGGAAAGAATAGAATATCTCGGCGGCTCATTAAAAATACAATCAGGCAAAGATATGGGAACATGCGTTACCATTATAATTCCTTTGCAGGAGATAAACTTTAAAAAAGAGCGCACATGAACCTTAAAATACTTATTGCCGATGATCATAAAATTGTACGCCAGGGACTCCGCTCATTGATTGAGAAATTTAAAGGAGCGGAAATTATTGGCGAGGCTGATAATGGTGAAGAAGTAATCAAAATGGCAAAAAAAACTACTCCGGATATTATCATTATGGACATATCAATGCCAAAACTTAATGGAATAACCGCTACAAAGCAAATATTAAAGGCAAATTCTAAGATAAAAATCATTTGTCTTTCAATGTACTCCGAGAAACAATATGTGGCAGACATGTTAAAAGCAGGAGCTTCAGCATATATCTTAAAAGACTGTGCTTTTGATGAATTAATCTGTGCTATAAATTCTGTTATTGAAAATAAAGTATATCTGAGCCCGGGAATTTCTAATAATCCAGCCGAAGACTATAAAAATATTTTACATTCCAATGAATTATCAATCTATTCCATCCTGACAAGAAGACAATTTCAGGTTCTCAAACTTATTGCGGAAGGCAATAATACAAAAGAGATTGCCAACAAACTCGGCATCAGTGTGAAAACTGTTGAGACTTTCAGAAAACAGATCATGGAGAAACTGAATATTAATAGCATAGCCAGGCTTACAAAATACGCAATCAAAGAAGGAATCACCGATTTATATTCCTGATTATTAAAATACATCCCTTCCGGAATGTCCTCGTATTTTTAGAACTTTCATACGTTTTAATCAGGATTTTCCTGATTGTTTTCATTGAATTAATTTCTGCAAAATAAAAAATATAGGCTTAAATGAAATATATTCTAACAAATAAAGTTCCATATAAATTAATCTTTATTTTTCTGATTCTTACTATCTGCATATGGGCTACAGGATATGTTTTTTATCAAAAACAAAAAAATATTATTAAATATAATAGCCTTGAAAATCTAAATGCAATTGCTGAACTGAAAGCAGAACAGATTACAAATTGGCGCAAAGAAATACTATCGGATGCGCTGATTATTTATAACAATCCTACTATAGCTTCCGAAATTGAATATTTAACTTCAAAGGCTCCGGGAATTCCCTCAAAAAAAAACTTTTATTACTTCTTAGAAAGCATCTTGAATCTTCATCAATACCAGAGTATATTTCTTGTTGACAAAAACAATAATATAATTTTTTCGGTTTCTAATATAAAAGAGACATTAGGACAGGGAGCAAAGGATTTAATAAAAGAATCAATTAAATCCCGAAAAATAATCTTATCCGATTTGTATTACAACAAAGCTTTAAATACAATCCGTCTAACCCTTGTTATACCTGTATTTTCCTTAAAAATTAATGTTCCTGCCGGAATCTTTATTTTAAGAATCAATCCTCATACATTTTTATATCCATTAATCCAGAAATGGCCAACAAAAAGCAGAACATCAGAAACCGTATTATTTCGGAGAGAAAATGAAAACGTAGTTTTTTTAAATGAACTCAGGCACAGAAAAGATACTGCGTTGAAATTAAGATTTTCAATAAAAGAGACGCAATTACCCGAAGCAATGGCTTTACGCGGGGTAAAGGGAATCGCTGAAGGTATTGATTACAGGGGTAACCCTGTTATTGCAGTAATCAAACAAATTCCTGACTCACCATGGTTTATTGTTGCTAAAACAGACAAAGAAGAAATATACGAACCTGTAAAAAAGCTTTTTTGGATAGTAACAGTCATAGTAACAATTTTGATAACGGGCACAGGAATATTCTTTTGTCTGATATGGCGGCAAAATAATATTCTTCGGGATATGGAGGAACATAAGAGAGCAGAAGAGGCATTAAAAAAATCAGAAGAAAAATACAGGGCAATATTTGAGAATACCGGGAATGCTACTTTTATAATTGAAGCTGATACCAAAATCGCACTTATAAACAGCGAGGTTGAAAAACTCACAGGTTATTCAACTTCGGAAATAATAGGTAAAAGCTGGACAGAATTTATACCAGTTGAAGAATTAGATAAATTAAGAAAATTTCATGATTTGAGAAGAATTCAGCCTGATGCTGTTCCAAGAAATTATGAAACCCGGATTAAAATTAAATCAGGTGACATCAAAGATGTTGTGGTGACCGCAGCAATGATTACAGATAGCGGTCAGAGTATTGTCTCGCTTCTTGATATTACTGACTGGAAAAAATCGGAAATCGAAAAGGAAAATCTTTATAAACAACTTCTTCAGGCTCAGAAGATGGAAGCAATCGGTCAGTTCGCAGGCGGAATTGCCCATGATTTTAACAATATATTAACAGCGGTTACTACATATGCTTACTTCTTAAAAATGAAACTCGGGGAAGACAATCCTTTAATTAATTATGCAAAAAACATCCTGGATTTGTCCGATAAGGCAGCAAATTTAACCAAAAATCTTCTCGCATTCAGCAAAAAGCAGATTATGAATCCCGTACCTGTAAATGTAAATGAAATAATAATTCATATGAAAAACATCCTCATGAGAATAATTGGAGAGGATATTATATTCAAGACAATACTTAAAGAAACCGAATTATTTATAATGGCGGACCCCGGACAGATTGAGCAGGTTCTAATGAATCTTGCTACAAACGCAAAAGATGCAATGCCAGACGGTGGTCAATTAATTATCGAGACCGATATATTACAGATGGATAATGAATTCATAAAATCTCATGGATATGGTAAACAGGGTGATTATGTTGTTATAACTATAACAGATACAGGAATCGGGATGGATGAAAATACACGTCAAAGAATTTTTGAACCATTTTTCACTACAAAAGAAGTAGGCAAAGGCACAGGACTCGGTCTGGCAATAGTTTATGGTATTATAAAACAGCACAAAGGCTTTATTAATGTTTATAGTGAAAAAGGCAAAGGCAGTACTTTTAGAATATATCTGCCTTTAATATCCATTAAGGATGTTAAACTTGTAGAGAGAATATTTACCGAACATGAGAAAGGAACAGGAACACTTTTGCTTGTCGAGGATGAAGATGATGTCAGGAATTCACTTACAGAAATGCTCGAAGACTTTGGTTATGATATTTTAACAGCTAAAAACGGTAAGGAAGCTATTGAACTATTTTCAGAAAACAAAGACAAAATTCTTCTATGCATAATTGATTTAATTATGCCGGGCTTGAATGGAAAGGAAACTTTCATTGAAATAAAGAAAATAAAAGGCGATGCGAAAGCTATATTTTTAAGTGGCTATACAGCGGATATTATACACCGGAAAGGACTTCTTGACGAGGGACTTGAATTTCTTAGCAAACCTGTAACCCCATCATTGCTTTCACATAAGATAAAAGAAGTTATTCAAAAAAATAACGGATGAGCCGAACAATAATTTATCCGGGCTATCCAATATCTCCGATTGCATATTGAATTATTGAAATCGCCGAGATAGTCGCGGTTTCTGCTCTAAGGATTCTTTTACCGAGAGAAGTTATAATTAACCCGTTTTCTTTTGCCAGTAAAATTTCTTCTTTTGTGAAACCACCCTCCGGACCAATAACTAAATAAAATGGTGAAGTCTTTAAATATGAAACCGCTTCTTTCAATGGTATGCCATCTTCTTCCCAAAATATTAATCCTGTCATTTCAATATCTTTATCGATATTTCCGGTCTTTGGTATCCGGACATTTCTGCATTCTTGTTCTTTATCTATTATCTGTTTGAAAACTAATTTATTTCTTATTTCTTTTAAAAAAATAGAGAAGTTAACCGGCTCATAAATTACCGGCACAATAATTCTTCCTGATTGTCTTGAAGCCTCTTCAGCTATTTTTGTCCATCTCTCTGTCTTTCTTGTTGTCCTAATTTGGGTCCTTTCAGTAATCAAAGGAATTATTTTCTTGACACCAAGTTCCGTAGCTTTCTGGATAACGAAATCCATTTTTTCGCCTTTTAAGATTCCCTGAAGAAGAATTATATCTGTATTAGATTCTGTATTAACAGAGATGCTTTCAACAATGTCTGCAAGCACCTGTTTTCTATCGATACTGATTATCTTTGTCTTAAAACAATTTCCCTGACCGTCAAAAACTACAAGTGGATCCCCTGTTTTACAGCGAAGTATAATAGAGATATAGCGGGCTTTTTCTCCTTGAATAATAATTTGATTTTGATCTATAGATATGGATGGAAGGAATAATCTAAACATATTACATTTGAAGGCAATATTTCCACAAACTATTTTTCTGCTCCTGTAAACAGGTCTTTGAGTTTATTCTTAAAAGATTTAGAGACCTCATCTCCGCTTATTTTTGCGAATTCTTCAAGGAGTTCCCTTTGTCTCGGAGTTAATGTCTTTGGCACATCAACAAAAACTCTGACTATCTGATCTCCTTTATAATTACTGCCAAGTTTCTGTATTCCTTTTCCTTTTAAATGGAATGCTTTACCTGATGATGTACCTGCCGGTATTTTTAACTTTTCATTACCATATATGGTTGGTACTTCGATTTCAGCTCCAAGAGCAGCCTGAGGAAATGAAAGAGGAATATCACAATAAATATCATTACCGTCTCTTTTAAAGATAGGATGTTCTTGAACATTGATGTAAACGTAAAGATCTCCACGGGGACCTCCGTTGAATCCCATCTCTCCTTCGCCTGAAAGTCTTAGCCTTGAGCCTGTATCAACACCTGCCGGTATTTTCAAATTCACTGTTTTATATATCTTTACTTTGCCAAGACCTTCGCATTCTTTACACGGATGGGTAATTATTTTACCTTCTCCATTACATTTACCGCACGTTTTAGCTATACTAAAGAATCCCTGTTGCATTCTTATCTGACCGGTACCCTTACAGGAGGGGCATACAGATGGAGATTTCCCGGGAGCAGAACCAGAACCTCTACATGATATACAATCTTCCCATCTCGGTATTTCAATATTCTTTTCTACACCGAATGCTGCCTCCATAAGAGTTATATCAAGATCATACCGGAGATCATTTCCTTTAGTTGGTCTTGGCCTCCGCCTGCCTGTAAATGTTCCAAAAAAATCTCCAAATATGTCTTCAAATACATCACCAAAACCTGTTCCGAATGGACTGCCAAAGCCCTGTCCTATTCCTTCGGTTGTTCCGAATCTATCGTAATATTCCCTTTTTTCTTTATCGGAAAGACAGGAGTAAGCTTCATTAATTTCCTTGAATTTTTCTTCGTATTCCTTATTACCTGGATTTCTGTCAGGATGGTATTTCATCGCAAGTTGCCTGTAAGCCTTTTTAATATCAGCTTCGCTTGCATCCCTTGAAACACCGAGTATTTCGTAATAGTCTTTCATTATGTCTTAAATTATAAATTTTGTGATAATAAAAAAGATATTATATATTAGCATTTCTCAAAAAATTCCCCCTTTTTGCAGGGGGAATTTTTTATGCCTAATTTTTTATTAATGTTAATCTATTTTTTATCCTTATCAACATCTTCAAATTCGGCTTCAACTACCTCTTCTTCCGGCCCTTTTGTTCCTGCCTGTGCTCCGGCAGCACCTTGTCCTGCTCCTGCCTGAGCGCCGGCACCTTTATACATATGTTCTGCAAGTTTGTGTGATTTTGTCATCAATGTTTCAGTGGCTGATTTTATTTCAGATGGGTCAGTGCTTGAATCCTTTAATTTCTTTACTTTTTCAAGAGCTGCCTGAATATCAGATTTTTCTGATTCTGTTAACTTATCACCATAATCTTTAAGAGATTTCTCTACAGTATATATCATTGTATCAGCTTCGTTTTTAGCCTCCGCAAGTTGCTTCTTTTTCTTATCTTCTTCAGAGTGAGCTTCAGCCTCTCTCATCATTTTCTTTATTTCCTCTTCTGATAAACCACTTGATGCAGTTATTCTGATAGATTGCTCTTTTCCTGTGCCCAGATCTTTTGCTGAAACATGAAGAATTCCATTTGCATCTATATCGAAAGTAACTTCTATTTGAGGGACTCCTCTTGGAGCAGGCGGTATTCCAATAAGTTCAAAATTACCAAGCAGTTTATTATCCGCTGCCATCTCACGTTCGCCCTGATAAACTTTAATAGAAACCGCGGGTTGATTATCTGTTGCAGTAGAAAATATCTGGCTTTTCTTGGTAGGTATTGTTGTGTTTCTCTCGATAATCTTTGTAAAGATTCCGCCGAGTGTTTCAATACCAAGTGATAGCGGTGTTACATCAAGTAGAAGAACTTCCTTCACATCACCTTTAAGAACTGCTGCCTGAATTGCTGCTCCAACAGCCACAACTTCATCAGGGTTAACTGTCTTATTAGGTTCTTTTCCAAAGAATGCCTGAACAGTCTGCTGGACCTTGGGTGTTCTTGTCTGTCCACCAACAAGTAGAACCTCATCAATCTGTGAAGGTGTAAGGTTTGCATCAGAAAGAGCATTTTTACACGGACCAATCGAATCTTCGATTAAATCTCCGACAAGCTGCTCGAATTTCGCTCTTGATAATTTCATCAAAAGATGCTTTGGACCTGTTGCATCAGCAGTTATAAAAGGCAGATTAATTTCTGTTTCAGTCGCTGTTGATAGTTCTATCTTCGCTTTTTCAGCAGCTTCCTTGAGCCTTTGCAAAGCCATTCTATCATTCTTTAAATCAATACCTTGATCTTTCTTAAATTCTTCAACAAGCCAGTCCATAATTCTCAGGTCAAAGTCATCACCGCCAAGATATGTATTTCCATTGGTAGATTTTACCTCAATAACCCCTTCACCAATCTCAAGTATTGAGATATCGAATGTGCCGCCTCCGAGATCATAGACACCTATTTTTTCCTCTTTCTTTTTATCCATTCCATAAGCTAATGCCGCTGCTGTAGGCTCGTTTATTATTCTTAGAACATTCAGGCCTGCTATTCTTCCGGCATCTTTGGTAGCCTGTCTTTGACTATCATCAAAATAAGCAGGAACAGTAATAACAGCTTCGGTAACAGGCTCTCCAAGATAATCTTCTGCTGCCTGTTTCAGCTTTTGAAGAATCATTGCTGATATTTCCGGTGGAGAATAAACCTTTCCTCTAATTTCAACATGAGCATCTCCATTGGGTGCTTGAACGATTTTATAAGGAAGTCTTTTCTTTGCGTGCTCAACCTCTGGAGAATTATATTTTCTACCCATTAACCTCTTTATTGAAAAGATAGTGTTTTCAGGATTAGTAATAGCCTGTCTTTTTGCAATCTGTCCTACGAGTCTTTCACCTTTTTCTGTAATTGCGACAACAGAAGGTGTAGTTCTTGAACCTTCCTGATTAGGTATTACAACCGGGTCTCCCCCCTGTACTACAGCCACTACCGAGTTTGTTGTACCAAGATCTATTCCAACTGCTTTGCCCATATTATTATTCCTCCTCTATATTATTTTTTTCGGTTTCTGCTGTTTCTTCTTGTTGATTTTTAGAAATTTTCTTTGAAACAGCTACTAATGAAGGTCTTATAACTTTATCTTTAAGTTTATATCCTTTTCTATATTCTTCAACTATAATATTTTCATCAATATCATCACGTTCTACCTGTGACATCGCGTGATGCACCGCAGGATCAAAAATCTTTCCCTCGGCTTCAATTACCGAAAGCCCGAATTTTTCAAGAGTCTTCATTAACTCTTTATAAGTTATTTCAACTCCCTGAACAAGACCTGATGATGAGTTTCCTGTTGAATGTTTTAGTGCCATCTCAAGGTTATCAATAACCGTAAGAAGCTCATATATCAGACTCTCATTTCCGTATTTTATAAGTTCTTCTTTATCTTTATTTGTTCGTTTTTTATAATTTTCAAATTCTGCATAGAGCCGCAGGTACTTATTATTTGCTTCGTTGAGCTCCTGTTGAAGTTTATCTATTTCTACAGAAGCACTTTCAGATTGGGACTTCATTTCAGTTGTTTCTTGTTCAGGCACAATAATCTGCTCATCTCCGATCTGATTATCTTCCATTGTTCTCTCCCTATTTTTCGGTAAGCATTTTTGTAATGAATCGTGCTGTATTTTCTACAATATACATCGCCTTGGCATAATTCATTCTTGTAGGTCCAATTAAACCAACGATACCAACCTGACGGTCTCCTTCTTTGCAAGGAGAAACAATAAGGCTGATATCTTTTAGATTAGTTATAGTATTTTCCGAGCCAATTATTACCTTAAGTCCTTCTGTTTCGGATAATTTATCAAGAAGCTTTATTATCATATGCTTGTCTTCAATAGCTCTTGACAATTCACGAATCTTGTTTAAATCCGCAAAATCGGGTAATTCTAAAACCTCAGATAAACCTGAAACAAAAAGTTCATTGAATGTAAAATAAAGAGCTTCCCTGCATATATTCAGTGCTCTTGATATAAGTGTATCACATCTTGTTTTATCTTTCGATATCTCATTAAATAATCTTACCCTTATCTCATCAAAAGTTAAACCCGAAAATTCACTGTTGAGATATTGTGCTATCCTGTTAAGATCTTTTTGAGATATTTCCGGACCAACCTGCAATGTCTTATTTTTAATTCTTCCATCATCAGTAAAAAGCACAACCGCTACTTTGTCAGACTGATATTTCAGAAGATTGATTTTACTGAATACCGTTAAATCAGGCGCAGGAGACATTGCTACACCAAGATAATGAGAAAGAGCTGAGAGACTTTTTGTTGTCTCACTCAACAATAATTCAATATTATTTTTCAAAACCTGGAGCCTATTATATAAACCTTGCAATATTTCAACTTCTACATTAGACGAAACATCTCCTTTTGTTGATATGGAATCAACATAAAACCTGTAACCGAGATCCGTTGGTATTCTTCCAGCAGAAGTATGGGGTTGTGTCAGAAATCCCATATCCTCAAGATCTGCCATGATATTACGGATAGTTGCCGGTGAAAGGCCAAAAGAATACCTTTTCGTCACCACCCGTGAACCAACAGGATCAGGGTAGTTAATGTAGCTTTGAACTACTGCATAAAGTACTCTTTTACTTCTTTCGCTTAATTTATGCATCGTTAGCACTCTCAACCTTTAAGTGCTAATAATTTAACAAGTATTAAGTTATTCTGTCAAGTCTTTTTATAACCTATTATTTTAATTTAACTTTTTATTTCATCCCAAACAACACACCTGTTTCTTCCACTATTTTTAGCATGATATAGTGCCTTATCAGCTCTATCTATAAAATCCATTGTTGATTTAATTTCTTTGCTCCATGCCGCAATTCCTGTACTTATGGTTACATGAAATATATTGCCGTCAGCTTTGAATTTAACATCTGATATAGTTTTTCTTAGTCTTTCAGCCATATTATTTGCACCATTAATATCGGTCCCGATTAATATTACAGCAAACTCCTCCCCGCCATATCTTGCGGCAATATCAATATTTCTAATCGTTTTTCCTATAACTCCAGCAACACCTTTGAGCACTGAATCACCCACAGGATGACCGTAAGTATCATTTACTTTCTTAAAATAATCTATATCAATAAGGAGCAAAGACATTGGTTCGGTGAATCTCTCAAGTCTTTTGAATTCCTGTAAAAGTCGTTCCTGAAAATGCCTGTGATTGAAAAGGCCTGTAAGACCATCGGTTATCGCAATTTTTTCGATCTCGGAATGGAATTTTGCATTTGTAATTGAGATTGAAGCTTGATTTCCAAGAACCGAAAGAATTTCTGCCTGATACGAATTAAAAGCTCCGGTCTCTTCCGAGGTAACAACAAGAAGCCCGATAATTTCTTTTTCATAAATAAGAGGCAGTGAAAAAACTGACCCTATTTCTCCTGAATCAAAAGGAAGAACAGGCATCCTATATTTTTTTACATCTGATATAAATAAGGGGGCTTTGTTTTTTACCGACATTTCAATTAATGTACCTTTTAAACTAAAATTTCTTCTTTCCGGTTCCTGTATCCCTTTGAAATTAAACAGCTCAAAATTTCTATCTCTTGAAAGAAAAAAAACTATTGAACCTGGAGCAATCCTGAATGCACTATCAATCAGGTTTTGAACTATTACTTCAAGGTTAAGTGAGGATAGAAGCTTTGAACTCTCTTCATTCAGAATTTTCAGAGTATTAAAAGAACGATGAATTTGTGGATAGACACGCTCTCTCTGCAATATTTTCATAATCTGATTTGAAAATATTCTTAATGTATCAAGATCAGCGGAGGAAAATGCTCTGACACGTGAACTATCGGCTGTAACAACCCCGAGAACAAAATCTCCGTCTGTAATAGGAACAGCTATTAATGATGAAATATGTTCTTTCCTGACATAACCGGCCTCAATTTTCTTACCGTGCATATCTGTAGCAATAATATTTTTTCTTTCTTTATAGCACTGGGTTATTAATCCTCCATCAATGGTAATGATTCCCCTTGCACCATCGGTTGAACACCTTAACTTTAATTCTTCACCATACCCTGTAAACAAATTCACAGAATCGGCGAAGATTGTCTTTTTTGAAATCTCAAGAATTTCCTTCATTTCATTATCCGGATTGAATGTTGATTCAAAATAATCAGAAACAAATTTACTGCTACCTAATACCTTTGTTTCATCCAAGAAATCATCGATTCTTTCAGTTTGTTTGTTTCCCTTACTGTTTTTTTCCTCTTTACGCTCGGGACTTTTCAGTAAAAATACAGATATTAATGCTGTAATGAAGAGAACTAAAAAAAATATAATGTTCTCTATAATACTTTGGCTTTCAAAGAATTTTTTTGCCTCAAGAGATGGCATAAGTATTGAAAGAGGTATTATCGTTCTCTTCCCATAAAAAAAACTGAGAATAATTATAAATGGAAAGTACAATATCTTGAGCCATTGAATATTTATGACTTGAAGGGTAGCAGCGAGCATTATTGACAATGAGAATAGAAACTCGACGGAATATTTTTTTTCTTCACTTTTAAAATGAAAAAATCCACATATAATAACTGTAGAAATCCCGGATGCAAACCATATTTCTTTATGTTTTATAGGATATTCAGAAATAAGCCCAAGATACGATAAGAACAAAAAAAAGAAAGGAAAAAATGCCTTTAGCTGGAGGCTCTGCCTCTCTTTATTTCTTCTTCCCTGTAAAATTTTTTGTAGAGTATTTCCCACTCAGGGCTTCCCTCGACTATTTTTCTTGAAAAGGACTGAAGTTTTTTTCTAACTATTGAGTCAATCTCTTCACCTATCTTTAGTTCAGAAATAATTGTGCGTTTTATCTCATTGCGTACTTTTGTTTCCTCATCAAGCAACTCAATGAGTTTCCCTTTTATGAGTCCTTTATATAGCATGTGAGTCATATGGGATATTTTTTCATCCGAGAGCATCATAAAACAAGATTTCTCTCCTTAACAAGCTTCTGTTTGGTAAGTTCGAAAAGTTTTCTATAATCAAGCTTACCTTTTTCTATCTCTAAAGAATGCGACCTTAGTAATTCCCTTACTTCCTCGTTCAGTCTGTCTTCAATAGTAAGCTCTTCAAGCAAAAGAGCTTCTGTTTCGGCTAACAGCTTCTCATGGGAAACTAAAGGCTTTATAAGATTTTTCTTTGTTAAATTATCTATGATCCTGTTTGCGATCAAAGGAACCCAGGTTTTTGGAATCCTCATCCTACTTTTCAGCGTAGGCAAGCAAAGCAATGCTTCTTGCCCTGTTAATAGATTCTGTAAGTTCCCTTTGATGCTTTGCACAGGTGCCTGTCATTCTGCGCGGAAGAATTTTTCCTCTCTCGGTGAGATAATTTCTAAGGAGTTTGATATTTTTGTAATCAATATACTCCACCTTTTCCGAACAAAATCTACAAAATTTCCTTCTCTGAAATCTTTTTTGTTGCAAAGTAACTCCTTTCTATTTTCTGATTTTATTTAAAACGGTTCTAAATCGGTTGTTTCATCGGGCATCGTAAAATCACCTTCTAAATCGCTTCCCAATGTTTGATCTGGAGAAGTTCCTCTCTTAGAGAGAAATCTCACATTCTGTACTATAACCTCAAATTTGCTTTTCTGCTGTCCGTTGCTTTCCCATCTTCTTTCCTGAAGTCTTCCTTCAATGAGAACAGCGCTTCCTTTATTAAGATATTTACTTACATTCTCAGCCTGCTTCCCGAAAACTATATTATCAATAAAAAGAGTATCCTGCTTCATTTCATCCGATTGTTTATATCTTGTATTAACAGCAAGTCTGAATGATGTTACAGGTGTGCCCTGCGGAGTATATCTTAGTTCAGGATCTTTTGTAAGATTACCGATCAAAATTATTTTATTAAACACTTATGCTTCACTCTTTTGTTCGATTGATTGTTCGGTAGCCTCGCGTTTTTCAATGGCCTGAACCTGTTTTTTCTCGAGCTTTATTATCATATATTTAATTATCACATCGAATACTTTATAGAATTCTTCTAATTTCTTTATAGTCTTAGCAGGTGTTTTATAAAGGAGAAGTACAAACAATCCCTTCTTCTGTTTTTTTATTTCATAAGCAAGTTTTCTGCGTCCCCATACATCAACTTTTAAAACCTCCCCACCTTGACCTATGATAATTTCTTTAATTTTTGCTATTGCAGATTCAGCTTCCTCATCAGATATTCCTGCGTTCAGTATAACCATATTTTCATATACATTCATTAAGCTTCTCCTTATAAATTATTTTCATTAGCTATTTAGGAAATCTAATTTTTATACCATACAGAAGACAATAAAATCAACCATTCTTTCCAGATTTCAGCAATTCTCGGTGAAAAAGAGGAAGGATTCCTCGATCGCTTATACTCTCCTTCGAAATGATAATGCGAACCTTCTTTATTGTTGTCTCGAGCAAATTGTCATTTCGAGCGAAGCGAGAAATCTTGAGGTTTTCAAAATTCGGCGTGAATTGCTATCAACATTTGAGATGAATTTAACTACGGGAAAAGACAATTTAAACCTAAAGAAAGTTGTAGATGTTGAAAAAATTCATTGACTGTTAGAGCCATTAAACATCTTTAACAGTTTGAACCATTTCTTAATCACACTTCGTAAAGTTTATAGTTTCAAAGCCAAAATAAAAAAATAACAAAAAATTATCAAAAGCTAAAATAAATGTTGATAAATTTGAAATTTTTTGTTTAATATATAGCAAATGCTTTTATTGCAATTGGGGGTAACTTTATGAAAGCTAAAATAGCATTATTAATTTTTATTATTTTTTTATTGCTTAGTAATAATTTTGTATATGCAAAAGTAACTGGACCATGTGTTAATTGTCATACTATGCATAACAGTCAAAATGGGGTTGAAGTTGTATCAGGAGGTCCATTTGGAATTCTTCTCGTAAACAATTGTGTCGGATGCCATACTGGTATAAACACAGGATCTAATACAACACCTTATGTTTACTCAACTTCTAAACCTACTTTTGGCACAAATACTCTTGCTGGTGGAAATTTTTATTGGGTAACTATAGATGACACTAAAGGGCATAATGTTTTTTTAAACAATGATGATAATAACTTATCTGCTGCCCCCGGAGACCAGGGTCTTGCTTTTTGTGCAACAAATAGCTGTCATGCAAATTTAAATAAAATAGTCTCGAATTCAGGGTTCCCTAATCTTGACGGGAGGCAGGGATGTACAAAATGTCATATGGTAACAACCAATGGTTACCCAAAAGGTTACCATCACGCTAATGATGGAACAGGTACAAAATTTGTAAATTCAGCATCACAGGGTTGGTATCGTTTTCTTGCAGGACACATTGCAGGTGGAGGTAAAGGTGTTATAGGTATAGAGCATGAGAAATGGAATTATGGTGCAACAGCAAGCTCACATAATGAATATTCGGGGTATGTTTACTATGGAGGTTTTGGATTTGATGCACAGGATTATCCGCAAAGATATACAACAACAGCTTATTGCACAGGATGTCATGGACTTTTTCATATTGACCAGAGGATTGGTGATGAAGTAGCAGGAAATCCGTGGTCGCGACATCCTTCAGATGCAATAATTCCAAATTCAGGGGAATATGCTTCGATTTCAACAACATATAATCCAATGGTACCAGTTGCAAGAGATGTAACTACTTTTAACTGGACTGGAGGTCCGAGCTCTACTGTAACTCCTGGCTCTGATATGGTTATGTGCCTTTCCTGTCATGTTGCACATGGCAGTCCTTATCCTGACTTATTAAGATGGGATTATTCTTCTATGGTTGCAGGCGGAGGGGGCTCCGGAGGCTGTTTCACCTGCCATACGCAGAAAAAATAATCGGTTCCGAACAAAAGTCCGTGTCAGTTCTCTATTTTTAATTCTTCGAATCCTTCTCCTATCATTAAGAACAATACACACTCCCCCCCCGATTTATAAACAAAATCAGGGGGTAACTAAATGTGGCTAAAGTCGCAAATAGATATTTTCAAAAATTATTTTATGTTATATTTTATTATGCCTGCAAATCTTCCGCCTGAATATTATGCAGCAGAAAAACAATTCAGGGAAGCTATAAGTCCCCAGGAAAAGATATACGCTCTTGAGGAGCTTATCGCGACGATTCCAAAACATAAAGGCACCGATAAGCTCAGAGCTGATATGAGAAGAAAGCTTTCTCAACTAAGAGAAGAAGCGATAAAAAAGAAAAAATCAGGCAAGGGAGATATCTATACCGTAGAGAAACAGGGCGCTGCTCAGATTGCACTTGTTGGTTTTGCAAATTCAGGAAAATCATCTCTCTTAAAATCATTGACAAACGCAAATCCTGTTATCGCTGATTATCCTGTTTCAACTATTATGCCTTTAGCAGGCATGATGCCTTTTGAAGATATTCAATTCCAGCTTGTAGATCTACCTCCCATCGGGAATGAATCAACAGATGGTTGGGTTTCGGGCATTCTGAGAGTAGCTGATATGTTATTGTTGATTATTGATATATCAGAAGATCCTGATATACAGGTAGAACTTTTAATTGAACAATTAGAAAATTGGAAGATTAAACTAATTAAAAAGAATGAACCATCAAGCGATAGTTCTCAAGACAAACCTATAATATTGGTTGCAAACAAAATTGATCTTCTTGAAACTATTGAAGATTCTGAGAAGCTTTTGAAATCTTTTGATTATCTTTTTCCTGTCGTTAAGATTTCTACGATTAAAAAAGACGGCCTCGAAGAACTACGAAGAACAATATTTGAAAATTCCAGAATAATCAGGGTTTACTCAAAAGAACCCGGCAAAGAACCTGATAAAACTACTCCTTTTATACTTCCGTCAGGCTCGACTGTTCTTGAACTTGCAGAAATGATACATAAAGATTTTCTTAGCAATTTTAAGTATGTTTGTATCTGGGGTTCTGCAAAGTTCGGCGGACAAAGAGTGCAAAAAGACTATATCTTACATGACAAAGACATCGTAGAATACCATCTCAAATAATACATATATTGCGAAATCCGTTATCCGGCATTCAGATTTACACTCTACGTTTCAACGCCTTACGTGTTTACGTTTAACATTTTACGGACACGGTTAACAGACAACGATTCACGAACAAATGAGTTAAATGTTTAAAACTATCTGAAGAGTCTCTGCCAATTTATTTTTGACTTCTTCTATTGAGCCTTTTATTTTACAGCCGGCAGCGTTTTTATGTCCGCCGCCATCAAATAAAGCTGCAACCTTTGCTACATTGACATTACCTTTTGAACGAAGGCTTATTTTCCATGTTTCATCGTCAAGCTGTCTTAATAAAACAGATACCTTTATATTCCCCATCATTCTTGGGAAATTGGCAAAATTTTCAGTATCATCAGGAAATGTTCCGGTTTCTTCAAACATTTGCTTCGTGACAAAGGTAAATGCCATTTCATTACGTATTTCGAGAGTATTTAGAACTTTTATTAGAAGTTTAAACCTTCCATTAGACCACATCTCATAAAGGTTATTTGAAATATAAGCAGGGTCTGCTCCGGCATCAATCAATTGAGCGCTTATGCGTAAAACATCCGCATTTGTATTTGCATATCTGAAAGCACCTGTATCTATTACTATTGCTGTATAAAGATTTGTAGCAATTTCAGGTGTAAGTGTAACTTTTAACTGATTCAGAATTTGGAAAATCAATATGCCTGTGGCAGCAATTTCAGGTACTATCCATTTTATTTCACCAAAATTTTTTTCTATTTCATGATGGTCGATTACTGATGTTTTTCTAAATGTAAAATTATCAAGTCCTGTTCTTTCAAGACTATTACAGTCAACAAGAATAATATTTTTAGACTTGACTTCTGATTCATTCAGAATATTTACAATTCTTTCCTGACCGGGAAGGAAACGATAAAAATCAGGAACCCTATCACGATCAAAAACTGTAACCTTTTTACCTTTTGATTCGAGGGCAAACATAAGAGCGAGTGCTGAACCAAGAGCATCTCCATCTGGATTTATATGGGTTGCGATTATAAAATTATCTTCTTGTTCTAAAAATGATAAAAGGTCAGATGGAACCTTCACCCTTCCTCCTTATTTCCTCAAGAAGCTCTTCTATTCTACTTCCATAAGCTATAGATGTATCTATCCTGAATTCCAGACCCGGTATAGTCTTGATTCTAATTCTTCTACCGAGCTCTGTTCTGATAAAGCTTTTAGCCGAATTCAGTATCTCAAGGGAAAGCTCTTTATCTTCTTCTTTCAAAACACTAACATATACAAATGCAAGTTTGAGATCATCGGTGACATCAACTCCTGTGACAGTGATGAATCCCTTTCTCGGATCTTTTAATTTATACTGGATTATCTCGGCAATCTGTTCTCTAAGAAGGTCGCCCACTCTTTTTGAACGTTTATACGGAAGCATCTTCCACCTCTTTCTATTTTTTACTGATAACTAAATACTTTTGAAGTGTCAAAATTAAGGAATGAATTTTCATATTTGAATTCTTTTATATGTTAGAAGAATCTAATTTAAAGTTTAGCAGCAATCTTTTCTATTACGTAGTTTTCTATTATATCCCCGACTTTAATATCATTGAAATTCTCTATTAGAATGCCACATTCATAGCCACTTTGTACTTCCCTGACATCTTCTTTTATCCTTTTCAAAGAACCTATTTTCCCTTCATAAACAACAATATTATCTCTTATTATTCTTACACCGTCACTTGCCCTGCTTATAGTACCATCAAGGACATAACATCCTGCAACTGTACCGATTCTTGATATAGGGAATGTCTGTCTGACTTCTGCTCTACCCAGTGTCTTTTCCTTAAGTGTGGGTTCAAGAAGACCTTCGAGAGCTTTTTTAACATCTTCAATAGCTTCATATATAACATTATAAAGTCTTATATCAACACCTTCTTTTTCGGCAATTTGAGAAGCTTTGATTTCAGGTCTAACATTAAATCCTATAATTATAGCACTTGATGCTGTTGCGAGCATCACATCTGATTCATTTATGCCACCAACAGATGTGTGTATAACCTTAACTTTTACCTGAGGGTGTGTGATATTCTCAAAAGCATCTTTAATCGCTTCAACCGAACCCTGAACATCACCTTTAATTATTATATTTAATTCCTTTATTTCACCTTCTTTAATTTTTGCATATACTTCATCAAGTGTCAGTTTTTTTGCTTTTGCGATTTCGGCAAGTTTTTGTTTTTGTTGCCTTGCAAGGGCTATCTGTCTTGCCCGTTTTTCATCATCCACTACAGTAAAAATATCTCCTGATGAAGGAACTTCGGAAAAACCAATTACTTCAACGGGTGTTGAGGGTCCTGCTTCATTAATCCTTCTTCCGGTATCATCTATTAATGCTCTCACTTTACCTGAATGAATACCTGCAAGAAAAGCATCCCCAACCTTTAAAGTTCCTGATTGCACAAGAACAGTAGCAACAGGTCCTCTGCCCTTATCAAGTTTTGCTTCTATAATTGTACCTCTCGCCTGTTTGTCAGGATTGGCTTTTAATTCCATTATTTCAGCCTGAAGGAGTATCATTTCGAGAAGCTTTTCTATACCGATTCTTTTTTTCGCAGAAACTTCAACAAAAATATTCTGGCCGCCCCATTCTTCTGAAATTATTCCATGCTCGGCAAGTTCATTTTTAACTTTTGATATGTTAGCTTCAGGTTTGTCTATTTTATTAATGGCAACAACAATAGGAACATTTGCAGCTTTAGCATGATTAATAGCTTCAACTGTTTGTGGCATTACTCCGTCATCCGCAGCTACAACAAGAACTACAATATCCGTAACCTTCGCTCCTCTTGCTCTCATCGAGGTAAATGCTTCATGTCCCGGAGTATCGAGAAATACAATATCTTTCCCTTCCAGGTTAACTTTATAAGCACCAATATGCTGGGTAATTCCACCTGCTTCTGATTCTGTAACTTTTGTTTCTCTTATTGCATCGAGCAAGGATGTCTTTCCATGATCAACATGTCCCATAATAGTTACAACAGGTGGACGTTGAATCATGGTACTTGCTTCTTCCTGAACTTCCTGTTCAAGAATATCTTCTTCAACAGCAGCGAGTTCCAATTTGACACCAAAACTATCGGCTATAAGCAAAGCTGCGTCTGTATCCACCGGCTGATTAATTGTAGGCATGTAGCCAAGTTCCATAAACTTCTTTATAACATCAGAAAGCTTAACACTAATAAGTTCTGCGAACTCCTTTACAGTCGTGCCTTCCTGCAATTTAAGTGTTTTTTTCCTTTGAATAACCGGTGCAACCTGAACTTTTTTCTCCTCAACAGGCATCTGTCTGAATTTGCCAGGACGTTTGGCAATTCTTTGATCATGCCATTTTTTCGGCTCTATTTTTCTGATAGTTTGAAAGGCTCTTTGCATTCCGGGTTTTGTCTTGAATTTTTCTATTTTTTCTACTTCGATTTCTTTTTTAAATCTATCAGGGATTTTTGTTTCTTCTTCTTCTTCAGATATTATAGGTTGTCTGATTTCATGAGTTTTTATTTCCTTAACTATCTGTTCGGATTTCTGGGGTTTTGGTTTCTCAAGTTTGGGTTTTTCGGGTTCCGGTTTTACAATCTTTGGTTTTATCGCCTCCTCTTTCTTGGGCTCTATAACCGGTTTTATTTTTTCTTTTTCAGGAATATATGGTTTTTCTTCCTTTATTTTTTCTGAAACAGGCTGTTCAGCAGGAAGTACAGTTTCTTTTTCTTTAATCTCTTCTTTTTTAGTCTCGGGAGTAATTTCAACAATTGTTTCTCCGCGTTTTCTACGTATTGTTTGTTCAACTTTCAAAGCAAGTTCGGGTTCGATATTGGATGAATGGGTCTTGCCTTCTATGCCAAGATTGGCAAGTTCCACAATTATAATTTTATTAGGAACACCTAATTTTCTTGCAAGCTCGTATATTCTTATTTTCTGCATTTTAATCAATCCATTAATTTGTTTTCTTTGGCGGGACAAAAAAGAGGTTCAACATCCCGCAAAACTACTCTTGTAACATCGGTTTTAACATGTTATCATAATAGACTATCTTAATGCAATTGTTAAAGGAGGAATTCAAAAATATGGCGAGTTGTACTGTGTGCGGAAAGAGAAGAATCATAGGGAATAATGTAAGTCATGCAAATAATAAAACTAAAAGAATATTAATGCCGAATTTGCAGAGATTGCGTATTGCAACAGAATCCGGTACAAAGAAAGTTTATGTTTGTTCCCGCTGTCTCCGTTCAGGATTAGTAAAAAAAGCACTATAGTGAAACGTCTGGATTCTCTCCTTGCACCTCTAATAAAAAACCTTGATTTAGAAGATGGTGCAAGGCTTTCCAGATTAAAAAAAAGCTGGCATCAGATTTTCCATCCTCCATTAGTATCACATATGTATCCATCAAATTTTTCAGAAGGTGAACTTCTTATCAATGTTGATTCGCCTGCATGGATGCAGGAACTTCATTTTTTCAGAAATGAAATTATCGCTAAACTCGATTCTTATGGGGTTAAATCTGTACGATTCAGAATAGGAAGAGCACAATCCTTACCATATAGTAAGGATTTAAAAAAACCCGGAAAAGAAAAAGAATTCAAAAAACTATCGAACGAAGAAATAAACTATATTGAAAATATCACTTCCAAGATACCGGAAGAAGAATTAAGGAAAAAAATCAGAACAGCAATTGAAAAGGCTGTTTCATCGGGCAAAACACGCATATAGTCATCCTGTATAAAGCTCAAGCTGACTCTACTTTTTTCTCATATATAAGTAAAGGCATCTCTTTTCTGTTTATTGTTTCCTCTGTTACAAGACATTCTCTGACACCTTTTTGAGATGGAATATCATACATAACATCAAGCATAACCTCTTCAAGAATAGACCTTAGTCCGCGTGCTCCTGTTTTACGCTGGATTGCCTTCCTGGCAATAGCTGTTAAAGCTCCTTCAGTAAATTTCAGTCTGACATTCTCAAATGACAAGAGTTTCTGGTATTGTTTAACAAGAGCGTTCTTGGGTTCGGTCAATATTTTTATTAAAGCTGCTTCATCAAGCTCATCAAGTGCTGCAACCACAGGCATTCTACCAACAAATTCAGGTATCAGGCCATATTTAATAAGGTCTTCAGGTTCAACAAGACTTAGTACTTCACCAATCTTTCTATCTTTTCTAACAACTGTTTCGGAAACAAATCCCACGGTTCTCTGACCTATGCGTTTATCGATAATTTCATCAAGTCCTACAAATGCACCACCACATATGAAAAGAATATTTGTTGTATTAACTTGAATATATTCTTGTTGTGGATGTTTTCTGCCACCTTGCGGTGGTATATTTGCTATTGTTCCTTCAATTAACTTAAGTAAAGCCTGCTGGACACCTTCACCTGATACATCTCTTGTAATTGAAGGGTTGTCTGATTTTCTGCTTATTTTGTCAATTTCGTCAATATATATTATTCCTCTCTGAGCACGTTCAACATCATATTCAGATGCCTGTAGTAATTTAAGAATAATATTTTCAACATCTTCTCCTACATAACCAGCTTCTGTCAAGGTTGTTGCATCTGCTATTGCAAAAGGCACATCAAGAATTCTCGCAAGAGTTTGAGCAAAGAGTGTCTTGCCTGTGCCTGTAGGTCCCAAAAGTAAAATATTGCTTTTTTGTAATTCAATATCAGAGCCCGGTGGATTATTAATCCTTTTATAATGATTGTGAACAGCTACTGATAATATTTTTTTAGCTCTTTCCTGTCCAACAACATAATCATTGAGAAATTTATGTATTTCCTTTGGAGAAGGGAGATTTGAATGTGTTGATCTTTTAATCTCGTCCTGAAGCGAATCTGCTATTATCTCATTGCATAGTTCAACACATTCATTACAAATATAAACAGAAGGACCGGCTATAAGTTTCTTTACTTCAGCATGTCCCTTGCCGCAGAAGGAACATTTCAGGTTAGTCTCATCCCTCTTAGCCATTTGACCTCCTGTCTTTTATACTCGAAATCACTTCATCGACTATCCCGTATTCTTTTGCTTCCTGTCCTGACATGAAAAAATCCCTATCGGTATCTACTTGTATCTTTTCGATAGATTGTCCTGTATGAATAGAAAGTATTTTATTCAAAGCATCCTTCATCTTAAGAATTTCACGGGCATGTATTTCAATATCGGTTGCCTGTCCCTGAAATCCTCCCATAAGCTGATGTATCATAATTCGTGAATGTGGCAATGCATATCTTTTGCCTTTTGTTCCAGCAGATAGCAATAACGCACCCATGCTCATTGCCTGACCAATGCAGTATGTTGCTATGTCAGGTTTGACATATTGCATTGTGTCATAAATTGCAAGGCCAGAGGATACAATTCCCCCGGGCGAATTAATATAAAGATGAATATCTTTTTCAGGGTCTTCAGTCTGTAGAAATAACAACTGTGCTATAACAATATTAGCAACATTATCATCAATCCCGCTTCCGATAAAAATAATCCTGTCTTTCAGCAGTCTTGAATAAATATCATAGGCTCTTTCAGAGCGTCCTGTTTGTTCTATAACAATAGGTATGATGCTCATTTATTCTCCTTTGCTTCAATAGATGCTTTTGATAAAAGAAAATCGAGTACTTTTTCTTGAAATATCGAGTGTCTCAGACTATCAAGAGAACCTTCTTTATACATGTAAAAACTTCTTACAGCTTCCGGGGTAGCAGATAAACTTTTAGCAACCAATTCTATGCGCCTGTCGACTTCATCATCGGTTACAAAAACAGCTTCTTTTTTGCCTATAGCATCAATAATCATCGAAGCCTGGACATTCTTAATTGCCTTTTCTCTGCGTCTTAATTCTTCATCTTCAGCTTCCTTAATAGCTTTTTGCTGTTTAAGTATATTCTCCCCGGGATCCTTTTCAGCAGCAATATCAAGAACTTCTTTTACTGAATCGGTCTCCACAGCAGGATCTTCATCTGATACACTTTTTTGCATTATTAGCGCCTCTATTTCTCTGTTAACTAAAGATTCAGGAGCAGGAGGATTTATTGATTCGATCAGGCTATTTATAATAGAAGCCTTCTGAATTCTTTGAACCTGTTGTTTTTTGAAATTATAAATTCTTTCCTTTAATTTTTCTTTTAATTCACTTATGTCATTAAAACCGAGATCTTTTGCAAATTCATCATCAATAGTTGGCAATGATTTCTTTTTTATTTCTTTAATTACAAGTTTTATCTTTGCTGTCTTACCTTTTAATTTTTCATTTTGGAAATTATCTTCAAATGTTTTTGTAAACTCAATAATATCTTCTTTCTTTTTACCTAAAGCTCTTTCCATCATATCAGGAGGAAAAATTTCATTCCCCATTGCCTTAAGAGCTTCCTCCAATTCAGGAATTTTTTCATTGCCTTCGAGTTCACCACCTGCGAGTTCAAAACTTACAAGGTCATCCATAGAGACAGGTTCTTCAGAAACTTCAAACAGAGCTTTTTGTTCCTGTAAATGCTTGAGCATAGAATCTATATCAGTATCTTCTACTGTTACAGGAATATCTTCAACTTTGATATTTTCATAATTCAAATTCTCTATTTTTGGAAGAACCTCGATTACAAAAGTCATATTGATAGGATTGTGCCTTTTGAATTCAAATTTTTCCTGAATTTCAGGCATTGAAACAGGCTGCAAATCAGCTTCTCTTAATGCCATATTATAATGTTCTGGAATTAATTTATCTAAAACTTCAGCCTCTATTTCTTTACCAAATCTTTTCTCGATAAGATTAGCAGGTGCCTTCCCAGGTCTGAAACCGGGAATTTTTACCTTATTTCTCAAAACTTCAAGAGATGAACTAAATTCTCTTTCGATTATTTCCACAGGTATCTCTATACTAATACGCTTTTTTGTCGGGCTTATATCCTCTATTGATTTAAGCAAATTCTTTTCCTCCTTAAGTATTTTTATTACAAATAGGTACCACTATAAATACTTTTATTTATAATTTATCAAGGTAAGTTCTATATTTACTGTAAAATACACGGTAATTCTTTGTCAATTTGCATAATCAATTTAAATACAAAACAGCCTTTACTTTTTTTATTTTATTATCCTGATATACTATTTATTAAGATGGACAAAGAAACTATTCTTACTTTTTTTAGAGAAAAAATAAAGAAACCCGCCAATTTTAAGGAAATTGTGCTTCTCTTAGGATTAAACCATAAAGAAGCACGCGCTCTTAAGAAAATTCTAAGGAATCTTGTAAAACAAGGTGAAATTGTTCTGACAAGAAAAGGACTGTATGGTCCTGTAGATGATATGAATCTTGTCAGCGGTTTTTATGAAGCCCATAAGGATGGTTATGGTTTTGTTATCATGGACAAACCGGGTGAAAGGGATATTTTCATTCCTTCATGGGCAAATGCCGGCGCGATGAATAATGATAGGGTTCTTGTAAGGGTCGAAAACTGGCAAAAAAGAGAAGGGAGAATCATAAGAATTCTAAAGAGAGTTCATCAAAGAATTTCAGGGAAATTCATAGTTTCAAAAACCGGCTTTTTTGTTAAACCAAAAGATAGAGCTATTACATTTGACCTTATCATTCCTCCTAAAGATCGGGCAGGAGCGCGCAGTGGTGATCTTGTAATCGCTGAAATTGTAAGCCATCCCGAAAACAGAAAACCTGCTTCAGGGAAAATAGTCAAAATTCTCGGGAAGCCTGAAGATCCATTATCCGAGATTGAAGCAATCATAGAAGAATTTAATTTGCCTTCACGATTTCCACCTGTTGTTAAGGAAGAAGCAAAGCTTCTTTATCAAAAAATTTCTGACAATCTACCACAACAATTAAAAAGAAAAGATCTTCGCAACCTTAATACAATCACTATTGATGGAGAAAGAGCAAAGGACTTTGATGATGCTGTTTCTATTAAATTAAGTCCTCACGGTTATACTTTGTTTGTTCACATTGCAGATGTCGGGTATTTCATAAAAGAAAACTCATCCTTAGATTTAGAAGCCCGTAAGAGAGGCACAAGTGTTTATTTCCCTGATAGAGTAATTCCAATGCTTCCGAAAGAACTCTCAGAAGACCTTTGCAGTTTGAAACCAAATGTTGAGAGGTTTTCATTCACAGTAGAAATGGATTTCGACAGAAATGGCAATCTCATATCTTCCAGGTTTTACCCGAGTTTGATAAGAAGTAATGAAAGAATGACTTATACATCTGTAAGAAAAATACTGGTTGATAATGATCCTTCAGAGCATAAAAAATACGATTATTTACTTCAAGATATTGAACTTATGGGTGAATTATGCGGAATTTTGAGAAATAAAAGATTAAATAGGGGCAGTCTTGATTTTGATCTACCTGAACCTGAAATTGTTCTTGATGTGACAGGAAGACCCGAAAGTATTTTAACTGCCGAAAGAAACTTAGCGCACATGCTGATTGAAGAGTTCATGATTTCTGCCAATGAAGCAGTCGCCATATACCTTGAAAAACTTGGCATTCCTTCTCTCTATAGAGTTCACGAAGAACCCGATCCTGTAAAAATAGAAAATCTTGGTAAACTAATTCAAGCAATAATTCCTTCTAAAAAACCCGGGCAAAACAGAAATAAGATTAAAAAAATCAAACCTTCGGATATTTCCGGAATTCTTAATACAATAAAAGGAAGACCTGAAGAAGAGATTATCCATTCAATAATTTTAAAGAGTTTAAAACAGGCACGCTATTCAAATCAAAATGTCGGACATTTTGGACTTGCATCAAAATGCTATACCCATTTTACATCTCCTATAAGAAGGTATCCTGATCTTGTGGTACACAGAATTCTAAGAGAAGTTTTATATAAAAAACACCTTTCCGACAAAAGAATTAAGGAGTTGAACAACATACTTCCTGACATTGCTTTTAGTTCATCTTGCACTGAAAGGCTTGCCGATAAAGCAGAACGCAAAGTATTGGACGCAATGAGAGTCTGGTTTATGAAAGACAAAGTTGGCGATGAATTTGATGCAAAAATTGTAGGTGTAACACCTTATGGTTTAAGAGCAAGACTTAAAGATTTTTTTGTAGAAGGATTCCTTCATGTATCTTATATGACAGATGATTTTTATCAGTACAATGAGCATAACATGACTTTGTTCGGCAGGCATACTAAACGCACTTTTACAATAGGGAAAGAAATTAAAGTAAGAATAGACAGGGTTGATATGGAAGAAAAAGAGATAATACTTGATATTGTTCAATCCGGATAATATAGATGTTCTAAAGTAAAGCAAAATGCATTTTTCGGCTTAATAGCACATTTATATTGTTTATCTTTTTACGTTTATATGCCTTACACCTGAAGGTTTCCATGCTGGTGATATAACCCTTGCCGGTTCGCATTGCTTGAGATATGAGCCCCAGATGATTTTAAAATCTCCATATCTATCATTTATCATATCCATTGCTTTGAGAAGTTCCTTTTGTTTGCTGATTTCTTCAAACAAAAACATCTGCTCTTTTTCTCTGATAAGTGATGATAGAGATACTCCAAGAAGTCTGACCTTATCAGTTAAAAAAATGCTATCCAGTATTGAAAGCGCATTTTTATAAATCTTATGTGTGTGGTTTGTATAGTCAGGAAGAGTTGTTTGTCTCGAAAAAGTTTTAAAATCACTATATCTCACAATAAGAGTTACTTTTCTGCCTTTGAATTTGTAGTGTCTTGCCCGTCTTCCTACCATTTCACTTAATTTTAAAATCTCTGCTTCTATTTCCTTTCTTTGTGAAAGATCCTTTGAGAATGTCATGCTATGTCCTATTGATTTTGGATCCTGTTCCTGAACATATAAAGGTCTGTTGCATAAACCCATGCCCATTGCTTTGAGGTGTTCTCCGATTATGCCAAATTTATTTCTCAATAAGCTTAAAGAAGCTCTTCCTAATTGACCGCAGGTTTTTATGCCGAAAGCATTGAGTTTCTCTGAAAGTCTTGAGCCTATTCCCCAGAGTTCTTTTAAGGGTAAATCTTCCAAAACATTATTAAGATCTTCAGGCTTAATCCATCTTAAGCCATCAGGTTTTGAGATGTCGCTTGCAAGTTTTGCGATAAGAATATTTGGACCTATACCCGCTGTGCAGTTAATGCCAAATTTTTCTTTTATCTTTTTTTTAATAGCACATCCAATAGCTTCAGGTCCTCCGAATAAGTGGTAGGTGGTGGTAACGTCAAGAAATGCCTCATCAATTGAATATATTTCTACATCCGGAGTATATTCTAAATATATCTTCTGCATTTCTGTACAGGTATAGGTATATTTTTCATTGTTTCCAACGACAAAAATGATATGAGGGCAAAGCTTTTTGGCTTCATAAATATTCATCCCTGTTTTGACACCAAATTTTCTTGCTTCATATGAACGCGTTGTAATAACAGTTCTGTTGCCTGAACCAATCACAGCAACAGGCTTCCCGCGTAATTTTGGATTGCTCTGTTGCTCTACCGATGCAAAGAATGCATCCATATCTATGCAAAGTATGATTCTGGACATTTTATATTTATATCAGTGCCATAATAATAGCCGTTTTTCGTGGGCAGTAAGGGTAACTTCTCCATATCCCGCTATCTATACCTCAATTTTTTCTATACTCCACAAAAGAGAAGTAGTATTAAAGCTTAGTTCATATAATGTTTTTCCGTCTGTTATAGAGAAATGATAAATTTTTGTCTGACCTTCTCTGGTTTGCCATGAATATGTTATCTCTTTGACATCAAAAAGTTTGCCATTCCATCTAAATCTAACCGGCCGTATCTTGTACGGCATTCCAAATGAAGCAATTACATTTATAGTTTCTCCAATATACATTTTCATTTTTTAGGTTAAAGTTTCCGTATGACTCCTACAACCTTGCCAATTATGACAACTTCATTTGCATTATGTTCTGTTTCTTGCATATCTTTATTTTCGGGTTTAAGAATAATTTTCTTTTTGTTTTTGAATAAAACTCTTTTTATTGTTGCCTCATCATCTAAGAGCACTACAGCAATTTCTTTGTTATATATTGTATTTTGGGGCTTAACTATTACATAATCACCTTCGAATATTCCGGCATCTTTCATACTATCTCCGACAACTTTCAATGAGAAGGCATCTTTATAAGGGAAAAGGGTTCTATCAACCATTATATGCAAATCTATGTTTTCTTTTGCCAGTATGGGTTTGCCCGCTCGTATATTTCCTGCAACAGGAAGTATTACTCCATTGACCGGCATCAATCCTGAAATTTCTATGCCCCTTGATTTCATAGGATTTAACTTTATAAATCCTTTTTTTTCAAGAGCCTTAAGGTGTGCTCTGGCTGCAGACCAGAGAAACTTGAAATGTTCTCCTATTTCCCTGACTGTAGGTGGATAACCATTTGTTTTGGTGTATTCCACAAGAAAGTCAAGAATGCGTTTTTGTTTTTCAGTAATATCTTTCATATTATCCTCTGCATTCGAATGCCAGGCAGTTATTTTTCGGGAATAGAAACATTCCCCTAACTGCCTGGCATTCTCATAAAAAGTGGAGGAATATTTATATATACAAATGTATATATATTTTTTGAATTTGTCAAGAAAAATTTTTGAGGAATCTTGTAACCACAAAATTAAAAAAATTATGTTAGGAATTTTTTAAAAGTGAACTGTTTACGAATTAAAAGTGAACACCCATAATTGTTTTTTAAGAGGGGTGAAGTAACAGAACAAATATAAATAGACATACATGGAAAAAGCTGTTAAGAATCCCATAAGAGATG
>DYFC01000012.1 GCA_020725385.1 Nitrospira japonica | reverse complement strand
ACCTGATTAAAAAGGGATTGCGACATAATTAATATAATTAATCTGTTTGTATTTTAACGTAGGAAATTAGACCTGATTAAAAAGGGATTGCGACGGCAGCCTTTGGCTGAAGTGAATTAGAAATTAGTGATTTAGGGAATTAGGGAAAAAGAAAAGGCAAATGGAAAGAATCCGTAGTTTTAAAGACCTTATTGTATGGCAAAAGGCACACAAACTATTCATTGATGTTATTAAAATTGTAGAGTTATTTCCAAAAACTCAAGCAACAAAAGTAGTAATAGATCAGTTACTCAGATCATGTGGTTCAATCAGTGCAAATATAGCTGAAGGATTTGGCAGAAGACAGGGAAAGGAATACATTCATTACTTGATCGTTGCAAGAGGGTCAACTACAGAGACTTTAAACTGGCTTATAAAAAGTCGAGATGTAGGTTGGATTAATAAAGAAGAATATACACTTTTAGAGTCTACAATAGAAGAAATCATGAAGATGCTTAATAAAATGATTGGCCAGAAGATGTCTTTCTAACTCACTAATTCACTTGTGTCTAACTCACTGCTTTAGCCGACCTGATTAAAAAGGGATAAACACGGCAGGTGCGAGAGGCGAGATTAGTAGAAAAAGTAAAATAGAGAAATACTTACAACTTACCTCTTAATCCCCATTTTTCTGTAAGAGTTCTACTTATTTTATTTACTATTTCTGATAGAGATTCTTTGTCAGTATCGGCAATAATTTCAGGATTTAAAGGCTCTTCATATGGCACAGAAATTCCCGGCACAGGCCACCCTTCTTTACCCTTTTTATATATATCCTTTGGGGCGTCTTTTGTTTCAAGTCTTTTTTTCTCTCTATCGGCACAAATTTCCAGAGGACATCTTAAATAGACTTCAATGAATTTGCTGATTTCCTTTCTTGCAAGCTCACGCCAGAGCCTTCGATTGCCTGTAGCATCAATAATAACATTGTACCCTATGCCGGTTAAAACTTTTGCAAAATAAATCAATGCCCTATAAACTAAATTTCTTTCAGTATCCGTATATGCTGGCTCGGGTGTTACAAATTTTCTAAAAGCATCCATCCTGAGAATCATAAACCCGGGATAAGCTTTAATAAACTCCTCTGCCACTGTGCTTTTTCCGCTACCCGGCAATCCTGTAATCCATATTGCAATTCCGGACATTCTTTAAAACCCTGACCCTGAGTTCATCTTATTGGTTCATATCCTCCTTTAATTCCATTTTTCGAGAAAACAATTTGCCATACATGGAGATTACGTGCCCTGAATGCGCCTGCGCTACTTAATAAATAATATTTCCACATTCTATAAAACCGCTCATCATATAAATCTTTAAGAGAATCCCAATTGTTATCAAAGTTCTTAAACCATGAAACAAGAGTATCATCGTAATAATAACCAAAATTATGCCAATCCTCTATTACAAAAAGTTTCTCAACAGATTCACTTATCTGTCTCATAGAAGGAATCATTGAGTTCGGGAAAATATATTTTTCAAACCACGGATCAACTGTAACATTTGAATAGCTATTACCGATTGTATGTAAAAGAAAAAGACCTTCGTCTTTAAGACAGCGATGAACTATCTCCATAAATTTTCGATAATTTTTATAACATACATGTTCAAACATTCCTATCGATACTATATGATCAAACTTTTCGTTCAGATCTCTGTAATCCTGAAGTCTTATTTCAACAGGCAACACTGAATATAATTTGCGGGCTAATTCAACCTGCTCTCTCGACACAGTAATTCCGGTGACTTTAACTCCATATTTCTCCGAAGCATAACCTGCAAAACTTCCCCAGCCACATCCTATATCAAGAACTCTATCACCATGCTTTAGTCGAAGTTTTCTGCAAATCAGATCTAATTTCGCTTCCTGGGCTTCATCAAGACTGCCTGCATTTTTCCAGTATCCGCAACTATATGTCATTCTTTTATCGAGCATTCTCTTGAAAAGTGCATTGCCAAGATTATAATGTTTTTCTCCAATTGTAAATGCTCTTGGCTTGCTTGCAAGATTGAATATAATTGCTTTGAAGGTATGTAGTTTGAGTTTAAGATTATTTTTTATAACTTCCTCTGGATTTAATGGAATGAGTCTAAAGAAAAATTCATCAAGTTTCTCGCAATCCCACCAACCGTCCATATAAGATTCGCCAAGACCGAGACTTCCTTCACCAAGAACCCTTTTAAAGAAGCGTTCATCTTTGATTTTCGGGTCCCACGGCCGGGAACCGTTTAAAGCAATATCTGCAGAATTTAGAATGTCCTCAACAACCCCAATGAGACTCATGGATCTCACAACTTTCTTTAAATATTACTTTATTTAATATTACCACTTTTGATATAAAATTGAAAGAAATCCGGGAAATTCATAAAAAACCAAACCAATACCTTGTAAAGATTTTACCAACATATATATAATATACGTCATGCTTGTTTCGTTTGAATGGTTAAAAGAGCTTACAGATATTTTGGTTACACCTAAAGAGGTCTCCGACACCCTAACCATGATCGGTCTTGAGGTAGAGGGTGAGGAATCCATTGATGGTGACGTTGTTTTTGAAGTAAATGTCACACCTAATAGACCTGATTGTCTAAGTATAATTGGTATTGCAAGAGAAATCTCTGCTACGTATAAATCGCCTCTAAAACTTCCTTTGTGCGATATTAAGCAAGGATTACCTGTATCTGATTTCATAGTTGAAATTAAAGATCCGGATTTATGTAATAGATATACTGGTAGGGTGATTTCAGGTGTAAAAATATCAGATTCCCCTTCATGGCTAAAGAAAAAACTTGAAAAATGCGGGATACGTTCAATTAATAATGTTGTAGATGTGACAAACTATGTTCTTCTCGAATTCGGACATCCTTTACATGCTTTTGATGCTGATTTATTGCATGGCAGAAAAATAATTGTTGCTAAACCTGATACGCTTAAGACCGGTACAGGAGTGGAAAAAATTAAGACTCTTGATGGGACAGAGCGTGAAATTCCGGGTGATACTTTACTTATCAGAGACGCTGAACGGCCTGTTGCTATTGGTGGCGTTATGGGTGGAGCTAATACCGAGGTAACGTCAAACACAAAAAATATCTTTCTCGAAAGCGCGTGGTTTCTCCCTTCCTCCATAAGAAGAACTTCAAAAAGATTGGGACTTTCAACAGAATCTTCATACAGATTCGAACGGGGCACAGATATTGTGTTTCTTGAAAAAGCTTTAAATAGAGCAGCAATGCTTATTCAAGAACTCGCAGGCGGAACAATCTCTGAAATTATTGATGCTTATCCAATTAAATATGAACCGGAATCTTTTCCGGTAAGATACGAGAAAATAAATAAGCTTCTTGGCGTATCTCTCACAAAAACTGACATTCTTGATATTCTTAACAGACTTGGAATTATCTCTGAAGATAAGGGAGATTATTTCACTGTAACACCGCCTTCAAACAGAAGAGATATACGCACCGGTTGCGATGTTGCTGAAGAAGTTGCAAGAATTTACGGTTATAACAACATACCTGTTACAAATCCAAGTACACCTCTTTCTTCTGGCATTTTAAATAAGAGAACAATCTATTTAGAAAAAATCCGCCATACGATAAGAAGTAATGGTTTTAATGAGGTTATAAATTTCAGCTTTTCAAATCCTTCCCATCCCGAATTATTAATGCTTTCAGATTCAGATGCAAGAAGAAACTTTGTCTCAATCAGCAATCCTTTAAGTCAGGATGAATGTTTGTTAAGAACTACCCTGATACCTGCTTTGATTAATAATCTAATATACAATCTTGACAGGGGCATAAAAGATATTCGCATTTTTGAAATATCCAGAGTTTTTATAAATGAAGGGAAAACATTGCCTGAAGAAATTCAGATGTTTGCCGGTGCTTATTATAAGGAAAAAATACCTTCTTTATGGAAAGAAGAAGCTTCAGGATTTTACATAGTAAAAGGAGCAATTCAGGCTATTCTTGAAGAATTGAAGGTATCGAATTATCATTTCTCTCCATCTTCCGAAACTTTTCTTCATCGAGGACAATCAGCAGATATTTTTATTGAAGATTTACCAGTTGGATATTTAGGTGTACTTTCACCTGAAATTATTGAAAAACTCGGTCTCAAAAAACAGAAGCCGGATATTTGCTTATTTGAAATAAATCTTGAAAAATTATTATCAAAAGTAAGCGATACTATTCAATATAAACCAATTCCGAAATTTCCGGCTGTTGAACGTGATGTTGCACTTATTGTAAACGATGATTTGCCATCAATAAAAATAAAAGAACTCATTTCTTCATTTTCAACAGAACTTATTGAAAAGGTTTCTATTTTCGATCATTTCAAAGGCGGAAATATCCCTGCCGGGAAAAAGAGTCTTGCGTTTAATATTGTATATAGAGCAAAAGAACGCACTTTAACAGATGAGGAAGTAGAAGCTAAACACACATCCCTTGTCAAATATCTCATCGAACAAACTGGTGCGGAATTAAGAAAATAATAAGCCTTCTTTTTTCATATCTCAACTCTTGTCATTACTCCGTGTAATTTGTGTGAAGGTAACTTATAAAACTGCACAAATGCTGGATTCAGCCTCTTAATAATTGAAAAAATTTTCCAGATAGGATTGGATGTTACTATATCCTCAAGACCGTAAAAGATTGTATTCTCTTCTATACCTGCTTCCTTTAATATCTCTTCAATGTCAGGCATCTCCATATAACCTGTCTGAATCTCAAAAACCCTCAAACCCGGGGCAAGGTCTTCTTTAAAAAAACCTGTAACTCCAAACGGGTCGTCACGTTTTATAATCGTAACGATAATATTGTTTTCATAAAGAATTTTATTCACAAACATGCTACGGATCATAAAAGGAGGTATCTCATTCGGGTCTTTGATAAAAAAGAGTGCTGTGCCAGTAATTTTGTTATTTGCTTTATAAAAAGAATTATATTTTTCTAAAAATTCTGACAACGGCACTGCTTTCAATTTAGTGTAAAGCCTTTTCTGGCCTTTGGTATATAATATTATTGTTAAAAAGGGTACCAAACCGATAATTATTGACCAGTATCCACCGTGAGGTATCTTATAGCTGTTTGAAAGCAAATATATAATATCTACTATAGTTACTATTAATGAAATAAAGCAAAGGTGATACTTTTTCCTAAGTAAGAATATCCATGTCATCATAATGCCTGTAATTGTCATTGTTCCTGTTACAGCAAGTCCATAAGCTGTTGCAAGTTTGTTCGATTCTTTGAATTCATACATTACAAACAATACAGAAAAGAGTAAAAACCAATTTACAATTCCTATATAGATTTGAGACCTTAATTCCGCAGAAGTAAAGTCAATTTTGAACATTGGCATAATATGGGTCGTAATTCCCTGATATACAATTGAAAACATACCGCTGATCATAGCCTGTGAAGCAATAATAGTAGCGATAATACTGAGTATAAGGAAAGGGATATACATCGCTGGAGATTGATGAAAAATCATCTCGAAAAGAACATTATGTGCATCAGGATATTCAATCATATAAGCTCCCTGTCCAAGATAATTAATTATAAGAGCAACAAAAACAAGATACCATGCCCTAAGAATTGGCTTACGGCCTAAATGTCCCATATCTGCATATAAGGCTTCACCTCCGGTAGCACAAAGGGTAACTTCTGAAAGGACAAAGAAACCAACAATGCTGTTTTCATATAGAAATTGCAATGCATAAAATGGATTTACTGCCTTCAATACAATCGGGAATTTAATTATAGAAAGGATTCCGGAAGTGGTAAGAGATAAAAACCACAGGAGCATTAAAGGTCCAAATGTCCCTGCAACTTTTTCAGTGCCTTTTCTCTGAATAGAAAAAAGTGCTATTGCAATAAGTCCTGCAATAATAATAAGTATTGTCTGGTCAGTTTTTTCAAGTCCGGGTACAAGTAATAAACCTTCTACCGCACTGAGTATGCTGATCGCAGGAGTTATCACACCATCTCCAATCAAAAGGGATATGCCAATATATGACAGGAGGGTTATGAAAGATACCTGTCTCCCTTTCTTTAAAAGTGGAATAAGTATTTCTTTAAGAACAATTGTACCACCTTCACCTTTTTTACCAAGACTCATAGCAAGCCATGCATATTCAACAAACACAAGTATTACAAGTGTCCAGATAATAAGAGATAAGACACCAATAATATGGCTTTCTGAAGGTCTGGTAAGAAGAAAAATTACTGTTAGGGTATAAATCGGGCTTGTTCCTATATCACCGAAAACAAGACCAAGGGATTTAATAATGCCCTTTACAGGAGACTCGTGATTAATCATTTTCTATTCCTCAAAGGGCAAAAAGCATAAAAAAACCGCAGGCATTCCAGCGGTTTCTTATCCTCATCAATGCCCTTCCAAATGCCTACGGGGTTAGCTGACGGGCTCGGGACTGGAAGTTCCCTATTACCGGTAGTCAGGTAAATACGCCCCAAAATTTGGTTCCCCCGCATCCATTCTTTAAATGGATTTAGGCTGCTATATGACTATAATTTATTCCTATAAAAATAAATTGTCAAGAAAAATTTTAGCAGTTAAGTTTTTTAGTTTAAATATATTTTTCATGCAACGAAATTGTTTATGAAATGTATAATAATGATAATATATCCAGGAGCAAATTTTAGAAAAATGATTTTATTCTTAAACCTATTGAAAATTGCTTTTTTATTATCTTTTTTACTTACACCTACTGAAATTGCCTTTTGTCAATCACAAAGTGGAGTTATAATTCTTGATGGTCTTCATAAATTTTCTGCAGGTGATAAATCCGGGTGGGCAAATATTGAATTTGATGATTCAAAATGGAAAACAATCAAAATCCCGGGAAGCTGGCAATCACAAAAAGTAAAATCTGACAAGGGAATGGGATGGTATAGAATACATCTGAATATTACCGACCAATTTAAAAATATAGAGCCGGCAATTTTACTTGGAAGAATCGGTGATATTGATGAAGTTTATTTTAACGGGAAAAAGATAGGAAGTCATGGCATTATTGGCAATCGTTATGTTGAAGCTTCTAAAATACATAGACTTTATAAAATCCCCGGGAATTTAATTAAATTTAATTCAGATAATATAATATGCATACGAGTGATGAATACTTATCTTAACGGCGGTTTATTCGATGAAAATATCGCCTTTGGTGACTACAATATTTTGTTAATAGAGAAAATGAAAAGGGAGAAATTTACTTTTGCTCTTGAATATAGTCTTTTTACATTTTTCTTAATGTTTTTCATCGGATGTCTTTTCTTTTACTTAAAAGGTCTTAGGGAAAGGGAATATCTATTTTTTTGGTTGTTTGTTACTTTGTATGGAATAATTTTTACTCTGAACAGTGTTACTTTTTATAATCTTGGTATAAAGAATAGTTTAGTCCAACAGATAATCAGCGCAATATCATTACTGCTTCCTGCAAATTTATTGATGGTTCTAAAAAATGTTTTTAAAGAAAAATTAACAAATTTCATTAAATCATTACTATTAATATTTGTTCTTCTTTCATTAACCATATTCTTCTTTCCATATTATGAAATAAGGCAAATCGTATATCTAATTTGGAAAATATGTTTTGCTATAACAGCAGTTATTCTGTTTTACTTTGCATTAAAAGCGTTTAAACGTCATTATTACGAATCAGGTTCTACACTATTAGGCATAGCAGGATTAATAGCCGGTTTTATTCTTGAATCTATAGCTGGAGTTGATTTTCTTCAATCAACAGGCTTTTTTCTCTGGGATTATTCAACAGCTTTTTTTATGACGTGTGTTATGTATGCTTTAGCAGCACGTTTTACAAGAATTAAAGAACTACAGACAATATCTATCCGTATTTTTAAAGCACATGAAGAAGAAAGAAAAAGATTGGCAAGAGAAATTCACGATAGCATCGGGCCATCATTAACTGCTATAAAGATGCAAATTCAAATGGTTGCAAAAAAAATAAAAGAAGGAATATTTCCTGAACAGGAAACTGTGAATGAACTCATTCATGAAATAACACATTCAATTGAAGATATGCGTACTATAGCAATGGACTTAAGGCCTTCTTTTCTTGAGACAACTGATATTAAGGATGCAATATTATGGCATGCAAAAAAACTTCAGGAAAGATTTGGAATTGTAATCAATCTCAATATTGAAGATATTACAAATATAAACATTGATATAAAAGAAGCGTTATACAGAATATATCAGGAAGCAATTACCAATATAATAAAACACGCAGACGCCACAATGGTTGATATTATCTTAAAACGTGATGGAAAATTTATTTCAATGGAAATTAGAGATAATGGAAAGGGATTTGAATTCCCGAATTATAAAGATAGAACCAAAGGATTGGGACTTGATACAATAAAAGAAAGGGTTGAGCTTTTAGAAGGAATTATCAGTATAAAAAGTAATAAAAATGTTGGAACTACCATAAACATAAGGGTGCCTCTAAAATGATAAATTTGGTCGTAGCAGATGATCACCATATATTCAGACAGGGATTGGTTAAGATGCTTAAAGAGATACCGGATTTTAATATTATTGGTGAAACCGGAAATGGGAGTAAGGCTCTTGAAATCATAAGTAAAACAAAACCTGATATTGCTATACTTGACATATCATTGCCTGATTTAAACGGTTTTGAAATTGCCGAAGCCATTCAAAAAAATGGGATGTCAACAAAGGTGATATTTCTAACAATGCATAATGATTCAATAACTGCTAAGAAAGCTATCCAATCTTTCGGTGATGGTTATGTAATTAAAGATAATGCTTTCGAAGACCTTTTATATGCAATTAAATCGGTTAGAGCAGGAGGTAAATTTATAAGTCCTTCGGTTTCAGATAAATTAATTAATTTAGGAGCATCTGTAGAAAGTCTTCAAATTGTATTAACAGAAAGGGAAAAGCAAATTTTAAGCCTTATTGCATCGGGTCTTACAAATAGACAAATAGCTAATAAACTTTTTATAAGCATGAAAACTGTAGAAACCCATAGGAATAGAATCCTCCAGAAACTCGGAGTTCATACAACTGCTGATATGGTTAGATATGCTATCAAATCCGGTCTGTCTGAATTAAAGTAGGGATCAAACCAAAAAAGCCTATCCCTGTCTTGATTCCGAATTAATCCCACCATATACAGTATTTCATCTACAAAAATACATATCTTGACTGATTGTTTTTAAGACATCCTTAAACAGATAATATAATGTAGTTTATTTTGTTATTACATTTATTTGTTATAAGGATATTACATTATTAAGAAATATATGGAACTTATAGACAGGGAAGACCATCAGAAGCTATATCTTCAGTTATACGAGATTCTGAAGAAGAAAATCGAAAGTGGTGAATGGCGGGTTGGCACCCAGATTCCCACAGAGGAAGACCTTTGCAATATGTTTAGTGTAAGCAGAGCAACTGTTAGAACAGCAGTACTGGAACTTGTAAGACATGGTTACCTGAAACGCCAGCAGGGAAAGGGAACATTTATTTATAGAAACACTATCTCGGACGGCATTTCAATGCTTACCAACTTCAGAGAATCAATGCTTGAAGAAACAACCTCTATTACAACAAATGTTCTTGCAAGGACAGTGATGATGCCTATTGATGAACTTGACATAAAACTGAACATACCGCCTGACAAGCATGTTATTTACATAAAACGTCTCCAACTTAAAGACAATGAACCATTAATAATTCAGGAGAGTTTTATACCTTACCACATATGTCCATTATTGCTTGAGGATGATATAGCAAGGAATTCTTTAATAGACATTATAGAGAAGAAATATGGAATAAGAATCACAAAGGTAAGAAATCTTATAGACATTGGATATTTAAACACAGATGAGGCAAGGATATTCGGATTACCGGAGGGTACCGCATCACTGGTTACAATGCAATTTTATTATTCAGGAGATACCACATTTATATACACACGTTCTGTTAAGAAACCTGGCAGATTCAATTTATTAATAGAGTTTGAGAGAAAAGCAATATAAAAAAAGGAGGGAAAAGAAATGTCAAACGGAAAGGTAGCAAAGGATGTAATGGTAGGGATATTTGAATATCCGCATGTACCTTACTGGTTTACAATCAGTCAGGCAATCAGGATAGTGAAGGTATCATTTTTAAGCGCAAAGAAATATCCTGAACCAATGGCAGTACTTGTATTTGATGAGAAGTACAATCTCATGGGCACATTGACATTGAAGGACATTTTAAAGGGACTTGAGCCGAGATTTCTAAAGCCGAGCGAGAAGGCACAGGTGCCGAAAGAAGATGAGAGCACATTGTCATTAATCTGGGATACTTTGTTTACAAAAGAGTCGAAAGAACTTGCAGAGAAGCCAGTAAGCGAGATAATGGTACCTGCAAAGAATTTTGTAGAACCCAATGATCCATTGACAAAGGCAGCATATTTAATGCTTCACAATGATTTGGTGCTTCTTCCTGTACTTGAGGGTAAGAAGAAGTTTGTGGGACTTGTAAGGATGATAGAGGTATTTGATTCAATTTCTGATGCGATATTGAAGGAATAGGAGGTAGGAAATGGCAGATAAAGAAAAGAAACGCACAGAAGGTTTGCCAGAGCCGCCGGCAGAGATAGTTGTTGCAGAGACAAAACCAAAATTTGACTGGAAAAGAGTATTTTTTATCTT
>DYFC01000011.1 GCA_020725385.1 Nitrospira japonica | reverse complement strand
TTCCGCATGATTCTGCCTGCGTGAATGAAAGAAAGAATTTTGCTACATCAACCATGCAATTGTCTTCATCCATTACAACCATTCCGCCAGAGCCCATTATTGAACCAACCTTTGAGAGTGAATCAAAATCAACAGGAAGATCAAGATATTGCTCCGGAATACATCCTCCTGATGGCCCCCCTGTCTGTACTGCCTTGAATTTCTTATCCCCGATTATTCCTCCACCTATATCGAATATAATTTCTCTTAAAGTTATTCCCATTGGCACTTCTACAAGACCTGTATTCCTCACTTTTCCTGCAAGAGAAAAAACTTTTGTGCCGGGTGAACTTTCTGTTCCAATACTAAGAAACCATTCTGCTCCATTTTCTATAATTGGGGGAACACAGGCATAAGTTTCAATATTATTTAGATTTGAAGGATAACCCCATGCTCCGCCTCCTTTTTCAGAAAGTCTCGGAGGTCTTGGGCTCGGGAACCCTCTTTTCCCTTCAAGTGATGCAACAAGTGACGTTGATTCACCACAGACAAAAGCTCCTGCTCCTTCTTTGATTTTTATATAAAAATCAAAGCCTGTTCCAAGAATATTTTTACCGAGTAATCCTGCCTCTTCAGCCTGTCTAATCGCTTCTTTAAGAGTTTTAATTGCCAATGGATACTCATGGCGAACATAGATGAAACCATATTTTGCACCTATCGCATAAGCACAAATAAGCATTCCTTCAAGAAGGCTGAATGGATCTCCTTCCATAACAGAACGGTCCATAAAAGCACCGGGGTCTCCTTCATCACCATTAGCAATAACCAATTTAATTTTCCCGGGAGCTTTCTTACAATGAGCCCATTTAACACCTGCAGGAAATCCAGCTCCTCCCCTACCCCTTAAATTAGCTTTTTTAACTTCTTCAAGAACTGCATCGGGTGACATAGAGGAAAACATTTTTTCGGTCGCGCGGTATCCGCCTGAAGCAACGTAATCATTAAGACTGAAAGGGTCAATGTTTCCTGTATTACGCAAAGCTATCTTTAATTGTTTCTTATAAAAAGGAACTTCTTTCTGTAACAATACAGGTTCATCGAGAAAAGAATCCCTGTATAAAAGTTCTCTTACAGGAATATTTGAAAATGTGACAGAGGAAATAACATCTTTTGTCTTATCAGAAGATACTTTTTTATAAAAATAACCTTCGGGTTCAATCTTAATTAAAGGCCCTTTTTGACACAATCCCTGACATCCTGTCCTCACAATACGAATATCAGAAGATAATTTTAAGGCTTCTTTCTCAAGAGCATCCGCAACTTCGTGAGAACCAAGAGTGCTGCACGGAAGACCGCAGCATACTTTTATAGTTTTTCTGTCAGTTCTATATTCATTAGTGGCAAGGAAATTTCTGAGATTTTTCAATGCCTCTATGTTTCCTAACCTTTCCATAGAAAAATCTCCTTAAAGAATACAAATAAAAATTAATATATATTATTCCCGTATATTATCAATTAACTTATTGAGCTTTTTAGTGCCTATTATTTCTCCAACCACATTCTCATTTATTGTTGCAACAGGCGCAAGTCCACAGCATCCTACACAACCAACTGTTTCAAGTGTCATTGTAAGGTCTTCAGTTGTCTCCCCGCTTTTTACTCCAAATTCATTTTCAAGCATATTGAGAACCTTTTTTGCGCCTCTTACATAACAGGCTGTCCCGAGACATACCCTCACAACCTTTTTACCTCTTGGCTTAAAGTGAAACATTTTATAAAAACTCGCAACACTATATATCTCGCTCAAAGGTATATCAAGCTTTTTTGCTAATCTCCTTAGCACTTCATCGGGAAGATACCCCATGTCTTCCTGAATCTGCTGGAGCACATGTATAAGTATCCCTTTTGTCTTTTCATTTTGAGATAAAATCTCACTAACTTCACCAACCTGATTATCTACATCGATTTCTTCTACTTTCATCATGCCTCCATAAAATTAAGATTATTCTTGCATCATTTATTTAACCAAGTTAACCAAGTAAACTGTGTAAACCGTGTAAACTTAATATATTCCCAAATGTGGTTTAGCAGCCTTTTCAAGCTCCCTTCTTGTTGACATATCCATTAATACTCTTTCTGCCCCAAATTTTCCTGGCTCATATTTTCTAAGTTTTAGAGCTTCTCGTGCCCTGTCAATATAATCGAGTGTCATGCTCAATATTTTCTCAGGGTCAGGCTCGAAATGCATTGCTCCTCTGAATCTTTCGAACCAAACTTCTGTCATGATATGTGTTACTTCCTGACTTGCTTCTACAGGTGAATCTCCACCAAAAATAACAGGAACACCTGATGCTGCAAGATAACAGCCAATTGCAATCGCTTTCTCGGACATCCACTCAGGAGCTATACCAACAGCAGGCATGCCACCTATTTCATCGGAAAGCCCTCCTTCTTCTGCCATTGCAGAAACTATTGTTAATATCCTTGAATTATCAACACAGGCTCCGAGATGCAATATTGGTGGAATTCCAATCGCCTCACACACTTCTCTTAATCCAGGGCCTGCGTGTTCCAATGCCATTTCAGGTGTTAAATATCCTGCGGTTCCACATGCAGCAGAACCACATCCTGTTGATACTATGAGGACATCACTCTTTATAAGCTCGGTTGCAAGAAAACGGTGTAATCCTTGAGATGGAAATCTTGGATTATCACAACCAGCGAGACCAACCACACCTCTAATTCTACCAGCAATTATCGCATCATTTAGTGGTCTGAATGATGCTCTCCATCTTCCTCCCTGCATGTACTCAATATACTCATGAGAGAACCCTGCAATTACAGGGAATTTATCAGAAATATGGCTTCCTTCTGTTTTTCTATTCTGAAAATTATCAATGGCCGTCCTGACTATTTCACGGGCTATCTCTCTTGCCCTGTGTTCATCATATTGAATATGCATTGCACCTGGCGTTTTTGCTTTATACGAAGTTGTAATTAATTTTGTATGGAACTTCTTAGAAAGTTCTGCAAGTGAAGGCATGATACACTGAACATCAACAGTAATTGCATCTACAAGACCAGTTAATATCGCAAGTTCCTGATTGGTAAAACCACCTGCTGTTGGTATCCCATGTCTCATTAAGACTTCATTAGCCGTACAGCACATTCCGCCGAGATTAATACCTTTTGCTCCTTTTGATTTAGCGTATTCAATCATTTCTGGTTCATTAACAACATCAACAATCATCTCTGCCAGAGAAGGCTCATGTCCGTGAACTACAAGATTAACTTCATCTTCCTTGAATATCCCAAAACTTGCTTCAGATCTTACAGGTGCAGGTGTTCCGAAAAGAATATCAGTAATATCAGTTGATATCATAGAACCACCCCAGCCATCTGCCAATGATACTTTCAGGGCGCTCAAAAGCAAATTGTCAGGATCATGGTCAACACCCATATGAGTTCTATGCATAGCTTCTGCAATTTCTCTATCAACTCCTCTTGGAATTATTCCCCATTTTTTCCATCTTTCGATTGTTTTTTTAGGTGCTCTTTTTATGAAATTTATTTCACCTTTTTGTCTTCCAAAATCTTCAATTAACTTTAATGCAACATCTCTGGCTACGTCATTTACAGGTCTTCCTTCGAATTCAATATTGAGAATTCCTGCAACTCTGTATAGCTTTCTTACATCTTTTACAGCAAAATCCTTTGCTTCTCCCTCAGCTGCAGCAAGAAGAGTAAAAGCCATATCACGTGCATGATCTGAATGAGCAGCAGAGCCTGCAACAGCCATTCTTAAAAGATTTCTTGCAGAAATAGTTGAAACTGTAGCTCCACAAACTCCTGTTGTTTCCTCTTCAGAAGAAGCTCTAACAAGCCTGCATGGTCCCATATGGCATATCTTGCAACATGCGCCAGAAGCTCCTATAGGACATGGTTTCATCCTTTGAGCTCTGTCAAAACATGTTTCAATTTTATGCTCTTCGCTCCACTCAATTATTTTCTCAGCAGCTTCATTAGCACTCTTAATTACCTTATCCATATAACCTCCGAATAACTTTTTATACAAAGATATGGCAAAAAAGAATAATCAATAAATTTTCTGGATGGTATGTTATCCATATCTCAGTTCGCTTTATAGTATCGATTCCATTTCAAGTGCTGGATGTCCAACACTTGATAGAAACTCAAGTAATTTTTCAGAATCTTCACAAATATCCTCATCAGCTATTTTATCAAGAAGATCCGGTACCCCTTCTTCCTGAGCTCTTTTTGTAAAAGCTTCTCTTAAGCTCTCTTTCAGATTCTTTGTCATCCATACAATACGTTTGATACCGCCATCTCCTGCGAGAAATTTTCTACTTATAATGAAATTTCTTCCGATTCCCATAAAACCCGGATTTTGTGTTCCACCTCCAACAGTGCCTGCAAGTGTTGTAAATTTCATTCCAACAGGTGTCATGCCTGTATGACCACGCTGAACAATCATAACACCATTTGCTTCAGGAACAATAGCAACAATGCACTCAAAACATCCGCATGAAGTCATGGGATTCTCCATGATTGTATAAAGATTTAATGTTTCAACTGCTCCACCAGAAGCTTTTCTTAAGTATTCATCAATTCCTGTATATCTTCCATATCTTGCATCAATTAATTCACCTTTCTTAATAGGCTGGTTTCCTCCAGTGGGGTCTATCTCAAAAGCTGCTTTACAATCAAGCCAGTTATAAGCTCCACATAATCCAAGTCTTTCCGGACTTATGACACATACATGACTTGGAGCAAATGATTGACAGAGAAGACATGAATAGAAAGTATCAACATTTTCATCAATAAGTCCTCCGAGTCTCTGGTCTCTTTCTTTATAAGATTGCCTTGCTTCTTCCTGTATTTTTAGAACATCTTCTTCTTCTGTATATATTGTCACCTGAACTTTATCAACAATTGATTTAAATCTTGTATGGGTCATTGTTGAATTAATAATGCCAAGATGTTCAAGAGTAAAACCTTCTTTCTTTGCATTATTGCTTATTCTTATCCAGTTTATATCTCGCTGACCCATATGCCATACACCCTGCGCTTCATTTATATTATGGTGTATTTTCCTCTCTATAACTGATTCAAAATCTTTCTGCATTTTTCTTCCAGCAACATCAATAACTATTCCAAGAGGCATCTTACCGCCTTTTTCATATTTTTCTTTCCAGCTATCACCAACAACTATAACTTTATTGTCCTCGATTTCATCCATTTCTTTCATGCGTACCCATTCAAAGGATGGAGTACGTGAGCCTCCAAACTCTATGAACATATCCTCTTTACGAATACGTTCACCCTCAAATGCAGGACCATATGCAACCGGTATAGGAGGTTTCTCAATAGTAATCTTTAATCCTCTTACTTCAATAGCTTTCTGGACAATCTTTGAATGATCAAACTCCTTATCAACTTCTTCATATATGCAAACACCTGTTGGATGAATTACCGGCACATCCGTATCACATATTGCAGGATAACCCATGTTTATAGCACCTGCTCCTGTTGTCCATTTAATGTCATCAAGTTCACCAAGAACTAATGCAAAAGCAAAAACCCTGTCTTTTGTATATTTTAAATGGCCTTTGAAATCCCCGGGTTTTTTACCTCCAAAAATTAATGATGCTCTTATTGACCAATCAAGTGGATAAATAGTATGTTCGGTATCCGGTCCTACAGGTACAATTCTTGTATCCCAGCCAAGTTCAACACCTTTTCTCAATAGTTGTTTTGTAACGCTGTTTCCATTAACCTGTCCTGCGAGGAATATAAGGATATTTTTTTCCTGAAGCTCTCTGATTATTGAGACTGCTGTATCATCATCAGGAGCTGCTCCAATAACAGCAGCAAATCCAGGCATTGTTCCGTCAACAAGCTGAATACCAAGATTCCTCTGGATAGTATCGGTTATAAAACCATTATAAACATATCCTGTTTCAGGGTCGGTTGCTGGTTCGAGTCCATAAATGTATCTCAGAGCCATAATAATTTCTTCTGCAAAAAGACTTGCCATACCAGAATCGAGAGCTTCTCCAAGATAAGGCTTCCATATTTTTTCTTCTGGCTCTGAATGCAATTGCTCTTTTGCCATACTTAAAGCTACCTTCATATCAGCAAGATTTTTTACAGCAAAGCCTGTTAAAGCATATATTAAAGGCATATAATAAGCTGTATCAGGGAACTCAAATGTAAAGTCAGCGCCTTTTTCGGTAATAGCCTTCTCAAGCATTTCCTCAGCCTGTTTAACAAGCCGGCTAGCGCCTCTTATTGCTGCCGAGGCTATTATCTTAGACATTGATGAAATCCTCCTTTAAATAAATTTATTTCATTCTTGATTTCATAAAAGCAGGGATACCATTTGCTTCTCTTGGACCTACTGTTACCTTCCATCCCTCGAGTTTATCTTCTATGGAACCGCTTAATATTGCAACATAACCGGGTATAATCAATTCTCTGTGCTTTATAGAACCTTCTATACCGCTTTCTTTAATAAACTGGGCTATTTTTGAGGCTGTAAACTTTCCTGCTGCCCATGCTGTTAAAACTGATAAACCTTCGCAATCCATAACAGCAAGATAGCTTGCAACTTTACTATTTTCGACTTCTCCGGAAACTATAAAATATGTAAGCGAGAAATTTGTTGTTATAAGAAGGGGTGATTCCTCTGTTGGTTCACCAATTTTGTAAATTTTCTGCTCAACCTGCATAGGAACCTGCGGGTCAGTATAAATATTCTGTCTTAAAGTAAATAATGCAAGGTTTTTCCATCTTTCTATGCTACTTAATACAATTATGGAAGAGTATTTTGTAATTCCTAAAGCGGCAACAAGTGTTTCAAGTAAATTATCTTCTCTCTGTGCAAAAGTAATGATCGGATAACCCAGAGGTTTAAAATTCTTCTTTATGGCAGCTCTTCTTATTAAAGTATTATGTTCAAGAATTTCTTTTGCTTTTCTTGCTCCCGAGTCAATCACCATATCTTCAATTCCAAGTTTTTTGACTTTTTCTGTAAGCTCTGAAAGTTCATTAAGCCCGCCTGAAGAAGATGCTGCAATTCCGAGGGTTGCCCTATAATTTTTTGCAATTTTTGACATTTCTTCGAAATTCTCTGAATTTGCTCCATATATAACAGGTTTCCTATCAGCATAAAGTTTTGCTGATGTTTCCGCTGCACTTAAATTAGTCGTACATAATATCACCGGAATCTCAGGAGCTTTCTCAGAAAGAATCTTAGCTAAATTTCCAAATTTTTCAGGACTGCCTGAATCATTTAACAATGCTATTGCATCTATTTTCAATTTTTGTCCAACTCTATCTATAACTGAATTACGCACTTCATCTATTTTCTTTTCAATCTCCTCTGAAGATAAAGTATCCTTTATTCCAAGTGCAAAAACGCATGGATTTACAAATTTTTTATCATGTCTGAAGAGCACTGTTTCTTCACCCATCTTAACTGCGCTTTCTCCTGTACCGAGTGTAATCGGTCTTACAGGAGGAGCTGAAGCTTCACCGAGTTTCTGCCTTGCTTCTTCAGATACATCGGGACATAAATCAAGTGAAGCCTGTCTTTGAGCAAGCTTCATTGCAAAAGCAAGACAGGTTGGAAAGCCGCATTTTTTGCAATTGGTTTTTGGTAAAAGTTTAAATATCTCAACACCGGTTAATGCCATTGTAATCCTCCATAAAAACTTAGTTTAATCAGTTCACACAGCGTACTTAGTTAATGAATAAAATCTTTACATAAGCTCATCAATCATTTTTTCAATTGCTTCGATTGCTTTTGGATGTCTCATTATTAAAATTTCAGCTCCGGCAATAAGCATACTAATTGCAGTAACAGCTTCCCATGTTATACCTCTTTCCTCAGTATTACCCCATAAAGGAACATCTTTTTCATCCGCAATAGTTTCTTTTACCTTCCAGACATACATACCAACATCACCCATTATTGGCTGTTGCATTGTAGGGTCATTTTGAGCAAGTCCTGCGAGTCTGATTCTTTCCATAACAGAATATGTATATTCAAGACCATAGCCCAATGCAGAACACATGGGGTCAATTATTATTTTTTCCTTATCAAATCCCATTTGTGTAATAAGGATATTTAATTGCTTTGAGAGATTTATATCTAGTTCTGACATTGCAATAAGTTTATGGTTATTTGCAACAGCAGCCGCTGCAATTGTCTTATAATTTGCCTCCTGTGCTTTGCCAATAATACAATTTCTGTCTTTAGAGGCTTCTGCTGCTGCGATTAAAACAGATGAGTCTTTTTCAGTATGGTTACTCCCTAAGATTATAAGAGGGATATCTATTGAATCAACAACCTCTTTTACAGTTCTTGCAGCTTCTTCAGCGCTGCGGTTTTCTCTATCAGGATGTGTTCCTATGAGTCTTAGAGCTATAGCTTTTGCATTTAAAACATCCTGGCAATACTTTGCCCATGATACAGGATTCGCATAGACATCAATATAAGGTTTTTGTACACTTTCCGGCCAGTCTGTTGGAGGCACATCCTGTATTTCATGAGCAATTAAAGGACGGTTTGGAACTGTTCCCTCAAAAGAATGAAAAGAAAGAACATTTTCACCACCAACTGTAATCTCCTTTTGACCGGTTCCTATTGAGACGGAATACACCCTTCCGGGATAGGTTTCCTTAGGCGGGATAAAAGCCATCTTAATCTTCCTCCTGTTTAGAAAGTCTGTGAAATGCAAACTTTTTTATTTACATCTCTAAATATGAATGGGCATATAGTGTTCTACCCATAATTACATCAATCGTCTTAACGGTGGGTGCTATTTCATGTGGATCTGCAATAGCTGCGGTTAACCCTTCATAAGCAAGAAGTGAAAGAAAATGATTATTTAAAATAGGCCTTAATTCTTTAGGACATCCATTCGAGATATTACTTAGACCAACAACTGTTTTCATGGGTGGGTCATTTAGTTCCTGAAACATCTTAACAGCCTGTATAACCTTTAATGCATGATCCTGTGATGTAGAAATCTGGAGAACAAGCGGGTCAAGATATAAATCCTCAAGTGGAACACCATATTCAGAAGCTCTTGCCATTATCTCTGCTGCTATTGCAGCTCTTTCTTCAGCATCTGCAGGAAGTCCACCTTTTCCAACTGTTAAACCTATAATCTGTGAGTTATATTTTGCGGCAAGCTCGAGCATCGGAAATCTTTCGGGGTCATTTGAAGTTGAATTAATTAAAGGCCTGCCCCATTCATTGTTATGAACTTTCAAACCTGCTTCTATTGCTTTATAATTTGTGGTATCAAGACAAACCGGTAATTTTACAACTTCCTGAATCGTTGTTATCATCCATTCCATTAATTCTTCGCCATTGTCTTCAGCGGGTCCTATATTGGCATCTATCATGCCGGCACCGGATTTCCATTGAAAAATAGCAATGTCTTGAATAGGGCCTTTGTCTTTTTTCATCATTGCTTCTCTAACTCTTTTAGCTATTATGCTAAGTTTTTCGCCTATTATTAACATAATGATACACCCGCTCCTTTCTGACTATGAGGGGCGATTCCCGAATAAATTTCGGGAATCGCCCCTATATAAATTCTGTTCTTAACACTTTTCCAAAATGAACAGGTTCAGATAAATAACATAAATTCAAAGAAAAGTAAAGTATTTTTTTTAGCAACAGATATTTTTTTCCATTTACTTAAAAATATATTGACAAATTTTCCTTGATTTTTATTTTATAATAGTTATACAATTTCATGTCTTTTTGATTGACAAATTTTTTATTGATATAATATCTTTTTAAGATATTCAGCAAGTATTATTGGAAGGAGGTGAAATTTTAATGAAGAAAATAATAGCATTAGTATTATCATTAATGTTACTGGTTGCATTCTCAATTGGTTGCAAACCAGCAGAGCAGCCTAAACAGGAGGCACCGGCACCTGCAGCTCCTGCAGCACCGGAAAAACCGGCTGAGGCTCCTGCAGCACCTGCAGCTCCTGCAGCACCGGAAAAACCGGCTGAGGCTCCTAAAGCACCTGCAGCACCTGCACATAAATAATTTTAATGAAATTAAAGGGGGGCATTTTCTTTTAATGAGGTGCCCCCTTCACTTTTTTATTCGAAACTGGTATAGTTAATTAAAGTCCTTTTTACATTTTAAAGAGTGGGCAGTCCCACTCTTTTGTTTTATATACTGTTTGACATAAAATTATTATTAATAAAAGAAAGCATTATAAAATCATAAATATATTTATTTGAGAATCTATGGAAGAGATTAAACAAAAAGTTTTCTTACTTGCCAGACAGATTGCTGAGCAGCACTCTGTTGATATATTTGATATTGAGATTCTCGGAAAAGGAAAATTGCTTTTACGTGTTATGATTGATAAACCCGAAGGTGTTACACTCGATGACTGCGAGCACTTCAGCAGAAGTCTGAGTGCCTTACTTGATATAGAAGACCCTTTTGAAGGCCCGTACACTCTTGAAGTATCATCACCGGGTCTTAACAGACCTTTAAAAAAGTTAAAGGATTTCGAAAATAACATAGCTAAACTCGCAAGAATTATAACAACAGAAAAAATAAATAATCAGACTTTTTTTATAGGAAAAATCTTAAGAGTTCAGGATGATAAAATAGTTATAGTAACAAAAGAAAAAGAGATTAAAATTCCATTTGATAAAATAAAAAAAGCGAATCTGGAGATAGAAATCTGATGTCCAAAGAACTTTGTTATGTAATAGACCAGATAAGCAGAGAAAAAGGAATTCCACGTGAGGTCTTAATTGAAACCTTACGATCTGCTTTGCTTTCTGCTGTACGGAAAAAATTTGGTGGAAGGACAAATATAGATTTAAAAATTGACCCTAAAACCTGTGTCATCTCTGCATATGAAATCAAAAAAATTGTTACACAGGTTACTAATAAAGATGAAGAAATTTCAGTTGCCGAAGCATCAAAAATTAAACCAGATGCTATAGAAGGAAATATTGCAAATGTGCCTTTAGATTTACATGATTTCAGCAGAATTGCAGCACAAACAGCTAAACAGGTAATATTTCAGAGAGTAAAAGAAGCTGAAAGAGATGCTATTTATAATGAGTTCAGAGATAAAATAGGTCAGGTCGTATCAGGAATGGTAATGAGAAAAGAAAAAGGATTATATTTTCTCAATCTTGGCAAAACAGATGCAATTCTACCCATAAAAGAAACTTTGCCAAATGAAAATCTGAAGAGAGGCGATACAGTTAAAGCATATATTGAGGACGTACGAATTACTTCAAAAGGTCCTGTAATAATGCTTTCAAGAACTAACCCACAGTTTGTTGCATCTTTATTCAAAATGGAAGTTCCGGAAATAAATGATGGTACCGTAATAATTAAGAATATCGTAAGGGAACCCGGGGAGAGAACAAAAATATCCGTATTCTCAAAAAATCCTGCGATTGATCCTGTTGGAGCTTGTGTCGGCATGAAAGGCACAAGAGTCCAACTAATTGTTCGTGAACTCCGCGGGGAAAGAATCGACATTATCCACTGGACAGAGGATCCAAGACAGCTTATAGCAAGAGCATTGAGTCCGGCAACTGTTGACAGAATTGGTATCAATGAAGAGTCAAAGACTGCTATGGTCATAGTTAATGATCAGCAGCTCTCTATAGCTATTGGTAAAAGAGGACAGAATGTCAGGCTCGCGATGAAACTCACAGGATGGGACATTGATATTCTAAGCGAAACCGAATACTCAAAAATGAAAATAGAAGAAGCTGATAAAACATTCACAACGCCTTCTAATGATGGCGAAAAACCTGCGTGATTTTTCCCTTCAATATATAAAAGGAGTAGGTCCTGAAAGGGCTAAACTGCTTGCCCGAATTGGCATAAAAAGTATTCAAGATGCCCTTTACTTTTTACCTTACAGATATGAAGACCGCAGTAATATAAAAAAAATATGCGATCTTAAATACGGTAACCTTGAAACAGTTTCCGGCACAATCATCTCATCTGAATTAATAAAAACCCCTAAGAAGAAATTCCATATTTTTGAGTTATTGATAAATGATGGCACAGCAATTCTCAAAGCAAAATGGTTTAATCAACCATACATGAAAAAAGTTTTCAGAAAAGGAGACCATGTTCTCTTATGTGGAATTGTTAAGAGAAATTCTTATTATGGAACAGGTTTTGAAATGGATAATCCTGAATATGAAATACTTTCCGATAACACAGAAACCCATATTCATTTAAATCGTATTGTGCCGATATACAGTGTTACAAAAGGACTTGGAGTCCGTCAGATGAGAACCATTATGTTTAATATATTGGAAAATCATCTCAATGATATAGAGGATGTTATACCTGAAGACATATTAAAGAGAAACGGACTTCGCAGACTAAATGAATGTATTTTTAATGTCCACTTCCCTGAAACAGGTACTGATATTGATTCACTAAATAAAGGTCTAAGCGAATATCACAGGCGAATCTCTTTTGATGAACTTTTCATGCTTCAACTCGGACTTGCTATACTGAAAAAAAGAAAAGTTATTGAAAAAGGCATTTCATTCAATCCTGATGGCAGATTATTAAAAAATCTTTTACACAGACTTCCATTTCAACTTACTAATGCCCAGAAACGAGTATTTAATGAAATACTGAATGATATGAAAAAACCTCATCCAATGAATCGTTTGATTCAGGGTGATGTTGGGTGTGGAAAGACAATCATCGCTTTAATGGCAATGATTACTGCTAAAGAGTGCGGTTATCAGTCAGCATTAATGGCGCCGACAGAAATACTCGCAGAGCAGCATTATCTTAACATTTGCAGATTGGTCAACGTATTAGGAATTAAAGTTTGTCTTCTAACTTCCGGGGTTAAAGATAAGCCTTTGGATATAATTGCAAATGGAGAGGCTGATATTGTTGTTGGAACCCATGCATTAATTCAGGAAGGAATTAAATTCAAAAAACTTGGTTTGGCGGTGATAGATGAACAGCATCGTTTCGGTGTTATGCAAAGAGCACTTCTTAGGAAGAAAGCATATAATCCCGATGTTCTTGTAATGACAGCAACACCTATACCAAGAACTCTGGCTCTTACATTATACGGAGACCTTGATTATTCAATAATTGATGAGCTACCTCCAAACAGAATGCCTGTAAAAACAATTGTTTTCAGGGAATCCGAAAAAAGAACTGTTTACAATCTAATTTATAATGAAACAAAAAAAGGAAGACAGGTCTATGTTGTATATCCGGTAATCGAAGAATCAGAAAAAATAGACCTTAGATCAGCGACTATAGGGAAAGAAGCGCTTGAGAAAATATTTCCATCTTTGAAAATAGGCCTTATTCATGGAAGAATGAAACCTCAGGAAAGAGAAGAAATAATGTCAGCTTTTAAAAATGGTGATATTAATATTCTGGTAAGTACAACTGTTATAGAAGTTGGAGTTGATGTTCCAAATGCAACTGTGATGATTATTATACATGCTGAAAGATTTGGACTATCGCAATTGCATCAATTAAGAGGAAGAATTGGCAGAGGTTTACATCAGTCATATTGTGTATTATTAGCTTATGAACCGGTTGGTGAAGAAGCATTGAGAAGATTAAAAATAATGGAAAAAAGCTCTGATGGTTTTAAGATTGCAGAAGAAGATCTGGATATAAGAGGACCCGGTGAATTCTTTGGAACAAGACAGTCAGGGTTACCTGATCTTAAATCTGCAAACATAATTAGAGATTATCAACTCTTAAAATCAGCAAGACATGAGGCTTTCAAACTTATTGAAACCGACCCTGAAATACAAAATTACCCTTCATTGAGAAAATCTCTTGAGACCTTCTGGAAAGGCAAAATTGAATTATTCAAAACTGCATAAGAATTATTTACGATAAGTCAGATACTATAAAAAGTTTACCTAAATTGTCTGCACTATCCGGGTTGATTATTCCACTTGATCCTTTTTACTTCCTTTATATAATTCATATCCCAAAAGACGGCATTCAATATCACCATTATAAAAAGGTATTCTGCAGAAAGTCTTTAAACCAATTTTTTTGGCAAGCCCGAGATTGCCTGTAAAAATATAGCCTTTATATCCTGTACATTTCTGCTTAAAAAAATCGCCTATACCTTTATAAACATCCTCAAGCTCTTTCATTTTTCCCATTCTTTCACCGTATTCGGGATTGATTATTACAACACCTTCACCTTCAGGAATTTTTGTCTCAGAATAATCACACACTAAAAATTCAATAAGATGTTCAACACCTGCAGTAGCTGCATTTTTCTTTGCAGCAGAAATTGCTTCTTCACTTATATCGGATGCTATGATCTTATAATTTAGTTCTCTCAAAGCATTCTTTTTAGCATCTGTTTTTAGTTGATTCCAGTAGTTTGAATTAAATCCTTTCATGTGCATAAAGCTATAATTATTCCTATGAATTCCAGGAGGTTTATTAAGACCAATAAGTGCAGCCTCAATTGCAAGGGTGCCGCTTCCACACATTGGATTTACAAAATGACTTTTGCCATCCCATTTAGTTGCCAAAATAACGGCAGATGCAAGAGTTTCCTGCATAGGAGCTTTAAAAGGTATTTTTCTATAATTTCTTTTAGATAATGCTTCTCCTGATGTATCAAAATAAATTGAACAATCTTTACCCTTCCAGTACAGGTTAACTACAATCGAATTCCTTTCAGGACCCGAGTCAGGTCTTCTTCCTTTCTTCAAACGTATCCTATCAACAATTGCATCTTTACACTTAACATTTGCATACCTTGAGTCTTTTATGTATGGATTATCAACATTTGATGTTACACAAAAATATCCATCCTCGGGTATGTAATCTTCCCATGGAATTTCTATCAGATTTTTATATAGTTCTCCGGGATCTTTTGAAGTGAATTCTTTTATTAAAAATAGTACCCTATGCCCTGTTCTTAGCCATAGGTTAAGCTTCATGGTATCCTCAATAGTGCCCGCTGTCATTACACCTGCAACAGTTTCCATGATTACAGGAAATCCCAGTTTCAGGATTTCCTCTTTCAAAAAAGGAGTAATTCCTTTTGCACACGTTATGATTATCCTGCTTTTTTCCATTCTAATTTATACAATAACCATCATACTATAAAAAAACAATCACATATAAACAGTTTACCATGATTTGGTAAAGCATTAAGATTTCTTGTTTCAGCCGGAACGTAATACTTAACACATTTTCATCCGAATGATTATAAAAGACTCAGGCATCTTGCATTTTTTCCATTGTGAATCTGTGTTCTTCGGTCTTTAGTCTGATTTATACTGATTATAATTGTTATGAAATTGCATCATTTAGTATAAAAATGTAAAATGTCTCTTAGAGGTTATTATGTGGAGAAAAGTTAAAATTAACTTTGAAAGAGGTATTGAAAAAATAAAATGGTTCTCTGCAATATTTGCAGAAAGAATTAAAATAGAACTCATGGTTATAAAACTTCTTTACCAATCAAATAAAATGGAAAAACAAAAAGATGAATTAATGAAAACCATAGGCAAAAGAATAATTGAATTAAAAGGACAACCCGAAAAATATATAATAAAAGACAGAACAATAAATGAAGCTCTAAACGAAATTGAGCATTTGAATCAGGAAATTGATGAACTCAGAAAAAAAGTATCCGATATTAGTAGCTTATAAAATCAGGACATTATTTTAATTATGTCTATCTATATAATTGTTTTCATTTTCGGATTAATAACAGGCTCTTTCTTAAATGTATGTATATACAGAATTCCAAGAAATTTTTCAATTATATGGCCGGCTTCAAGATGTCCTTCATGTAATGTTCCAATAAAGTTTTATGACAATATCCCAATTCTAAGCTATATTTTTCTTGGCGGTAAATGTAGATATTGTAATAAAAATATTTCATTAAGATATCCTTTTGTAGAATTTCTTAATGGATTTTTATATGTTATTATTATTAATAGATTCGGTTTTGAATGGCATAGTATTTTTTACTTTATTTTCTGTTCTGCTCTTATTGTTATCACCTTCATTGATCTTGATTTCCAGATAATTCCCGACAGGATAACTCTCCCCGGAATTTTAATAGGCTTTATTACCGGTTCTTTTTTGCTTCCGGACCCGTTCATGAAATCTTCGGCTCTCGGATGGAAATCTTCCATTATAGGTTCTGTTACAGGTTTTGTTTTATATACATTAATCGCTTTTGCCGGTAGCAAAATATTCAAAAAAGAGGCAATGGGAGGCGGTGATATAAAAATGATGGCAATGGTAGGAGCGGTTATTGGCTGGAAAGGGATTATTCTTACAACTTTCTTAGGGAGCCTCACAGGTTCCATTGCCGGCATTATTTCAATGATTATTCGTGGTAGAGAAAAAGGTTCCTTAATCCCTTTTGGTCCCTTCCTTGCATTCGGCTCAATTATCTCGCTATTTTATGGACAGGAAATCCTCCTCTGGTATCTTGGTAAATTATTAAGATGACACCCGAATTAATGATTCTTTATTCTATTTTTATTCTAATTGTAGCTATCCTGATTTTTTATATTATCAGAATGTTTATCAAATATTTCTCCGCCAAAAAGAAGACAGAAGAAAAAGACATGTCCAAAGTAAGCTTTGTTGTAGATACATTTCATGAACTTGTGGGAAAATTAAAAGAAAAAGAAAAAGAATTGGAATTATTAAGGAAGAAAGCTGAAGATAAAGTAATCGCAATAGAGGGATATAATGAAAACATACTCCAGAGTGTACCGAGCGGTGTTATAAGTTTTGATAATGAATTAAAAATAACTAAAATCAATCAATCAGCAGAAAAAATACTCGGTATTAACAGCTTGGATACCACCGGGAAATTCTGCCACGAGGTATTTAAAGATCCTGTTAAAGAATTAATCCAGAGCAGAAAAATTATCGAAAGGCAGGAAATTAGTTATATAACACCACAAGGACGAAAAATATGGCTTGGGTTAACTCTTTCACCTTTAAAGGATAGCAACGGATTGCCGATCGGCCAGATACTTGTTTTCACTGATCTTACACACCTCAAGGCAATAGAATCACAGATTCAATTGAGGGACAAACTATCAAGTCTCGGTGAGATATCAGCCGGCATAGCCCACGAGCTACGAAATCCAATGGGTGTAATTGCAGGTTATACAAAAATTCTTTCAAAAAAGTCCGATGAATCCTTAAGACCTATAATTGATGCAATTTCCAAAGAAATAACTGTAATGGACAGAATAATTTCTGACTTTCTATCATTTTCAAAACCCGCAAATCTTGCTATTACGGATATTAACATTAAACTTCTTATCGAAGATTGTTTGAACGCATCGGCAGGTGAACGCAATGATATTTCAAAAACCCTCGAACTTGACAATCTACCTTTATTAAGGGGTGATGAGGTTTTACTCCGCCAGGCGTTTATCAATCTTATACAGAATGCTATTGAATCAATGCCTTCCGGTGGAAGCCTCAGGATAACGGGTGGCCCTGTACATACACATGATGGAGAATTCCTTGACATTTTAATTTCAGATACAGGTCATGGTATATCAGAAGATATAAGAAACAAGATATTTCTCCCTTTTTTTACAACAAAAGAGAAAGGAACAGGACTCGGGCTTGCAATTGTACACAAGATTATAATTTCTCATGGTGGTAGTATTATAGTTGACCCATCAAAAAGTGGGACAACCTTTAAAATACGTTTGAGAATCAAATAAATATTTGAAGGAGGTCTTTTTATGTCAAAAATCACAATTGTTGACCTTATGAAAAAGAAAAGCATGGGACAAAAAATAACAATGTTAACAGCTTATGATTTCCCATTTGCAAAAATCGTGGACGAATCCGGAATAGATATAATTCTTGTTGGGGACTCGGTTGGTATGGTAGTTCAGGGACTTGATAACACATTGCCTGTTACAATGGATGAAATGATTTACCATACTAAAATTGTATCAAGAGGAGTAAAGAATGCTATGGTTGTCGGAGATCTTCCTTTTATGTCATACCAGACAAGTATAGAGGAAGGTGTTAAGAATGCTGGAAGATTTCTTAAAGAAGCTGGAGCATCTGCTGTAAAAATTGAAGGAGCAGCAGATTTTTCCGATCTTATTAAATCGTTGATTAAATCGGATATTCCTGTCATGGCACATATTGGACTTACGCCACAAGCTATTCATAAAATGGGGGGATTCAAAGTTCAAGGCAAAACACAAGATGCTGCCAAAAGACTAATTGAAGAGGCCCGTATTGCTGAAGATGCAGGAGCTTTTTCTATAGTTCTCGAAGCTGTACCGATGCATGTTGCAGAAACAATTACCAATGAATTGTCAATTCCAACTATTGGTATTGGAGCAGGTCCTCATTGTGATGGACAGGTATTGGTTCTTCATGATCTTCTTGGACTATATGAAAGATTTCTCCCGAAATTTGCAAAACGCTATGTAAATCTAAAAGAAGAAGCTTTAAAAGCAATAAGTTTATATAAGGTTGAGGTAGAACAGGGAATATTCCCTTCTGAAGAACATAGTTTTAAATAGAATTAAACCATGATAAAAACAACGTGAAAATTGTAATTTATGTTTTAGGAAACAAGAGAATTACACTTATTCTTCTATTACGGGGATCGCTCGGGTCTTCTTTAATTAAAGGTTCTGTATCTGCATAACCAGCTACTTTTGTTAAATGTGATGAATCTAAACCATTTTTCTCAAGCTCTTTTTTAGCAGCAAGAGCTCTTTCTGTAGAAAGGTCCCAGTTACTATAATTGAACTTTTTAAACCCTACAGAATCTGTATGTCCTTCAATAGCTATTTGATTGGGCAAATATTTTATGCTGTCCCCAATAACAGCAAGAATCCTTTGTGCAAGAGGAGTTGGCTTTGAAGAACCACTGTCAAACATTGGTTTTCCTTCCTGATCTATAAGTTGAATTCTTATTCCACCATCAAAAACTTCGACCATAATCTGATCTTTTATATCACTTAATTTTTCATTTATTGCCTGTCCGAGCACAGCTCTAAATTCCTCGGGCTTAACATTAAAAGTCCCTTGCATTTCGTGTGGAACTTTTTTTGAAGATTCACCCGATTCATTAAATACCTCACTTGACTTATCCATAAAAGACTGACCGCTTTCACTAAATATCGTAAAATGTTTGAAATATGCTGCAACTCTTGCTCTTTTTTCGGGTGAAACCATAGTAATAAGCCACATCAGAAGGAAAAAAGCCATCAATGCAGTAATAAAATCAGCATAAGCTACTTTCCATGAACCTCCATGTTCTTCTACATGAGCTTTTTTAATCACTTTTTTTATTACTATTGCCTTATCTTTCATGACACCTCTTCAAAACAATTATTTTGGTTCTTCTCCAATTTAGTTGCTCTAAAACTCTCTTTTGACACTCTTGTAAAAACTTCCTGTGTCATTCCCGCAAAAGCGGGAATCCAGTTTCTTTATAATTTTTTATATTTTCTGGATTCCCCGATCAAGTCGGGGAATGACAGTTTGTTTACTTATTCAGCAACTTTATTGGAGAAGAACCATTATTTTTTACCTCTTACAGCTTTTTCAAGTTCATCAAATGTAGGTCTTTCATGCCCTGAAATTGCTCTTCTACCAAACTCGACAGCCATTTGTGGTGGAGACCCTCCAACAAACGCAACAATAGCAATCTTAATTACTTTGTATAAAGTGTCTTCTTCTGCGACTTGATGTTCTATTTTTGCAGCCATTGGACCTACAAAGCCATAAGACATAAGTACTCCAAGAAAAGTTCCAACCAGTGCTGCACCAACACTATGTCCGAGAACAGATGGTGGTTGATCAATCTTGCCCATTGTCAAGACAACTCCAAGAACAGCAGCAACAATACCAAGACCCGGTAAAGAATCAGCTATTTTGGCAACAGTTTTTGAAGGAATCATTGCTTCATGGAATCTTGTTTCTATTTCAAGATCCATAAGATTGTCAAGTTCATGCGGCGGTACATTTGTAGTTATAATCACCTTTAGGTTATCACATATGAAATTAAGATGATTCTTGCTTTCGAGAACACTTTTATATTGTTTAAAAATAGTACTTTTTGACGGGTCTTCTATATCCGACTCAATCGATATTAATCCTTCCTTTCTTATTTTCGAAAAAAGCTTATATAACAATGTCAGTAATTCTATATGTCTTTCTTTGCTATGATCCTTTGAAGTGAAAACATTAATAATGCTTTTTAGAACAGCTTTAACAACTTTCATAGGTGAAGAAATTAATAAGGCTCCTATAACAGCTCCAAAAATAATTACAAATTCGGCAGGCTGAAACAAAACGTGAAGGTTTCCTTTTTCCATAAGGAACCCCCCAATCACACATACAATAACTACAGCTATTCCTATAAATGATAACATTCGTTATTTTCCTGTTTAATCTTTTATCGTCTTTTTAGGATATTTTTTTAGTTTCTAATGAATATTTTTTTGTATATAATTTAAGCATTTTTATAATTTGGATGAAGATATTTGTAAATATATTCTGGATATTTGAAAGTTTTTTTATTCTTCAAGGATTCAAGTTATTATCCGAACATTTTCTCTACTGTGTTTTTCATAAGGCAATTCAATTATAAAAGTGGTTCCTTCATCTTTTTTACTTTCAACTTTTATTAAACCGCCATGCTCTGTTATTATTCCATGTGCAATTGATAGCCCGAGTCCGGTTCCTGTACCAACAGGTTTTGTCGTAAAAAAAGGATCGAATATTTTTGAAATAATATTCTGTGGTATTCCATGCCCGTTATCGGATATATTAATTATTATTTTATTATTATTATCATCAAAAATAGTTTCAAACAATACACTTCCCTTCTCAACCCCTGAATCAATTATTGCTTGCTCTGCATTTAAAAGAATATTAAGTATGACTAACTGAAATTGCTGGGGATCAACCAAAGTATAAGGAATTTCATGATACTTTTTAACAATCTCGATATTATATTTCTTAAGCCAGTAACTTCTAAGCTCAATAGTACGATCTATAATATCATTCACAGATTCGAGAGTACGGGAAGGAGTTTTTTGTCTTGAAAACGTAAGCAGGTTCTCTATAATATGCTTACAGCGCTCGGCTCCGTTTAATATCTTCTGGAGTCCTCCGGTAATTTTATCATCCTGTGTCTTCATTTTTAATAACTCTGCATAAGTTATAATTCCTGCAATTGGATTGTTTATTTCATGTGCAATGCCTGATATTAATAATCCTAAGGAAGCAAGTTTATAGGAATTATATAGTTGTTCTTTAAGTCTCTGCATCTCCGAAATATTTTTCATTACATAAATAGTAAAATCTCTATCTTTATATTTGAAAGGGAAGGCACTTACTAAATATTGCTGGCCTAAAATTGTCTTTTCTTCGGTCTTCGGTACACCATCAAACCCGATTTTAATAAGAATTTTTGCATTATCATCACCAAAAAGACCTGAAAGACTTATTCCAATTAAATCTTTTGGATGTTTATTAAATATATCGGATAATGCTTTATTTGCTCTGAATATTTTCGATTCATCATCAATAATAAAGATATAATCTTTTATTCCATCAATCACCGCAACCCATAATTTCTGGCTTTCACTAATTATATTCTCTCTTTCACTTCTTTCTATTTCAAGTTCATACCTTGCGATTGCACGATCGAGAACAAAAGGGTATGCATAAAAAGACCTTGTATTTCTGATTACACAATCGAGTGCCCCTTTTTTTATCGCTTCACTTACTTTTGTTTCATTATGTTCTTCAAAAACAAGAATAACAGGCACAGGATTTATCTTTTTAATTTTATTGATGAATTCATATCCATCCATATCCGGCAATTGTTCACCTACAAAAATAGCTTTTACATTGTTTTTCTTTACTATCTTAATTCCCGATTCAGCATTATTCGTAAATATAAGTTGCGAGGGATCACCATGATTTTTGAAAATCTTTGTAAGAAGATTTTTTCTGATGGGCTTATCTATAACAAAAAGTATTGTCTGTTCCATAGTTTAATTCAAAATCCAGATTCCTTTGCTTTTTATACAGGGTGTATTCAAAAATGCCTTAACTACTTCAGGATCAAACTGGGTATTAGAACATCTTACCATTTCCTCAAGAGCATATTCATGAGACCTTGCTTTTCTGTAAGGTCTTGAAGATGTCATTGCATCGTATGAGTCTGCAAGGGCAATTATTCTAACGATTAGAGGTATTTCTTCGCCTTTTAGACCATCAGGATACCCGGTACCATCAAATTTCTCATGATGATTTCTTATAATGGGCTTTTCTTTTTCAAAAAATTTTAACGGCTTCATAATATTATCACCAATAACAGTATGCTGTCTGATCTCCTCAATTTCTTCATCGGTCAACCTGTCTGGTTTAAGTAATACCGTATCCCTCACACCTATCTTCCCTATATCATGAAGATAACCACCGAATCTTATAGCCTCTTTATCATTCTCGGATAAACCCATAATTTCTGCAATTTCAAGCGAATATGCTGTCACCCTTTCTGAATGATGTCTTGTATAAGGATCCCTTGCCTCTATAGTTATTACAAGTGATTTTAATGCACTAACCAGATTGTTATATAAAACATCATAAAGGGCATTATTTTCAATCCTTAAAGCAGCTTTTTTAGCAAAATTAAGTGCAAGATATATTTCATCCTCTGAAAATCCTAAACCATCAGATTTTTCAGCAAGATTAAGTATCCCGAAAACCTCATTATTCAGACTCAAGGGAATTGAGAGAAAATATGTTTTTATGATAGTGCCCGTATGGGGATTTATTTCCCCGCATTTTGCTATATAATAATTTTTTGAAGACACTACCTTCTCGAACAATGTACTCTTAATAGGTATATTACCTTTTTTTACACCTATAGAGCTTTTTATTTTTAATGTACCATTTTCAATAAGACCGAATGAGGCTTCTTTTACGACAAAGAGTCTTGTTACCATACCTACGATTTTTTCATATATCTCACGGTTACTATGTAGCCCGTCAAGTTCGGTGGACAGAGTCTGAAAAACACTGATCTCCTGAAGTTTGCTAAAGAGTTCCGCGTTTAATTTTTCTAATGACGCTTTCTGGTCATTTTTAATCGTAATTGCATCTAAAAGCTGTTTTTCACCAATAATCTTATCAGCGAGAGAAATCACTTTTTCAATCTTAAAAGGCTTTGTAACAAAATCATAAGCACCTTCCCTCATAGCGGCTACAGCATTTTCTATAGTTGAATACCCTGTAATGACAACCACCGGTATATCTGAATTGACCTTCTTTGCCTCCTTGAGCAAATCCATACCGGTAATATTTGGCATGGTCAGATCTGTAAAAACAATATCATATTTATTATCTTTTATTTTCTTAATACCTTCAGATCCATTTACTGCTATTTCTGTATTATACCCCCCAATGCTTGAAAGAATCTCTGCAAGTGCATCACGGATCATTGGATCATCATCCACTATAAGAACTTTTGGATTATTCATTACCTCTAATTAACCTTTCCTTTAGTATTTCCGCATCCTGATGTGTAATTATGTTTGACGCCCGAAGATTTTCTATTTTATTAATCCATTCGGATATCAAATCAGGATTATTACTTCTAACAACAGTTCTTATCAATTGAATATCCCTGTATGCATCTCTTAAATTTTTCTTCAATTCACGATTTTCATATATAAGTTGTGCTCTCCTATATATTTTTTCTACAAGCAACATTATTTCCTGTATTTTGAAAGGCTTTGTCAGGTAATCGTAGGCTCCGTCTTTTATGGCATTCAATGCTGTATCAAGTGTTCCATATGCTGTTAATATCACAACTACAGTATCGGGATTATTTTTAACAGAATATTTTAATACTTCATATCCATCTGCTCCGGGCATTCTGAGGTCTGTTATCACAAGATCTATATCTTCTACTCTTAATATCTTAATTGCATCGATACCATCGTGTGCGGATATAACAGAATAACCTTCATCTTTTAGCAGAGAACCTATTGCATCCCTTACTATTTCATCATCATCTGCTATTAGTATTTTAAAATTAAATTTAGTTTTCATCAAAAAATATAAAATTCTCTCTCCGTATAAAAACTTTAATTATTTAAATTAACCTGAATGCTTAATTCTCTCCATAACTTCATTTCGGGCTTTTTCAAGTATCTGCTTTTTTCTTGCCTCGGAAGAAATATTTACAACATCCTGAGGCTCTTCATTCTCTTTTTCTACTATAGTTGCCGGATTGATTTTTGATATTCGATTGTAAAGATTGACAATTCCACCAATTTGATATGGAAAAATACTCATTTCCCTGCCTCCTGCATCTTATTAATTAAATTCTTCTTTTTTTACCCTGATAATATTATCGGTATTATGTATATAAAACTTTAATCGTTTGTGAAATCATTTTCGATAAAATTTTTCTAAAGTTTTTAAAAAATATGCCGATAAAAAATTCAAGGCTGAAAAGAAAGGAGGATGATAGAAAGAAGATAGAGGATAAAAAATAAGCATAAAATTAGTAAAAACAACCGGCAAGAAATGCTGGGAATTAAAATCCAGAAAAGGAGAAAAAATTATGGCAATTAATGACATTTCTTTAACACTTGGTATGAGGTCAAACCTTGTAAGCCTTCAACACACGGTTGATCTTTTAAACCGCACACAGGAAAGATTAAGCACAGGTAAAAAAGTAAATAGCGCATTGGATGATCCTACA
>DYFC01000010.1 GCA_020725385.1 Nitrospira japonica | reverse complement strand
TTTAATCCTTGTAATGTCTTTCTATTTCATTTAGATTTTTAAATGAGGCAATGAATCAGTTTCAGTTAGATTTTTGATGAGGCAATTCGGTTCGTTGACACATGATTCTTTTAGTTGATATACTGCATTTATTAATATTAAGGGGATTAATTTAGATGAGTCTTGTAGGAAGGCTTGAAGACCTTGGTCTTTCGGATATTTTTCAGATTCTCAGTATAGGTAAAAAAACCGGTACTCTGGTTCTGAAAGGGGGCAGGGGTAGCGCATTTGTCATTTTTAAGAATGGTCTTGTTGTGAGGGCTGAAACGAATGACATCGAGACTGATTTTGGCGAAGATCTTATCAAAGCGGGTTTTGTTAAGGATACTATTTATAATCTTGCATTAGAAGTTAAGAAAAAACTTCCTGAAAAATCTTTAGCAGAAATTTTTCTTGATTTCGGTTCTGTTAATAAAGAAGTTCTCGAAAAAATAACAAGAAAAAGGATTGAAAGAGTTATTTATCAGTTGCTTTTATGGCAGGAAGGAGATTTCCAGTTTGAGCTTGATGATGTTGATCCGTATAAAAAAACCGAAATAACCGAAACAGGCTGGGAACTATCAAAGGGTATGAGCCCCGAATATCTTCTTATGGAAGGAGCGAGGGTGCATGATGAATCTACCCAAACAATTTCTGTTTCTTCGGAAGAACATGATATAACTGCTGGTGAAGAAAAAGCATGGGAAGAGGATTGGGGCATGGAGTCTGTTCCGGAAAGACAGGATATTATCTCATTAAGAGCATTAACGCAGGAACTCAGATTCCCGAATTCTGCATCTGAGATCACTTTGTTAATTTTACGTTTTGCCAGTGATATTTTTCAGAGGGGAGTTTTGTTTATGGTTGGAGATAAGGAAATTGTAGGACTGGGACAGTTTGGACTTGATATAGAAATGGCTGATGAAAAGATCCGGGAGATAAAACTTGATTATAATGAAAGTCCTTTTTTAAAGAAAATTGTAGATGAGAAAAGACCTTATAAAGGTGGGCTAACTAAAGATTTAGTCACCGATTTATTAATAAGAGAGATCGGGCAGGGGCATCCTGATGAAGTTGCCATTTTCCCTGTAATTGCCGAAGGAAAAGTTGTTGCACTCCTTTTATGTGATAATTTAACGACCGGTGACAAAATCCGGGAAACCGAAGGTCTTGAAATATTTATAGAGCAGGCGGGGCTTGCTCTTGAGAAGTCTCTTCTCCAAAGAAGACTTCAAGAAATGGAGAAAAAAAATTAGCATCGGAATGTTTTTTTTGAGAATAATCTGGTAGAATTTAATAATAAATTTTGTAAGTTATGGAACAGGAAAATAAGAATATACTAATTGTGGAAGATTCTGCCACAACAAGGGCGCTCATAAGAGCTGTGGTAGAAGAAATGGATGATTTTAATATTGTAGAAGCGGGTTCCGGTTTTGAGGCTCTAAAACTTTTACCATCGTTAAATTTCAATCTGATTATTACAGATATTAATATGCCAGACATAAATGGTCTCGAACTTATAAGTTTCGTAAAAAACAATCCAAGATATAATCATATACCTTTAATAATAGTGAGTACCGAAAGAAGTGAAGAAGATAAAAAAAGAGGTATGGCTTTGGGTGCAACGGCTTATATAACGAAACCGTTTAAAGCTCAGGAACTACAAGAAGTTATAAAACAGGTAATAATTTAACAAAATGAAGGCATCTAAAAAGGAATTTATCGCTGAGTCCGAAGATCTCCTTTTTGAATGTCAACAATTTGTTCTTGAAATTCAGGACACCTATCAGACAGCATTAAACCCAGATACAATAAACGCCCTTTTCAGGGCAATGCATACCTTGAAAGGACTCTCCGGCTTATTCGGAAGTAAAGGAATTACTGATTTAAGTCATGGCCTTGAGACTTTGCTTGATGATGTCAGACTTGGCAAAGTAAATATAAATGAAGAATTTGTTCATTTCTTATTCAAAAACCTTGATGTATTAAAAACAGCGATAGATGCAATTCGTGAAGATAAAGAACCGGACCTGAATTCACAGATTGAAGAAATTAAATCTTTCAGGGCTTCTCTTAAAGAAAACACAGAAGGTCCTGATCTTAAGGGACTCATCAGTGATTCAATTCTCAAGGTTCTTTCGGAATATGAAGAGCATAGACTCAAGACTAATATATTAAATGGAAATGGAATTTATCTCCTGAAGGTAATTTTTGATCTCTCGACTTTTGATACATCTCTTGAGGAGATTACAAAAAAAATTAAAAAACAGGGAGAACTTATTTCCACCCTTCCGGTTTCAGAAAATGTTCCTGATGGCTCTATCGGCTTCAATCTTATGTTTGCAAGCACAAATCCTCTTGATGAAATCAAGGCAGATATAGAAGGAGAAATTGAAACCCTTGTGCAACTGAAAAAAAACTCTCATCCTGCAAGCTCAAAAAAACAGGAACAATCCCTTAAAAGCACAACTACAACTGTACGGGTGGATATTGACAAACTTGATAGAATACTCAACACCATCGGTGAGTTGACACTTGCAAAAGATGCAGTTAAGAGAATCGGTATAGAACTTTCGGAAATGTACAGTCATACTCCATTTGTGAGGGATGTATATAAGATTTCCCAGACGCTTGAGAGAAGGCTTGCAGAACTCCAGGATGAAGTTCTCGAGATAAGAATGGTTCCGGTCGGACAATTATTTTCACGCCTTGCACAAGTCATAAGACGTTTTTCAAGAGAGATTGGTAAAGAAATAGATCTTGTCATGTATGGTGAAGATACAGAACTTGATAAGTCATTAGCCGAAGAAATAGTCGACCCATTGATGCATCTTGTAAGAAATTCTATTGATCACGGAATAGAACTGCCGGAAGAAAGAATAAGAAAAGGAAAAGCAGAGCATGGCAAGATAGCCCTTAAAGCTTACCAAAAAGGTAATTATGTGGTTATTGAAGTTATTGATGATGGCAGGGGAATAGATCTCGATAAAGTAAGAGCAAAAGCTATTGAAAAAGGTCTCCTGGATACCAGTACAAAAATAGATGAAAGAGAATTGATTAATTTCATATTTGCTCCCGGGTTTAGCACAAAAGATGTGATAAGCGAGATTTCAGGTAGAGGAGTTGGTATGGATGTAGTTAAAGAGAAATTAGCTGCATTAGGTGGATTTACAGAAATTTATACAAAGAAGGACGAAGGAACCACCTTTACCCTTACTCTTCCAATTACCCTGGCAATTATCAAAGCCTTAGTTGTTAGGGTAGGAGACATGAGATTTGCGATACCTCTAACAGCAATCTCGGAAACTATCGCACTTGAAAAAAATGATCTTCAGACTGTTGAATGGCGGGAAGTTTTTTATCTTAGAGGTGAAATGCTTCCTGTAAAGAATTTGGGAAATGTTTTTAATATAGAGACTACGGATGAAGAAATGCTTTTTGCTGTTGTTGTTGGTTTCGGAAGAAGAAAACTCGGGATACTTGTTGACCAGATTATAGGCCAGCAGGAAATAGTTATTAAATCACTTGGTGACTATTTAAAAGGATTATTTGGTTTTGCAGGAGCAGCAGAAATAGGAAGACATGAGGTAATTCTCGTTCTTGATGTTGAATCAATAATCGAAAGAGCACTCCTGAGATATGAGGGGGTAACGCATGTTTGAGGAATTTTATGGTCTGAAACAGAAGCCTTTCTCCAAGACACCTGATCCAAGATTTTTATACCTCAGTAAGAGTCATGAAGAAGCTCTTGCAAGATTGCACTATGCTGTTGAAGAAAAAGAACTGGTATTACTTACGGGAGAAGTTGGAAGTGGAAAAACAACACTTACAAGGTATCTAATGGATTCACTCGGTGAAAAATATAGGGTGATTGTTATTATAAATCCGAGATTATCACCATCACAATTTTTAAGAACAATTGCAAAAAGATTCGATATAGATGTGCCAAACAATTACAAAGATAATCTTCTTGATGCTATATATGAAAAAGTTTATAAAGATTATGAAGCAGGAATAACTCCTGTTATTATAATTGATGAAGCTCAATTAATACCGAGAAAAGAGACATTTGAGGAAATTCGTTTGCTTACCAATTTTCAGCTTGATTATACAAATCTTCTCAGTCTGATTCTTGTCGGACAGACTGACTTGAGAAAAAGACTAAATCATAAAGTTTATCTTCCTTTACGTCAGAGAATAGGATTGTTTTATCATCTTGGCCCTTTGAATGAGCAGGAAATAAAAGGTTATATTGAACACAGACTGCGTGTTTCCGGGTTGGATGAGCCATTGTTTACAGATGAGGCTATTAAAAGACTTTATCGTTTCTCCGGAGGAATTCCGCGTCTTATCAATAGTATTGCGACAACTGCACTTCTTGAGGGTATGGGTAGAGAATTCAAAAATATTGAAGCATCTATTATTGATGAAGCAGCGAGGGAACTGGGATTAAATGGATATCGCGAAAATTAGAAAAAAGATTAAAGATTCCGATACCCTGGAAAATAAGGCAGAAGAACAGAAGGAAGAAACTCCTTTAGGAATTGAAAAAACTGAAATAGAACAAACCGGGCTACCGGATAGAGAAATTCGTGAAGATGTTAAACAAGTTTCATTGACTGATTTGAAGGAAGAATTAAAAACCGGGGAGCAAATTTCTGTTGCAAAGCAAAGAGATAACGGGGATTCTTCCGGGGAGATTGTTGAGATACTCACATTCAAACTCATGAATGAAGATTTTGCATTCAGAATTACACAACTTAAGGAAATCCTTAAATATCAAAGAATAACAACTGTGCCAAAAGTTCCCGATTATGTGGTTGGAATTACATCTCTTAGAGGTAAAGTGATACCGGTTATTGACCTTCGCACGAAAATACTCTCAAAAAAATTGCCTGTCAGTGCAAAAGAGAGGATAAAAATTTTAATCATAAATGGTCCAAAGGGATTAATAGGTGCGGTCGTTGATAAGGTCTCCGGAGTTGTAAGAATAACAAAATCAGAAATATTGCCTCCTCCTTCACATCTTGATGAAGAGCAAATAAAATTTATAGAAGGAGTGGCAGTAATAGATAAGAGATTTATTTCGATTTTGAATATGATTGAATCTGTTTCTATTCAACTAAATTAAAATGAGGAGCAAGTAAAAAACAAGGAGGCGTTATGGAAAATGAAAGAGTACGGAGCCTTGAATCAAGATATATAACTTATACCATAGTATTGATTATAGCAGGTATTGCAATCTGGTCTTTTATCATACCGCTTTATAAAAGTCTCAATTTTCTAATCTGGATTTCTTTATCTATACTTTTTGTAGCAGCTATAACTTTTTGTTTCTGGATTGTTCTTAGAAATCTTGTGATTTTACCTTTGCAAAATGTCGAAAAATCAATCCGGGCGATATCAGAAGGGAATTTTTCATATGTTCCCGGAATAGTAACTGATGATGAAATTGGTAGGCTTGCAGGCTTATTAAACAGTGCTTCATCATCACTTAAAGAAATTTTAAGCGGCGTTAGGGATGCATCAAAACGCACAACAGAGTTAAGCGAAAAAATGGAAGAAGAATTTAAAAGAATTGCCGAGTCAACAAAGCTTGAATCCGAAGCTATCGCCAATATAGCAAGCTCTATTGAACAAATGAATTCTGCTACCGCTGAAATATCTGTAAATACAGGCGGGCTTGCTGTATCTGCTGAAAATACTGTTACTTCTATGGAAGAAATGGTCTCGAGCATAGTTCATGTTGCCAACAATGCACAGGAATTATCTTCTGCTGTAGATTCTACTTCGATATCGATTGAAGAGCTTTCGGCTACTATTAAAGAGGTTGCCCAGAAATCGGAGGAATTAACTGCTGCATCCGAAGAGACACTGGCAGCGATAGAAGAGATTTCTTCTTCTGTAAAAGAAGTCGAAATGAGCGCGAAAGAATCAGCGATGCTTTCCGAAAAAGTAAAAAATGATGCTTCAACATTGGGACTCGCTGCTGTGGAAAAAACTATAGAAGGGATGAACAATATTAAATCTACTGTTGAAAAAACAGCCGGAATGATTATGAAACTCGGGGGAAGATCTGACGAGATTGGAAAAATTCTGAATGTAATTGATGATATAACCGACCAGACAACGCTTCTTGCTTTAAATGCCGCAATTCTTGCTGCTCAGGCAGGAGAACATGGAAAAGGTTTTTCAGTTGTGGCGGATGAGATAAAAGACCTTGCCGAGAGAACATCTTTCTCAACGCAGGAAATAGCATCTCTAATACAGGCTGTCCAAAGAGAAGTTAAGGATGCCATAAATGCGATGAATGACGGACTTAAATCTGTTGAAGAAGGCTTTAAAGTCGCACGTGAAGCAGGAAATGCTTTAAATAAAATAGTTGAAAGCTCAAGACAGTCAGCAGAAATGTCATTTTCTATAGAACGTTCTACAACAGAACAGGCAAAAGCAGCTCGCCTTGTTACCGAAGCAATGGAAAAGGTTAAAAACATGATAGCACAGGTTGCCAAAGCAACTTCGGAGCAAAGTAAGGGCGCAAACTTAATTACAAAAGCAACCGAAAAAGTAAGGGATGTAGCTACACGGGTAAAACTTGCTACCGAGGAACAGCAGGTGAGTGCTAAATTTATTTCGGAATCAATGGAGCAAATATCGGAAAAAAGTCAGCAGATAGCAAAAGCAATTAATGAACAAAGGGCAGGTTCAAATCAGATCTTCATTTCAATCGAAAAAATCAAAGATATTCCAAGGAATAATATAGATGTAATATCCGGGATAGGTCAGGAACTCGGCGATCTTTTGAAAAGTTCGGCTATTATTAACAAACAGATTGATAAGATCAAACTTGATGAAAAATCTGTTTTTGAGTTCTCAAATATACAAACTCAAAACAGCGGGTCTTCATAAAAAGATGAATGGTATTTTGTCCTCCAAAGGAGAAAACAAAAAAGCATGAATCAAAAAAATATTCCCGGAGATAAACAATCCGGGTTTAAAAAATTCGCTGTATTTAAAATCGGCGCAGAGGATTTCGGGATAGAGATAAGCAGGGTTGTGGAAATATTAAGTACGCATAAAGTTTATTCCATCCCTGAATTGCCGGATTTTCTTACAGGAGTAATAACAGTGAGAGGAGAAGTCATACCATTGCTCGACCTTAGAAAGCGTTTCGGAATCAGGTCATCCTCAAAAAAAGAATTAATTATAGTGATTAGAATGGAAAACGAAAAAATTGGAATTCTTGTTGATAGTGTAAGAGAGATTACAACTTTAAAAATCGATGATATAACTCCTCCACCTTCTATATTCAAAGGACTACGGAAAAAATATCTCGCAGGCATTGGAAAGAAAGATGACCGTATTATAATCATCCTTAATATTGATGAATTATTAACTTCGGAAGAAAAAATAGCACTCAAAGAAACTGAAGAGGTTATTGAAGAGAATGCAGGAACTGGAAAGACAGCTTAAAGACGAAGATACCGAAATAAGAAGAATAGCGGTTGAATCTCTTAAAGGCAGGGGTGAGGCTGCTGTGCCGTTGCTTTTAAATGCCATGCAAGATTCGAGCTGGAGGGTAAGACATTATGCCACCGATATTCTTATCGAGGAGCATCCTGTTGAAACGTATATAAACAATTTGATCGATCTGCTTTATATAGAAGATAATGCAGGTGCCCGCAATTCTGCGATTGAGGCTCTGGTAAGACTGGGTAAAAAGGTGACTCCGTATTTACTCGAAGCTTTTAATACACCAAATAAGGATGTGCGTAAATTCATCATAGATGTTCTTGGCGAGTTTAAAGACGAACGTTCTTTGCCCCTGATGTTGAATGCCCTTAAAGACGATGATGAAAATGTCCGCGTTACAGCAATCGAACATATCGGAAAAGCCGGACAATCTTCGGTAGTTGATGCTTTAATTGAAATTATAGAGAGCGACGATCTCTGGACAGCCTATCCTGCTGTTGATGCTCTTGGAAGAATAGGCGACAAAAGAGCAATCCCTGCATTGAAGAGTGCGATGAAAAAAAAACCTTTAAGGGCTATTTCTATAAAATCTCTTGGTCGTATCGGTGACCCGGAGGGATTGCCTTCTGTTATCGGGTGCCTTCAAGATAATATAAAATCTGTCCAGGAAGAAGCTATAAGAAGCCTCGAGAGATTTTACAGAAAAGGTGTAAGCGAAGAATATATAGTAAATGAAATAAAACAGACAATCGATGAAAAAATTTTCGATATACTCATTCCTTATACAAAATCATCAAAACCTGAAATTAAAATATCGTCAATACTCATCCTGGGACTTTTAAAAGATGAAAGGGCATTTGCACCGTTACTTGAAATATCACAGGAAGAAGAATTTTCGGAGGATGTAAAAAGAGCGTTTGTATTTATTGGGAAAGACAAACCGGAATCACTTTTAAGTCTTTTCAATACCGAAAATATTTTCCAGAAGAGATTTATTTGTGAAGTTGCAGGCAGAATAGCTTCACCTGTATATTTCAATATTTTTAAAGAACTTCTTAATAATGAGGATGGTCATATTCGCTCACTTGCAGCTATTGCTCTGGCTAATATTGGAAATCCCGATGCAATAATTTATTTAAAGAAGCTGCTTTCAGACCCTTATGAAGATGTTCAGGAAGCGGCTGTAAAGGCTTTGTCAGCTTTCGGGAGAGTCCTATCTGTTAATGAGTTCATTGAAATGTTAAAAAGCCCGTCTTCTCTGTTAAGAAAAAATGCTGCTTTAATTCTTGGCAGAATTGGAGCAACAGAAGCAGTCAATGCATTGGGGTTTGCTCTTAAAGACGGGGATGTTAATGTGAGAGGCGCCTGTGTGCAGGCTTTTTCAATGCTTCGCACTGAAGATTCTATAAAATATCTGATTGTTGCTCTTTCTGATGAAAAACCTTATATAAGAGTTTCTGCCTCGCTCAGCCTTGCAGAAATTGGCGGTGAAAATGTTTTTGAGGCATTATCGTTTCTTGCTAAAGACACCGATGACTCTGTAAGGGTTGCAATTGCAAAAGCCTTTGGAATTCTTAATGACAGGCGGGCAATAAGGTTATTAAAAGATATGTTATATGATAAAAACGGATTTGTTGTAACAACTACAATTGAATCACTCGGAAAATTCAAAGACAGGGAGTCAAAAGATGCTTTGCTCGCGATGTTGAAACATCATGACAAGGAGATAAGAAGAACCGCTATAAGGGCTCTTTCAGGCTTTGATGGGATTGAATCTGATATTATTCCGTTTCTTCATGATGATGATTGGGCAACAAGAATGGCTGCGGTCTCGGTGCTCGGGTTAAACCCCGTTGGTATTATAAGGAAAGAACTCGAGAAATTATTTGATTCCGAAGAAGATCCGATAGTAAAAAAAGCTATAGAAGAAAGCCTTACGAAAAAAACTGTTTTTTATTCTTAAATTTATCTAACGGATATTCGTTAATGTTTGAAAAAGAAGAAATAATAAATCTTGAAGAGGATGTTTTTAGACTGCTTCGTGATCTCATAAAAGATTATTGCGGTATATATTTTAGCGATGACTCGAGGTACTTACTTGAAAAAAGGCTTTCGAGGAGGGTTAGACAGCATCATTTTACAAAGTTCCGTGACTATTTCAGGTATCTTTTGTATGATAAAAATCGTGAAGAAGAACTATCTTCGATCGTTGATATACTTACTGTGAATGAAACATATTTTTTCAGGGAGCAGAACCAGCTCCGCACTTTTACGGATGAAATTCTTCCAGAGTTGTATGAAGCAAACAAAGAAAGAAAAAGAATCCGTATCTGGTCTGCTGGTTGTTCAACAGGAGAGGAACCTTATACTATCTCGATGTTAATACTCGAAAAAGGTCTGTTCAATGACTGGAATATTGAGATAATCGGAAGTGACATTAATCAGAGAGTTCTTCAAACCGCAAGAAGCGGCATATACAGGAAAAATTCTTTCAGGACCACAAGCACTTACCACCTAAGAAGGTATTTCAAAGAAGAAGATGGAATATATAAGATTTCTGATACTGTAAAACAATTTGTAAACTTCAATCACCTTAACCTGCTTGACCCGGATAAAATAAAGTTAATCGGGGTTGTTGATGTCATATTCTGTAGAAATGTATTAATATATTTTGACTATCCCGCCCGTAAGAAAGTGGTAGAAAGTTTTTACAACAGACTTGTAGATGGAGGGTATCTCTTACTCGGTCATGCAGAATCTTTAATCAATATATCTACTGCCTTCAATTTAAAGCATTTCAAGTACGACATGGTTTATCAAAAACCTGAAAGAAAAGGAGTTCATGCAAATGCCTAAAATCAAAGTTCTGGTCGTTGATGATTCTGCATATAGCAGGCAGACAATTAAGAAAATGCTCGAAACCGATAGTCATATTGAAGTTGCAGGTGTAGCATCCGATGGAATCGATGCAATGTCCAAGACTATAAGACTTAAGCCCGATTTGATAACTCTCGACCTTGAAATGCCGGAAATGGACGGGTTTACATTTCTAAGATGGCTTATGAAGAATAAGCCAACGCCGGTTATTATTGTGAGTTCATTTTCGGATTCAAAGACTGTTTTCAAAGCACTCGAAATGGGAGCCGCAGACTTTATTGCAAAGCCACCAAAAATTTCTTCACCCGACTATCAGAACATGGTTAAGGACCTTCTTTTAAAAGTAAAAGGAATGAAAGCGTTGCGACTTGATAGGTTGAGTAAAAATCTTGAGATTCTTGAGAAAGAGGGTAGTTCTGAAAGCACGTATATTCCCGGAGAATATAATATCGAAACAGTTGCCATAGGTTCATCAACAGGAGGTCCTTCTGCTTTAAGCATCATACTTACCAAATTGCCTTCTGATTTCCCAGCATCTATCGTTATAAGTCAGCATATGCCGAAAGGTTTTACCGGTTCTTTTGCTGAGAGGTTAAACAGTATCTGTAAGATTAAGATTAAAGAAGCTTCAGAAGGAGATGAACTTGAACCCGGGAAAGCTTTTATATGTCCTGGAGGTGCTAATATGACTTTTTATAAACGCGGGAAGAAAGTATTTATAATGATAAAAGAACCAAAACATACCGATAAATATGTGCCTTCTATTGATATGATGATGTCATCTCTGGTAAATATCTATAAATCAAAAACATTGGGTGTTGTCCTTACCGGTATGGGCAATGATGGAACTGCTGGCATGCTGGACATTAAAAAAGCAGGAGGTTATACTATAGTAGAATCTGAAGATACCGCTATTGTAAATGGTATGCCTGCTGAGGTAGCCAAAGCAGGTGCAGCCATGAAAGTACTCCCTGTAAATGAAATACCGGGTGAAATTATTTCATTAATAAAAAAAATAAACACATAGTATAAAGATAATTAAACGGAGGTAATATGGAAAAAGAAGCCATTCTTTCAAAAAAGGCTGAAGAATTCCTCCAGATATTTAAAAAGGGTGAGGAATTTACAAAAGACCTCATAAAGGAAAATGAAAGGCTAAGATTCAGAATTGCCCAGCTTGAAGAGGCTATAGAAAGTACCGGTAACGAAGAGAAAATCAGGCTATACGAAGAACAAATAAGGATGCTTAATCAGGAAATAAATTCTTTAACAGAAAGGTATAAAAAAGTTGAGGAAGAAAATAAAGATTTTGCTGCCAAATATGTTGAAGTTGAAAGTGAAAATAATAATCTTGCAAATCTATATGTAGCAAGCTATCAGCTTCATTCGACTCTTGATATAAATGAAGTTTTAAGGATTGTTATGGAAATAATTATTAATCTGATAGGGGCCGAACGTTTTGCTATTTATCTAATGGATGAAAAGACGAATGAACTGCTTCCGGTTTCTGTGGAAGGATTGAATGCTCAGGAAATGCCAAAAATAAAACTCGGCGAAGGAATAATCGGCAGGGTTGCTAAAGATGGTGAAAGTTATTTTGCAAGCAATACAGATTTAGCTTCAGGGAAAATGGATATATCAAAGCCTTTTGTTTGTATTCCCCTTAAGATTAAAGAACATGTAATCGGTGTAATAGCAATTTTTTCTTTATTTGTTCAGAAAAAAGCTTTTACAAATATTGATTATGAACTTTTTAATCTTCTTGCCGGTCATGCAGCAACAGCTATTTTTTCATCGAAGCTTTATACCCAGTCCGAAAGGAAACTTACAACCATACAAAGTTTTCTTGATCTTTTAAAGGAAAAACCAAAGAGATAAGGAGGGGCAGATGCCAAATATTCTTGTTGTTGAAGATTCCCCGACCATGAGACAGCTTATAGGGTTTGCAGTAAAAAGGATACCGGATTCAAAAGTCATCGAGGCGACTGATGGTGTGGATGCTTTGAAGAAGCTATCTACCCAGAAGATAGATATAATACTTGCAGACATTAATATGCCCATAATGGATGGACTGAAACTTGTAAGTCTTGTCAAAAACAATCCTTCTTATAAAGATATACCCGTTATAATGATAACTACCGAAGGCGCTGAAGAAGACAAGAAACGGGCTCTTGCTATCGGAGCAAATGCATATCTTACCAAACCTATACAAACTCAGGAACTGATGAAACTTGTAAGCAGCTTTCTTGAATGAAAACTTTTAGTGCCCGGAATTCCGGATTATCCTTAGAAAGATGTCAACAATTTTAGGATCAAAATATTTCCCCGAATTATTCTTTATGTATTCAAGAGCATCTTCCTTACTCCATGCAGACCGGTACGGACGGTCTGACCTTAATGCATCCCAGACGTCAACGATTGCAAATATTCTTGCTTCTATTGGAATCTGCTCACCTTTAAGTCCTTGTGGATAACCGCTTCCATTCCATCTTTCGTGATGATATAAAGGTATTGTAAGGGCATGCCTGAGGAATGATATTGATGAAAGCATCTCATAAGCATATTCAGGATGTTTTTTCATTATGATGTTTTCTTCCTGTGTTAATGGTCCTTTTTTCAATAGTATTTTATCCGAGATAGCCATTTTCCCGATATCATGTAATAAGGCACCCCTTCTTATATGGACGATGTCAGGTTCGGTTATGCCCATAGCTCTTGCAAGTTTAACAGTCATTTCAGCTACCCTGATTGTATGACCTTCTGTTTCTTTATCTCTCATATCAAGAGCACGTGACCAGCCTTCAAGAGTTGTGTCATAAGCTAATGAAAGTTCAATATTGGAGCGTTGAAGTTCATTGAAGAGGGATGCATTGTCAATTGCAATTGCTGCCTGTGAAGCCAGCGATTCAAAGAATTCAAGCCATTCGGGATCAGGTTCAAGCGGTGAGCGGTGAAATACTTCGAGCACACCTTTGACCTGCCCTTTTGCAATTAATGGTGCAGCATGGTGTGAGATAAATATATCATTGTTTAATATCCCTGAACGAAGACACGGATCATTGCTTTTGGTAACATCAGGAATGCTTATAACACGCCTTTCAAAAGCAGCACGGCCTGCATGTCCCTCCCCGACTCTTAATCTGGTATTTTGTATTGCTCTTGACCTGAATCCCCTGCTTGCTGCATATTCAAGAGTTTGTGAATAAGGATTTAAAAGTAACACAGTTGCTGCATCGGTTTTTAACTGGGCTGTAACATGGTCTAAAAGCACATTAAGGGTAACCCTGAGATCGAGACTCGATGTTATAGCCATATCTATGCCATGTAAAGCTGAAAGCCTCTGCAGTCTCTGTTCTGTCTGTTCGTAAAGGGTGGCTCTGTGTATAGCATTCGCTGCTATTTCACCGATTGCAGTGATAAGCCTGATTTCATTTTCATATATTCCTGATTTTCGACCTATCCAGATTGCTCCAATTGTCTGTCCGTGCGCTATTAATGGAACACAGACAGCGGAGCGAATTTCTCCTGTTTTTTCATTTAATGAAAGCTTTGAATCCGAGAATAAGTTATTACTAAGATAAGTCTGCCCTGTTTCTATCACATAACCTGTAATTCCTTCTCCGAAATGTAATTTCTTGCCTGCCCAGTCACTCCATATCCCTCTTGATAATTCAAAGACTATTTCTTTATTAAAAGGAATTGTTAATGCAAGTGCTGCTGCGTCACCTTTGAGGATATTAATTAGATTATCAATGACGACCGGCATCATCTCTGCCCTTCCAGGAGCAGAACGCAAAGCTGCGCTCATCTCTATTATTGCTTCCATTTCCATTTGTTTTCTTGCAGTCATTTCAAGAAATGAAACTACAGTTTTCTTTGTGCCGGGTATATTTGAAGCAACAGCGATTATATCTTTTATTTGTCCGCTTTTATTTATGAACTGGAATTCAGTTGTTTTCTGCTGCAAATTGAAGCCGGAGAATGTATGATTTATAAAATTCTTAATTTTACCAATATCATCCTGCATTACAAAATCCAGAAGGGATACTTTTTCTGAAAAGTTTTTACTATCACTTCCAGAAAATTTTTTAAATTCCGAATTTGAGAGGGTTATGGTTAAATCCTCTTCAAGGATTACAATAGGAGTTCCTGTATTCTCAAAAATAGTTCTATATTTTTCTTCTGAAATTCTTAATTCTTCCTCTGCTTTTTTCCTTACATTAATCTCTCTTGAAATGCTTTCGATTGTTTCATTTATCTTTCTTTTTAAAGATTCAAGCAGTTCGGTTTCTGATTCCCCGTCAACTCTGGCTGTAAGGTCTCCGCTGGTTACTTTTTGAAATACATCAAAATACTCTGCCAGACAAATAGCGAATTCATGGCATTGGTCCACTCCTTTTGCAACCTCGGAAGCTGTCAGATTCACAAGATGTTTAAGTTTGCCTATTAACTCTATCTTTGAATCTTCATTTATATTAACATCAGGGTCTCCCGATGCGATTTTTTTAAGAGCTTCAAATACCTCTGAAAGGCTTATGGATAATTCAAGACCTAAATCTTCAAGTTCCGAGTCCCTTTGTTTGATTTCACTTTTAAAATCCTTGAGTTGTCTGCTAATAATTTTTAGAAATTTATTTATTTCTGTTTTATCAGCAGCGAACTGAAAAAATTCACAATCAGGGCAGATTTCAAGCTTGTCGATTGAATTCTTCTGGATATTGTTCTGACAATATGTATCCGGAACGAGCCAGCAAGTAATAATTTCGGATTTATAGGCCGGACAATCAGTTTTACTGCAATTTAAAAATTCAAAACATCTCTGCATGTTATCACCGTTTATAAATTCTTTGAGATAGCCCTGAAAGTACAGATATTACTACAATAATTCGATGCTTATTTCTTATTTCAGGCATATTAAATTTTATCACAACGGCGCATTTTAATAATAGCTGATGCTTAAATTATTGTATTTGTGAGGTAATATCCCTATGAACAACATTTAATTTTACAGGGTGTTTCTTGATAATACGGGCAAGTCTTTCTACAATAGCAGGAGAGCGATGATTACCACCTGTACAGCCAATTCCTATTGTAAGAAAGGTTTTGCCTTCTTTGATATAATTTGGAAGCAGGAAATCTATTAGACTTTTAATCTTTTTAATGTATGCATTTGCTATTTTATTTTTAAGCACAAAGTCAGCCACTTTCTTATCGGTTCCTCTTAGATGTTTTAGTTCCGGAATGAAGTGAGGATTGGGAAGGAACCGTACATCAAAAAGAAGATCGATATTTTGAGGTATTCCAAACTTAAAACCAAAAGATATTATGACAACGGTCATAATATCTTCACCTGGAGTGAGATTGAATTGGCATATAATAAGTCTTCTTAATTGATGGGGAGTGAATGAAGATGTATCTATAATCTTATCGGCGTATTCTCTTAAGACCAAAAGTCTTTCTTTTTCAATTTTTATGGCATCTTCAATATTTCCTTGTAACGGATGCGGTCTTCTTGTCTCTTTAAAACGTCTTAACAAAACATCCTGCTCTGCTTCGAGGAAAAGCACTTCTGTATGGAATTTATTCTTAAGGGATTTTATAACATTTTCAACATCGGTTAGAAACCCTTTTTCCCTTATGTCTATACCTATACCAATCTCACGTATTTCGGAATTTCCAGAAACTTCAGCAACAAATGCCTCTATTAATGCGACAGGCAGATTGTCAACGCAGAAAAAACCTGAATCTTCAAGGGCCCTAAGTGCTACGGTCTTGCCCGAGCCCGAAAGACCGGTTACTATAACAATTAATGGGAACTTTTTCAATTTGTTTATTTAACCGGCTCTATGAGGCCGAAATTGCCGTCTTTTCTCCTGTAAATTACATTTATTTCTCCGTTGCTATCATTGGTAAAAACGAAGAAATCCTTGTCAAGAAGTTCCATCTGCATGGCAGCTTCATCAGGGCTCATTGGCTTAAGCTCGAATCTTTTATTTTTTATTATTCTTCCTGTTTCAACAGGAGTTTTGGCTTCAGATGCTGTTTCTGTTTTGCCTTCGTATTTTCTGTGGGAGACAAGTTTTTCTTTATATTTTTTAATCTGCCTGTCAAGTTTTTCTGCGACTTCATCTATTGATGAATAGACATCACCTGTGATACCCTCTGCCTGAATAAGAATTCCATTTACTTTCAATAAAACCTCTACTTTATGACGATATTTCTCAACCTGTAAAGTTACAATAGCTTCCGATATATTGGACAAATATCTTTCAAACCTCGAAATCTTTTTTTCAACATAACTTCTTAATGCAGGTGTAACCTCAAGATGTCTTCCATTAACTATAATATTCATATAGCCTCCTTTTAATTATTTTTTTTTCCTTCTTTGACTTTGTGGTGGAATCCCGAGTTCTTCTCTATATTTGGCAATGGTTCTCCTTGCAATTACAATACCGCTTTTTTTAAGCAGGTCAGAAATCTCCTGGTCACTGTGAGGTTTTTTAGGATTTTCGTCAGCTATAATTTTTTTGATGCTGTTTTTTACTGATGTTGAAGAAACACTACCCGTACCGCTATGTAAAGCACTGCTAAAGAGAAATCTAAAAGGAAACACACCATGTGGGCAGGATAAGTATTTATTGGATGTAACTCTACTAACTGTACTTTCGTGTAGATTTAAGTTTGCAGCAACATCCCTTAAAGTTAAAGGTTTCATGTAATCCGAACCTTTTTCGAAAAAGTCTTTTTGTAATTCAAGAAGTATTTCGGTAACTCGGTAAATTGTTCTGTTACGCTGGTCTAAACTTTTAAGCAATCCTGTGGCTGAACGCATCCTGTCAAGTAAAAACTGCCTTTCTTCTTTCGGGAGGTCATTTTCCTGCACGATTAATTGTCGATAATAATTGCTTATTCTCAATTTTGGTATGCCCTCATCATTCAATATTATTTGATAGCCATCCTCGGTTTTTATAATAAAAACATCCGGTGTTATATAATTTGTACTTACATCCGAAAATGTTCTGCCGGGTTTTGGTTCAAGTCCTTCGATAATTTTAAGTGCAGCCATGATATCTTCAATTGTTACTCCATGTTGTTGTGCAATAGCAGCGTATTTTTTCTTCTCAAGTTCTTCCATATTTTGCAGGATGATTTTTTCGACTACCGTTCCGGCAAGGTTCAAATTCCTGATTTGAAGAAGAAGGCATTCCTGTATATTTCTTGCTGCTACTCCTGAAGGATCAAATCCCTGAACTAATTCCAAGGCTTTCTGTGCAGTTTCTAAGTCGGTTTCTGCTGAATTTTGTATTTCTTCAAGGTTAGAAGTTAAATATCCGTTTTCATCAATATCTCCGATAATTATTTCTGCTACTCTTTTAATATTTTCTGGCGCACTTGAAAGTCGTAGCTGCCAGATGAGATGCTCGGAGAGGTCAGGTTTTTTTGAGATGAATTGTTCAAAAGAAGGTGTTGTAACAGTGCCTGGATTAAAATAACCCATATCACGGCCATCCGAGCTTCTCTCTTCAAAATAATCCTCTGAAGTGAAATTAAGAAGTTTTTCAAGAGGCGCATCTATGTCTTCAATTTCATTGTCATATTCAATCGTATCCCTTTCTTCATTTGAGAGTTCTTCAACAGATGTTTCTTCAAAATTCTCTTCAAGAAACGGATTTTCAAGCAGTTCCTGTGATAAAAATTCTGATAGTTCAAGATGCGGGAGTTGCAACAATTTAATAGCCTGCTGCAATTGGGGAGTCAATATAAGCTTTTGAGATAATTTAAGTTCAAGTCTGCTTTCGAGTGCCATTAGAGTGTAAACTCCTCACCAAGAAAAGTTTCCCTGACACGCGGATTCATAATTAGTTTTTCCGGCAATCCTTCTTCGAGTATTTCTCCATTATTAATAATGTAAGCTCTATCGGTAATAGAAAGTGTATCTCTAACATTATGATCGGTAATAAGTATCCCTATATTTTTTGATTTTAGATGTTTGAACATCTTCTTTAACTCAATTATAGCAATCGGGTCGATTCCTGCAAAGGGCTCATCGAATAAAATGAAGTCAGGTTTAATAGCAAGAGTTCTTGCAATCTCTGTCTTTCTTCTTTCTCCACCGGAAAGTTTATACCCTTCTTTTTCAGCAAGAGACAAAAGATTGAACTCCGTAAGAATACGTTCTGTCTCTGAATTTATTTCATTCCTGTTCAATCCCCTTATTTCAAGTACTGCTCTGATATTTTCTTCAACAGTTAATTTTCTGAAAATAGATGGTTCCTGTGGAAGATAGCTGATTCCCATCATAGACCTTTTATACATTGGCAAAAACGTTATATCTATATTATCAAAAAAAATAGAACCTCCGTCGGGTTTTACAAGACCTACCATCATATAGAAGGTAGTTGTTTTCCCGGCACCATTTGGACCGAGAAGCCCGGCTATTTCACCTGAATTTAAATAGAGGCTAAGACCTTTTACAACTTCTCTCTTTCCGTAATGTTTTGAAAGCCCTTTAGCATTAAGAATATGCATAATCTTCCTTTAATGTGCAGTTTCTTTTTGTAGAAAAACTTTACTATTATCAATTAAAAATCGGTCTTCATTAATGAAATATGTCATTTTTTCTCCAGAAATAACATTATTGTCTTCAACAGCCTTTGGAGTTCCGGTAAATATTATGGTTTCAGAATCAGCATAATAAGTTGCTTCTTTTGAAGTGATAACTCTCCTGTCTTTGATTAATCGAACATTTCCGGATGCATCTATGCGTTTGACATCTCCGGAACTTTTATCGGAATAAACAAGCATTTTATCAGCAAAAATAGTCATATTCGAAGTTCTTGCAATAACTGAATTTTCAAAAAGTGCGGTGTTTGCTTTATTGTCAGCGGTGAGTTTTTCGGATGTGACCACGATAGTCCCCTTTATTTTTTTTACCTCCTCAGCATATCCGAACTCAGATGTGAGTAAAATAAGCAAAATAATAAAGATACTATTTTTGAAAAGTTGCTTTGACATCTTTTAGAACCCTAACTTTTTGATTCGATTCAGTTTGTAATCCTTTGCCCTCGATGCTGAAGCCTTTGCCTTCAACTTTAATTTCTCCATCTGTTTTAATATCTCCTGAACTAATTTCATAATCAATTGAATCCGCAAGTATTTTATATTTCTTGCCCTCGGCCTTTACCGCGCTATCTGTTGTAAAACTCTTATCTTTAAAATTGTAGATGCCCTTGCCGGCATGAATAGAAACGTCCTGCTGGCTTAGAACAAGTGTTATATCTTTTAATTCAGCTATGCTTTCTTTTTCTATAATATCCGCATTTTTTGCAGTAAGTGTCCATAGTGTATTTCCATTTTTTTTCTGTATTATTTTTAGATCTTCAATGGATGAAGAACTTTTTGTACGGATATCCCCGATATTTTCCTTCCCGCTTTTAAAAGCAAGAAAAAGACCGCTTATAAGTAAAAACGAAATTAATATTAGTAAAACTCTATTCATTTAAAATATTATCATACAGGAATAAGTATGTAAACCTTGAAAAAAATTACTTAAGTTGTAATAATAATCAAATGATAACTTTTGATGATTTCAAAAAACTTGATATAAGAATAGGCAGAGTAATTTCTTCTGAAAAAATCGAAGGTGCTGATAAGTTATTGAAGCTGGAAGTCGATTTCGGAACAGAAAAAAGGCAGATAGTTGCCGGAATTGCCGAGGTATATACTCCAGAACAGATGCTCGGAAAAGAAATCCCTGTACTTACAAACCTTGAGCCCCGAAAAATACGCGGTATAGAAAGTCAGGGTATGATTCTTGCTGTTGATGTTAATGGCAAGCCGATTTTGCTGCATCCTGAAAGAGAAGTAATGCCCGGAAGCATAGTCCGCTAAATATTAGCTTGCATCTTGTCTTTATTATCCGTCATTATAAAATAAAAAGGGGTTTTATATGATTAGAATCGTTTTGGTCTTATTTATGCTTATATCCTGTCCATTTTCAGTTTGTGCTGATGAAGATGTAGTTGCTAAGGTTAATGGAATAGCTCTCACCCGTGCTGATCTTGAAGTCGAGGTTGATAGGATTATACCGCGTATGTCTTTTCATCGTAATGTTACCGAAGAGAAACGGAAGAACTATTATGGGAAAGCTATTGAAGAAATGGTAAACCGTGAATTGCAATATCAGGATGCGCTTGCAAAGGGCATGAAAGCAGATCAACAGAAAATAAATGCGCAGGCAGAACAATTTAAGAAAAGATTTATAACTGAAAAAGAATACGCAGCATTCCTTGAAAAAAGAAAGCTTTCGGAGGATTTGATTAAAAAGCAATTTGAGAAAGATATGCTCGTGCAACTTATAACTGCAAAAGTGATTACAGAGCCTTCAAAAATAAGCGATGATGAACTCAAAAAATATTACACCGAAAACATGAAGAAATTCAAACAACCAGAAAGTTATAGGCTGCGTCTTATTTCTGTCAAAGAAGAGAAGAAAGCTCAGGATATTCTCGAAAAACTAAAACAGGGTGAAGACATAAAACAGCTAGCGACAACAATGTCTGAAGATGCATATCGTGTAAAAGGCGGGGATACAGGGTATGTGCACAAAGGTAGAATGCACTCCGAACTTGAAGAAGCAGCTTCAAAGATGAAGATAGGTGAGATGAGCGGTATCCTGAAAGTTCAAGGCATGTATTATATTATAAAACTTGAAGATAAAAAACCCGAGCATACTCTTTCTTTTGATGAAGTAAAGGAAAAACTTAAGAATGAACTTGAAAATAAGAAAGCCCGGGAAGCAAAGGAAAAATGGATTGCAGAACTTAAATCAAAGGCGAAAATTGAGATATTAATGAATTTAGAATCACAAAAGCCGGGTAACTGAGTGTTATATTTTATTTTGTCTCTGATTTTTGCTTTATCTTCTTCAATCTGCTTTGCTGAAGAAAAACTTCCTGTATATAATCTGTCTGTAGCATTCGATCTTGATAAATCCACTATCAGTGGTAAAGCTATTATCACATCGCAGGATGAAAAAGACCTGCTTATTTCTTTTGGTAACCTCAAAATAATTTCAGTAAAAACCAATGGAGAAAACATTCCTGATTATATAAATCTCAAAGCAATAACCCTGAAGGGTAAAAGTTCTATCGAAATTGTTTACGATGCTTATTTCCCGGATTATCAGGAAAATTCAAATTTACAAAATTCAGGAGTTGTTGGCAGTAACATTATTGGCGGAAAAGGCATTTCCCTTACACGTATGTGGTACCCTGTTTTCGATGGTATGGCTTATTTTAATTTAAAGGCTAAAGTACCGGTGGATTTCAGTGCTATATCAGAAGCTGAAGAAATAGAAGTAAAAAGTAACGGTAACGTCAAAGAATATTCCTTTTACTTTTTACATCCGCTTAATGAAATAACATTTGTGGCTGCCAAATATATAGAGTTTAAAGAAAGAATAGACAATATCCAGCTTTATGCTTATTTTTTCCCTGAAGACGGAAAGCTTGCAAATACATATATGGAGTATTCTAAAAAATTTATTCGGTTATATAAAAATTTATTCGGTGAATATCCATACAAACGTTTTTCTGTTGTAGAGAATTTTCAATCCACAGGATATTCAATGCCTACATTTACATTGCTCGGCCAGGATGTCATACGTCTTCCATTTATTGCAGAGACTGCTCTTGGACATGAAATACTCCATCAATGGTTCGGAAATTATGTCTATATTGATTATAAGAAAGGAAACTGGGCCGAAGGATTAACAGCCTATCTTTCGGATCATTTATATGAAGAGCAAAAAGGAAAAGGGTGGCAATACAGAAAGAATATAATATCCGATTTTCTAAGTTATGTAGATCCTAAAAAAGAAATTACCCTAAGGGAATTTACATCAAGAACAGATTTCGCGACAAAAGCTATTGGCTATGGCAAGGCATCGATGGTGTTTCATATGCTTAAAAATCTTGTTGGTGAAGATTTGTTTATTAATACACTAAAGGTTATCATTAATGAAAAATCTTTTCAGAATGTTTCATGGGATGACATTAAATCCTCATTTGAAAAATCTTCCGGGAAAAATCTTGATGGGTTTTTTTCTCAGTGGCTTGATAGAAAAGGCTTGCCTTTGTTTGAAATAAATAATTTATCTGTAAAAATACTCGATGGTAAGCAAACTGTTACCTTTAATATTATACAAAAGGAAGAACCTTATATAATTGATGTGCCAGTTGAAATTATAACTGCAAACGGCTCATTTAGAAAAAAGTTGCATATCGAAAAAGCAAAAGAAAATTTCAATATAGAGGTTGAAGGAAATCCATCCGAACTTGTTATTGATCCGGACTATGATATCTTGAGAAAATTTTCTGAGGATGAATTTCCCCCTTTAATCTCAAGACTTATAGGAGATAATAAAAAGCTAATTGTTTTACCCGATGAGGGAAAAGAAAAATACGAAACTCTAACAGAAATATTTAAAGAACAAAATTTTTCTGTAAAAGATGAAATAGATGTTAATGACGAAGATTTAAGAACATCATCGGTACTGGTATTTACAGATGAAGGAAGAATAATAAAAAGATTATTTGGGAGTATAAAAAAATTTGACAAAGGTTTTTCTCTTGAAATAAGAAAAAATCCATTGAATTCTGAAAAAGTTATTGCGATAGCTTATGCAGATTCAAAACAGGAAGCAGATTCTGTTTCAAGAAAAATATTTCATTACGGGAAATATTCTTCTATCAAATTTGGAGATGGTAAAAATATTCAGAAAGATATTGTTGAAACATCCCGTGGAATAAGGTTTCCGCTTGATATTTCGATAAAAGGTATAAAACCTGAAAAAACTTTGAATATAGATGAAATTATCGAGCAAATAAAATTTAAACCCGTGATATATGTAGGAGAAAGACATGAAAATTACGAAGACCATAAAACACAACTAAAAATAATTATGGGGCTTCATGAAAGAGGAAGAAAAATAGCAATAGGAATGGAAATGTTTCAGAGGCCATTTCAGAAGGCATTGAATGACTATCTTTCAGGAACTATAAGTGAAAAACAATTCCTTAAATCCTCCGAGTATTATAAAAGGTGGCAATTTGATTACAATCTTTACAGGGAAATAATGGAATATGCTAAGGCAAATAAAATTCCTGTAATAGCCCTTAATCAATGGACCGAAATAATCAAGAAAGTTTCCCGTGAAGGAATTGATGGCCTCGACTTTATTGAAAAAAGGGAAATACCTGAAAATATGGATATGTCAGATGAAAACTATAAATCAATTTTAAAAGAGGTTTTTTCATCGCACAGAAATCATGAAAGCAGGAATTTTGAATATTTTGTCCAGTCACAAATTTTATGGGATGAAACAATGGCTCATACCGCAGCTGAATTTATGGCAAAGAATCCGGACTATCAGATGGTAATACTTGCAGGGGTTGGTCATATAATGTATGGCTCTGGAATACCAAACAGATTGAAAAGAATAAACGGTAAAGATTATGTAACTCTAATACCTGTCTCTGAAAACACAGACAAAAAAATTGCAGACTATATTCTTTTCACGGAGCAACTGCCCGCACCTTCGACATTAAAACTCGGATTGATTTTAAAAGAAACGGATTCAGGCGTCCGAATAGAAGATATTATTCCCGGTAGCAGAGTAAAAAACTCCGGATTGAGAAAAGGCGATATACTTTTTTCACTGAATGAATGGAAGATAGAAAATGTAGATGATATAAAAATATTCATGTTTGATAAAAAAGAAGGCGATACAATAAAAATAAAAGCAAAACGAAAAAAATTTCTCTCCGGCTATCAGATATTAGAATTTGAAACTGTTCTTTAGATTTTTTTAAACCCCCCAATACTTCTGTAATATGTTAAACATATATTTTCTGAATTTGGAATAACTTCGAGAACTTGAATTTTGGGTATTATTACTGGTACAAATATATATGCAAATAAAAAATATTGCACAGGATTTTGTTCCTGAATTAACCTCTCCCGAAAAAATTTTTAAGCTATTTATTTCCTTAGGATATCCAAAAGACAAGCTGTTTGCATCTATTGGGCAGTCTGCGAATCGGTCAAGAACAGTCTTGAAAAGGCAAGGAGTGTGTAGAAGGTGGAGTGTATAATCCAGACATTCATAAAAGAAGATCAATCCGCCTGAAAGGTTATGATTATTCACAGGCAGGGGCGTATTTTGTGACGATATGCACAAAGGACAGGGAATGTTTGTTTGGAGATATAACCAACGGGGAGATGCAATTAAATATTATGGGGACCGTTGTACAACAATATTGGAACAAAATACCACGACATTTTCCGAATACGGCCATTGATGAATTTATTGTGATGCCAAACCACGTTCATGGAATTATATGTATTGAAACGAATTTTGTAGGGGCAATTCATGAATTGCCCCTACATGAATATAAAAGACAACGTAGAAAGATGTTGTTACCAAAAATTATTGGGTGGTTTAAAATGCAATCCGCAAAACAAATCAACCAAATACGTAATACACGCAGCAATCCTGTCTGGCAACGTAATTATTATGAACACATTATACGAAATGAACAAGAATTAAACACGATCAGGAAATATATTCTTACCAATCCTTTGAAATGGGAATTGGACGAATATTATGGTCTTCATAAAAGTTAAATGAAGTTTACTGGGCAGTATGTGAATTAGTCAAGAACGGTCTTGAGGAGATAAAGAGTGTGTAAAGAAAAATCATTTACCCTAAGGGTTAATAATTATCTTGACAAAAAGTTAATCTGTGGTTATTCTATTTAAGACAACCAAACTTGAGAAAAAGTGCAACAATGAGAATCTTATGATTAAAAGATTCGGCACTAAAAGAGCTAAGCTTTTAAAAAGAAGGTTAGTCGAATTTGCTGCTGCTAATGCGCTTGAAGAGTTGCGCAATCTTCCCAAGGCTCGATGCCATGAATTGAAAGGAAATAGAAAAGGACAACTGTCTGTAGATCTTGACTATCCTTATCGACTTATTTTTGAGCCCGCAAACAACCCGATACCCAAAAAGCTGGATGGAGGGCTTGATTGGACTAAAGTGACGATAATTAAAATTATTGGTGTGGAGGACACACATGAGTAAAAATATAAAAAATCAGTTTATGCCTGATTACGCTGTGCCCCCCGGGGAAACGCTTCTTGAAACCATGGAAGCAATTGGAATGTCTCAGGCAGAGCTTGCAGAACGCACAGGCAGACCGAAGAAGACAATTAATGAAATCATTAAGGGAAAGGCTGCTATAACACCGGAAACTGCGTTACAACTGGAAAGGGTCCTCGGTATTCCTGCAAGCTTCTGGAATAATCTGGAGCGTAATTATCAGGAGACACTGGCAAGACTAAATGAGCAAAAGAGGTTGCAGCGGCAGATAAACTGGCTGAAGAAAATGCCTTTGAATGTGCTTATCAAGATGGGTTGGGTTAAGAAACATTCAGGCATGGTTCAGCAGCTTCAAGCTGTCTTAAATTTCTTTGGCGTCGCTTCTCCTGAACAATGGGAAACAAGATGGATGGGCGCCCGGGTTTCCTATCGAACATCAAAAGTTTTCCAAAACGACCCTTATGCTGTTGCATCATGGCTTAGGATGGGTGAACTGACAGCTCGGAATATCAGTTGCAAGCCTTTTGATGCATCGAAGTTCAAGAATGCGCTTTTAAATGTCCGTCAGCTTACTGTTAAACCGCCTGAGCACTTTCAACAGGAAGTTATTCGTTTATGTGCTGATGCAGGTGTTGCCGTTGCCTTTGTGCCTGAGATTCCTAGAATCAGGGCATCGGGTGCGACATGGTGGACAAATCCTAACAAGGCTGTCATTCAATTGAGTCTTCGCTATAAAAGCGACGATCAATTATGGTTCAGTTTCTTCCATGAAGCAGGTCATATACTCATGCATGGAAAGAAAGAGGTATTTATTGAGTGTGATGCTAATAACTCCAAGGAAGACAAGGCTGACAGGTTTGCCTCTGATTTTCTAATTCCGCCGAAACAATACAGTCAATTCATACGGAATGGAAGATACAGTAAGGCAGCTATACAAAAATTCGCCTCTGAACTCGGTATCGCCGCTGGTATAGTCGTTGGCAGACTCCAACATGACAATAAAATTCCTCATAGTCACTGTAATGATCTAAAAAAGAGGTTTGAATGGGAGAAGAGTTAATTTGTGTTTTATAAACGAGGAGGGGTAAAAATATGTCAAGAAATTCACAGCAGCTTAATGGGTTGAAAAAACAAATTGAACAATTTTTGCAATTTGATAAAGAAAAACTGATTGCCAGGCCAGAGTGGGGAACTATTACACTTGAGGATGTTCGTAGTGATATTGACCGTATATATTCAATAGTTAATTATCTAAAAGTGCTGCCAGTTGAGTTGCTTACCATAAATGCCATTAGTTCCATTACAAATGAGATACAGCAAATCAACGGACTTTTTGATACCATTAATAAATTCTCAATAGAATCTGGCTCGCCGGCTCAGCAAAGAGATCAATTTATTTCCCAGATTCAAAATCGGGCAGATTCGCTTTATACTGCTGCATCTCCTTGGATTCCTTTCCTTGCATATCAGAAAGGCGATGTAGCCCGCAACGTTGAATCACTGACAACATCTGTAAAGGAAGCTGAGATATTGGTTGAAGAAGCTAAGACCAAGATAGATCAAAAGGGGAAGGAAATAGATGATATTATAATAAAAGCCCGTGAAGCATCGGCATCAGCCGGTGCTGCTGTATTTACAGAGGATTTTAAAAAAGAAGCTTCTGTATTGAAAGAGACAGCCCAAATATGGCTTAAAGTCACAGCATTTCTTGGGGTTATTACAGTAGTTGCAGCTACTTTCCTTTGGTATTTTACAGAGGCAGGTTTAGACCAAGGTCAAATTTGGCAGAAAATTACAACAAAAATAGTTGTTCTTGGTATCCTGCCGCTACTATTTGGTGCGGTAAAATCTACAGAGCGTTGATGCATCAATCGGCAGTTTATCAGCATAGAGCATTAAGCATTCAAACCCTTCAGGCTTTCTCTTCTGCTGCAAAGGATGTACAAATTAAGGATACTGTTGTTCTCGAAGCTGCAAAAGCTGTATTCAGCACTACTTCTACTGGTTACATAGATTCGTCAAAAGATGGAAGCGAAGGGAATATTAAGATTTTAGAAATTGCTAAAAATGTTTTGCCAAAAAGTAATACGTGAAGATTTAGTTATATTCCGGAAAGAAGGCATCTCCGAGGCCAAGATATTGAAGGAGCTTGAGAAGATGCGCAGATGGGATACACGGGTTACTGCATGATGTCTTCTTTCGAAGGGCTATGTTATAATTCTTTTAAAGAAAGAAGGGTATAAATGGGCAAATCACTAACTATACCTGAGCTAAATATACCGGAAGAAGAATTAAAACTATTGCTTGCCATAAAGCTTCTTGACGAAGATTTAATATCTCTTGGTAAAGCATCTGAGATAGCCGGGTATTCTGAAAAGGCATTTGTTGAGATATTGCTGCATAAGGGGATAGCTCCAATAAAGTTTCAAAAACTGAATCTTGAGAAAGAACTATCGAATGCCTGAAGCAGTCATTGTTGATGCCTCTGTTTTAATAGCCTTCGAACGAATTGATCTCTTACAAATTCTCTGTAAAATCTATAAGGAGATTATTTTGCCTGATGCTGTGGTCAAAGAATTTGGCGAAATCAATATTGATTGCTTATTAGTGCGAAAGGTTGAAAGCAGATTAATCAATGTCTTAATGCGTAATTTAAACTTAGGAAGAGGTGAATCTGAGGTTATAGCCCTTGCCTATGAGACTAATTTTAGAGCATTAATTGATGATTTAAAAGCTCGAAAGGTTGCAGAAGATTTAGGATTGTCTATTAGTGGTAGTATTGGTGTTTTGTTAAAAGCCGAAAAACTTGGACTTATAGAGAGCGCTTTTAAAAAGGCTCAAGAACTTAAAGATAAGGGTTTTTATGTTTCTAACGAATTGCTTGATGAATTATTAATGTTCAAATCTTGAGACCTTAAGTAAGCTACGCTATGATCACAAAAAATTATTGACAATAGCGATATAATTCTTTCTACTTTCCACAATAGTGTTCTTGCTGAAATACCAATTTTGACTCTCAAATGCATTTTTTTATGATATCTTCTTCGACATCCTCGGTTTGACGGAAGCCGAGAGGAATGAGGTTTACTGGTCGGTGTGTGAATTAGTCGCTAATAGATTGAATAAGGCTAAGAGTTTATGAATCTGGTATAATTGAAAATCAGGAGGATATATGGCAAAAAAATATTATAAGGTTATATTTGAGCCACAGGAAGAAGGCGGCTATACCGCAACGGTTCCTTCTTTGCCAGGCTGTATATCTGAAGGTGATACTTATGACGAGGCATTGGCGAATATTAAAGAGGCCATAGCGCTTTACCTTGAGAGTCTGCAAGCCGATGGCCTTCCAATTCCGGAAGAAGACCATCTTATTGTAGAAGTGGAATCCCCATATGAGCAGATTGCCAGCGCTTAAAAGCAGCGATGTTATAAAGGCGCTTCAAAGGGCAGGTTTTGTAGAGCATAGACAAAAAGGCAGTCATAAGATTTTTAAAAAAGGCTCTTTGCGAGTAACTATTCCTGTTCATTCACGGGATTTAAAAAAAGGAACACTGTATAGCATTATTGAACAATCTAAACTGACTGTAGATGAATTCATAGACTTTTTGAAATAGTCAATGTTGATACATCTAGCACTCACCAACAATCCAACCTGACCCATCCGTAAACAAAAACCAAAACCCCTTCCTGACCGTAAAGCCCTTGACGATATTGTATTCAACATCTTTGGCCTGACAGAAGATGAAAGGAATGAAGTCTATTGGGCGGTGTGCGAATTGGTCAAAAACAGTCTTGAGAAGGCAAGGGGTATAGTGAATTGGAGTGTATAATCCAGATATTCATAAAAGAAAATCAATACGGCTGAAAGGTTATAATTATTCACAATCAGGAGCGTATTTCATTCCAATATGCACAAAAATAAGGATTATTTATTTGGGGACGTGATTAATAGTAGGATGAAGTTAAATGAGTATGGGATAATTGCCCAACAATATTGGATAGAAATTCCAGTTCAATTTCCGGATATTGAACTGGATGAATATATAATTATGCCTAACCATATTCATGGAATTATATGTATTGAAACGGATTGTGCAGGGGCAATTCATGAATTGCCCCTGCTTGATTTATTTAATTGAATTTGTTAGGTCAAATAGCTATATTATATTTCAACCTGAAGAATATGGGTATCTTTAATAAACAGACTGAATATAAGATTGTTGAACACTACCTTTTCAATCGTTTAGGTAAGAATATCCTATTCAATGTCAAAACAATGCTTTTCTATGAAGTAACTCCCCTGGTTTGTGAAATAGTAAAGCTTCTTGAAAAAAATAATAAAGCTGACCCCTTAAGAGCCTTAAAGGATAAATATCCAAAATGGGAAATAAAAGAAGTTTTGAAATATTTAAAAAAAGAAAAGTTTATATTTGATAATAATGATAATGATTTTCGGGATCTTCCGCCACTAAAAAAGCGCTATGGATTAAGGCATCTTGAACTTATGGTTACACATGACTGCAATATGAGATGCCGTTACTGCTATGGCTCGCACGGAATGCAGGAATGGGAGCAACAGCCTTATTTATATGGTGCGAAAAGAAAAAGCATGTCAATTGATATAGCAAAGAAGGGTGTTGATTTTCTTTTTAATAATTCAGGAAAGCATAAAGATTTAAGTCTGATTTTCTTTGGGGGAGAACCTCTCCTTGAATTTAGACTCATAAAAGAAATAGTTTCTTATGTTAGAGAGAAGGAAAAAGAGATGGAAAAGAAAGTTAGTATGTCTCTTGTTACCAATGGAATCCTTCTTAATGACGAAGTAGTAGATTTTGTTGTTAAAAACAATATTGGTTGTCAAATATCAATAGATGGACCAAAAGAAATACATAATTTGAACAGAATATTACCTAACGGTAAAGGCTCATATGATCTTGTCGTTTCTGGAATAAAGCGTCTTATCTCTGCAAGACCTGATAGAGTTCCTGCAAGAGTTACAATCCCAAGAGGAACAGTTAATATACCACTTGTTGTAGACCATCTTCTTTCGCTTGGGTTTGGTTCAGTTCATACCGAACCATCTGTTGCCGGAGCAGGAGAATTAACAGTAACAGATGAAGACATTGAGGAAATAAAAAAACAGATTGAAACAGTTGCCCTTTATTTAGTTGATAGCGTTAGACAAAACAGATATTTTAATTATACAAATTTAGTAAGGTTTATTAGAATGACAAGGATTGTAAGAGACCGCAGTCCTTATTTCTGCGGGGCTTTTAGAACTTATTTTGCATTGTCACAAGATGGTGGATTTTATCCCTGTCATCGTTTTGTAGGTATGGAAGATTACCGGATGGGTGATATTGAAAATGGTCTGGATTTAAGACTTCAGGAGAAAATACTTAATCTATCAGTAGACAATCGTCAACCTTGCAAGGATTGCTGGGTAAGATATTTTTGTGGTGGAGGATGCTGGCATCATGCTTTAATGACTAATGATTCGATAGAAATTCCATGTGAGAAGAGTTGCAAAATAATTAAACATCAGGTAGAATGTGCGATGGCTATAAATTCAGAATTGAATGTAAGCGATAAAGATATTTTAAGTGATATTTATGAAGAAACAACACAACCTTATCTCATAGCAGATAAGAAAGGAGGATAGTTAATGAGAAGGAGGGAATTTTTGAGATGGTTGTATAGAGTTACAGGGGGAATGGTAGCCATTGGTGTTGTATCCGAACTTCCGCCTCTGAGAAAAATTAATGCAACAATGTTTTCTACAAATGCTTATGCTGTTAATGGTTGTAATCCTGATTTATGTACTGTTTCAGATACCTGTAGTGGTAAAGATTATTGTACTACTGCGGATTCATGCCAGGTTGACATAACGAATGCATGCGGAATTGATAAATGTAAACTTGATATTCAAAATCAACAAAGCCCATTCTGTAATACTGATATATGTACTTTGGATAAGTCCGGAAGCTGTAATATTGATCTTTGCCGTATTGATGTTACTACTGGGTGTACATACTCAGATGTATGTGCAACTGATAATTGTACAGGGTCTGATACATGTTCTGGCGACAATCCTCCTTGTGAAGGATGTGGTTCAGGTGAGGGAGTAATGAATGATCAGACAACCAGAAGAGAATTTGCAAAAGCAGGTTTAAACAAAGCACTACAGATGTTATACAGATTCTGTACCATTGCTATTTTTATTGGACTTGCCTTCGATTACTCACATGCTGCAACAGTTATTGATGCTCGAGATGCTATCTTTAATCCAGTCCCTTCTTTTAGTACAGGTAATAATATGCTAACTCCTATGAATGTTGGCCCGTTTCTGAGAGACTGTGACAATGATGGTGTCCTTGAAGCTGATACAAACTGCGATAATTCATGTGCAGGTGATCCAGAATTAAGAGATTATAATAACGATGGGACATATGAACTTCCACCAGGCACTTCATTTGAAGGAATCTGTGCCTTTTCTTGCTTTTTTATACCTTATAATGTAGCGATAACAACTACCGGACAATTGACAGTTGCAACAAGTCAGGAAGTTGTTGTATTTGGAGCAATGAGTTTACAGGGAAGCGGAACTTTTAATGCAATCGGAAATATTGACTTGCGTACGAGTGCATGGAATGCAGGTGGAGCATTAGTATTCGCTACAAATCAAACAGGCACTGTTGATACATCCCAGACACCTGTTCCTCCGGGAGAAGAATTACCAACACCAATACACTATGGTACCTGTCAAGACCCTTTAAATAATCCTTTAAGTATACCAACAATGACAGAATGGGGAATGCTTATCTTTATGCTTATTGCCGGGATAGGTGCAATTTTTTATTTGAAAAAGAAGCAAAAAGCATAAGTTAAAAATAATAAAATTCTTTGAAGGCAGGGTAATCCCAAATCCTGCCTTTTTTATTTAAAATTCTTTAAAAAACGATTGCACTACTTTGATAAATAATAGATAATTACATATAAGATGGCTAAAACAGCAGGCATAATAATAATCGGAGACGAGATACTCACAGGAAAGGTTCAGGACTACAATTCCTTTTTTATGGCTCAGGAATTATGGGCTCACGGAATTCAGTTAAGCCGTATTTCTATAATTCCGGATAATGTAGATGAAATTGCAAATGAGGTGAGAGAATTCTCAAAAAAATACGATTTTGTCTTCACATCAGGTGGAATCGGTCCTACTCATGATGACGTAACAATAGAAGGCATTTCTAGAGCTTTCAATGTTAGAACAGTGATAGATCCAACTCTAAAAGCATTTCTCGAGTTGAAATTAGGCAAATTATCTCCAGAACAACTCAAAATGGCTGAAGTTCCTGAAGGTGCTGAACTTATAAATGACAATAACTTAACTTTCCCTTTAATAAAGTTTTTAAACGTTTATATTCTTCCGGGTATTCCCCAGCTTCTAAGAAAAAAATTCTTTGCAATAGAAAAGCTTTTCAATGAACCTGTTGTACATTTAAAAAAGATATATCTTAATGAATCAGAATCAACAGTTGCTCCTTTGCTTAATGATATTGTGAAAAGATTTAAGACCGTTAAGATAGGTTCCTATCCTGTACTCGATAATCTGGAATATTCTGTGATGGTTACCATGGAATCCCTTGACAAGATTAGTCTTGAGGCTGCATCAGAGAATCTTATCCGGATGGTTGCAAAAGAAAAATTCGTGCGCATTGAATAGATAAGATATGTACATTAACCTCTCATTCCCCATACTGCATATATAGGGTCTGATAGAGGGAACTCAGGGAAATATTTGTCATCCCATGCTCTGGGAAGTCCTCTCATTGAATAAGTATGAAGATTTTTGAATTTACCGGTTCTTATGAAATATTCAAGAACAAGTCCCATTCGTTCAAACTCATAAAGTTCTGTCCATATTCTTATAACCTTAGGCGGAAACCATCTATTAGAAAATGTTGTAATAAAATATCCACCCGGTTTCAAAATCCTTGCAATTTCCTTAAAAATTTCGAATGGTTTTGTTAGATATTCAATTGATAATGAGCAGATGACAGAATCAAATTCAGAGTCTCTAAAAGGCAAAACAGGGGTTCGATTTAAATCATAGACAATATGTTCATTAAGTTGAAAGTTTAATTCCATCTCTTCTTTGTTCAACCCGATTCCTATCAAAGAATCGAGTTCAACATGCCCCGGCACGTGGGATTGCCAGCTACTCATAAGGTCAAGAACTTTCATTCCGTCTTTTAAGATATTTCCATATATCCCTGAAATTATTGACCGGGCTTTTTTATCTACATGTGATGTAAAACGAGGTTTTTCGTAAAAAAGCGTATCGTTATTTTCATCGGTTCTTGAAAAAGGATTGTCTTTGAAAAAATCTGTTGGAGTTTCATTCCAGCGAGCCTGCATTCCTGGACCGTTAATGATTGTTTCGATCCAATCTGTACATTCTCCCCCTGTTTCACCTGATTTAGTTCTAATCTCATGAATAAACATAGAAAGTTTTGGGTGCAATCCCGAGAGCGGATGATTAAAGTCAACAATAATGTTTGATTCATCGTAACTAACACATCTAAAAGGTTCCTGATTTCCTTTGAATATGTTTTGGAGACCTTTTAAAATTCCTTTAGGGTAAAATCTGCCTGATTGTGGAACAATTTCAAGAGGGAAAAAACATTTTCTATCAAATTGCTTCTGGTTTATCTCAAAAAGCAAATTATCATCGAATTCGCAGAATTTGAAAAATTCATTACACTGAAAATTAAGTGTCAGCTCCGAATATTTACCTATAAGTGATTTGTGAATATTTTCTGGAAGTAAATCTCTCCATAAATTAAGATTCCTTGTATAGAAGCAGTCAGTATGGCAGGCATAAAAACTTTTCCATTCAATAGTAAATTCTACAGCAACTAAAGATCTTTCATTTATAACAATATGTTTATCATTTGTTGCATAACTTTTTTTCATATAATTTCCTTTCAAATACTTTAATAGTTACTTCCCAAGTAGAAAACTAATCTATGCTTTTTGCTCTCTTTGGTACTTTACTCTTAAGGACTGATAATATATACTGGTATAAAAGCCAGATGAAAAAAATTATTATTGATAAAAAAATAAATAAGGAACTCGAAAAAGAACAGAGTTTCCTTGATAGAGAAGATATAAAAAAATATATATCTTTATCAAATAAGCATGTTCTCTTAATACATAAAACTGAAAAAGCAGATCTCATAGTCACGTATCTTGACTCCAAAAGTATGAGCGGAGAAACACTTTGCTCCCTCATACGAAATGATAAAGAGCTAAATAAAGTATCTATTATTATTTTATGCTCAAACACAAAATTACACCGCCAGCGTTGCTTAAAATGTCAGGCAAATACATTCTTAACATACCCTATAAATAGTGCAATTTTGCTTCAAGAGATGCACCAGCTTCTTAATATTGCACAAAGAAAATCATGCAGAATACCTGTTAAATTAAAAATTGAAGGTAATTTTAGAAGAAAAAGTATTATAGCATATACAGAGAATATAAGCACATCGGGTATGTTAATAAATACGAAAGCTTTGCTTTCAGAAGGAGACTTAATTTTGTGTAATTTAAGCATCCCTGAATCGAGAAAGATATCAGTAGAAGCCGAAATTGTAAGGACTCTTGAGAAAAAAGAAAATGAGGAAATGAATTACTATGGAATAAAATTTACGGATATAAGTAATGAAGATGCTGATATAATTGAGAAATTCTTAAATAAAGTACATTGATATCTATTAAATGGTAGGCGCGAAGGGGATTGAACCCTTGGCCTCTTCCGCGTCAAGGAAGCGCTCTCCCACTGAGCTACGCGCCTATAGAGTAAATAAAATAACATTTTAAAGATTATTTGTGCAACTGTGTTTTTATGAAAAAATTAAAGTTAGCCTCTGCAAAGCCATAGATTTATAATCTTTAAGCTAAAATATAATCATCGGGTCAAATAAATTTTGAGAAATGTTTGAATTTTTAGGTTAACATAATAAATGTGAATTATTCGGTAGTTAAATGATTTTCGAGCAATTCATGGTGATTTTGTAAAGCTTTGAGATTCCTCTCTTTGCCCGGAATGACATTGAAGGGGTTCCCCTTGTCATTCCAAAGGAGTATAAGCGACTGAAGAATCTTGCCTTCTTTCACCGTGAATTGCTGCTGGTTTTTAAAAAATATTGAAGAAAGGACAATAATTGAAAGGAATATTTATATCTTTTGAGGGAATTGAAGGCTCAGGGAAATCAACCCAGGCTTCTTTACTCTCAAAATATTTATCTGAAAAAGGATATGAAACTGTACTTACAGCAGAGCCTGGAGGGACTCCTATAAGCCTGAAAATACGTGAAATTCTTCTTTCCTTGGATAATAAAAATATGACTCATGTGACAGAACTTCTTCTATACAATGCTGCAAGGGCTCAGCATATTCATGAACTAATTATGCCAGCATTGAATCGTGGTGCTTTTGTTATTACAGACCGGTTCACTGATTCAACCTATGCTTATCAGGGCTATGGAAGAGGTATAAGTCTAAATTTGCTTGACAGTATTGATTCAATTGCAACAAATAACTTAAGACCTAACATTACGTTTCTCCTTGACCTTGATGTAGAGATAGGGCTAATGAGAAATAAAGGTATAAATAAGATTGACAGACTTGAGCTTGAAGATATAGAGTTTCATAAAAAGGTTCGAGCAGGGTATCTTGCGCTTGCTGAAAAAGAACCTGATAGAATAAAGATTGTTGATGCATCCTTGGAACATAATAGAGTTTATGAAAAAGTTATTTCTATAATTACGAATTATATTAGTCAGCATGGTTTATAAATATAGTCTGGAGAGAATATGGCATTAAAAGATGTAATCGGACAAGACAAGGCTATAAACATACTATTAAGAACTATAGAAAAGGGTAAAATTCCATCAACATATCTTTTTTCAGGTGAGTCAGGTATAGGCAAAAAATTTACTGCCTTAAATCTTGCTAAGGCTCTTAATTGTATTTCTGAAAAAAGAAGTAATAACAATAGTCTTTTTTATGATGCTTGCGATGAATGTTCTTCATGTCAGAAAATAGAAAAAGGAATACATCCGGATTTCCTTATGATTGAATCAGAAGGAAATCAAATAAAAATTGAGGAAATCAGGTCTATTGAAGAAGCATTATCACTAAAAGCTTACGAAGGTCAATATAAAATTGTAATAATCGATAATGCGGAGGATATGAATCAATCAGCAGCAAATGCCTTTTTAAAAACACTCGAAGAGCCTCCAGAAAACAGTCTTATAATACTTGTGTCATCCATGCCTGAATTATTACCGGATACTATAAGATCAAGATGTTGCAGGGTTAACTTTGCTCCATTATCATCTAATGAATGTTTAAAAGTGATTAAAAAGGTTATGGGAAATAAATATAATGTTAGTAAAATATCTTCAAAAACATCTAAAGTGAAAAATGCAGATAATAAATTATCTGAAATTGATATGTTAGAAATAATTTCAAGGCTTGCTATGGGAAAACCAGGATATGCAGTAACGGTTAATCTTGTCGAAGAACGCAAATGGTTTATTGATTTATTAGAAGATATGTTAAATGCTGAAAAAGATGGATGGAGTTCCCGTGAGGAGATGGAAAGATGGTTTGAAATATTCTTAGTATTACTTAGAGATATGGCTCTTTTAAAGGTTAAGAAAGATGGAAATTGGATGATTAATATTGATTTGAAGGACTATATAGAAAAATTAAGCAGAACTATGAACTTAAAGGTTATAATAGAAATCTATCAGCAAATGAGTAGATTAAAAGGATATTTGCGTTATAATCTTAATAAATCTCTTACATGGAACTATACAGGTTTACTTTTAAGAACAAGGATGGATTTTGATAATGCCTGATGTTATTGGTGTTAGATTTAAACCATGCGGGAAAATATACGATTTTGAGGTAAACGGAGTTGAGATAAACAGGGGCGATCTTGTAGTTGTGGAATCTGAACTCGGTCTTAATATAGGCAGTGTTGTTACAGAAAGACGCACAATTGAAGACTCAGAACACAATCTTAAAAAAATAATTAGAAAAGTAACAGAAGAAGACATTGCCCAGCAGGAAGAAAACAAAGGTCTCGAAGCAGAAGCAAAATTATTCTGTCTTGAAAGAATAATGGCAAGAGGACTTCCAATGAAACTCATTGCTACAGAATCAACGCTTGACAGGAAAAGAATAATCTTCTATTTCACTGCTGAAAAAAGAATAGACTTTAGAGAACTTGTTAAGGACCTTGCTTCGAGATTTAAAACAAGAATAGAAATGAGGCAGATAGGAGTTAGGGACGGAGCAAGGATTATCGGAAGTCTCGGGATATGCGGGAGAGAATTATGTTGTAAAAAATTTTTAATAAACTTTGAACCTATTTCAATTAAAATGGCAAAAAAACAGGAACTTGTACTTAATACAGGAAAACTATCAGGTGTGTGCGGAAGATTGATGTGCTGTCTTGGATACGAATATTCAGAAACTTACACAGAGGATGTTTCTTTAAAAACAGAAAATATCGAGGAAGAAATCACATTGATTGAAGAAAATGATAATGAAGAAGTTGTCGTAGTTTCGAGTGAGCAAATTTATGAGCCTGAGATAAATGAAGAAACTTTAGTGAATAATAAACAGGAACTTAAAACTGACTCGGAGCAAAAACCTGATGAGCAAAGAGAACAATATAGAAGATGGCATCCAAAGAGGAAAAAAAGAAGATTTCACAGAAAAAAGGATAACCAACAAGATGGAAAATAAATTTTATGTAACAACTCCAATATATTATGTAAATGATGTTCCGCATATAGGACATGTATATACAACAGTCGCTGCTGATATACTTGCAAGATATAACAGATTAAGAGGCAGAAAAGTCTTTTTCCTTACAGGTACTGATGAGCATGGCCAAAAGGTAGAAAAAGCAGCTAAAGATAAAGGTCTCTCTCCAAAAGAACATGCTGATTTAATGGTTGAAAATTTCAAGAAACTCTGGGTAAAGCTTAATATAAAATATGATGCTTTTATACGTACTACTGACATAGAACATAAAGAGGTTGTAAAACAGGTGCTTCAGGAATTATACAATAAAGGTGAAATTGAAAAAAGACTATATTCAGGCTGGTACTGTGTCCCCGACGAACGCTTCTGGACAGAAAAAGAAGTAGAAGAAGGTAAATGCCCTGACTGTAAAAGACCAGTTGAAAAGATTACGGAAGAAAATTATTTCTTTTTAATGTCAAAATATCAGGAAAGGTTAATTAAATATATAGAAGATAATCCATATTATATACTGCCGGAGACAAGACGCAATGAAGTTCTTGGTTTTCTGAAAAATAATGTTTTGGGTGACCTTTGCATATCAAGACCAAAACAAAGACTTGCATGGGGAGTGCCATTACCATTTGATGACAATTTTGTAACTTATGTATGGTTTGATGCACTAACAAATTATTATTCAGCAACAAAATATCTTGCTCCGGATTCAGACATATGGTGGCCAGCCGATCATCACCTGATTGGGAAAGATATACTAACAACCCATGCAATATACTGGTCTGCAATGCTAATGGCACTTGACCTTCCATTACCCGGTAATATTTTTGCGCACGGCTGGTGGACTATCGAAGGGAAAAAGATGTCCAAGTCTCTTGGTAATGTTGTTGACCCGCATGATATAGCAGAAAGATTCGGCTCTGACGCCTTCAGATATTTTCTTTTCAGGGAGGTTACTTTCGGACTCGATGGTGATTTTTCCGAACATGCTATAACCCAGAGATTTAACACAGATCTTGCCAATGACCTTGGAAATCTTCTAAGCCGTTCTTTGACAATGGTCGAGAAATATAGAGATGGAATAATTCCTTCTCCAGTAGAGGAACAGGACAGGGAAGAACTTGAAAAGAAAGTGAAGGCGCGGTTTCAAGGTTCAGAAGAAAATCTATTTTCAAAGATTGATAACCATTTTAAATATCTTGAATTTCACAATATTCTTGCTTTAATATGGTCGGTTATAAATGATGTAAATGAATATATCCAGAATGCTGCGCCATGGAAGGAAGAAGATCAGGATACACTTTCTAATATACTTTATACATTTGTTGAATCAATTCGTTTAATAGCTATAGCACTTTTCCCTTTTATGCCTGATACAGCCCAAAAAATATATAATCAACTTTCTTTAGAAGGTGATATTTCAAAACTGGATTTAAATAAGCACGCAAACTGGGGAATACTCAGACCAGGACAAAAAATCTCAAAAGGTCCTGCTCTTTTCCCCCGCATAGATATAAAAAAGAAAGTGTAAGATATGTATTCTTGGTGAAAAGGATGCAAGATTCCTCAGTTGCTTATACTTCTTCGGAATGACAAGGCGAACCTTCTTTATTGTCATTTCGAGCAAATCGAGAAATCTTGAAGCTTTCAAAATTTGCTGTGAATTGCTGTTGTAAAACATGTATTCTTGACTTAACAAGAATCTGTCAGATAATATTAAGATATTCTAATTTTCGGGTAAAAAAATGACTATTGCTATTGGCTGTGATCATGCTGGGATAGAACTCAAAAGAGAGATTCTCTCACTATTGAATGAACTCCGGATAAATTATATTGACTTTGGAACTGATACCAGTACTTCAGTTGATTATCCTGATTTTGGTGAAAAAGTTTCGGATGCAATATCCTCTGGTAAAATTGAGAAAGGCATACTGATATGCGGTACAGGTATTGGTATGTCTATTGTAGCAAATAAATTTCCGGGTGTTAGAGCATCGTTATGTAATGATCTTTTTACTGCAAAAATGAGCAGATTACATAATGACGCAAATATTCTTGTGATGGGTGGCAGAATAATAGGAAAAGATCTTGCAAGAGAAATAGTTAAAACCTGGGTGAGCACTCCTTTTGAAGGAGATAGACACTGCAGGCGTCTTGAAAAAATTCAAAAAATAGAGGAAAGATTAGTAAAAAATGATATTTGAAAACTTGAGATTAACAGACCCTGATGTTTATGAAGCTGTCCAAAACGAAATCGAAAGGGAAAGAAAGAACATTGTGCTTATTGCTTCTGAGAATTATGCAAGCAAAGCTGTTATGGAAATACAGGGCTCGGTTTTTACGAATAAGTACGCTGAAGGCTATCCCGGTAAAAGATATTATGGTGGCTGTGAATATGCTGATGTAGTAGAAAACCTTGCAAAAGAAAGAGCAAAACAGCTTTTTAATGCAGAACATGTCAATGTTCAGCCTCATTCAGGGTCTCAGGCTAACATGGCTGTGTTTTTCTCTGTATTAAAACCAGGGGATACAATACTGAGCATGAGCCTTAGCCACGGAGGACATCTGTCACACGGAGCGTCGGTAAACTTTTCCGGTATTTTTTATAAAACAGTTTTTTATGGTGTCAACAAAGAAACCGGGATGATTGATTATGAAGAAGTTAGACGTCTGGCAATTGAAAATAAACCAAAGATACTACTTGTTGGTGCAAGTGCATATTCAAGAATAATTGATTTTGAAATTTTCTCAAATATAGCCAAAGAGGCTGGAGCTTATTTGATGGCTGATATAGCACATATTGCAGGACTTGTTGCAGCAGGTTTGCATCCATCTCCTGTCCCCTATGCTGATTTTGTTACAACAACAACTCATAAAACTCTCAGAGGACCGAGGGGAGGGTTGATTTTATGTAAAGGTGAATATGCAAAAGTAATAGATAAAACAATTTTTCCTGGAATACAGGGCGGCCCGCTTGTTCATGTAATTGCTGCAAAGGCAGTTGCTCTTAAAGAAGCAATGGCGCCTGAATTTAAGGATTATCAATCAATGGTTGTCAGAAATGCAAGAAAACTTGCTGATGAACTTTTAAAAAATGGGTTTAACATTATTTCAGGTGGAACCGATAATCATCTTATGCTCATAGACCTGAATAATAAAAATATCACAGGTAAAGAAGCTGAAGAGGCTTTAAGCATTGCAAGAATTACTGTAAATAAGAATGTAATTCCGTATGATCAAAGGTCAGCTACTATAACAAGCGGAATAAGGCTTGGAACACCTTGCGTTACAACCAGAGGAATGGGTGAGCCTGAAATGGCAGAGATTGCTGATATTATTACATCTGTAATTCATAACAGTAAAAATGAATCTGCAATAAATTCTCTCAGACTCAGAGTTGAATCACTCTGCGAAAGATTTCCTATATACTAGAATTCAAAATATAGAAGTCTGAATTTAAATTTAATAATTTTATGAAATGTCCATTCTGCGGTAATATTGAGGATAAAGTAATTGATTCCCGTACAAGCAGGGAAGGTAGTGCTATAAGACGCAGAAGGGAATGTCTTAAATGTGGCAAACGATTCACTTCATACGAACGCGTTGAAGATATTATTCCTATGGTTATTAAAAAAGATGGACGCAGGGAACCATTTGATAGGGATAAAGTTTTAACAGGTCTTAAAAAAGCTTGCGAAAAAAGACCTATAGGAATGGAAACTCTTGAGAATATCACCGATTCAATTGAAAAAAAACTTATCGGACTTGGTGTAAAAGAAATTCAAAGTTCATGGATAGGAGAGGAAGTAATGTCATCTCTTAAAGAACTTGACAAGGTAGCATATGTAAGATTCGCCTCTGTTTACCGTTCTTTTAAAGATATTAATGAACTAATGAATGAAGTAAAAACTCTTTTTGAACACAAATAGTTTTTTATTTTATTTATAATTTAATACTTCTCAGACGTAATGCGTTTCCTATAACCGAAACAGAACTAAAGCTCATTGCAGCAGCAGCAATCATCGGACTAAGGAGAATTCCAAAAAATGGATAAAGAATACCCGCTGCAACCGGAACCCCTATTGTATTGTAAATAAATGCCCAGAAAAGGTTTTGTTTAATATTTTTCATGGTTGCTTTGCTCAGGAGTCTCGCTCTTAATATACCACCCAAATCACCTTTTACGAGGGTTATGTGAGAACTTTCCATAGCCACATCTGTTCCTGTTCCCATTGCAATTCCAACATGTGCTTGAGCGAGGGCCGGAGCGTCATTTATGCCGTCACCGGCCATTGCTACTATAAAACCTCTATCCTGCAATTTTTTTATTTCCATAACTTTTTGTTCGGGTAAAACTTCTGCAATAACTTCATCTATATTAAGTTTCTTTGCAACTGCTTCAGCAGTAGTACGGCTATCTCCTGTAAGCATTATAACTTTGATTCCTTCTCTGTGAAGTTGCTCAATCGCTGGTTTAGAAGTTTGCTTTAAAGTATCGGAAGTTCCGATAAGCCCCGAGATTTTGTTATCACAGACAAGAAACATAACTGTTATTCCTTCCAATCTCATTTGCTCTGCTTTTTCTAAATATTCTTGCGAATTAATACCAATTTCGTTCAATAAACTCATATTCCCGAGAGCAACTGAATATCCTTCAATCCGGCCTGTTATCCCCTTGCCAGTAATAGATTTGAACGAATCAGATTTTGTGAGTTGAATCTGTCTTTTTTCAGCTTCAATGACTATTGCATTTGACAATGGATGTTCGCTGCCTTTTGCAAGACTTGCTGAATAATAAAGCACTTTATTTTCATCCCATCCCTGAAGCGGAATTATTTTAACGAGTTCAGGTTTCCCTACTGTAAGAGTGCCTGTTTTATCGGTAACCAATATATTCACTTTTCTCATTATTTCTATGGACTCGGCATTTTTGAAGAGTACCCCTGCTGTTGCACCTTTACCCATAGCAACCATTATTGACATTGGAGTTGCTAATCCAAGAGCACAGGGGCATGCTATTATCAAAACAGCTACCGAATTGATAATAGCATAAGCGAAACGGGGCTCCGGTCCCCGTAGGGACCAGATTATAAAAGTAATAAAAGCAACTGAAATTACAATATATACAAAATACCCTGCTACTATATCTGCAAGTTTTTGAATTGGAGCCCTGCTTCTTTGAGCTTCTGATACCATATGGACAATTTGTGACAGCAAAGTATCAGAGCCTACTTTTTCGGTTTTTATTAGAAGTGTACCGGTAGTATTTATAGTTGCTCCAATAACTTTATCGCCCGGTTGTTTCTCAACAGGGACTGGTTCACCTGTAATCATTGATTCATCAATTGAACTTGTTCCTTCAATGACTATTCCATCAACAGGAATTTTTTCGCCGGGTCTGATGTGTAAAATGTCGCCGGGTTTGACCATATCTATTTGTACATCTTCTTCAGAACCATCTTTGTTAATTCTTCGTGCAGTTTTTGGAGCAAGCCCGAGTAAAGCTCTTATAGCAGCACCTGTCTTCCCTCTTGCTTTAAGTTCAAGCACCTGGCCAAGAAGAACAAGAGTTATAATTACTGCTGAAGCTTCAAAATAAACTCCGATTTTTCTATTTGATTCTATAAAAGATTCGGGGAAGATTGAGGGGAATAAAACAGCAAACAGACTGTAGATATAAGCTACTGCAACTCCAAGACCGATAAGTGTAAACATATTAGGACTGCGGTTTATGATTGAATTCCATGCGCGTATAAAAAAAGGTAAGCCGCACCATAAAACAACCGGTGTAGTAAAAACAAGCTCAAATATCCTTAGTAGATCTGTGTTAATGAAGTGTTCAAGTGAAAGTCCCGGTATCATATGGTGCATTGCAATAAAGACAACAGGAATTGTTAATGCTAAACTAATCTTAAAACGTTTACTCATGTCAACAAGTTCGGGGTTCTCTTTTTCCTCAAGAGTTACAATTCTTGGCTCTAATGCCATACCGCATTTGGGGCAACTACCGGGTTTATCACTTATCACATCAGGATCCATGGGACAAATCCATTCGGTTTTTGTATATTCTAAAGGGGTTAAAATGGGTTCCAATGCCATGCCACATTCAGGACATGAACCCATTTTTTCTTTTTTAATTTCAGGATGCATCGGACATGTATATCCTGAACATGAAGAGGTATCTTTTGGTATGTCATATATTTTTTCTTCTTTAGTTTCTAAATATTTTTCAGGTTCATTTTTAAATTTATCAAGACAATATGAAGAACAAAAATAATAGGTATTCCCTTTATATTCATATTTAAGGTCTGTATCTGTATCGACTGTCATACCGCAGACTGGGTCCTTCTCTTTTTTAATATTAATTTCTTCTTTTTGAGTGGTTTCAGAGGGACTCTTAATCATTAAAATCGGGGTGAACCTTTGAATTTTTTTCTGGTTTGTATCTTCTTCTTTGAGATAATCTTCCGGGTTTTTATCAAATTTTTCTTTACATATAGGATTGCAAAAATAATAAGTCTTACCGTTATAAACAGTATTACCCGCTGCTTCAGAATCTTCAATTATCATCTTACATACAGGGTCAATAACTTGCATAAAATTCCAAAAAACTTAGTGTTTGTGTTCCGAAGGAGGCGGCGTCTGTGGAACTGGTGCTTCAGTAGCAGGAGACTGAGGAGCAGTTGGTTGCATCATCATACATTTGCAAGTATTAGCCATATTTTGTAATTTATCTTTCATTTCCTTCATTTCCTGCAACATCTTGTCTTTTTCTTCAGGTTTTACTCCTGAAACAATTTTTTCCTGCATAGTAATTAAATTGGTAATAATCTGCATCATTTCCTGACAATGCATTGCCTGCATCTGTTGCCCTTGCATCATTCCCTGGCCCTGCATCATTTGCATTTTTGGACATTGCATCATTGGCATTTGTTGGGTTTCACCTGTTTTCATGCCCTGACCCATCATACCCATCTGTGCAAAAGCTGTAAGACTAAATGCTAAGACTATAATTAATGTAACTATTAATTTTTTCATTATGTCCTCCATTTTTATTGTTTAAGATTTTGTATGTTTAGTAATTCTCAAACTTTATACTTTTACTATAATTTTCACCTCCTTAAATTTATGACTTAATACTTTCGGAACTTTCTTTCAGATACTTTTCAGGTTCTTTATCAAATTTTTCTTTGCATACCTTTGAACAAAAATAATACGTTTTCCCTTTGTAATTGCTTATTGCAGCCGCTTTTTTCTCATCTATATCCATATTGCATACAGGATCTTTTACCATTTAATCACCTCCTTTTATCTATTAAAGTGTTGTCAAAACATGTTCATTTTTCTGTCATTGCCCGATTTAATCCTCTAAGCAAGTCAGAGGACGGAATCCAGGAACTTTAAAACTGGATTTCCCGATCGAGTCGGGGAATGACGCTAAAACTTTGTATCGTGTCCGTTAGCTGTGTTCGTTCTTCTAAATACGGACAAGATGAACAGACATGTGAAACGGTTCTTTTGCGCAATGTCTGTATTATTTAGGTAATATTTTAATAGGCTCATAATTACTCATAGATGTTTTTAATAATATTTAAACTATTATATATATTTAAAGTGTAGCAAAAAGAAAAATAAACATCAAATTTTTTAATGCAGTTTCTTTAATGCTTCTTTAGCAGCATTAGTCTCAGCCTCTTTTTTGCTTTTCCCTACGCCGTATCCTAACCTTTCTCCATTAATATAAACTTCAACGGTAAATACTTTGCTATGCTCTTCACCTTCCTGTTTAACGAGTTTATACTCGGGAATTGAATTATATAGCATCTGTGATTTTTCCTGTAAATCTGTCTTGGCATCATGGAAATCACCTGATGTTATAATCTTATCAATTTTTTCTTTGAACAGTTTCATAACAATAACTTTTGCCGGCTCTAACCCTCCGTCAAGGAAGACAGCTCCAAGAAGAGCCTCAAAAGCATCTGCGAGAAGGGATTTTTTTGTTCTTCCACCGGTTAACTCTTCACCTTTGCCGAGTCTGAGAAATTTGCCGAGTGATATGGAATTTGCAACTTCAAATAAAACAGCTTCTTTTGCGACATATGATTTAGTTTTTGCCATTGTTGACTCAAGAAACTTTTCGGGGAGGGAAAAAAGATATTCAACAATTATAAAACCAAGAACCGAATCACCGAGAAATTCCAGTCTTTCATTATATCCGGTTGAATCCTTAGGGTATTCATGAAAATATGATCTGTGTGTTAGTGCTTCTTTGAGAATTTCTTTATTTTTAAAAGTATAGCCCAGATTATTTTCGAGTTCTGTTAAGTCTTCACAATGCATGTTTAAATTTAGGGGGTATATTTTTTAAAGAGAAGACAGGCGTTTGTTCCACCAAAACCAAAAGAATTTGAAAGGCAGCAATTTACGTTAGTCTTTCTTGCAGTATTGGGAACATAATCGAGATCGCATTCAGGATCAGGGTTTGTTAGATTTATAGTTGGAGGGATTATACTTTTATTAATACAAAGTATTGATATTACTGACTCAACACCTCCTGCAGCTCCAAGTAGATGACCTGTCATTGATTTTGTAGAACTTACGGGTATTTTATATGCATGTTCTCCAAAAAGTGTTTTTATAGCATTTGTCTCAATTTCATCTCCGTATTTTGTGGATGTGCCATGTGCATTAATATAATTGACATCCGAAGGCTCAACCCCTGCATCTTTGATAGCCATTCTCATGCATCTTACAGCACCTTCTCCGGTAGGCGACGGTGCTGTAATATGATAGGCATCTGATGACATGCCATAACCGGCTATTTCGGCATATATATGTGCTCCTCTGTTAAGAGCAGATTCAAGGCTTTCAAGAATAATTATTCCAGCGCCTTCTCCCATTACAAAACCATCCCTGTCAATATCAAAAGGCCTGCTTGCTTTTTCAGGTTCATTGTTTCTTGTTGATAATGCTTTCATAGCATTAAATCCACCTATAGCCAGAGGTGTTATTACCGATTCAGAGCCACCTGCAATCATAATGTCAGCATCGTCCCTCTGGATTATCTTAAAAGCATCACCTATTGCATGGCTCCCTGTGGCACAGGCTGTAACAACAGCAGAATTGGGACCCTTGGCCCCGAATCTTATAGAAATTTGGCCCGAAGCAAGATTAACTACGAGCATTGGAATAAAAAAAGGTGTTATACGTCTGGGCCCCTTTTGAAGATAGACATTATGGTAATATTCAATTGAATTTAATCCACCTATACCCGAACCTACAATTACTCCGGTTCTTTCTGCATTGGCTTCAGTTATCTTTAGACCGGAATCATCCATAGCCATTTGAGCTGCTGCAATAGCAAAATGGATGAAACGGTCCATTTTTTTTATTTCTTTAGGTTCAATGTAGTCTTCGGGATTAAATCCTTCTACTTCGCCTGCGATCTGGGTCGGAAAAGCCGAGGCATCAAACTGTGTAATACGTCTGATGCCGGATTTGCCAGCTATAAGATTTTCCCAGCTTTTCTGAACTCCTATACCGAGCGGGGTAATCATCCCGAGCCCGGTTACAACAACCCTTCTCTTATTCATAAGTATTAAGCTGCTTTTTTATTGTTAATATAATCAATTGCATCCTTAACCTTTGAAATCTTCTCTGCATCCTCATCCGGGATTTCAATGCCAAATGCTTCTTCAAAAGCCATGACAAGTTCTACAGTATCGAGGGAATCTGCTCCGAGATCCTCAACGAATGAAGCTTCGGGTACAACCTCTGAAGGATTTACCCCGAGTTGTTTAGAAATAATTTCTTTGACCTTTTCTTCTACCATTAAGACACCTCCAAAATTAAAATAAATTTCAAAATAGAAAAAACATCATAAAAGTAAAGGCATAAAACAACTATTTCAGTTTATGCCAGACTTATGAACTTAAATTATAACTTTTATGTTTTAAATTTTTCATTAATTTTGTTTACATATACATACCGCCATTTACATGAATGGTTTGTCCTGTTATATATCCGGATTCTGGTAATGCAAGAAATAATACTGCGTTTGCAATATCTTCAACCTTACCGAATCTTCCCAAAGGAATAAGTTTTTTCATTTCCTCTTTAATTTTTTCATTAAGAACATCGGTCATTGCAGTTTCTATAAAACCTGGAGCTACAGCATTAACTGTTATTCCCCTTGAAGCGTATTCTCTTGCAACAGTTTTAGTAAATCCTACTATTCCTGCTTTAGAAGCACTATAATTAGCCTGCCCCGGATTTCCCATAAAGCCGGCAACCGAAGTAATATTTATAATTCTTCCGTATCTCTGACGGGCCATCTCAGGTATTACAGCTTTCGTACATAAAAAGCAACCTTTAAGATTTATATCGAGAACCGAATCCCATGATTCTTCACTCATTCGCATTAGAAGTCCATCTTTTGTAATTCCGGCATTATTAACGAGTATGTCTATTTTTTTAAATTCAGAGATGATCTTTTCAAATGTTTCCTTTACTTCCTGAGAATTCGATACATCAAGCCTTAAACCAATGGTTTTAACACCAAAAGATGATAGAGATTCTGCTGCTTCAATTGCAGCCTGTGGATTTCTGCCACAAACAATAATATCAGCACCATTCTTCGCAAAATGTTCGGCAATAGATTTCCCGATTCCGCGTGTTCCACCTGTTATAACAGCAACTTGACTCTTAAAGTTCATAATTATACCTCCGTAAAACTGGCTTTAATTTTAACAAACTGCTCCTGTCTTTTCCAGTCTTTATTGTTTTGATATTAATCTAATAAAATTAATTTACAACAATTCTCGGTGAAAAAAAGGTAAGATTCCTCAACCGCTTATACTCCTTCGGAATGACAATAAGAACCTTCTTCATTGTCATTTCGAGCAAAGCGAGAAATCTTAAGGCTTTCAAAATTTACCGTGAATTGCTGCTAATAAAATTAACTTATTGTAATATTAGCTAATTTATGTTATTAATATTATGTTGAGGTTGAGCTTAAAAATGCAAATTAAAAATCCTCATCAATGCTAAATTTTGATTAGTCATATCAGGTTAAATTTTATCCGAATATTCTGTGAAAAAATTGTTTTACTAATGAAAAGCCTCTAATGGTATGGCAATCAAAGGAATGACAATATTTATCCGATTATCTGCCTGTATTTTTACAGGTTATAATTTTTATTAAAAGGAAAACAAAATGAAAGCAAAAGTATATTTAATCGATGTAACAAACAGAGACGGGGTTCAGACTTCAAGGATACTTCTGCCTAAACTTTCAAAGACAATGCTTAATATTTACCTTGATGAAATGGGAATATTCCAGACAGAAATTGGGTTCCCGACTTTGAAACACGAGATTAATTACATTAATGCAAACCTCGAGCTTTTTAAGCTTGGTGTATTCAAAAGGATTCATCTTGAAGGCTGGTGCAGGGCGATTCCTGAAGATGTTAAATTAAGTTTTAAAAATTGTCCTGAGTTGAAACATCTAAACATTTCTATTTCTACTTCAGAGATTATGATACAGGGTAAATTTCAAGGCAGAAAATCATTTAAAGATATAGTGAAATCTCTTTCAGAAGCAGTAAGAACTGCCAAAGAACTTGGCGCGCAAACTGTAGGCATAAATGCAGAAGATGCTTCAAGAACAGAGCTTGACAGATTAATTGAGTTTATACTCGCAGGAAAAGAAGCCGGTGCTGACCGTTTCAGGTATTGCGATACACTCGGAACAGATGACCCTATAACAATTTACGAAAGAACAAAAGCTCTTGCCCTTGCAACAAAATTTCCTATCGAGATGCACTGTCATAATGATCTTGGAATGGCAGAAGCTGTATCAATTGCAGGTGCCCAAGGTTCTGTTGAAGCAGGGGTTGATGCATATATAAATACCACAATTAATGGTTACGGAGAACGTTGCGGCAACTGTGATCTTGTATCAACTATTTTAGCGCTTAAATTTTCTCAGGGTCTTAAAGACAAGCTTCCTCTCGATGAGAATGTGGACTTAAAAAAAGCATGGAAGATAGGCAGATACGCTTCATATGCTTTTAATATACCAATACCGATAAATCAACCCGGCATAGGAGCGAATGCTTTTGCACATGAATCAGGAATACATGCTGACGGCGCTCTAAAAGACAGAAGAAATTATGAACTTTACGATCCTGAAGACGTTGGCAGAGGCGAGCCTGAACTTGCAGAAACCGGCAGAATAATAACAACAGGAGAATATGGCGGCATCAAAGGCTTCAGACATGTATATGACAAACTGGGCATCCATTTTAATAATGACAATGAAGCAAGAAGGGTTCTTGAACTTGTTCAATATGCTAATTTGCATACTCAAAAACCTTTAACAGACGATGAACTGAAACTTGTTGCAACTTATCCCGAACAGGTGCAAAAAATCCTAACAGTTAACCCTTAATAAGACAAAACTCAAATTTAAACGATTGGAGATACCATGTACAATATCACTTTAATTCCAGGAGATGGAACCGGACCTGAAATAACAGAGGCTACAAAAAAAGTTTTAGAAGCTACAGGTGTATCTATAAATTGGGACATTCAGGAAGCAGGAATAGATGTATATGAAAAAGAAGGAACTCCATTGCCACAAAGAGTAATTGATTCAATTAAGAGAAATAAAGTTGCGCTTAAAGGTCCTGTTACAACTCCTGTTGGCACAGGATTCAGAAGTGTTAATGTTACACTTAGACAAACGCTCGATCTGTACTGCAATCTAAGACCTTCAAGGATTTTCAAAGGTGTAAGAACAAGATATGAAAATGTAGATATTGTAATAGTCAGGGAAAATACCGAAGATTTATACGCTGGAATAGAATTTGAGAAAGATTCTGAAGGCTCAAAACAGTTGATCGAATTAATTAAAAAACTAACAGGTAAAACAATTAGAAGTGATTCAGGTATTAGTATCAAGCCTATTTCAGTATTCGGTACCGAGAGAATTGTCCGATTTGCTTTTGAATATGCAAGAAAGAATAAAAGGAGAAAAGTTACGGCTGTTCACAAGGCAAATATTATGAAATATTCGGACGGGCTTTTTCTTGAGACAGCCCGTAATGTGGCTCTAAATTATCCTGATATAGAATTTGAAGACAGAATAGTTGATAATATGTGTATGCAGCTTGTGCAGAAGCCTGAACTCTATGATGTGCTTGTTTTACCAAACCTTTATGGTGATATTGTATCAGATCTCGCTGCAGGGCTTATAGGTGGTCTGGGCATTGCTCCCGGAGCAAATCTTGGAGAAGAATATGCTGTTTTTGAGCCTGTGCATGGAAGCGCTCCAAAATATAAGGGCTTGAACAAAGTTAATCCCCTTGCTATGATATTGTCAGGAGTTATGATGCTGAGACATATTGGAGAAATAAGCGCTGCTGAAAGACTTGAAAAAGCTATTTCAGATGTTATATCAGAAGGCAAAAATGTAACATATGATCTTAAGCCTTATCCCGATGATCCTACCGCTGTTGGAACATCACAATTTGCAGATGCGATTATTAATAGCATGAAATAATTTATATGGAGATTGGAAGTACAAAAGAAAAGGAAAACATATACAGGCTACAAATTCAAGCTCAAACACAATTAAGAGTCGATGGAATTTAAAATTTTGAAGGTGCTTGAATATGTGGTCTGATATCGCACTTATAGCTATTTTTATATTTTTAAACGGTTTCTTTGCTGCTGCTGAAATAGCTGTTGTTTCAATAAGAAAAAGCCGTATAAAGCAGCTTATTGAAGAGGGCAATAGAACTGCTGAAATCCTGAGAAGATTCAAAGAAAATCCTGATAAATTTCTCGCAACAATACAAATAGCAATTACATTTGTTGGTGTTCTTGCTGCGGCACTCGGTGGCGCAGCAGCTATTCAAATAATAAAGCCTGCTATAAAACGTATAGATGTGCCGTTAATTTCTGTTTCAAGCGAAGCAATAGCAATAGGAATTGTTACAGTCAGTATCACTTATTTCAGCCTTATTTTTGGAGAGCTTGTACCAAAGTCACTTGCCCTGAATAATCCTGAAGGAATAGGACTTAGAACCGCTCCGGTTGTTGATGCTTTTTCAAAGATTGCTGTAATACTTGTAAAAGTTCTAACAGCAAGCACAAACATTCTCCTTAAACCTTTCGGTGGAAAAAGATATTCTGACAGAGCTTTCATATCAGAAGAAGAAGTAAAAATGCTCATTATCGAGGGAGGAGAACAGGGTGTTTTTGAACCAACGGAACAGGAATTAATCCACAGTGTTTTTGAGTTTACGGATATGTCTGCAAAAGAGGTTATGTCACCGGCAACACAGATGGTTACAATTGGAATAAATATGCCTATTAATGAGATACAGCAAATAATAAGCGAAGAACAATTCTCCCGTTATCCTGTCATTGGCAGAGATATAAACGATATTAGAGGAATACTTTATGCAAAAGATTTCTTGAATGCTTTACCAAAAGGCATTTCTGATATAAGAAAACTAATAAAACCGCCTTTCTTTATCCCTGAGACAATGAAAATAAGCAAGCTTCTAAAAGAAATGCAGAAGAAAAGAATACATATGGCACTGGTAATAGATGAATATGGCTCGGTTTCAGGGCTTGTCACAATGGAAGACCTTCTGGAAGAGATAGTCGGGGAAATTAGAGATGAATATGATACTGAAAGTCCTGTTATTAATTTAGGCGAAAACAGTTATTTAATCGATGCCTCAATAAGCATCAGGGATTTAAAAGAAGATTACTCAATTGAACTTCCTGAATCTCCTGATTATGAAACATTAAGCGGATTTCTTTTATTAGAATTTCAGAAAATACCTGTTGTAGGTGATTTTATTGAAATAGATAACAAAAAGCTCACAGTTTCCGAGATGGTTGGAAAAAGAATATCAAAAGTTAAGTTGGAAATAATTAAAAACGAAAGTGAGAGAACAGAATAAATTTAATCCAATATCTGCAATTTTTGCTGGTTTGCTTGCTATCTTTCAAGGTTGATAACTCGTTACTTTTGATTATATAAGTAATGTCTTTATTGTCTGAATTCAGGAAAAGGCTTCCTGATATTCTTCCCATAACTTGATTTTAGAGATTCTATTATCAATGAAATCCCATGGCAGAATTTCGGAGAAGTCCTTTTTTCTGAAAATAAAGAAATCTTTATCAATGCCGGACTCTTCAGCTGCTTTCAACCAATCTGATTGTTTTATCATTACTGCTAAAACTTTTGAAATATGTCTGTTGCCTTGTGAGAAAAGGCCCTGCATATATGCATATTTAGGAACATCGTGGAATACTTTAACACCCTTAATTTGAAGAAGACTCTTCTTTATATACATCAGACGGTTTTTTACAACTGTTTCTTTCTCCATAGGATGCCACTGAAATGGAGTAAAAGGCTTTGGTACAAAGGTGCTTATACTTAATGTAATAAAACCTCTGGAAGATATTGCTCTGATTTTTTTGATGAGGTTCACTATACCTTTAATATCTTCATCTGTCTCGGTAGGAAGTCCAATCATAAAATAAAGCCGTAGAGTTTCTATCCCTTCAAGAAAAAGTTGTTCAGAAGTAAAGAGAATATCATCTTCTGTTATTTTCTTATTAATAACCTTGCGCAATCTGTCGGTGCCTGCTTCAGGAGCTATTGAGACACTTTTATGGCCTTTCATAAATTTTATAAGTTCGGTACTCTTTGTCCCTGCCCTCAATGATGTGATCGAGAAATCAACCCCTTCAATCTGAAGGGTCTCTTTTATAAAAGGATAATCTGAAAGAGAAGGTCCTATTAATCCAACTCTTTCTGTCTTTTTAAGTGCCTCTTGTATTTCTCCTTTAATAACAGTTAAATCTTTTCTTCTTGGCGGATTGTATATCTTACCAACAGCGCAGAACCTGCAATTCCATGGACAACCTCTCATGGCTTCAATTAGAGACATTTCTGAAAATTCAGTTTCAGATGTAATTATAGATGTAAAGATTTTCGATTTTGAAATATCATTGAAAATTCGCCTTTTGATTGTATCAGGTGCTCCATATAAAGCTTCTCTTTTTTTTATTGTTCCATTAGATGTATAAGATATTCTGTAAAAAGAAGGTATATAACATCCTTCAATCGAAAGAGATTTATGTAATATATCTGCTTTTCCGGCAGACCCCCTGCATATATTTATAAAATCAGGAAGCATTTCATCCGCTTCTCCGATAAAAACTATATCAAAAAAATCTGCAACAGGTTCTGGATTTAAAAAAGCGCAGACACCGCCCAGAATTATTAAAGGGTGTTTTTCTGTCCTTTTCGAACTGAAAAAAGGTGTTCTTGAAAGTGCAAAAATTTTTGTTATATTTGGATAATCGTTCTCAAAAGAGATTGAAAAAGCAATAATATCAAAACTATGAAGAGGTCTTTTTGATTCGAGCGAAAAAAGTTCTGTATTAGTCCTAAAGAATTCTTCAATATCTTTTTCATCGGGTAAAAAAACTCTCTCGCAGACAACATCGTTTATGTTATTTAAAAGACCGTATATTCCTTGAAACCCGAGATTCGACATTCCTATGTGGTATGTATTTGGATAAACAAGAGCGATGTTAATTTTCCCGCCCGGGTCTTTGAATATTGTGCCCTGTTCTTTTGATAACAATAAATCAGCTTTCTCTTTAAGCTTCCAGCTCATAATAGAATTAGAATGCTGAACATTGCTATAGACCAGAGAATATCAACAGGTAAATGGATTTCACATGATGAGTCGAAAAGTAAATCAGCCCTTGCCGGGAATTCTTCATCCTTTAACCATAAAATTACTGTGACAGGAATTCTCGGCATTGGAAAAAGTCTTATAGATGCATCCCCAAAATTCTGTAATAACGCCCCAAATTTATAAGAATTATCAAGAAAAGTATCTTTGGCATTGCCATATTTTTCTGCAAGTCTTGATAATGGAAGTGAATGACTTCCTTTGAAAAAAGAAGATCCATCTTTAATGTCAGAAGGTCTAACAAGTCTCTCTGTAAAAGGTATATTTTTAGATTTTATTAAATACCAAAGACATGAGTGAACGAAAAAATATCCATAACGGTTAATGAGAATTTCACCTTCAGACGAATTGCTGCTGAGCGTTCTTTTATCGGGGGATATGAAGATATTTGAATCAAATGCTCTTAAAATGTAATGATTATCCTTTTCATCATATATAGCTAAAGAATTCTTACATACACTTAAAGGATCGAGTTTCTCAAGTATTTCCCATGCCTTTTCTTCACCGGGTGATAACATAACTTAATAATACCATAAACTATCAAGCTAAGAGCGAAGAGCAGAGAGTAATAAAGACGCTAAAAGTGAGCACGTGAAAAATAAAGTGTAAAGTGTAATTTATCATTTCATATTTTATATGCTTACGCTGTACAATCTTGGTAGCTTGGCAACTTGGTTGCTTTTTCATTTTATTCTTGGATTTCAAAATAAAGTAGAGTTATACTATAACGTTATGCAATGTAAAGAATGTGGTGGCAAAATAAAGTTAATTATAGGTTGAAGGGTAATTACATTTAACTGCATGGAGTGCGGTAAAAAATTCCCTTTGAAAGAATACATCAATGAAGTTGATGAGCAAAGTCTTGAAAAGATTGCACGCAGGCCATGCGATAGGGTTTGAGTATCTTTATATTTTATGGAGGTATTTATGTTAAAGATAGTTAACAGAATTATTTTAGCTATTTTTTTAATTTTAATTATTTCAGGAATTGGTATAGCTGCAGAATCAAAAGGCCAGCAATCTTTTTTTAATTCAAGTCTTCACTTTACAACAAAAGGGATGGCTTACTGGTATGATAAAGAAAATGGCGGTCTTGAGACTCACACAGGGTTGCCATATTTAAGTGAGAAGCTGGATTGTATAAATTGCCATATTGGTTCATGTGATGTTTGCCATAAAACTATTGAGGGGAATAAATCATTCTATACTGTGAAAGCAGCGAGAAATCAGGATGTTTGCTTGAGTTGCCATAAAAGAGAAAGAACAATAATGAAAATAGATTCAGATAATAAACAGGAAGATGTGCATTTTTCAAAGGGCATGCAATGCATGGACTGCCATACTGCAAGGGATGTTCATGGAGATGGCAAGGAATACAATTCTATGAAACAGACAGGGGCAATCGATGCAAAATGTGAAAATTGTCATAAGACTTTAACTGAAACCACAGCCCACAAAATACATAATGGAAGACTCGATTGCAACGCATGTCATGTAAGACATGTAGTTAGTTGCACAAACTGTCATTTTGAAACCTTGATTAATGATAAAAAACGTGTTGATATGAAACTCTCGGGCTGGACATTTTTAATTAATTATAACGGTCAGGTCACTTCTGGAAATATGCAGACATATGTCTTAAAAGACAATAAAACTTTTCTTATATTTGCTCCTCAAAACAGTCATTCTGTTGTGAAAGAAGGGAGAAAATGTTCTGATTGTCATGGTTCTGAAAATGCAAAAACAGCACAAAACGGTTCTTTTGTACTCACATGGCTTGAAAATGGCGAACTCAAGCAGTCAAAAGGAATCGTCCCTATTGCTGAAGGAGTTGAATATAAATTTATTCCTTTTAACTATATAAACGGTAAATGGGAGCCATTTGAGAATATGATATTTTTAGGATTACAATACGCAGGATATGGTTCACCACTTACAAAGGAGCAATTGCGAAAACTTGCAACTCCAATGGGGAAAGAATAAATAACAGCGTATTATCAGGTTTTATCGCTAATTCTATCCTATAACAGCAATTCGCAGTCAATTTAGAAAGCTTAAAGATTCCTCGCTTCGCCGGGAATGACAGAGAGTGAGGGTCTTGGAATGATAGGGGAAAAGGTTCGCATTGTTATTCAGAAGAAATATAAGTGACCGGGAATCTTGACTCTTTTTTTGCCATAACTTGCTCACACTATGAACAATAATTTGCAGATTTGATTACATTTTGTTATAGTTTTTCTATGAGAAAAGACTTTAAAAAATATATTAAAGAAATAAAAGAATGTGTCCTTAACTATTACAAGGAGAGACTTATTAGTTTGATAATTTTTGGTTCTTTTTCAAGAGGCACATGTACGCCTGAATCAGATATGGATTTGCTATTAATAGTTGAAGGACTCCATAAAAGAAAGATGAAAAGAATCGAAGAGTTTATAGATAATGTGGAAGAAAAAGTTAAAAATGTTCCTCATTATATATCACCAATTATCAAAACTCCTGAGGAAATTAAATATGGAACCCCCCTTCTTTTTGATATGGTTAACGATTCAATCATTATTTATGATAAAAATGATTTTTTTAAAAGAAAAATTGAAAATTTAAAAATAAAGTTTAAAAAACTTGGATCAAAACGAGTTTTTTTAGGAACAAGGTGGTATTGGATTTTAAAACCTGACTTAAAGCCAGGCGAAATAATCGAGCTATGACAACAAATAATCTGGCAAAGAGTTATCTAATTAAGGCAACTAAAAGATTAAAAATACTTGATGTTCTTTTTAAAGAAGAAGCTTATTCTGATGTTATAAGAGAGGCTCAAGAGATCGTCGAACTTGCTTTGAAGGGTTTACTTAGATATGTTGGAATTGAACCACCAAAATGGCATGATGTAAGCCCGATATTAAAAGAAAACAAATCTTTATTGCCTGTATTTATTTCCAGGGAACTCGATAAGATTGTAAAAATCTCTAAAAAACTTCGCAAGGAAAGAGAACTTGCATTTTATGGGGATGAGGACTTTATTCCAACAGATGAGTATGACTCAAAAGATGCAAAAGAAGCCATTAAATCAGCAACATTCATTGTAAAAATAGTGTCCCGGGTTATTAAATAAACCTTTAAATTGAAGATAATCGAAGATAACATGGACTATAATATTTTCATAATTTCTTTAATTATAATGTTTTTGGTATATATAATTATTAGACTGTTTCTACGGAGATGAGGGCTTTAAAGCAATGTTTATGTTACTGGAAACAAAATATATCTGTACCACAAATTTTATAAAAAGAATTAACTTTTTTACTCTTTTATTGTTAATTTTTTTTAATTCGTTTTCCTGTGCTCCTGTTGAAACTAAACCACCTGTAAAACCAGCAAAGATAGCAGTAGTTCTTGGAGCCGGAGCTTCAAAGGGATTTGCCCACATTGGCGTCTTAAAAATTCTTGAAGCTAATAAGATTCCTATACATATGGTTGTAGGAACAAGCGCAGGAAGTTTTGTAGGTTCTTTATACGCTTACGGATTCAATGCATTCGAACTCCAGAAATTTTCATTCGAGCTTCAAAAAGATGATTTAGTTGACCTCGGGATTCCTGATAATGGATTTATCAAGGGCGAGAAACTCGAAAAATATATCAATTTTATGCTCAGAAATACTCCCATGGAAAAATTAAGAATACCTTTTTATGCAGTGGCAACAGATGTTCAAACGGGTAATGAGGTAATATTTGGAACAGGAAATACAGGTACTGCTGTTAGAGCAAGTTGCTCGATTCCAGGTGTTTTTATTCCTCCGGTAATTTCAGGAAAGATGTATGTTGATGGCGGGGTTGTCAGTCCTGTTGCAGTAGATGCTGCAAGAAAAATGGGAGCTGATGTTGTAATTGCAGTGGATATTTCAGGTGATGCCTCATCAGCAATGCCTAAAGGAACAATTGAAACAATTATGCAGTCAATAAATATAATGTATTCAAAATTATCTTCAATACAGCTTGCAAAAGCTGATGTGGTTATAAAGCCGAAAGTCGGCTATATTGGCGCAGCAGATTTCTCGAAAAGACATGAAGCAGTGCTTGAAGGAGAAAAAGCTGCAATCTCAGCCTTACCAGAAATACAGAAAATTGTTAGCAGGCTAAAAGAAGAAGGCAGACTATAGGTAGAGTCTGTGTATATCCCGTTTATCTTATAAATTCTTAACTGACCCGGAAAAGACAAACGAAGTGTTTATACACAGACTCCGGATATATTTTTAGCGTAACATTTTTTCTGCAGGAACACCTTCATCGAGTATTACTATTTCTACTCTTCTGTTTTGTTGTCTTCCTTCTGCTGTCTTGTTTGTAGCTACAGGATATTGTTTACCATATCCTTTTACTGCAATTCTATCGGAGGAAATGCCTTTATTCATTAAAGCAGTTCTTACTGCACTGGCTCTACGCTGTGAGAGCTTGATATTAAATTTGTCGTTGCCTACATTGTCAGTAAATCCTTCGATAACAATATTCCTTTTAGGGTATTTCTTTAAAAAATCTGCGATTGTGTTGATTGTTCTTCTGGCGCCTGGCATTAAATTGGCTTTTCCTGTTTCAAAAAGAATATCCCCAAGAGTAAGCACTATGCCCCTGTCAGTCTGTTTAGCTTTTAGCTCACTTAATTCTTTTTCAAGAAGTCTTCTTTGAGCCATTGTTTCTTCAATTTTACTGCGCGCCATTTCTGCTTCAAGTTTCTTGATTTCAGTCTCTTCTCTTGCCTTGGCAAGCTCAAAGGCTTTTTTCTCGGCTTCTTTTCTTGCTTTTTCAGCCTCGATGGTCTTTTCTTCTGCTTCGCCCCTTATTTTTTTAAGCTCAATTTCTCTTGCTTCGAGTTCTTTCTTTGCAGCTTCGTTTTGCTGTGTCAGTGTTTCTGCTAATTTTTTAGCTCTTTCAATCTCAAGTGCTCTTGCTTCGGCTTCTCTTCTTGCAGCTTCGTTTTGCTGGGCTAATGCTTCTGCTAATTTTTTAGCTCTTTCGATCTCAATTTCTCTTGCCTCGAGTTCTTTCTTTGCAGCTTCATTCTGTTTTAAGAGAGAGTCAACCTGTCCTTTTGTACGTTCTATTTCAAGAGCTTTTGCCTCTGCTTCCTTTCTCGCTATTTCGTTTATCCTTGCAAGAGATTCAACCTGTTCTTTGGCTCTTTGAATTTCGATAGCTCTTGTTTCAGCCAGTTGTTTTGCTTTTTCAAGTTCAATTGCCCTTGCTTCTGCTTCTTTTCTTGCAAGTTCAGCCTGAACAGCAGAATTTTCAGCAGCTTTTCTTGCTTCTTCCCTTTGTTGTGCAAGAATTTCAGCTTCTTTTTTTGCTCTTTCAAGCTCAATAATTCTTGCTTCTATCTCTTTTTTTGCAGCTTCGGCCTGTCGTGCAAGCAGTTCAGCTTCCCCTTTGGATTTTTCTAATTCAAGAGCTTTTGTTTCTGCCTGCTTTCTTGCACGTTCTGCATCCTGCAATCTTGCTTCAGCTAAATTAAGCGCTTTCTTAAGTTCAATCTCGCGAGCCTGAAGAACTATCTTGTTTTTCTCCTGACTTAACTCTTCAGCTTCTTTTTCCGATGTTTTTTGTTCGGCCAGTGAAATAGCTATTTGAGCCATTTTTTCTGCTATATATGCAAGATGTGTTTTTTCCTCATTGTTCTTTGCCTTCTCTGCTCTATTAAGTGCCTGGGCAGCTTCATGCAAAGCTACAGGAGCATTTTTTGAGACTTCAGGGTTTGCTTGAGCCTTTTCATATATTGCGCGTGCATTTTCAAGTGCAACATTTCTTTCAGGTACAGTTGCACATCCTGCAGCAAAAACTGAAGCAATAAAAAAGAGTAAAAATCCTTTGGTTAAATTATATAAATGATTTTTCATAGCATTTTCTCCATGTTTATTATTTCTGCATTTGTGTGCGGTCAATTTCTTTGCGTAATGTATCTATAGCATCACGCATTTCCTGTGCCTGTTTTTTTGCTTTGATTGTAATTGATTTTGACTCGGCAAGCTTGGCGTCAACCAGAGCCTCATCAGCAAGACGTTTTGCGGTTACAAAATCCTCTCTGGTTGCTGCTATTCTTGCAGCAGACAGCTTGTCCTCGGCAAATTTGAGTTCAAGAGGTGCGTTAATTGTCGCATTGCTATCTTTTGCTATTTTAATTCCGAGTTCAGCGCTTGCAATGCTTTCAATGTGTCCGGTTCCCTTAGAAGCACATCCTGCTGCTGTAATTAATACACAAATCAAGACCATACCTAAAGTTAAAGCTTTCATTTTAAATCCACCTCCTTTATTTATTTTTTAGATTTTTTTTGGTGACTATCTATTATACCTAAGAATTCATCATAAGAAATTATTTTTATGCCCAAAGATTGAGCTTTTTGTAATTTAGATCCGGGTTCTTTGCCCGCAATTAAATAGGAAGTATTTTTTGAGACTGAAGATGCAGCATGTCCTCCGAGTTGTTCTATCAATTCTTCAACTTCGTTTCTTGGTTTTGGTAAAGTGCCTGTTATTACAAAAGTCAGTCCGCTCAATGGCTTTTTAACACTTTCTATTCCTTCAAAGTCCGGGTTGGTTATTACTAACCCGAGTGATTTCAATTCATTTAAAGTTTGAATATTTTTGGGGTCATTGAAAAATTCTGACACTGATTCAGCGATTTTTTCGCCTATCTGCTTTATCTTTAATATCCTCTCGGTTTTAACATGAAAAAGGTCTTCAAGGTTATGGAAATTCTTTGCAAGTAGCTTTGAAGCATATTCTCCAACATGAAGAATTCCAAGAGCATAAAGGAATCTTGCAAGTGTGGTATGTTTTGCTTTTTCAATAGCATTAATAAGATTCTGTGCTGATTTCTCAGCAAATCTCGGAAGCTTCAGCAAATCTTCTTTTTTAAGTTTAAAAATATCTACAAAGTTATGTACAAGTCCTTTTGAATAAAATAATTCAACATTTTTTTCTCCAAGTCCTTCGATGTCAAGTGCGCCTCTTGATGCAAAATGTATTATCTTTTCCTGAACTTGAGCAGGACAATTTAATCCAATACATCTAACCGCAACTTCACCTTCTTCTCTTACAACCTTTGACCCGCATACAGGACAATGTGAAGGTATAGGGAAAGGTTTTTCTTTTCCTGTTCTTTTGTCTTTAATCACTGCGATAACATGAGGAATCACATCACCTGCCCTTTCTACTACAACGGTATCACCAATCCTTATATCCTTTCTTTCCATCTCGTCCCAGTTGTGTAAAGTTGAACGTGATACTGTAACACCACCAATCTTTACAGGTTCAAAAATAGCAAAAGGAGTGATTACTCCTGTTCTTCCTACGCTACCCTGTATATCAATTATTTTTGTAATTCCCTGATGGGCTGGAAATTTATAAGCAATCGCCCATCTTGGTTCTCGTGTTTTGATGCCAAGTTCTTTTTGTAATTTAAAAGAATTTATTTTTACAACTGCACCATCGGTTTCAAAAGGTAGAGAATGCCTTTTATCTTCCATTTCTTTGATTGTGTTTATAACAGTCTTTATGCCTGTTGCTTTATTAAAAAAAGCGGGTACAGGAAATCTTGCACTTTTAAGCCATTCCATGAATTCTGATTGGCTATTAAAATCTACACCTTTTACAGAACCTATTCCATAACATGCAAGATGAAGCTTTCTTGTGGCAGTTATATTTGGATCAAGCTGTCTTACAGAACCGGCGGCAGCATTTCTTGGATTCGCAAAAAGTTGCTCACCTTTTTTTTCCCTTTCTTTATTTAGCAACTCAAAGTCAGCTATATCCATATAAACTTCACCGCGAATGTCAATAATTTCAGGGATATGGGGCACATCCATAATTTTTAAAGGAACAGATTTTATTGTTTTAATATTCTGTGTGACATCCTCTCCTTCATATCCATCACCTCTTGTAGATGCTGTTGAAAGAAGCCCGTCAACATAAGTTAGTTCTATAGCCAGTCCGTCATATTTCGGTTCAACCGTATATTCTATATCTTTTTCTGATTTTAAAAGTCTTTTAGCTCTCCTGTCGAATTCGATTAAGTCTTCGTAAGAAAAGGCATTATCAAGCGAGAGCATGGGTTCTGAATGTTTAACCTTTTCGAATTTATCAAGAGGTGGAGCGCCAACTCTTTGAGTTGGTGAATCAGGAAGAACATAATGATATTTATCTTCAAGTTCTTTAAGATGAAAGTACATCCTGTCGTATTCTTCATCGGAAATAACAGGCGAGTCCAGCACATAATAGCGGTAACAGTGATAATTCAATTCCCTGACAAGTTTTTCGATTTCTTCTTTGATATTTTTGTCTATCATGTTGATAAACTATTTTAAAAAAATGTTAGATAATATAATACACCATTACAAAAAATATGGAAAATATGATAAAAATGGATTATATAGTTAGGAAATGGCTTGACAGGGATATTCTCGAAAAGACAGAATTCTATCTCGTAGGTGGTACAGTACGGGATATTCTATTAGGAAAAGAGCCGAAAGATATTGATATTACATGCAAAAATGCTAAAGAAATAGCTCTTGAAATTTCAAAGAGAAAAAATGCTACTTTTGTGCCTTTTGAGAAAAAGGCCGATGAACCCTGCTATAGAGTTGTTGACAGAGATGATATTTCAAGTTTTATTGATATATCAGAAATGCGGGGGAAGACCATTGAAGAGGACCTTGCAAAAAGAGATTTCACTATAAATTCCGGAGCAATCGAAATAACATCCGGTAAAATAATTGATCCCTTCCAATGTGAGAAAGATTTAAAAGAGAAAATAATTTGCATGACCGGTGATAAAAGTTTTTTTGATGACCCTTTACGAATTCTAAGAGCATTTCGTTTTTCTTCGTTTTTTGAATTTAAAATAGAGAATTCAACTCTAAATCAATTGGAAAGTTCTGTGGCTTTGCTTGAAAATGTTTCAGCGGAAAGAATAATGTACGAAATTTATCTTATTTTGGCTACTTCCAGAAGCAGTTCAACCTTCAGGGAAATGGATAAGTTTGGCGTTCTTGACATTATATTTCCTGAAATAGTACCAATGAAAAAATGTAAGCAAAATGGATTTCATCATCTTGATGTTTGGGAGCATTCATTGCTTACGATGGAAAATGCAGAGAGTATTTTGAATAATTTATCAGAAATTTTTGGTACATATGGAAATAAAATATCAGAAATAATAGATAATAAAAAAGGAAAATTACTGAAACTTTCTGCATTATTACATGATATTGGCAAGCCTTCAACAAAAGCATTCAATTTAAAGAAAAGCAAAATAACTTTTTATGGACATGATAAAGAAGGAGCAAAGATATTTTTAAATATCGCCAGACGTCTGAAATTTTCAAGGGCTGACTCGGAGTTTATTTTAAAAATGATAGCAGAACATATGAATGCCCTTAACTTTGCTCTTAGACGCGCAAAAAAACTAACAAAAATAAAATGGTTTCACAGAATGAAGGAGGATTCAATCGCTGTTCTTGTTCTCTCCATAGCCGATGTTATGAGTTCAAATGGCAGGGATTCTACAGAAGAAATCAAGAGTAGTCAGATTCTTTCTTTGAAGAGGCTTATCTTAGATTATTTTGACTGGATAAAAGAGAAAATAAGCGCACCTAATCTTATAACCGGAAATGATATTATAAAATTAGGAGTAAAACAGGGCCCCGAAATCGGAAAAATAATTAGCAGAATCAGAGAAGCCCAGGATAGTGGAAAAATAAAGAATCATGAAGATGCTATTCATCTGGCAGAACAAATTATTACACATTACAATGAAAGATAATTAAAAATTTTGTTTGGCAGCGGTTTTTCTGAAACTATCAATAAAATGATATAGTGCAAGAAGTGGGTGTAAATATGCCATTTTTGGACCAGAGTATCGCATAACATGTTTTATCTTCTCCCTCATTACAGGTTTGTAACAATGTATTTTGCATTTCCCGCAGGTTGTTTTGCCTTCCTGAAAAGGACATTTATCGAGTCTTTTGAATGCATAATCAAGAAGTTCTTTGCAATCAAAACATATTTCATTTTTTTTGCCATGATTTTTCCTGCAATATATTTTAATCATAGCTTCAACAGTTTTCTTTTCTCTATTTATTCTGTTGAATTTAAACATATTGAAAAATCCGTTTTTTAAGTATTTCCGGATTTCCTGACCCTGAGGCTATGCCACAATATAATTTCAACTACATTTTCAGGATTAATCATAAAGGCAAATAAGCTTTCGGGTTTAAAGTAAGGTCTGCTAATTTACCGGTCAATAAATGGTGGTAACCGGCAGCAGCTATCATAGCAGCATTGTCAGTACATAATGGAATTGAAGGAATAATAATTTCTGCTTCTCTTTCATCACCCATTTCTTTCATTCTTCTTCTTAATTGGCTGTTTGCTGCAACACCGCCTGAGAGCACAACTCTTTTTATCCATGTTCTTTTAATTGCCCATTCTGTTTTTCTTACAAGCACATCCACAACAGCGGCCTGAAAAGAGGCTGCTATATCTAATAATAATTCTGGTTTTTTAGTTTTAATTTCATAATTTTCAAATCCTGTTGATTTAACAAAATTTAGAACAGCGGTTTTGATTCCGCTAAAACTGAAATCAAAAGATTCCGGCAAATATGCTCTTGGAAAATCTATTGCTTTTGGGTTACCTTCTTTTGCAAGACTGTCAATAACAGGACCACCAGGATATCCGAGCCCAAGAAGTTTAGATACTTTATCATAAGCTTCACCAGCAGCATCATCTCTTGTCTTGCCGAGTTCTCTATACCGGTCAAATCCATCTACCATGTAAAGAGATGTATGCCCGCCTGAAACTATAAGTGCAATGAATGGAAATTCCGGTCTTGGCTCTTCAAGGAACGAAGCAAAGATATGTCCTTCGAGGTGATTGACAGCGAGCAAAGGGATTTTGGTTGTATAACATATTGCTTTTGCAAATGAACATCCTACTAAAAGTGAACCTATAAGTCCCGGACCATGACATACAGCAATACCATCTATATCCTTAAGTTCAATTTCAGCTTTCTTCAGAGCCTGTTCAACAACAGGGATTATCATTTCAACGTGTTTACGGGATGCAAGTTCAGGGACTATGCCGCCATATTTTTTATGAATTTCGGATTGACCGGAGACAATATTTGATATTATTTTTATGCCGTTTTCAACAACTGAAGCAGATGTATCATCACATGATGTATCAATTCCGAGTATACGCACAGGAACCCCTCATGGGTTGTGTTCCAAAATTGTTGCGTTCTTAGGAGATGTAAAGTTGAAAATTTTATCATCAATGTTTTTGTTTATTTTCATATCGCTGAGTGTAATATCTGTCCTATTTGAATATGTGTCATAAATTGTAAAAGACTGTATCGGAAATTCTTTGTCTGATAACTTTAGTTCAATTGAGACAATCGCTCCCATGCTTTTTTTAGGCTTTAAAAGCAACAGACCATTTTTTTCTGATATATTGAATTCTTCTTCCATCTTCCCCAGACCGCTCAATAATATAACAGGTGTTTGACCATATGTGTTGCTATCGAATTTCCCCTTAATAACCTGATTTTCATTTTTCTGATAGATTAATACAATGTCTTTATTAACAGTTATTTCAGCAGGATTTTCTCCTTTGTATATTACTTTTACTTTCTCGGGTTTTTTAATGAAAAACTGGCCTTTGTAAGTATCGGTCCGCTTAAGATCCTTTATATGGCTTTTCTGAACAAAATTACCGCTCATGTCAATAATATTCTCATAAGTCTTTTGAATTCTTGCAACTTCATCGTTCAGGGATAAAGCATATGATGTTTTGTTAAGACAGAAAGTAAAAGACATTAGAAATACACCGGAAATCAGAAGACTGATAATATCATAATTCAATTTTCTGTGATCCTTAAACATATTTTCTCCTATCAAATAATTTAAGGTATTACTTTGTTAAGGGGATATTCTACAATGCCTGTAGCTCCGGCCATTTTGAGCTTAGGAATTATATCCCTAACGCTTTTTTCGTTAATTATAACTTCAAGGGCAAACCAGCCTTCTTCTGATAATGAAGAAATAGTTGGTGAGTGCATTGCTGAAAGAAGACTCATTACGCGTTTAATTGATTTTGACTCAACATTCATCTTAAGCCCGACTTTCTCTTCAGCGGCAAGAGCGCCTTTTAGTAACATTACAATATTTTCCATTTTCTGTTTTTTCCATTTATCCTGCCATGCTTTTTTGTTTGATATAAAACGGGTGCTTGACTCCAGAATTGTCTCAACTATTCTGAGATTATTTGCACGCAAAGAAGTTCCTGTCTCTGTAAGTTCAACAATAGCATCAGCAAGATGAGGTGGTTTTACCTCTGTTGCACCCCATGAAAAATCAACTTCAGCAGTTACCCCGTTTTTCTTTAAATACCTTTTTGTAAATCCAACCAATTCTGTTGCTATCCTCTTACCATTAAGGTCTTTCACGGTCTTAATTTTTGAATCATTAGGAACAGCTATAACCCATCTTACAGGTCTTAAACCTTCTTTAGCATAAATAAGCTCGGCTACTTCATGGACATCCGCGTTCTGTTCCATTATCCAGTCCTTGCCGGTAAGACCACAATCAATAATACCATTTTCTACATAACCTGCCATTTCCTGTGCTCTTATGAGCATTGCTTCAATTTCAGGATCATCAAATGATGGATAATATGAACGGCTCGATACAGAAATATGATAACCGGCCTTTCTGAAGAGTTTTAATGTAGATTCTTGAAGACTGCCTTTGGGCAGCCCGATTCGAAGAATTTTGTTCATGATAAATTCCTTTCTTTCTTCTATCTATTGGTAAAATGATATAATTTAATAATGGATTTTTATTTTAACATAATAATTATTCTTTCATGCAAATAAGTCTTTCGTATTTTCAGGATATTTTAAGAAAAAAAATAGAAATTTCAAGAATATACAATCTAATAGGCTCGTCATCTGCCCTGTTTCTTGCTATATGCAATGAACCATTTGTCGCTGTTGATGGCGACGGGACTCTTGCAACAGAATTATGCGATGACATAAATTTCTATCGTAGCGCACTAAAGAAAAATAAAGTATTTTTCTTGCCCGAGCCTGATGGCCCGGGCATTTCAGGGCAAAGAGCAGAAATAATCTATAAAACCAGCGAAAATGATTCCCTCACTTTTTCTTCGGGCAATTTAAATTCACCTATATGGTCAAAAGAAGAATTAGAAAAAAGTATATTATTTATTAAAAAAGGTCTGGAAATAAAAAGAGATGAATTTGAAAATATACTTCAAAAGCTTGGCTATAACCGTGTACCGCTTGTCTCTGAAAAGGGTGAATTCAGCAGACGTAACTGGATTATAGATATTTTTCCATCAACTTTTGAGGACCCTGTAAGAATAGAGTTTTTTGGTGATGAAATTGAAAATATAAAATACTTTGACGTAGATACACAGCGTTCGAAAGAAAATATCAAGGTCCTATATCTTTTCCCTGCAATTGAGTCTCCGGGCGGAAAAAATTTATTGGAGACATTCTCAAATAAAATCTGGTTTGTTTTCGATTCAGTTAAAGAAAAAGAAAACATTCCTGAAAGTTCAATAATATTATCAAGATTTTCAATCGCAGGAGATGGTATTGATTCGGGTGTCTTGAATATTAAAGGACTCGGTATAACCCATCAGGAACGAAAGAGCATTGATGAACTCCCGTCTAAACTAAAAAAGTTACTCGATGAAAACCGGATAATCCTTGTTTCATCCTCTAATGGTCAGGCTGAAAGGCTTAGGGATATTCTTAGGGCAGGTGATATAATTGCGCCTTTAATTGATAAAGAAGATGTCTTTACCTATAAAGGCAATATAATGGTAGTGATTGGCAGTCTCTCTTCAGGCTTATTCCTTCCCGGAATTCTTATTCTGACAGAAAAGGAACTTTTTGGAGAGAGACCTTCTTACAGGCCTTTACGTAAATCAAAGGTTTCCGGACTACTGACTTCTCTTGATGATTTGCGTCCGGGAGATTTCATCGTACATACTGACCATGGAATCGGAAAATTTATTGGACTAATCCAGCAAAGTACAGAAGATATAAAAGAAGATCTAATACTAATTGAATATGATGGAGGAAGATTATATGTTCCGCTTCATGCAATAAACAAAATCAGAAAATACCATGCAGAAGAAGGTGTAATTCCAAAAATTGATAGACTTGGCGGAAAAACATGGAGTAGAACTAAACAAAGGGTGAAAAGAAAAATTCACGATATGGCTGAAAAGCTCCTTGCTCTGTATGCACAAAGAAAAATTCAAAAAGGTTATCCTTTTAGTTCTGACACTGAATTACATAGAGAGTTCGATAGCTTTTTCCCCTATGAAGAGACTCCGGATCAATTGAAGGCTATTGAGGATATAAAAAAAGATATGGAATCCGACAGGCCAATGGACAGACTTATTTGCGGAGACGTAGGATACGGGAAAACAGAAGTTGCTGTCCGCGCTACTTTCAAAGCAGTATATGACGGGATGCAGGTAGCTGTACTCGTTCCAACAACAATTCTTTGCGAACAACATTACAGAACATTCAGGGCAAGATTTTCTGGATTTCCAGTTAATATAGATTTCTTAAGCAGGTTCAAATCAACAAGTGATAAGAAAAAAACTATAAAGGCGATTGAAAATGGAGATATTGATATTATCATCGGAACTCATGCATTACTCGGGAAAAATATAAAATTTCATAATCTCGGACTCCTGATAATAGATGAAGAACACAGATTCGGAGTAAGACAAAAAGAAAAAATAAAAGAACTAAAAAAAGGAGTTGATGTATTGACATTGACAGCAACTCCTATACCGAGGACATTGTCTATGGCTCTCTCGGATATTAGAGATATGAGTATCATTGAGACCCCTCCTGAGGAAAGACTTGCGGTTAAAAGCATTGTATCGGTTTTCAATAAAGATATTATTAAGAATGCAATCTTGCATGAGCTGGATAGGAAAGGTCAGGTCTTTTTTGTGCATAACAGAATCAAGGATATATATAGAATCGCTGATTATCTTGTGAACTTAATACCGAACATCAAAATAGCGGTAGCGCATGGCCAAATGAATGAAAAAGAACTTGAAAAAGGTATGTTTAACTTTTATGAGAAGAAAGTTGATGTGCTTGTTTCAACTGCAATAATAGGTTCGGGGCTTGATATACCATCGGCCAATACAATAATAATAAACAGAGCGGATATGATGGGACTTGCGGATTTGTATCAATTAAGAGGACGTGTTGGAAGAGGCAATCTACGCGCATATGCATATTTTCTAATTCCCGGTGAAGATATTATCACGAATGAATCAAAGAAAAGACTTCAGGCAATACAGGAAATGAGTTATCTCGGGGCCGGCTTTAGACTTGCATTAAAAGACCTTGAGATAAGAGGTTCGGGCAATCTTCTTGGAGCTGAACAATCAGGACATATCCATGCGGTAGGATTTGATCTTTATATGGAGATGCTCGAAAAAGAAGTTGCAGAGTTAAAAGGTGAAAGGATCGAGGAAGAATTTGAGCCTACTATAAATATGAAAGTTAATGCTTTCATACCAGAAGATTATGTTGAAGATATAACTATAAGATTGAGCTTATACAGAAAAATTGCGGCTTCAAAATCTCCTGATGTGTTATATTCAATAGCTTCAGAAATAGAAGATCGTTTCGGTAAGATGCCTGTTGAAGTAAAATGCCTTCTTGATATAATGAATCTTAAGATATTTTCGGGACGATTATTAATAAAGAAAATAAACGAAGCAAAAGGCATAATAGGTGTACATTTTTCAAATGACACAAAAGTTCAACCTGAAGATATTTTTAAACTAAGAGATAAAGCTGGAAAAAAGATAAGATTTCTAAGCGATGGTTTTGAGATTTATACAGATGGAAGTTCATGGGAGGAAAGGTATAATATTCTCTTTAAACTCTTTACATGTTTATCAGATTTTGTTAGTGTTAGAAATCAATAATAAAAAATCAAAAGGAGAGTGATATGAGGAAAAACTGTATTATTTTAATATGCTCGATATTTCTATTTTGTTCATGTGCTGGAACAGTCTCTGAAGAAGCGGCACAGAAGGCGAATTACCATTACCAGATAGGAGTTTCTTATCTTAATGATAACAATATACAACCTGCTTTTGTTGAATTTCAGAAAGCGCTTCAATTCAATAAATACAATAAAGACATTCATAATGCATTAGGTGTAATCTATCTTGTAAAACTTGAAAATTATCCAAAAGCGATTGAACACTTTAAAGAAGCTCTTGATATCGATGAAAATTTCTCCGAAGCTTCAAACAATCTCGGCAATGCATATGCAAAGCTCGGAAAATACAGTGAAGCAATAGAAGCATATAAAAAGTCTGTATCAAATCCTCAATATAAAAATGCAGCTATGGCATTAAATAATCTCGGTATGGTATATTATAGACTCGGAAGATATGATGATGCCCTTGATTCTTTCAAGGAATCAATAAAAAGGTTTTCTACCTTTCACTTGCCTTATTATGGACTGGCTCTTGCCTATAATGCAAAAGCACAGTATGGTGAAGCTTCAATAGCAATCACTAAAGCAATTGAGTTTGACCCTTTATATCAGGGTAACAAACAAAAGGCAACAGATGATCTTCTTGAAAGAAAAATAAGAGCACAGGGACTCGAAGAAAAAGATATTTCTGATTACTTAGAAATACTCAAATATTAAGCAACAATCGGGGCGTAGCGCAGCCTGGTTTAGCGCACCTGCCTTGGGAGCAGGGGGTCGGAGGTTCAAATCCTCTCGCCCCGACCAGAATTTAACTTCTTGAATGAAGCAAACAATTCCCTCGTAGCATAAGAGTCTATAGTCATTAGTTATTCACAAAATATGGAAAATAATTTTATATATTTGCTATAATTAATTGTGGACAAGAAGTCCACTTATTCGTAATTAGAATTAAAAGCCACGAAGGCTAAAAATGCAGAGAATGCAGAGCTTTCGTGGCTTTTTGTTTGACATGATAAATGCGTTATTAGGTTAAATTTATAGAAAGAAAAAAGAATATTTTTTAACAAATGATAATAAATAAAGTACAAATAACGATATATTAAGTAAATTGAAAAATAGAAATAATATATTTTTTTAAACTTATTATTAATGATATATAGGGGGTTGTTTTATGACGGATTTCTGTAATAAAAGTGGTTTTCGCTTGCTATTTCTATTTTTAGCTTTATATTTTTTTATATGCCCTGAAAAAGCTTATTGCGGTAAATATCTTGATTCTGCGCACGGAAATACAACATATGGAGTTAATCGTACAAGTATTGCCGCATTTGGTTACTCAAGAGGCAATTGTGCCCACTGTCATGAACAACATGGAATGATTGGTGGAACAGAACCCGCACCTGTTGGCGGACCGAGCGCATATGAACTTTTAGCTGATAATTTTAGCGGTATAACTTTGAAACCATATTCCCAGAGTGATAATGTCTGCTTTTACTGTCATATTGGGACCGGAACACTTCAAACCACATCTTTTAGTAATTTTAATTATAGTATTACTTTTGGCGGTAATCCCGATTCATTACCTAATAATATTTTTGAGGCATTTAACAGCCTTTCTTATCATAATTTATATGATGTATATAGATTTATCACCGGGCTTTCCGGAACCAAAACATTTACAAGTTTTCCATCAGGTTCTAATCCATGTTCGGGTTGTCATAATGTACATATTGCAAAAAAAAGTTGTGGGAAACCTCCACTTTCAAATTCATATGATGCAACAAAATCTGCAATTTCTAAGCCTTCGGACCATAATAATTTATGGGGAGATGATTCTTCCGAGAAAATGAATCCAAACTTTACAACAAATTATCAGTCACCTTACTGGTACAATAGTGTAACGACATATGAACCTGCAAATAATACTACTTCTGATGGCACAAATTTGCCAGATTATAATACATTTTGTACAGATTGCCACAACTCAACAAATTCGATTTACAGCACGACACTTGGAAGAAATTTGAGAACTATTAATTGGAATGTTGAAAAACACGGGAAGGGAAATGCGGATGTTGCAATCAGTATGAAAAATCCATATGGAACTGCTTTAGGTAAAGTACTTTCGTGTACGGATTGCCACGAACCTCATGGTTCATCAAACTTGATGCTTATTAGAACAGAAGTGAATGGAACAAATTTAGGAAGTATCACAACAATGGACCCATTTGTACCCCCATCCTGCTCTACACCATATTCTAACTATGACACTTTAAAATCAAACAGCATTTCGAATCTTTGCAATAAATGTCATAAAGACGATTACGATTTTAACACTTCATGTCAGAACGATCACTGGTATATAGTCCATCACGATTCCTTGGCAGGCGACCCATTCTATACCAGCGGTGGATGTGGTAATTGCCATAATTCGGGTCAATGGGGAGAATGCACGAGCACAAGAACAGCAATAAATTGCAATTGCTGCCATTATCATGGTTCAACGTATACATATGGAGGAACTACCTGGAGAACATTTTAATATTTAATGTTTTTAAGCAATAAAAAGTTATTGTTATTGGAAATAGTATAAAATATCATTAATTCTATAAGTTTGTTTGGATGTAGAAATTTTCTTATAGATAAGTTAATTTTAAATAAATTATATGCACATTGATTTTTCCCCTGAATTGAATATTTTGAAGCTTGACAATGTCGGTGTATCCCTCCACTGCCATCATTATAACTGCGGGCTTATAAAAGCGATTGAAGAAATTGAAGGAATTGATGCATATTCAATTATTGTTAAAGCTGCGCAGGAAGAATTTTATTATAATTTTAAAAACTATATAGTAAGTCATTTAAGTAAAGAAAGCATAGATGAACAAATAAAAGTAGCAGTTGAATTGTATAAATTTATGGGGTTTGGAATTATTGATTTTTCGGAATTAAGAGAAAACGGTGGAAAAGTTTATTCTAACTCTTCGTATTATGTGACCGGCTGGCTGGCTAAATACGGGCGGCGGACAACCCCGGTTTGTTATGTTACTTGTGGATTTATTTCCGGTATTCTTTCTGCAATATTTAAAAAATCAGTTAGTGCATATATTGTTCAGGAAACCCGGTGCATGATATCCGGCAATGAACTTTGTGAATTTAGTATAAGATTGATAGAATAATGGCAATAGACAGCAAAAAAATCATCGAAATAGCTTCAAAATTGCAGATAGCAAGCAATGAAAAAGGCATTATGGCAGCATTTGGAGTCTATGCTGCAATGAATTACAATGAATTTTATTTTAAAGTAGTATCCAGAGTTATTCATACATTGGGTGACCTTAAAGCACCAACCGTAGAACAAAAATTATATAACGCTGTACTTGAATGCGGTTATCATACTTTTCATGGCATTAGAACATCAATGCACTGGAGAGAACATATCATTCCGATGTTATCTTCTCCTGAAGATGAAGTTTATGCACTTGTTGCTTTTACAAATATTTTTGGAATTGGATATATTGAAATAGAAGAGCTTATACCTAATAAGAAATTAGTAACGATTGTAAAAAATGCCTATGACCCTGAAAGATATTTAATTGAATATGGTAAACAACCATACGGTAGATGTTATATGTTCAGTGCATGCACTGCTTCTTACATGGATCTCGCATATGGAGAGAAGTACCCAAAAGGAATTGGCACGTTTGAAGCAAAGGAAGTAAGCTGCCGCTCAATGGGTAATAACATTTGTAGATTTGTGGCAGAAAGATAAAACATAATTTAGAAAACATGAAAACAAATAATCTTATTGAATTCCCTGTAGGAGTAAGCGCTTCAGCTATTCTGTACTCTTTACCCAATGCGGTGTTTTTTACCGATACCCAGATGAGAATTGTTTATTTCAACGCAGAAGCAGAAAAAATAACAGAATTTAGAGCACATGAAGCATGTGGCATGTACTGTAAAGATGTCATGAAAACTGAAATGTGTGAAACTGATTGTATTGTTAAAAAAGCTCTGGATGAGAGACAGAATATTTTTGAGACCGAGACACTTATTAAGAATGCTAACGGTAATATTGTACCGGTAATAATTAGTGCTTCCCTAATAAGAAATACCGAAGGAAAAATTGCCGGGTATCTTTATTCATTCAGGGATATAACATCTCTTAAAAAAGTTGAAATCGCATTAAGGGAGAGCGAAGCAAAACTCGAAGCCATGTTACACTCTATTAGTGATCATATGAGCATGATGGATAAAGAATTAAATATTATCTGGGCAAATGAAATTGCAAAAGAAATTTTTGGTTCTGATATTATAGGCAGAAAGTGCTATGAAGCATATCATGGAAGAAACAAACCCTGTGAACCGTCTCCATGTCTGACGCTTAAGACTTTCAGTAATGGAAAAATACATAAACATGAAACGAGTGTTATAGATAAAAATGGCAATATTCACTACTTTCATTGCACGGCAAATGTTGCTCTTAGAGATAAAAATGGCGAGCCTTTAACTGTATTGGAAATATCAAGAGATGTTACTGAACAAAAAAAGCTTGAAGAACGTCTTCTTCATTCACAAAAGATGGATGCAATCGGGCAACTTGCAGGAGGAATTGCACATGATTTCAATAACTTACTGACAGCAATAATTGGATATGGAAATCTATTACAAATGAATATTGGTAAAAATTTTGAGCTTGACCAAATACTCTCAGCTTCTCAAAGAGCAGCAAGCCTTACCCAGGCACTTCTTGCATTTAGTAGAAAACAGATAATTTCTCCTAAGCCTGTTAATTTAAATGAAATTATTAGATCCTCTGAAAGACTTCTCTCAAGAATTATTGGAGAGGATATTGAAATCTTAGTTGATCTTTTAGAGAAAGATTTAATAATTATGGCAGATGTAGCTCAAATAGATCAGATATTGATGAATCTTGCTACAAATGCAAGGGATGCAATGCCTGATGGCGGAAAAATATTAATTCATACAAATGTTATAACTATTGATGAATTATATGTTTCAGCCCATGGATATGGTGTGCCGGGAGAGTATGCAGAACTGTCTTTTCAGGATACAGGTTGTGGTATGGACATTAAGACCAGAGAGAAAATTTTTGAGCCTTTTTTCACAACAAAAGAATTAGGTAAAGGTACCGGACTTGGACTTGCTACAGTCTATGGCATAGTAAAACAACACAAAGGTTATATAAATGTATATAGTGAATTAGGTAAAGGCACGTTGTTTAAAATATATTTTCCTTTAATTAAATCCAAGCCTATTGAAAACGTGCAAAAGAAACAGATTGATATGCCAACGGGCAATGAAACTATACTAATTGCCGAAGATGATATTCAGGTAAGAAGCTTTATAAAAAATACACTTGAGAAATTTGGATATACCGTACTGTTAGCATCTGATGGAGAAGATGCTATGAAAATATTTAATGAGAATAATGATAAAATTCATCTTTTAATTTTGGATGTATTGATGCCGAAAAAAGATGGCAAAGAAGTATATGAAGAGATAAAAAAAATAAGACCCGAGATTAAAGCGATATTTATTAGCGGATATATCGACAATATTCTTAAGAAGAAAGGTGTTACAGAAAATGGCATATATATTATTCAAAAACCTATTTTACCACAGGAATTATTGATTCAAGTCAGAGAGATGCTTGATAACGTGTAATAATCAAATCCAAAAACAAAAATTTATAAGTAGTCTAAAATGTTATGTATTGACATATTTAAACAGCTTTTATTATCTTAAATACACGCCGGGCAAGAAGTCCGGTATAAAGAAGAAAATTTAAAGTATAGAAATTCAAAGCCACGAAGGCTGAAGATGCAATGAATGCATCAGCTTTCGTGGCTTTTTTGTTTTTGGAGTTAAAAACAGAATATTCGGGTTAACCGGTAAAAGTATAAAGATGTTTAATTTTTATGAAATGAATAATAAACTTATCCGGACAAATACTAATCTTTCGGAACATGAAGGGTGCAGACTTGATTAAAGGGTTGAAGGAGGGGGTGATTACAAAGAAAATTTAGAATTCAAAAAAATTAAAATTATTAATGCAGAATGTAATGATTAAAACTCAGGGCAAGGTTGGTCTTTTGCGGGGACACCCTGCCCTTTGGGAAAACGCTGCGAAATACAACGCCCCTTTTAATTTTAACAGAAAGGGGTGAGAAGAAAAAGGAGGGATAAGAATATGTTTTTCAGAGTTTTAATAATTTTAATATTGTTAACGGGTTTTTCAAATGTATTTGCCGAGGAATTAAAAGATGCAAAACTTGAAGAGATTGTTGTCACTGCAACAAAGACGCCACATACTTTAGAAGATGTGCCTGTAGAAACTGTGCTAATAAGTAAAGAAGAGGTTGAAAACTCCAATTCAAAAAATGTATCCGAGCTTCTCAAAGATGTTACAGGATTCTATATAAGAGGCGAGAATGTGCCAGGGTCTTCATCTTATCTTTCGAGATTAAGGGGATTCGATTTTGATAGAGGATATGGTCTTGTTCTTTTAGATGGTGAAAGAGTTTTAGGCGGTGGCATGGGTGAATATGGAATCAGCCTTAACCAGATACCTGTTGATCTAATTGATAGAATAGAAATTGTTAAGGGGCCTGGTTCTGTACTTTATGGAAGCGACGCGATAGCAGGTATTGTAAATATAATAACGAAACCAATCCCTGAAAACCCATTATTTACGGTAAATGCTGGATACGGGTCCAATAAAATGTCTCTGATAGGTGTAAGTTATGGTCAAAGAATAAAAAATATTGGTTTCTTAATAAGTGCTCAAGATGAAAAATCTGAAAGAGGACGTTATAGTGCATCTGAGGATGATTATGAAGCAAGACATTTATTGACAAAACTTTCATATGAGTTTTCAAAAAACATTAATGTCTTATTTGGAATGAATTACGATAAATCAGAATGGAAATATCAAATAGACGAAAAACTTAGATTTAGTCCTTCGGTAGAGTTAACATTACCCGATGCATCTTTTCTTAAGATTAAAGGATACTGGCATAGACTAAATATGGACAGTTTTTCCCCCGGTTATACCAGACGTTTTGGTGATATTACCTATACGGATGTGGAAATACAATATTCCAGACCTTTTGGTAAAACACATCTTATAACCACAGGAGCCGAATATCTGTTAAGAGATATTACTGCAAGTTTTGCAGATAAAAGAGATACCGTATGGAGTTTCTATATTCAGGATGAAATATCTCCAAAACCTTTTAATATTGTCATAGGTGGCAGGATAGATAATCATTCACTATATGATACCGAGTTTAATCCTAAAGCAAGTATTATGTGGGAGGTTTCTGAAAAAACGCGTTTAAGAGCATCAATTGGAAGAGCTTTTAAGTCACCAACCATCAGGCAACTTTATGTATTCTTCAAACACGGTAATTGGTGGAATAAACCTGATCCGGGATTAAATCCCGAAGTTTCCTGGGGTTATTCTGCAGGAATTGAACATATTATTTCAGACAGAATAACCACAAGTCTAAGTCTTTTCAGAAATGATGTGAAAGATATTATCGTTGCTGTTGGTACATCTGAAAAGATAGATAATGTTCCTGTGCGCACATGGAAAAATGTGAGAGAGGCATATACACAGGGTATAGAATTTAATATAAAAGCTCTTATCATTGATACACTCGAGACAAGTTTAGGTTATACATATCTTGATACTAACAATGAAGAACTTGATAAGGATTTACCTTATAGCCCACACAATACAATAAATGTAGGACTAAGTTATGAGGTGAAGCCCTTGCTTGCTTCTATTCACTGGAGAACAAACTATTATTCTGAGGCTTTTACTAATGAAACAAATACGACAAAAATAAAAAGCTATTCAGTTTCAAATCTGAAAATAATTAAAGAAGTAACGAAAAACATATCTTTATCATTAGACATTGATAATGTTTTTAACTCTGATTATGGAGAGCCTGATAAAGAATGGCTTGGAAGAGTCTATTTCGGGAAATTAACTGTAAAAATATAGGAGGAACTATCATGAAGACGAGGGTATTTAAATGTTATTTTATTTTATTTGTAATTAGTCTTTTTTTAATAATTATAACCGGGGTGTCGTTTGCCCATGATTTATGGATAAACATTGATAATGCATATCCGTCAACAGGAGAAAAGGTTACTGCTAAGGTAGTATTTGGTCACAATTTTCCTTACTACGATATTTTAATAAGTAGAGAGAGTCTTGGAGATTTTTGTTATATTGACCCCGATGGTATTAAGAAAGAAATTACAAAAACATGGGAAGATAGAACCGGGGAAAGAACCGGTGCATTGGTAGGCGAAATAATTGTGGAAAAGAAGGGCTCTTATATAGTCACAGCATATCGTAAAGTAAAAGGAGATAAACAACATGTAGCTTCTGAAAAATATGCAAAATCCATTATTTCTGTCGGTGAAGGGAAAAGTTACATAAGTAGCACTTTAGGACACCGCATTGAGATTGTACCTTTAAAGGATCCAAAAGATTTAAGAGTTGGCGATAGCATGCCTGTGAGACTTCTTTTTGAAGGCAAACCACTCTCAACATATTTATATGCCACTTATGAAGGTTATTACTCTGAAGATGAACCATTCCCCTTTTTTACGAAGAGCAATGAAGATGGTATTGCTTATATAAAAATTCCTCATCCCGGAACGTGGATGCTTGTATGTAATCATAAAGTTGATTTCTCTGCATCAATTACTTTTAAAGTAGTCGGAGAATCGAAATAAGGACTATTGAAGGAGTATATAATGAAGAAAAAACTATTTGCAGCAATTGTGATCTTTCTTTTTTTGACAGTTCCGGGATTTGCCCATCATGTCTGGATAGAAAAAGAGAATAGTACTTTCAGAGTATTATGGGGTCATCCGCCCGAAGTATACAATTATGATCCCAAAAATTTAAAAGAGGTAAAGGCTTTAGATAGTAAAGATAAAGAAGTAACTTTATTAAAAAAAGTTGAAAAGGATGTTGTATATCTCACTTCAAAATCGAATGTTTCAATCCTAACAGCTTTATTTGAAGGTGGGTATATTGTAACTACACCTGATGGGAAAAAGAAGATTACAAAAAGAGAAGCTGAAAAATCAGGCGTGCAGATAATAGATTCATTTTATTCTACACAGTATGCAAAAGGTATATTTTCCTGCAGTCAAAACATCATAAAGCCCGTCGGACTAAAGTTTGAAATCATTCCTCTAAAAAATCCATGTGAATTAAAAGTGAATGATGTTCTCCCGATACAGGTATACTTTGAAGGTAAGCCCCTTGAAGGTGTTAAAGTAGAAACTAGTAATCATACAGATGTAGGAAAAACTGATAAAGATGGTAATTTAAGTATAAAAGTTGCTGAAAAAGGTATGCAAATTATTCTGTCAAAACATAGAGTCGCTACAAAAAATGATCCAGATGCCGACTACTTGTCCTATACGACGGTTCTTACATTTGAGGTAAAGTAATGTCAAGATATTTTCCGTTGGAATTTAATTCAAATTATAAGTTATAATAATAAGCTTTTGGAGTTTTAACTATTGATACCCTCAGATGCTTTAAAAGCATTGAGGGTTTTTTGTTTTTATGACAAAAATTTTATGTGAAGATTGGAGACTATGTTTTGGAAATAAGAGTTAATGGCAATGACTTAGAAAGAGCGTTGAAAATTCTCAAGCGCGAGTTGCAGAAAGAAGGGCTTTTTAGAGAGATTAAGAACAGAAGTTTTTATGAAAAACCTTCGGAAAAAGATAGAAGAAAACAGAGAGAAGCATTGAAGAAAAGGAAAAAGTCGGTGCGTTTTAAGAGAGTAATGAAAGAAGATAAAAAATAAAGATCTGCTTTTAAACTTTCCTTCGGATTTATGCTTTTCATTCATTTTTAATTTAAGACAAAGAAGAGGAAATTATGCATTTTGTAGATTTTAAGTTAAGCAAAGAAACAATCAAGTCTATTAGGGAAATGGGATTTGAGGAGCCAACTCCAATACAAATATCAACTATACCTTTAATTATGAATGGTAGAGATATACTCGGGCAAGCTCAAACAGGAACAGGGAAAACCGCTGCTTTTGGCATTCCAATTGTAGAGAAAAATAATAATAAAAGCAAAAAACCTTATGCGATAGTTCTTGAGCCCACAAGAGAGCTTGCGGTTCAGGTTGCCCAGGAAATTTATAAAATAGGAAAGCATAGAAAAAATAAAGTTCTACCTGTATATGGTGGAACGTCTATAAACCGTCAGATTAAAACTTTGCAACTTGGAGTAAATATAATAGTTGGCACTCCGGGACGAATTATTGACCTTATGAATAGAAAAGCTCTTTCATTGTCGGATATAAAGATCGCTGTGCTCGATGAAGCAGATGAAATGCTTGACATGGGATTCATCGATGATATTCAAACAATTCTGTCGGTGACACCTTCTGATAGACAGACCCTTTTATTTTCGGCAACAATACCCCAACCGGTAATGAATATCGCAAAAAGATATATGAATAATCCGGAAAAAATACTCATAAATAAGAGCGATGTTGTAATTCCTAAGATACGGCAAATCTTCTTTGAGGTAAAAGAAGAAAACAAAATCGATGCATTATCGAGACTTCTCGATGTCGAGGATCCGGAACTTGCTATTGTTTTCTGTCACACAAAAAGAGAAGTTGATGACGTTTCAATGAAATTGAATAATTTGGGGTATAATGCCGGTGCAATTCATGGAGATTTTACACAGGCTAAAAGGGATGAGGTTATGCAGAAATTCAGAGGGGGTATGCTTGATATACTTGTAGCCACAGATGTTGCAGCAAGGGGACTTGATATTCAGAATGTCACACACGTAATTAATTACGGGATTCCCCAGAATCCTGACAGTTATGTGCACAGGATAGGAAGAACAGGGCGAGCTGGAAAATCCGGAATTGCAATTACACTTATTACACAAAGGGAGTATAGACATCTCCGCCAAATTGAAAAAAACGCACGAACAATTATAAATAAAAGAAAGTTGCCAACAAAGGAAGATGTTGTAAAAGCTAAAGAAAGAAATGTGTTCAGGGATATTTCCGGGATAATTTCGAATGGAAAACATGAAGGCTATTTTCAATCAATCAGAGAGTTGTCGGGTTCATATAAAATTGAAGAAATAGCTGCTGCAGCCCTGTATGCTGCATATGGAGATATACAAATACCTGAAGAATATGGAACAAAAAAGAGAGAAAAATTCAATTGCCACAATTCATCTTGTATGAAAATTTAATAATATACTATCTTCCGTTCGAGGTCTGTTGAACGGGATATTCTTTTTGCTTCTTCAAGACTTATGATGTCTTTTTTACATAATTGTATTAAATGTTGATCAAATGTTTGCATGTTGTATTCATCGCTGCCTTTTTCGATATATTCTTCAATTTCATCGAATCTGCCATCCCTTATGCATGCTTTTATTGTGGAGGTTGTTGACATAACCTCTACGACCGGGATGAGGTTATCTCCAGTTTTATTAACAACAAGTCTTAGAGAAACTGTAGCTACCAGAATATCTGCAAGTCTGTTCCGGATTACTTCCTGAGCTTGTTGTGGAAAATACGCTATTATTCTATTAATAGTTGAGGCAGCATTATGAGTATGAAGTGTAGAAAGGACTAAATGCCCGGTTTCCGCTGCTTTTATACAGGCGTCTATTGTTTCGAGGTCCCGCATCTCACCAACCATAATCAAATCCGGATCCATACGCATTGCAGCTCTTAAGGCGCTATGAAAACTTTCCGTATCCAGACCAACTTCTCTCTGAATTATGCAGCTTTTTTCCGATGAAAAGACAAACTCTATCGGATCCTCGATAGTAATTATATTATAGTTAAAATTTTCATTTATAAAACGTATCATGGAAGCCAGTGTAGTCGATTTTCCATTCCCTGTCGGACCGGTAACAAGTATTAATCCATTAGGTGCCTGAACAATTTTACCGAGTATGGGTGGAAGGTTAAGCTCTTTGAAATTTCCAATATGGTGAGGAATCACACGCATTACTATTCCAATATTTCCACGCTGCCTGAAGATACTTACCCTAAAACGTCCCACGTTGGACAATGTGTAAGATGTATCGAACTCTGTTACATCTTCCGGAAGGTTTCTATTGCTTTGCTGCATTACTGTGTTTGCTATAAATTCCGTATCCTTTTTTGTAAGGTTTTTCAATTTGGATTTTATCAGATGCCCACGTGCCCTAAACAAAGGAGGATTATCAACCTCAAAATGTATATCCGAGACCCTTTTTTCAAAGGCTATTCCGAGAATCTGGTTAAAGGTTGCTATATCCATTCTATCCTCTTAAGATAATATCGTTCGTATTTTTAATTTTATTAAAAAAAATCATTTTTGAGAAGACTTTTTATAGTGCTTACGGTAAAAAATATTTTCTAAGGCTATACCTGTAAAATTTGAGAGTATCTCAAACATTTCGATATTTACAACCTGTGATGACTCTTTAACACCAAAGTCGCCGTAAGTAAGCGTTACAACTTTTGTTCTGCTTCTCAAAGGAAGAATTATAAAATTTGGATTAAGTGGTGTTCCTATTTTTTCAAATAAGTACTTTTTTAGAATTATATCCTCGCTTTCTCCATAAAATATCTTTCCGCTTTCAATTACATCTCTGAAAATGGAATGTTCGTCTAATGGAATTTTTAAATGGGATGCTGTTGTTAATCCATTAGATTTATTATCAATTCCGATTGCTCTTCCTCCTAAAAGTTCGGATTGACGTACGAAAAACGTTATTGCTCTGTCGAATATTTCAGATACTGATTGAAGGAGAACAAATGAGATATCGGTTGGTTCATTGCGGTCTCTTATATAGACAAACCTATCTTTAAGTTTTTGAAGAATGACACCTTCTTTTGAAGTTTTTATCGTTTCTTCTGAAAGTTCTTTGATATAGGTTTTAAATGCCTGCAAGAATTTTATAGTATCTTCAACAAAACTTTCTTTTCTAAATTCTCTGAGTGGTTTAGGAAAAACAGCCCGTATCCCGCCGCTGAGTGATTGCAATGTAAATAAATAATCTAGGGGAGAAGCGAGTTGAATACGCGGGACTTCGGGATATCTGGATTTTATTTCCTGCCTGATTGCTTTTATTTTTTCTTCGGACATTTCTGAGTCAGCCGGATCAGGACTGTCAAATACAAGAATAGGAAAATATTTTTTTAGAATACATTGAGAGATAATACTATCAAGCTCTTTTTCGGAATTAGGCGAGAAAACAAGTATGCCTTCATTTTTACATATTGTCATAATTGAATGTTTTATTAATTTATCGGTACTTAATAATATTAGCGCTCTTGTATTTATATCATGAGCTGAAAGCATTTTTTGTTTGCTTTTTATTGAAGTAGATTTTTCAAGGAATGAAATAAAAATTCCTTGTTCTTCAGGAGAAAATTCCCTCAAAGTTTCGCTAATATTTTCGCGGTGCACGGATGCTGTATTGAAGCTTTCTATAATAGAAAATGTTTTGGGTATCTTTTTTTTCAGACGGTCTATATCCTCGAGTCCCAGATCTTCAGCAGTAATAGAATGATTTTCTTGGGGACTTTCTTCTGACAATTCAAGAGGTTCAAACAGAGTTTCATAGGAGGTTGCCTTTTTGCCTTCTATTTTGTCCCGCTGTAGTTCATCATAAATCCTGAGTGCATCCATCAAAACCATTTGAGCATCAAGACTTATCTCCTGTTCCATCTGGTTGGGAAAATAGCTGCATTCAGGAGAGGCTGCTATTGCATCGGGGTCAAGAGTAAAAGTTCCGGTTGTCCATCCTATAAGATCAACAAGAGTCATTACTATAAGTTCTTTAAGCCCCTTGAAAGCGTCTTCACGCGATAACCTTCCCATTTCAATGAGGGTGGTAATTAATGGTTTCCGGGCTTTCCCGGATTTTTTTTGAATTTCAAGGGCTTCTTCAAGATCCTGTTTTTTTATTGCATTAAGTTTAACAAGAACTGCACCTATTCGCACTCTATTGTTAAGATGATTAGCGCCAACAATATAACCATTACTGAAAACTATCCGGCTAACACCCTTTTCACCTTTCACAGTCAGAGTTCCTGTTTTTCTTGTCGTGTGTATTAGTTGAATTACATCAACTATATGAAGATGTTCTAAGTCGCCAGTAAATGCCATAATTATTATTGATTTTAAATTATTAGAAAGAATAGCATAATAGCTATGGAGCGGTAAAGATTTAAAGTTTATTGAGTTATATATAAGTCTTGAATTCAAAAAGTATTATTTTTATTATTCGAGTCTTTTGCCACATTTATTACATTTACGTCTGCTTATATCATGTCCCAGGTATCTATTACAGGAAGGGCAACGCCAGTTGATAATGCTGAAGATTATAAATAATACAATAATAATTATTTGAGCTGAAAAAACGGTATTTTTTGAGACCTGTCCGAAGATATCGGAACGTTTATAGACAAGAATACAAATTAGTAATAATAATAAAGTCATAGCTATCGCAAGATATTGCCGGTTCTTTTTTGTTCTGAATTCATTAATTATTTGTTGTTCTTTTTTCATTTCATAATTCTAAATATATTTTCATGTCAGTCCAAATAATGTTTAGTTTCAGCTAATAGCCTGAATATAATACAATATAATATTATAAAAATGGAAACTCTTAGAGTAATAATAAAAACTTTTCTGTTTTTTTCCGCTACAGCTATTCTCGCACCATTTTATTTTTTTATTTTGTTTGCGTTATATAAGTGGCGTTGTAACGTGGGACCCGAACTTTTAAGATTTTATTCAAAAATATGTCTTATTATCTTCAGGATTAATATTACTTGTAGTAAAAACTATTCTAAATTTAGTAGAATGAAGAAAAAACTGCTAATTGTTTCCAATCATTCAAGTTTTCTGGATATTTTTGTGCTTTCATATCTGTTCAGAACAGTTTTTGTGAGTAAATCTGATATTAAATTTTATCCGGTAATAGGACAGATAGCATGGCTTATGGGGGTTGTTTTCCTGAACCGTAATTCATCAAAAGAAAGATATAGACTTATAAAAAGAATTTCTAACATTTGTAGCAATTACAGACTTGTTATTTTTCCGCAGGGAACTACAAGCCGTGTATCGGATAAAAAGCCTTTTAATAGAGGAGTTTTTAAGGTGCTCGAATTTGATCCGGATATATCAATTCTCCCTGTGTCACTTTTATATGAAGATGATTCTGAAATAGCATGGCATACCCCCCAAACTTTAATACAGAATTCTTTTATTGTTTTTAAGAAAAAAAAAATAAATGTTGAAGTATTAATTCATCAACCTGTTATATATGAAGAATATGGCAAGTGTAGATCCTCCCAGATTTGTAATATAGTTCAGGATATTGTATTATCATCATCTCTTAAATAAAAAAAGCCATAAAAGTTAAAGTTTTATAACCTGAACGATTAGCTCTTAAAGCTTTTTTTCAGGATAACCTTTAAATTCTTTTATGGCTTAAAATATATTTTGCGTTCCCGTCTCCGGAATACCATGAGCTCTTTTGTTTAAGTGGGTGCTTCGGTAGATGTTTTAGGCTTCCTCCTAACTACAGAGGCATGCACACCACATCTGACTCCCGCTCCCTTTATATATTGCTTGATCCTCAGGTGACTTCCGTTACGGGAATCGCAATCTTTAATTCTTTTCTTAATTATAGTTTACTCTTTTTAGACTAAATTTCAAGGTTGAATAAAGGCTTAATAATCCGGAATTTTAATAGAAAATGATTTATTAAGCATAATACACCTTAATTTCTTCCTTAAATGATAAATATCTTCTATTTTAGAAATATCTGTATAATTTTGACTAATTTAAATTATAACTCGCAGGCAAATTTTCTACAGCGTATTGGTCTGATTTCATGGATAGTACATTTGAATGTTTCTCTATCAAGATAAGTACAATATCCGTCTTCATCTTTTGCCATATAATAAGGTCTTTCTTGATTATATTTATATATGCCTTTTTTCACTTCTTCCAGTGTTAATGCAAAAACATATTTACAGCAATAAGCCAGACAGGAATCTGTATGTGCTCCACAATCCATGAAGGCATCCGGTTCTGATTCATCCTCAAGACCATAGACTTTTCCATCAATTAAAATCATCCTTCTTAGAGTAACATTTAATGTTTTCTCCCATTCTTCATTCGATAACCCGGAAGGCATATTTTTACCTCCTTTAAAATGTCTTTCGTGCTAATCCCCTTATAATTCTTATCGCATCTTCAACAGTGTCAGCACCCTGAATAAAATCCATATCTTCAGGACTTATAGTGCCTTCGGCAAGCATTGTATCATTCATAAAACGTCGAAGATGATCCCAGAAACTTCTGACCATCCCGACTACCGGAAAACGTTCAAGCTTGCCTGTCTGGGCAAGTGTTATAACTTCGAATGCTTCATCAAGAGTTCCAAATCCACCGGGCATTACTACAAAAGCAGATGAATATTTGACAAGCATTACCTTGCGGACGAAGAAATGTTCAAATTCAATAAATTTATCAAGATATTTATTCGGTTTCTGTTCGAAAGGAAGTGTAATCGAGCACCCGAGACTAAGTCCGCCCCCTTCTTTTGCACCTCTGTTGGCAGCTTCCATAATACCAGGTCCTCCTCCTGTCATCACAGCATATCCTGCCATAGCGAGTGCACGTCCGAGTTCGCGTGCAAGTTCGTAGTAGCGGTGTCTTTCCTGAAATCTTGCCGAACCAAAGACAGTAACGCAAGGGCCTTCGAATTCAAAACTCTCGAAGCCGTGAAGGAACTCAAGAAAAAATCTCACGGCACTTTCAAGATCCTCTCCCCTTTTTCTTCTGCCCGAAAGAAAAAGCTTTTCCGCACCAACTACCTGACTTAATAATGAAGAAGATTGCACCATTTCCGATAGACCTTTATAATTCATAATTTACTCCTTTTAATCCTCTTATCATTTAAATTTTATATCATTTGAAAAACGTGCGAGAGCTTGTTCCATCTTTTTTGTTTCCTCGAGAATGATTTGAACATATTCCCACTCTTTAGAAGATGTATCTATAACTTTTGATAATTTTTTCACAAATCCTCCAACCGATACAAGCGGATTCCTGATTTCATGAGCAACTGCTTGAAGAGTGTAATCGACTGTGGATTTTTCGGAAAGGTTCCGAAGACTTTTTAAGGATGGCAGAACACATTCGGGCGGAGAATCATGATAGGACGATAAATCGGAAGAAAGTTTTCCAAGAATTTCATTGGCTTTCTCCATGATACCGAGAATATCTCTATCTTTACTTACCTCAAGTTTAAACGCTTTTGCAGTGTCCTCGACCTGTCTGAATACTGATGACAAAATTTCACTTGTCAGTTCACTGTTTATTTTGTAAACATTTGTTATTTTATCCAATACCTCATTTAAATCTACAGAACTTTGGAAAATTATAGAAGATAACAACAAAGCAATTTCACAATTCAAACAAAGAGGAGAAGGTTTTTCTCCTTTTGTAACACACTGGCATTTGACAATCTCTTCAGGGAACATCCAGTATCTTAAAGCAATCTCTCCAACTTCTCTATGATTTATTCCATATTTGTCAGTTTCTAATGAAATTAAGTCTTCAACAGGAAACAAACCATGTTCTGCAATTGTGTCATCTCCTGACATAATAAGATCATAAAAAATTAAAAAACCTATCTCCTGTGTAAGCCCAGCAATGAATGCTTCTTCAGGGCTACAATTCTTAAAATGTAATGCAAGAGACTTAGAAAGAAGAGCTCTATATAAAGATACTTTCCAGAAATGTTCGTAATCCATTTTCCCGCGTTTCCCCATCGGAAACGTATCCCGTAATGAAAGGGTAAGCGCCATTATTCTCAAGCGCTTGAACCCTATCCTGAATATAGCCTGCTCTATTGAAGTAACTAATTCAGATGTTCTAAAGAAAGCTGAATTTGCCGTACTGATAAGCCTTACAGTAAGCGAGGGATCTTTTTCGATTAATTCTGCAAGTTCTTTTATAGAAGCATTCTCATCACTTGCTATTTCAATAAGTTTTGTGGCAACAACAGATAGAGCCGGCAAAGAGTAACCTGTTTTGATTTTTTCCAAAAGATTTTTTGATTCTTCTTTCTGCATAGAAAATTAGAATAATCCCATTGCTTCACGAACAAGGACCATTGTTTCGTTTGCAGTTTTTCTGGCTCTTGTATTTCCTTTTTCTACAACACTATAAAGCAGTTCGGGATTATTCAAAAGTTCGTTTCTTCTTGCCCAGATCGGTTCCATAACTTTAACAACATTCTTTATAAGAATTTTTTTACAATCAATACATCCAATTCTTGCAGTTCGACAACCTTCAGCAACTTCTTCCTGTTCTTCTTTAGATGAAAATATTTTATGTAATTGATAGACTGGTGAAAGCTCGGGATTACCCGGGTCTGTTTTTTTGACCCTTGCAGGATCTGTAACCATGGTTCTTATTTTATGTTCGACTGTTTTCGGGTCATCCGATAAGTAAATTGCATTATCGTAGCTTTTTGACATTTTCCTTCCATCTATACCAACAACTTTCGGGAATTCAGTCAACAAAGCTTCTGGTTCCGGAAATATTTCTTTATAAAGAAAATTAAAGCGACGCGCAATTTCCCTGCTAATTTCAAGATGTGGAACCTGATCTATACCGACGGGCACATATTTGGCACGGTAAATTATTATATCAGCAGTCTGAAGCAAAGGATAGCCTAAAAAGCCGTAAGTATTCAAGTCTTTGTCTTTTAATTCATCCTGTTTTTCTTTATAAGTAGGCACCCTTTCAAGCCAGCCAAGCGGTGTAATCATTGAAAGTAAAAGATGCAACTCTGCATGTTCAATTATTCTGGACTGAATAAATATCGTGCATTTATCAGGGTCCAATCCGGCAGCGAGAAAATTAACAAGAAGGTCTTTTGTTGATTCCTTAATAAATGAAGTATCTGAATAACCAGTTGTAAGTGAATGCCAGTCTGCGATAAAATAATAACAATCATATTTATCCTGAAGCTTTACCCAGTTGCTTAAGGCTCCTATCAGGTTCCCAAGATGAAGTTTTCCACTTGATTGCATTCCACTTAAAACAATATCTTTTGACATTTTTCACCTCTATAGAATAATTTAAAATAATTGAAGTATTTGCGAAAACAGATGAACCAAAGGCATAACAAAATAATTGGCGATTCCGGTCGCGATTAATATAATCACAATTAAAAAACCAAAGGGTTCTATTTTGCTGAAAGAAACTGCCTGTTTATAAGGCAAAAGGCCAACAAGCACCCTGCCACCATCAAGTGGTGGAATTGGAATCATATTGAATGCAGCGAGCACAACATTTACCTCTATACTTCTTTGAAGAATTAGAAAAACAGGAGCAAGTACAGTTGAACCTACAATATCCGGAAAAATATGTGATGCCGGAATAACTAAAAACTTAATCAAGATTATACTGATTATTGAAAGAATGAAATTAGTTACAGGACCTGCAGCAGCAGAGATTGCCATATCTCTTTTTGGATTCTTAAAATTCATCGGATTAATAGGGACAGGTTTTGCATATCCAAAAACAAACTGACCACCTGTAAATACAATTAACATTAGTGGCATAAGAATAGTACCGAATGGGTCAATATGGGCGATTGGATTAATAGTAAGCCTGCCCATCATTTTTGCAGTAGGATCACCAAGTCTATATGCAACAAAACCATGCGAAAGCTCATGGAAAACAATCGCTATCAGCACGGGTATGGCTGAAATAATAACCTGACGTATAATATCATTAAAATCCATTATCAATTTTAACACATAATTTATATATTATACTTCACTAAACAAACGACCAAATATGATTGTGTTTAACACGAAAAATAGAGCTATTGATAAAATAACGTAAAACGTAAGATGGTTTGTTAGCTTTTCTAAATGAATTTTTGGATCATCGGGGTGAAAAATATGTTGTCAATATGTATCGGCTCATTATATAATTAAAAAAAAGTTATGACTTCAATAGTCATTATTCCTGCCAGATATGATTCAACCCGGTTTCCGGGCAAGCCTCTTTGCCTCCTAAAAGGCAAACCATTGATTCAGCATGTTTATGAAAATTCAAAACTATCAAAGCTTGTAGATAATGTACTTGTAGCAACAGATAGCGAGACAATATTTGAAACAGTTTTATCCTTTAATGGCAGAGCTGTAATGACCGATAAAAAGCATCTTTCAGGCACAGATAGAATAGCTGAAGTCGCAGCGAAACTAAAATATGATATAATTGTCAACGTACAGGGTGATGAACCGCTTATAAAACCCGAAATGATTGATGATGTAATAAAGCTTCTCGATGATAAAAGAGCATATATAGGAACACTTGTGAAAAAGATTTCCGATCTGTCTGAAGTCCAGGATCAAAATACTGTTAAGGTTGTTATGGATAAGGAGGGTTTTGCCCTATATTTTTCAAGGTCTCCTATACCTTTTTGTGCAAAACATTCTGAAATAAGTAAGCCAGTGTATTATAAACACATTGGCATATATAGTTATAGAAAGGATATTCTTCTTTCTTTATCGCAAATGGAACAAACAGAGTTGGAAAAGACAGAAAAACTCGAACAATTGCGGGCGCTTGAAAATGGCATAAGAATTAAGGTTAAGGAAACTTTTTTTGAGACATTCGGGGTAGATACTCCTGAAGACCTGGAGAGAATAGAAAAATGGCTAAGTTCATCTTTGTAACAGGTGGTGTTGTATCAGCTTTAGGGAAGGGGATTGCAGCTTCAGCAACAGGTGCTTTGCTTGAAGCAAAGGGACTTAAGGTAACACTTCAAAAACTTGATCCTTATATTAATGTTGACCCTGGCACATTAAGTCCTTTTCAGCATGGGGAAGTCTTTGTTACTGATGACGGTGCTGAAACAGATCTTGATCTCGGGCATTACGAACGGTTTACTTCTGTGAGAATGTCGCAGGCCAATAACTATACCACAGGTAAAATATACTACAACGTTATAACAAAGGAAAGAAGAGGAGATTATCTCGGAGAAACAGTACAGGTTGTGCCCCATATTACAGATGAAATAAAAAGAGCAATAAAATCGGTAAGTAGCGGATATGATATAGTTATAGTTGAAATAGGCGGTACAATCGGTGATATTGAAAGCTTGCCTTTCCTTGAAGCTATCAGACAGATAAGATATGATGTTGGCAGGGAGAATGTTCTTTATATACACCTTACTTTAATACCATATATCAAAACAGCTGGCGAGATAAAAACAAAGCCTACGCAGCATAGTGTAAAAGAATTCAGAGAAATCGGTATCCAGCCCGATATACTTATATGCCGGACCGAAAGACCACTTCCGCCTGAAGCAAAGAAAAAAATCGCTATCCATTGTAACCTTGATCCTGATGCTGTAATTGCTGCTCAGGATGTCGAAACAATCTATGAAGTACCTTTAATGCTACATTATGAAGGGCTTGACCATCTCATAAGCAAAAAGTTTAACCTTAGCCCTAATGAGCCTGATCTGGAAATCTGGAAAGATATAATAAGAAAGATTAAAGAGCCTAAAGATGAAGTTAATATTGCTATTGTCGGTAAATATACCGGACTTAAAGATTCTTATAAAAGCCTTATGGAAGCTCTCACACATGGAGGAATAGCGAATGATGCACGTGTCAATATGCAGTGGATTGACTCTGAAGGAATTGAGATAAACGGACCTGAAAGATATTTATCCGATACAGATGGAATATTGGTACCGGGAGGATTCGGATATAGAGGAATCGAAGGAAAAATAAAAGCTGTTACTTTTGCACGTGAAAAGAAAATTCCATATTTTGGAATCTGTCTCGGTATGCAATGTGCTGTTATTGAATTTGCAAGGAATGTATGCGGTCTTAATGCTAACAGCACTGAATTTGATTTGAATGCGAGAGAACCGGTTATATATTTAATGGAACGCTGGTATGATTTCAGAAAAGAAAAAGTGGAAATACGTTCTGAAGATTCTCATAAAGGTGGCACTATGAGACTCGGCGCTTATCCATGTGTATTAAAAGAAGGCACGAAAGCTTTTGATGCATATAAAACAAAAGAAATATTTGAGCGCCATAGGCATCGTTATGAATTTAATAATGCATATAGGGGAATTCTCACAAGAAATGGGTTAAAAATCAGTGGATTAAGTCCTGATGGCGAACTTGTTGAGATAATAGAAATTGAAGATCATCCATGGTTTCTCGGATGCCAGTTCCATCCTGAATTCAAGTCAAGACCAACAGACCCCCATCCATTATTCAGGGCTTTTATTGAGGCATCCTTGAAAGAGAAAAGGTCGCTGTTCCCTTATCTTGACATGCGCACACAGGAAAAAAGCAGGGAAATATAAATTTGACCGGGAATATCGAAATAGGTAAATTAAGTCTCGGCGGAAATAATCCACTTCTTATAATTGCAGGCCCGTGTGTAGTAGAAAATGAAGATATTGTTTTTCATACAGCGGAACGTTTAAAAGAAATATGTACATCTCTTGGATTGCAGTTTATTTTTAAAAGTTCCTATGACAAGGCTAATCGCACATCAATATTGTCTTTTAGAGGGCCTGGAATTGAAAAAGGGCTAAGAATACTTTCCGATGTAAAAGACAGGGTTGGAGTGCCTGTAATATCAGATGTGCATTCAGTTGAAGAAATAAGAATAGCATCCCAAATCCTCGATGCTATTCAGATACCTGCATTTCTTTGCAGACAAACTGATCTTATAATAGAAGCTTCAAAAACAGGAAAACCTGTAAATGTTAAAAAAGGACAGTTTCTTGCTCCGTGGGATGTTAAGAATATTATTGATAAATTCATCTCAACCGGAAATAATAAAATTTTCATAACCGAAAGAGGGGTATCTTTTGGATATAACAATCTTGTAGTTGATTTCAGATCTTTTTCTATCATGCGCTCTTTTGGATACCCTGTGGTTTTCGATGTAACCCATAGTCTTCAATTACCCGGCGGAAAAGGAACAAGTTCATCCGGGCAGAGAGAATTTGCAGAGCCACTTTCAAGAGCAGCAGTGGCAGCAGGAATTGACGGAATATTTATGGAAGTTCATCCTGAACCAGAAAAAGCATTATGTGACGGTCCTAATATGATCAAACTCGACGACATGCCTAAACTTCTTAAATCCCTCAAAGCTATCGACGAGTTGATAAAGCTTTATAAGCAGTTTTAGTCTCTGAATTAAGTTCAGAGTGACACAAAGAAAAAAAGCGTAATGCTGAATCCTCAACTGTCTTTTATTTTAGCATCTCCAATATTTAAGACATTTTACGGCATTTTCTGCATTTTTTGTTAAACATGTACAGATACTTTGTAGTTAATATATAATATTCACATGAATCCAAATGCAAATATAATTGATATTGCAAGAAATGTTTTAAAGACAGAGGCAAATGCGGTCGAAGCTTTGGTTGACAGGATAAATAACAGTTTTAACGAAGCTGTCAATATGATATTAAACTGCAAAGGAAGAGTTGTAGTTACAGGAATGGGCAAGTCAGGACTTGTAGGTAAAAAAATTGCTGCAACACTTGCTTCAACCGGAACACCATCATTTTTTCTTCATCCCGCAGAGGCAAGTCATGGTGACCTCGGCATGGTTACCGAAAGAGATATTGTTATAGCTATCTCAAATAGTGGAGAAACAGAAGAGATAGTAAATCTTATCCCTTTTCTTAAAAGATTCAATATTAGTTTAATATCAATGACAGGGAATATCAATTCGACTCTTGCAAAACTTTCTGATATTGCAATCGATGTTTCTGTAAGAGAAGAAGCCTGTCCGATGGGAATAGTACCGACTGCATCTACTACAGCAACAATGGCAATGGGAGATGCGATTGCTGTATCATTACTTGTAAAACGTGGAATCAGCGAGCAGGATTTTGCTTTTTTCCATCCGGGCGGGAATCTTGGCAAAAAGTTTTTTATAAAAGTAAAAGATTTAATGCATATAGGTTCAGAACTTCCTCTAGTATCATCTGATACCCCTGTTTCAAAAGCTCTAATAGAAATATCATCGAAAAGGCTCGGCCATGCCATAGTACTTGATAATAGTGGTAAAATTGCAGGAGTTATTACTGACGGAGATGTAAGGAGAGGGTTAGAAAAATATGCTGGGAAACTGTTTGAAATGCGAACCGAGGAAATTATGACAAAAAATCCAAAAACTATCCCTCAGGATGAACTTGCCGCGAAAGCTCTTTCAATAATGGAGAGCAAATCAATAACAGCTTTAATAGTTCCTGATAATGATAACCGGCCAATAGGTATTATTCACCTCCATGATATTCTTAAGCAGGGAATTATTTAATCAGAATTAATTCATTGATTGAGTCTTAATCCAAATCAGTTAATCCAAAAATAAATTTTCTCGCAACATCTTTATTATAAAAAACAATTTTTATTGATTATTTCGAATTTATTCTTGTGGTTGAGAAGAATGATGTTGCCTTAATATTTCAATTTCTTTTATAATTTGATTTCTATGAAGAAAAAAGTATCTATTATTGGTGCAGGGAATGTAGGGGCAACAACAGCACAGTTGATTGCGCAGTCAGGATTTGCTGATGTTGTACTATTTGATGTTGTTGAAGGTATGCCGCAAGGTAAGGCTCTGGATATTGCAGAAGCATGTCCTTTATGGGGTTCGTCATCTATTGTAATAGGAACAAACAATTACGAAGATACAGTGTCATCTGATATTGTTGTAGTTACAGCAGGACTTGCGCGAAAACCCGGAATGTCAAGGAGTGATCTGCTCGAAGCAAACGCAAAGATTATCAGAAATGTAAGCGCAGAAATTGCAAAGACATCTCCTCACTGTATATTGATCATCGTAACCAATCCAATGGATGTAATGGCACAGCTTGCATGGAAAACAACAGAGTTTTCTTGTAAGAAAGTTATGGGTATGGGTGGAATTCTTGATGCAGCAAGATTGAGAACTTTTATATCCTTTGAATTAAAAGTTTCACCTGAAGATGTCGAAGCTCTTGTTTTTGGTGGACATGGCGATGATATGGTTCCTATGCCAAGATTTTCAACAGTAAAAGGCGTTTCTATCACAGAGTTAATGCCCAAGAAAAAGATTGAGAAGCTCATAGAAAGGACGAGAAATGGTGGTGCAGAAATAGTTTCTCTTCTAAGAACAGGAAGCGCTTATTATGCGCCGGCAGCCTCAACTTTTCAGATGGTAAAAAGTATATTGCTTGATGAAAGAAGAACCCTTCCCTGTGCGGCCTATCTTAATGGTGAATATGGAGTAAAAGATTTATATATGGGAGTGCCGGTTATTTTAGGAAAAGAAGGTGTCGAAAAAGTTATAGAAGTTAGACTTACAAAAGAAGAAAAAGCACAATTTAAGAAATCCTGTGCTTCTGTCAGAAAACTTGTAGAAAAATTAATATAAAAATGGCTGGCAGGCAAGTTTGGGAATAACAACCACATAACACCTTTAGAAACGGGGAAATAAGAGGGTTGACCCAAAAATGCAGTTAACATAATGCACATATTACGAAATTCATTATTTGTAATCCGTGATACGCTGTTCGCTATACGTATTAAAAAACGGACACGGTAAAAAGTTTTAACGTCATTCCCCGACTCGATCGGGGAATCCAGTTTTTTAAGTTTTCTGGATTCTCTGGTCAAGCCAGAGAATGACGAATTGACAGTTCATAATTTACTTTTTGCGTTTTGCGGTATTTGAGCAATGTCTACATTTTTTGGTTTTACCTATAGTATCCAACTTAATAAAGTGGATACTTCAATAAATTCCCCCTTATAAGAGGGGGGTATTGGCTTTCATAAATATATTTTTATTAGAATTTTATTTAAGAATTAAATTTAATGGAGGAAAGATGGAAAGAACATTGTCAATCATAAAACCTGATGGTGTAAAAAAGAATATTATTGGTGAGGTAATAAAAAGATTTGAAGAAAAAGGTCTTAGAATTGCGGCTCTAAAAATGATTAAAATGTCCAGGGAAGATGCAAAAGGATTCTATATAGTTCATAAAGAAAGACCTTTTTACGAAAGCCTTACTTCATTTATGTCCGAAGGACCTGTTGTTGTCATGGTTATTGAAGGAGAAAGTGCTATAACTAAAGTTAGAGAAATAATGGGTGCTACAAATCCAAAAGATGCTGCACCGGGAACCATAAGAGCAGATTTTGCTTCTGATATAGAACATAATATTGTACATGGCTCGGATTCAAAAGAATCTGCATCATATGAGATACCATATTTTTTCTCGGCACTTGAAATTAAATAATCTCAAATAATGCAGATATTGCTCAAAAATTTATTTAACTCGATGATTTTTATATTAAAAGATATTTATTGGTGATGAATAAAAAGGTTTATGGTAAATCATCTTTAAACGTACACTAAGGTATCGAA
>DYFC01000009.1 GCA_020725385.1 Nitrospira japonica | reverse complement strand
CTGATGCTAAGAACAGAGCCGGAAAGATAATAATAACTTCAATTGAAAACAGCAAGAAAACACATACTATAAAGCAGACAAAGTAGGACAGTTAATATAAGTTATTTAAATTGCATTTTTTGGATTAGCACTTTGTGCATGTTAGAATTCTTATAGCGGCTAACTATATTTTTCTGGTTGAATGGAGTATAATTCTACTAAAAATTTTTAGAGGTGAACTTTAATGGGATGCTTGTTCTGTGATATAGTTGAGAAGAAAAAACCTGCTAAAATCTTATATGAAGACAATGACGCGATTGCATTTGAAGACATTAATCCTCAGTCTCCTATTCATGTTCTTGTTGTACCTAAAAAGCATATTTCAACAAGCCTTGATATTAAAGAGGAAGATTATAGCCTTATAGGAAAACTATTCAATATTGCAAATATCATTGCTAAACAAAAAGGTGTGGCAGAGAGGGGTTTTAGGCTTGTTATGAACTGTAACAGAGAATCCGGACAGACAGTATTTCATATTCATCTACATGTGCTTGGCGGACGTTTGATGCACTGGCCACCGGGATAAATCTATCTTTGCTTTTGGATTTTCTTACAGAGTTGTTTTATTTCACGGCGTTTATTTAGATATTTTATAGTTTCAGAAATTTCTTTTTGATAATCATTTTTTGTTTCATCAATAGCAAAGTTAATGAATTTTTTCATAATCTCCGGAGTTATTGAACAGCCTTTGTAAGAACTTGATTCTAAGAAATAATTGATTAAATCAGTCCCTTCTTTGGCTAATAAATCAATCGTCAGGTCGTAATCATAATTTAAAATCACACCATATTTAATTATAGCTTCACGGAAATTATTCTCTGCATTTTTAATAATATCCATAACTTCAGTTTTTGGTATCTTATATTTCTTTGACAGATCACCTGCATATGCAGAGACAAGAATATCCGGAAGGTCATCTCTTCTGTTAATAGCGGAAGAAATTAAATCGCTTCCAATGGATGTATCTTCATAAGTTTTTATCTCTAAATCAACAGCAATCTCAATTAAAGGATGTGCTATTTCAGAAGAAAGAGCATTTGCAAGAATGAAAGGGAATAAAACTCCCTGATTGGCAAAATTTTTTTCGAGTTCGGTTCTTATTTTAGAGCCTATAATATTGCTTTTTTCTGCCACATACCCTTTTTTGTAAATTGTACGGGCTTTCTTATGTGCGGTTAAATCAGCACCCCATTTTTCATTATGGCTTAAATAGCCCAATGAAAATTCAAATAATTTTCTTTTATTCGATTCTTTTTTAATTTTTTCAAGTTTGTAATGGGTAATTTTTGCAATTTGATCATAATAAACAGAATTGTGCTCCTGATTAAAAAAATCAGGAATAACAGAGCCGTAAATCAACAAAGGCTCTGAACCCTCTTCGCATAATTGTTTGGCAATATAAGCATGTGTCGCCGAACCCCATGCAAATAAATTGTTAGGCAAAACCAATAAGGAAAGAATAGTAAATATTATTACATACATGGAAATATTCAAAAAAAAGCGGATGTATATTCTACACCCGCTTTGAAACAATAGAAAATAAGTCTATTTTTTTACTTTTGAATTGTTTACCTTTTTAGGAAGTGTTGAAAGCGCCTGGTCTAAAGTTCTTTTAATAGCTCCTCTTAATGATGTTGATTTGTCTTTTGCTGCTTGCCAGTCATAGTAAGTAGATGGATAACCTTTATATGTCATTGTTATTGTTATTGTGCCACTTACAGTGCCAAGTTCTTCTACATTAGTTGAAACATTCCAGCCAAGTGCTAATTTACCGCTAATACTATTGGCATTCGAGCCAACTTTTCCGGTTATATAGGGTGATTTTGTTGGACTGCCATTAACTTCAACATATTGATTTAACATGTAATCAATATCACTTACAAGGCTTGTGAGATCAACAATAAAATTGTTTCCGTTTTGTTGCCATGTTGGCGGTTCTATATATGAACCATAATCACTGCTAAAAGCTGTGTTAAGTAATAAGTCAACAAAATAACCCGAACTGTGGAAACCGAAAAATTCCCGGTATTTTTCAACTTTTGGCAAAGTAACAGACAAAGAAATATAATCTTTTATGTTTATGCTCACGGTTAATTTTCCATAAATATCATAAATTTTCCCGGAAATGCTGTTGCCATAACTGGAAGTTGCGTTGGCAGGAACTGTTACTGCAAAAATTGTCAGTACAATAATTGAGATTAATATAATTTTTTTCATAATTTTTATCCCTCCTTTTAATTATAGAATACAAATACTGAACCTGTTCTCCCTATTTTTTTGTCCTAAATTTTAAAGTTCACCCCCTTTATTCAACAAATTGAACACATTAAGGGAATAATCTAATTATGTGTAACTTGCTATAACATAACATTTTAAAAACAAATTTACTACCTAATTAATTAAATATAAAAAATATTAATAAATTATAGAAACGTTTAAGCGTATATGTTATTCTGTTATAATTATCTGTATGCCAAAAGCCGGTTTTTATGAGAATAACTTACAGATTGCTATTCGTAATATCTTCAGACGCAAATTAAGAAATTTTCTAACATTTCTGGGAATTTCTGTAGCTATATCTGTTTTTGTTTCTTTATTGTCTATAAGCTCTGGACTGAAAACACAATTTAGAAACATTGTTATGCAATATTCTGTTGATATTATTATTCAACCAAAGAGTGCTGACTCACTAATAATGTCAAGAATTGCTGTGTTGGATTTAGAGAGATTAAAAAAAATAAATGGAATAAAAGAAGTATATTCTTTAGTCATGGGAGCTATAAGGACTTCCTGGAATAGTTATTTCCCTATTATTGGAGCATCTTCTATTAAGACTTTTGCAAGTAAAATAAACCTTACAGATGGGAAACTATTTGAGCCTGATAAAAAAGAACTTCTGCTTGGAATAGCGATAGCTAAGAGACTCAGCTATAGGACAGGGGATAAAATATTTCTTTCCGATGATGATTCATATACAATTTCCGGGATATTCTATTCCGGAAGTAATTTTTTAGATAATGGAGCAATATTAAATATAAAAGATGCCCAAAGACTCTTAAAAAGGGATGATTATGTTAATATGGCTTTTCTACAGTTAGAAAAAGGATTCAATACTGAAAAAATAGTAGAGGCTGTAAATAAAGAATTTCCTCATTTAACAGGAATACGAAGCATTGATTACAGCGGGAATTCAGAATTATTTAAAATGATTGATGCTTTTGTCTGGTTAATTTCAGTAATCACTATTTTTTCTTGTTGTCTGCTTGTAATGAATACAATGATTATGTCTATCTCAGAAAGAATTAAGGAAATAGGCATTATGCTTGCTGTAGGCTGGAGCCGTCTCATGATTTATAAGACCTTAATTACCGAAGCTGTTATAATATGTTTATCAGGAAGTTTAATCGGTATTTTTATAAGCTTTCTAACTCTTTATTCTTTAGTAAATTATTCAGGTATTAGTTTAAGCTGGATACCTGCAAATATATCTTTAAAAGTTGCATTTGTGGGAGTTTTAATATCATTAGTATGCGGGTTAATAAGTTCTTTATCACCAGCATATATTTTATCAAAAATATCTCCTGCAGAAGCTTTAAGGTATGAATAGACGAGTCTAATGTTAAAAGAAATTTATTATTTCATTAATAAAATAACTGCTCCGTTATATACAATTATTTTCAGTACAGATTATTTTTTTGTAGATTACTGGTCATTTGTACATTTAATCAATGGTTTTATAATTATTTTCATTTTTAAACGTTATAATTACAAGCACCCATTTTTTATTCTCATGTCTATTTTAATAGGATGGGAAATTATAGAAATATCTTTTATATATTTTTCAATAAAAGTTTTTAATCCTGAAACTATTCCAGACCAGATTACCGATATATTCATAGGTTTTTTAGGAGGATTAATTATGCAGTTTTTACCATCATTTTTCAAAATAGCCAGACCTTTTATATTAACCCCTTTGAAATCAATTGAAGCTATCCTGTCATGTTCGGTGTCATTTATATGGGTGGGTTATTATGGCTATCGCTATAATGTTGAATTTTTTAATTCACCTTTTATAAACTGGCTTGCTTTTTTACTTTGGAGTGTAGGACTTTTTTTAACTATAAAGATTTATAAATTACTCGGGAATATTTTTACCAATTTATATAAGAGGATATTGATAACATGGATAATTTATTTTGCCACTCTGATTATTGTTGAATATTTTGGATATTATGTATTTGAAATCAGGCAGGTAACAAATGAGAGCCCTTTAATATTTGGTCTAATACATGGAACTATAATTCTTAAATTCTATTATATTTTTGCAGGGATATTAGCTATTTTTTTATATAACTTCATTCAAAATATTATGGTAATACCTTTAAGCCGTACTGTTAGACAGGAGATCTATCAATATAAGCATTATGATAATAGTTAAAGAAGTCAGGAAAGTTTTTGACAATGGATTGACAATTGCACTTAACGGGGTCTCTTTTGAGATAAAAAAAGGTGAAGTTGTTGCAATTTCAGGGCCTTCCGGGTGTGGTAAAAGCACTCTTCTTAATATTATCGGGACTCTTGAAACTCCAACATCAGGAGAGGTTTTTATTGAAGGAGAAAACATCTCCGGGTTTCATCCTTTGCATGATTTTAGAGCAAAAACAATAGGTTTTGTTTTTCAATTCCATTATCTTATTCCAACAATGACTTTGATTGAAAATGTAGAATTGCCGATGTATTCTTTAGAAATTTCAAAAAAAGTAAGACATGAAAAAGCACTGGAGATACTTAATTCTATGGGGCTTTCGGATAGGGCAAACTTTTTCCCTACTAAGGTATCAGGAGGTGAGAGGCAAAGGGCTGCTGTTGCGAGAGCTCTTGCAAATGATCCCAAAATAATTCTTGCTGATGAACCTACAGGTAATCTTGATGTTGATACGGGCAAAATGGTTATGGATTATATGCTTGATTTATGTCAGGAAAAATCAATAACCTTGCTTATAACAACACATAATCCTTCTGTTGCTTTGATGGCAGAAAGGATTATATATATGAAAAATGGTAGGATTGAAAATAGATAACCCAAATAATGCAGACATTGCTCAAAAATTTATTT